>CAYZTA010000033.1:65436-65535 GCA_964481145.1 uncultured Sandaracinus sp.
CTCCCGCATCCGCTCCCGCATCCGCATCGGCCTCCGCACCCGCGTCCGCTCCCGCATCGGCCTCCGCATCATGTTCGGCGATGCATCGGCCTTCGACAT
>CAYZTA010000034.1:0-64086 GCA_964481145.1 uncultured Sandaracinus sp.
AACCAGAGTCGGTTTGATCTCCGATCAATGCGACTCTGGTTCGACGCAATCGATGCGAGACGTGGCCTTCTACTCGCATCGCGCGTAAGCTCGGGGCCGATCCATGGCCGCGGCGAAACGCGATTATTACGAAATTCTCGGGGTGAGTCGGACCGCCTCGGGCGACGAGATCAAGCAGGCGTATCGCCAGCTTGCGAAGCAATGGCATCCCGATCGCAATCAGGGTGACCCCCTCGCCGAAGATCGATTCAAAGAGCTGAGTGAAGCCTACTCGGTGTTGATCGACGCTGAGAAACGTCGGCGTTACGACCAAATGGGCCACGCGGCGTTCAGCAGCGACGCAGGCTTCGAGCGGGTCGATTTTCGCGCCGTGAGTGAGATCCTCGAAGGGCTCATGGGCGAAGTGTTTGGGTTCTCGGGCGCGGTGCGTCGCGCCCGACAAGGCACCGACATCGAGCTCGATCTGGAGATCAGCTTCGAAGAAGCGGCGCTTGGCACCGAACGCACGATCAGCGTTCCGCGCCTCGGCACCTGCCCGACCTGCGAAGGCAGTGGAGCGGCGCAAGGCTCGCGGGTCGATCGCTGCATCTCGTGCAATGGCCTCGGTGAAGTCCGCTTTCAGCGCGGTTTTTTCTCGGCATCGCGGCCATGTTCGTCGTGCGGTGGGAGCGGCAAGCGCATCGCGCAGCACTGCCCCACATGCAAAGGCCGAACGGTCATCGAGACGCACGAGGACATGAGCGTCAAGGTGCCGGCGGGGGTCGAAGAGGGAGCCATACGCAGCGTTCGAGGAGCGGGCGAGCGCAGCCTCAACGGAGGCCCGCCTGGAGATCTCCATGTTCGCATCCGCATCGCGCCTCACCCTCTCTTCAAACGCGACAAAGCCGATGTGCGCGTCACGATTCCGATCAGCTTTCCCCAGGCCGTGCTCGGCACCCAAGTCGATGTGCCGACGCTCGAAGGGCGCGTGAAGATGAAGGTCCCTCCGGGGACGCAGTCCGGAAAGATGTTCCGGCTCGGAGGCAAGGGCTTTCCGATGCTGGGCGGTGATGGTCGAGGTGATCAACTCGTCTCCGTCGTCGTCGAAATTCCTCAAAACATTGGGAAAAAACAGCGGAAATTGATCGAAGAGCTCGCGGCTGAATTCGGCGAAGACGTGCACCCACAGCAGCGAAGCTTCCTCGAGAAGCTGCGCGGGCTCTTCGAGTGAGCACGATGATTCTCGATGGGTCGCGTTCGCTCGCAACGCTCTCACCTCTCGATACGATGCGGGTGATCGGCAGCGTCCGAGGGCTCGTCGGGCTTTCGATCCGGGCGATGATCCCCGATGTGCGCATCGGCGAAGTGGTGCGGATCGAGAAACGAAGTGGATCTCCCCTCCTCGCGGAGGTGGTGGGCTTCGAGCTCGATTTCGTGATGCTCATGCCGCTCGGCTCGACCGATGGCATTGGACCAGGGGATCCCGTGGTCGCGACGGGCCGCGCGCTCACATTGCGGTGCGCAGAGGACATGCTTGGTCGCGTGCTCGATGGGTTGGGCCAACCGATCGACGGTGGACCCGAGATCGATGGCGAGGCCTGGGATGTGATGCGCATGCCGCCGAACCCGATGTCGCGGCCGCGCATCACACGGGCGTTGCCGCTCGGCGTGCGCGCGCTCGATGGTCTCTTGACGATCGGCGAAGGTCAACGCGTCGGACTCTTCGCAGGGAGCGGTGTGGGCAAGAGCACGTTGCTCGGACAGATCGCGAGGCAGGCCGATGCCGATGTCTTCGTGGTGTGCCTCATCGGTGAACGCGGCCGAGAAGTGATGGAGTTTTTGGAAGATGCGCTCGGTGCTTCGGGTCGAGCGCGTGGCGTCGTCGTGTGCGCGACGAGTGATATGCCCGCGCTCGTTCGCATGCGCAGCGCGTGGGTGGCGACCGCCATCGCCGAATGGTTTCGCGATCGCGGCAAGCGCGTTCTTTTGATGATGGACAGCGTGACACGGTTCGCGCGCGCGCTTCGCGAAGTGGGACTCGCCGCCGGGGAGCCACCCGCAAGGCGGGGGTATCCGCCCAGTGTGTTCGCGATGCTGCCGCAATTGCTCGAGCGCAGTGGGACGAGCGAGACAGGTTCGATCACCGCGTTTTATACCGTGCTCGTCGAAGGCGGAGATATGGACGAGCCCATCGCCGATGAAGTGCGTGGCATTCTGGATGGGCACGTGGTGCTCGATCGTGCGCTCGGAGCGCGCGGCCGGTGGCCAGCCATCGATCCGTTGCACTCGCTTTCACGTGTGATGGACCCGATCACGACGCCCGAGCACCGGGAGGCCGCCGCCAAGCTCCGTTCGCTCCTCGCGCTTTACGAAAGCAAACGCGATTTGGTGATGCTCGGCGCCTACAAAAAAGGCAGCGATGCCCGACTCGATGCGGCGCTCGAGCGCATCTCGGCCATCGAAGCGTTTCTGAGGCAACCCAAGGACGAGCACACGCCCTTCGAACGATCGATCCAAAGGCTCTTTTCACTCGTGTGATCGTGGGCGCGACTTTGCGCGGGTCGGCTCGACGCATGCAAGGCTTGGAACCATCCTATGATCGTGCCTCCACTCACGTTGCCGGGACTCCGTCGTCGTCCGCTTCGTCCGCGGATGACGCCGTTCGAGCAACATGACATCGACGTGCACGGGATGCGGTTGCGCTACATCGATGTCGGACCCGGGGATCGAAACGCCATGGGAGAGCCGCCGCTTCTCCTGGTGCACGGGCACACATCGCGAATCGAAGAGTACGACGAGATCGTCGCAGTCCTCTCACGCAAACACCGTGTGCTCGTCCCCGATTTGCCAGGTTCGGGGTATAGCGACAAACCCAATCGCCCCTATTCACTCGAGCTGTATGAGGACACGCTCCTCGGCTTTCTCGACCGGCTCTCGGTGGGGCAAGCGCGCATTGGAGGCGGGAGCCTCGGTGGAAATCTGACATTGAGGCTCGGACATCGTGAGCCCGATCGCTTCACCCATCTTGCCGCCTGGGCTCCTGCGGGCGCGTGGAAGCCCGCGCGCTGGGTCGCCGACATTGGCAAAGCAATGGGTCGCGCCGCAGGCAGTGTCCTCTTCTGGCCGTTTGTCTGGGTGCAATCGCGATATTGGTACGAAGCACGTTGGCCTGGTCGCGATCGCGAGCTCAAAGATACGTTCGCGTACTACCGCGAAGTCATGGGCCCAGGTTTCGTGCGGATGTATTTCGAGGTGGCATTCGATCAATTCCTCCATTCGCATTTTGCATACGCCGAGAGAATCGCGCAGCCGACATTGCTTGGATGGGGAGATCGCGACCACGGTTTGCGAATGGGCGAAGGCGTGAAAAAGCTGGCGCAGCTCATTCCTTACGCTGAGCTCAAAATCTTTCCTGGGGCGCGCCATTCGCTCGCAAACGAAGTGCCAGACGCACTCGCAAATGCCATTCACGAATTCTTCGCACGCCCACGTTTGGCAGTCGCCGGATGAGGTTGAGTACAATTTCCCAACAGCGGTTCTTCGGGCGAAAAAAATACTCGGACGAGAAGAATCTTCTTCAGCATCCAAGTCATTCAGCCGAAGATGCCAGTATGTTGAGAGCACCTCTTGGGTTGCCGCTTCACGTAGGCCCGATGGGCTCGACTGACAATCGGGCTCCCCATGTTCGATGGGACGAGGCGCCCACCAGACCCACCATGCCTCGACTCCCCGAAGAGGAGACCTCGGACGAAGAGCCGACCGCGGCACATAGTTACGTGCGCGCACGTCGCACGAGACGGGCCGTCCTCGAGATCGATGCCGCTTCACACTTTGACGATCCGCGCCGCGAGCCCGACGACGAATGAGATGCTCGCGGAGCCGTCATGGCTCGTGCGCGAAGTGCGGAGGCTCGCCTTGTACGATCACTGTGTCTTGGGCTTGCTTCGGATCAGCCTCGGGATGATCGATATTGAAATGTAGCCCACGGCTCTCCCGCCGAACGCTTGCACATCCGACGATCATCTCGGCCACATCGGCGAGGTTGCGGAGCTCGAGAAAATCGAGTGTGACCAGGTTTTCCCAATAATATTCGCGAATTTCGTCTTTGAGGAGCGCGATTCGACGCGCCGCGCGTCGCAAACGACGGTTGCTGCGCACGATGCCGACGTAGTTCCACATGAAGCGCCGTAGCTCGTCCCAGCTCTGTGTGATGACGACCGCTTCATCGCTCGGTGCCGCTTCTCCAACATCCCATTCGGGCACGTTGAGCGGCCGGACTTCGCGCCGGACATCGTCGAGAGCCAGCGCCGCGCGATGACCGTACACGAGCCCTTCGAGCAATGAGTTCGACGCAAGGCGATTGGCACCATGGAGGCCCGAGCAAGTCACCTCTCCGATCGCCCAAAGACCGGGTACGGTGGTGCGCCCATCGCCGTCGACCACAACGCCGCCACACATGTAATGCGCCGCTGGCACGACGGGGATCGGCTGCACTGCCATGTCGATCCCGAAGCTCAAACACGTCTCGTAAATGTTCGGAAAGCGCTCGCGCAAGTAAGACGCCTTTTCGTTCGTCATATCGAGGAACACGCATTCGGCGCCAGTGCGCTTCATCTCGTGGTCGATCGCGCGCGCCACGACATCGCGCGGCGCGAGGTCTTTCATCTCGTGATGACGCTGCATGAAGGCTTCACCATTCGCGAGACGCAGCACGCCTCCTTCGCCGCGAAGCGCTTCGCTGATCAAGGAGGACTTCGCTTGAGGATGAAAGAGACACGTCGGATGGAATTGGAAGAATTCCATGTTGGAGACGAGCGCGCCGGCGCGATACGCCATCGCGACTCCATCTCCAGTCGCGACGTCTGGATTCGACGTATAGAGGTAGACCTTGCCGGCCCCACCCGTTGCGAGCACAGTCGCGCGCGCTGCGATCGTGTGCACGAGAGCCGCCGCATGATCGAGCACATATGCCCCCGCAACCAAATGGGGCCCGCCGTGTTTGGCGAGATCGATGAGATCGATCGCCATGTGATTTTCGAGGATGCGAATGTTCGCGTGGGCCCGCGCTGCGGCGGCGAGCACGCGCTGCACCTCACGACCGGTGAGATCGCCCGCATGCACGACACGACGCGCGGTATGGCCGCCTTCCCGCGTCAAATCGAGTGCTCCAGATCCACCGCTTTCGCGTGTGTGAGCTGCAGGGTCGAACACCGCGCCGAGGGCGATCAGCTCGCGAATGCGCGCCGGCCCATCGCGCACGACCCTATGGACGATCTCGGGTTTGCTGAGACCGTACCCAACGCGGAGCGTGTCTCCGGCATGGGCCTCGAAGCTGTCGTTGGCTTGATCCATGACGGCGGCGATGCCGCCTTGGGCCCAGTTCGTATTCGAATCGGAGAGCGCGCGCTTGGTGACGACGATCACCTGTCCGCGTTGGGCCGCCTCGAGGGCGAAGGTGAGCCCAGCGACGCCGCTGCCGAGCACCAAATAGTCACATGAAATTCGCATCGAACCAGAGCCTAGATGCACCGCGTCGAACCGTCGAGACGAACGGAATACGATGATGACTCGTCATGGTTCTCTCGAGAACTGAAAGCCACGTGCGGATCTCTGGCCTACGGCTCGATCGGACGATACAATTTCTTCTTCTTTAGGTTTCGTTCTTTGGTTTTGCGAAATGACCCTGATGCAACGCACGTCGATCGCTTTTGCAATGTTCGTCGCCGTTTCTCTTGCCACCCCGGCAAGTGCGGATATCTACACCTACACCGACGAAGACGGAGTCATTCATTTCACCAACCAACCGCCCCCAAGACGACGCGGCGTGCGCGTCGCGGTGCGAACGAGAACACCGCGAGCCGATGATGCGCCTCGTGCATCGATGGGACCTCGCGACACCTCTCCGGAACGCTACCGTCGCTATGATGCCTTCATTCGTGAGGCAGCCGCTCTTTATCGCCTTCCAGAATCGTTCGTGCGCGCCATCATTCGTGTCGAGAGCGACTATAACCCTTCTGTCGTTTCGCATGCGGGGGCCCAAGGCCTCATGCAATTGATGCCGGGCACGGCGGCGCGCATGGGTGTGCGGGATGCCTTCGATCCACGGCAGAACATCCTTGGAGGGACTCGCTATCTTCGCATTTTGGCCAATGCATTCGGTGGAGATCTCATCTTGACGGTCGCCGCCTACAATGCGGGCGAAGGCGCTGTCATGCGCCATCGCGGCGTTCCGCCTTACGAAGAGACACAGCGCTATGTGCAACGCGTGCTCGGTTGGTATTGGCAATTTTTGCAAGCAGACGCGGGCACACCGTGAGAGCTGGGCTTGGCGTGAGTCTCGCGCTATCTCTCGTCACCTGCTCTTCTCATGCGACTCGCATCCGTCAGGATCATGCGCGCGAGTTTGGTTGTCAGGAGCGCTGGGTCGAAGTTCGAGACGAGGGAAATGGACGCTTTGTCGCGACAGGTTGCGGATTTCGGAGTGAGTGGGGATGTCCTGATGGAGCCTGTCGAATGCGCGATCACCAGAGCTATGGTGTCGACTCGCCATGAAGAGAACAGGGTAGGGTAGGCTGCGCGCGTGAGAAGGCAGATCGAAGGGCGGGTGGGGGTTGGGCTCGGCATCGTTGCCATCGGCATTGCGAGTGCGCTCGGGTTTGCTTTTTGCGACTCGGGAGGCGTTGTCGATCTCGAACAAACGAGCGCGGAAGCCATGGTCATGCACACTCCGGAGGTCTGGCCGCCGATCGCTGGCGATCTCGATCAAGAGCTCGTCGCCACGGAACAACGACATCACGACGCATCGTTGCACGAGAACGACCTCGATTCTGGACCGACCGACGCGGGGCCGCCCATCGCGCTTCCCGATGAATCCGAGCTCTCGGGGATCCTGGTCCGGCGAGGATATCGAGAGGGGCTTCACTATCTCGAGGTGGTGCTCGGTGGAGCGAGCTTCGATGACCCTTTGCCGGTCGCGTTTGTTTTTCATGGCCGCGGAGCGGCAGCGCAGCTCCCCGGAGGTCCTTTCCTCTCGATATCGCACCCGATTCGCGTGATTGTTCCGCAAGCCCCGGAGAGGCTCGGTCAAGGTTGGACGTGGATTCCGGTGAGTGTGGGTTCGGGGCTCGTCGATCGACTCGCATCCTCACTCTTCCAGGTTTCGTCTCACATCGCGCAGTTCATGCGTGCCATCATGGCCGATCGACCCACCCTCGGACGTCCCATCGTCACGGGATTTTCTCAGGGTGGGCTCATCGCCTATTCGCTCGCGCTCTATCACGACGATGTGGTCGGGGCGGCTTTTCTACTCTCGACGTGGCTACCACCACCGCTCGAGCCTCTCTACAAGAGGAGCGATTTACAATATCCACCGATGCGAGCCATGCATGGCATGAATGATCCGATCATCCCGGTCGGTCCGACGCGGATGCTCGCATCTCGTTTGCGTGAGCGCGGTTTCGATATCGAACTCGAAGAGTTTGCGGGTGTCGGCCATGAGATGAGCCCGGAGATGAACGACCTCTTTCATCGGTGGCTCGAGCGCGCTCTGTGCAACGTTCTAGCGATCGAATTTTGTCCCGGGGCACTCGCGCCTGGTGAAGATGCTGGGATGCCTCCCATCGAAGATGCGGGGATCGACGTGGACGATGCGGGCCCACCCGATGCGGGACGAAGAAGGCGGAGACGACCGTGAGGAATCATAGGCGGTAGCCTGCGACGAGAGAGAACGCAGGCGACGGGAGAGTTTGCGGACTACCCACGCACGCGCACGCCCGGCGCTTCGTAGCCCGTCTGCTCGACGTACTCGGTGTACCCACCGCCGTACACTCGCGGTCCGCCTGGATGGCCGAGCTCGAGCACGCGATTGGAAAGTGATGCGAGGAAAGCGCGATCGTGCGAGACGAAGAGCATCGTGCCTTCGAAATCTGCGAGCGCACCCGTCAGCATCTCCTTGGTCATCATGTCGAGATGGTTCGTCGGCTCGTCGAGCACCAGGAAATTCGGTGGATCGTAGAGCATCTTCGCGAGAACGAGACGCGCCTTTTCACCGCCCGAAAGCACGCGACATTTTTTGTCGGCGTCATCGCCCGAAAATCCGAATGCGCCCGCCACGGTGCGGAGCGATCCGAGCGAAGCACGCGGATGCGCGTCGAGCAGCGAATCGATCCCGACTGCAGCCACACTCATTGATCCGCACGGCGAAACGAAGGCATCGACTTCAACCGCAACTGCATGATCAGCGCATGAGTCGCTCGACTCGATATGGAGAATGCGCCTATTGGCTGGAAAGGTCGCGTTGCACACGACTTCAGTTGTCCTCTCGCACGAACCAGCTGCCCCTTCGCGCGCGCACTCGCACGGAGTCCTGGGCGAGCCATCAAGCTATCGGTTCACCCCGATGTCGAGCAACTTCGGCAAATCCGGAAGCGCAGATGCGAGCGGCAACACGCGAATGTCCTCGACTTCGTAAGCGCGGGTGCCTCCGTAGAGCAAATGACAGCGCGCCATCGGATAGTCCTTTTGAAATAAGCGAAGGCTCGCCAAATCGCTCTCGCGATAAATCGAGCTCCGCTTCACCTCGAAGGCCAAAAGGCCGCGCTCTCCGTAGAGGATGAAGTCGACTTCGCGATGATCGCGAGTGTGCCAAAAGGAAAGAGCGTAGCCGAGCCCCAGATTGTCATTCGTCGCACGTAGCTCTTGGTAGACAAGGGTCTCGATGGAAGCGCCGTCGATCTCTTCCACAGCGTCGAGCGGACCACGCGGACGTAGCGCACGGAACACACCCACATCGAAGTAATAGAACTTCGGTTGCGCCGTCACTTCCCGTTTCGCGCGGCGCGTAAAGACCGGCAGGCGAGATGAAAGCAGGAGATCGTCCAGCAGATCGAAGTAGCCTTCGACTGTCTTGCGGCTGATCCCCAAGTCTCGAGCGGTCGCCGAGATCGACAACACACTGGCTTGTGAGAAGCTCGAAGCCACGAGAAAACGAGAGAACGCCTCGAGGTTGCGGGTCAACGCCTCGGCCTGCACCTCTTCGCGCAGATAGGTGCCCACGTAGCTCTTCAGATAACTCTCGGGATCTTCCGCTGTCTGCGCGGTAGGCAAATGACCCACTCGAACGGAGCGCGCGATGTCGAAGTGATCGCCGAGCTCGGCCGCCGTGAGCGGGTGCATCGATAGCGTCCGCGCGCGACCGGCGAGCAGATTCACGCCGCCGCGGCGGAGCTTGCGCGCGCTCGAACCGGTGAGGACAAAACGCCATCGACGCTTCTCGATGAGGCGATGCACCTCGTCGAGAAGTGCCGGGACACGCTGTATTTCGTCGATGATGATCGTGGTCTTGCGCGAAGCCGCGATGATGGGCTCGAGACGATCGGGATGGCTGAGGAGCTCCGCGTAGATGGAATAGTCGAGGAGATCGATGGTGAACGCGTCGGGCAGCGCCGCTCGGGTCCACGTGGACTTCCCGGTGCCTCGAGGTCCCAGAAGGAAAAAGCTCTCTTTCTTGGGGACATGGAGGCTACGTGCGAACATCGTCGCCATTATTTCATAAAATTTGGCGACAGGCCCGCCAGGATGCTTTCGCAGCTTTGCTGTGAACCAATTTAGACGCGCACCACGCTCACTTGTGGATCGCTAGCGAGGAGGCGTTTCAGATCGTCTGGGTCAGACGTCAGGAGAACACACGCCCCGGCACTGGAAGCGGCTGTTGCGGCCACGAGCGCATCAATACCATCGTCCGTCTTTGCCCGGAATCGTCGCCTGCCTGCATCTCGCGCGATGGCCTCGTCGGGTGACACGAGTGTGGATGCAGAGCGTGCGAGTACTTTCAAGATCCGATTCGTCTCTGCGTCGCGGCCTGGGTCGCCGGTCGTCGACTCAACGAGGACAGGTGTCGGCACGATGAGGAGGCCGTCGTGCTCGACGATCCATCGAAGCCAGCGCCGCGCATGAAGCGAATCACCCGAGAGCGCGGAGAGCGCCCCACTGTCGAGCACGCACCGTGGACGCGAGGCACGAGCACTGGGTGAAACTTTGCGCCGCCGCCTCATGGTCGCTTGCGCGGCCCCGGCCGTTTGCGAGGGAGAGCGGCAGTCCGACCTGGAGTGCCCTGCCGCCCGCCAAAAATGCGTTCCGCTTCACGATCGACGGCGGCGACAACGTCAGTCGTCGGAGCACCGTGTTTGGCGTCGAGTTCGTCGAGGAGCTCCAGGAGCTCGAGCCTTGCGAGCCGATCGCGGGCAGCCTCTTGCAGAAACGCGGACACACCACGCTTGCCAGCGATCCTGCGCATGGCAGCGACGGTCTCGGCATCAAACGTCGCTGTGATTCGCTCCATCCAGATTTCATACTTGAATTCTTACTGGCCAGCAAGATCTCCCGAACGCAGCCGAGCACGAAGCTCTCATGAGCAAGCTCGGTGTCAACGATCGACCCTATATCGATGCCGTAGCCGCCGAAGGTCTGGGAGTCATGGAAACTTTGACCACTCTCGTTTCCCAGGTGCACGCGACGCGATCGCAGAAGCCTCGACCAACACCAAAGCCCTGGTGGTCACAGCTGTTTCGCAAACAGGCGTAGCTCAAACAACCGCTCAAATCGGCACTACCCGCGCTCGCGCACGCCCGGCGCTTCGTAGCCCGTCTGCTCGACGTACTCGGTGTACCCACCGCCGTACACTCGCGGTCCGCCTGGATGGCCGAGCTCGAGCACGCGATTGGAAAGTGATGCGAGGAAAGCGCGATCGTGCGAGACGAAGAGCATCGTGCCTTCGAAATCTGCGAGCGCACCCGTCAGCATCTCCTTGGTCATCATGTCGAGATGGTTCGTCGGCTCGTCGAGCACCAGGAAATTCGGTGGATCGTAGAGCATCTTCGCGAGAACGAGACGCGCCTTTTCACCGCCCGAAAGCACGCGACATTTTTTGTCGGCGTCATCGCCCGAAAATCCGAATGCGCCCGCCACGGTGCGGAGCGATCCGAGCGAAGCACGCGGATGCGCGTCGAGCAGCGAATCGATCACGGTGCGCTCGGGGTGGAGGAGCTCCATCGCGTGCTGCGCGAAATATCCCATCTTCACACTCGCACCGACGGTGACCTCACCGGCATCGGGCTTGGACTCTCCCGCGATCAACTTGAGGAGCGTCGATTTGCCGGCGCCATTGACGCCCATCACACACCAACGTTCTTTACGGCGAATCAGGAAATCGAAATTTTGATAAATCTTTTTGTCGCCGAAGCCCTTGTCGACGTGCACGAGCTTGGCGACGTCATCTCCGGAGCGCGGCGGCTTCGGGAAGTCGAACTCGACGACACGCCGACGTTTCGGCGGCTCGATTTTGTCGATTTTGTCGAGCTTTTTGACGCGAGATTGCACTTGAGCGGCGTGGCTCGCGCGCGCCTTGAAGCGCGCGATGAAGGCTTCTTCTTTGGCGAGCATCGCTTGCTGACGCGCGTATTGCGCCTCTTGCTGTTGCGCTGCGATGGCCCGCTGCTGCTCGTAAAAGTCGTAGTTGCCCGAGTAAGTCGTGAGCTCGCCTCCGTCGATCTCCACGATTTTGTTCACGAGGCGATTCAAGAGCTCGCGATCATGGGACGTCAGGACGAGGCCGCCCTCGAAGTCACGGAGGAAGCGCTCGAGCCACAAGATCGATTCGATATCGAGGTGGTTCGTCGGCTCGTCGAGCAAGAGCGCATCGGGCTTCATCAGAAGGATGCGGGCGAGCGCCACGCGCATCTTCCAACCGCCCGAGAGCTTGCCGACATCTCCCTCGGCCACCTCGGGCGCAAAACCGAGGCCGGCCAGGATCTCCCGCGCGCGTGACTCGAGCGCATAGCCATCGAGCTCATCGAAGCGCGCTTGCACCTCTCCGAAACGCGTGACGATTTTATCGAGCTCATCCGCGCGCGCCGGGTCGGCCATCGCATGCTCGAGCTCGTGCAGCTCATGCGCGACGACCGAGACTTCGCCCGCGCCGGCCATCGTCTCATCGAGCACGCTGCGACCACTCATCTCGCCGACGTTCTGGCTGAAATATCCGACCGTCACGTGTTTATCGATGACGATGCTCCCCGAATCGGGCGCCTCTTCATGCACGATCATACGGAAAATCGTGGACTTTCCGGCGCCATTGGGGCCCACAAGCCCCACCTTCTCGCCTTTGAACACGCTCATCGACGCGTCGAGGAAGAGGATCTGGCCGCCATGCTGCTTGGATACAGAGTCGAGTCGGATCACGGGGGGCCAAAGGTCGCAGAGGATCGCCGTTGCGCAAGCGGACGCGAACATCGTACATCGCTCTCTCGATGCAAACGCGTAGCCTAGGGATGACCGACATTCGCTTGTCCGAGATCGCACTCGGGACGTGGGGGCTCGCGAGCGGCGCGTATGGACGGGTCGAGCCTTCTCGTTACGAAGCCGTGGTGCGGCAGGCGTGGGATCGCGGCGTCACGACGTTCGACGTCGCCCCGCTCTGGGGGCATACCGAGAGTGAGTGGCGCACCGCGGCAGCGCTCGGTGATCACCTCAAGCATGCGGTGTTGATTTCACGGGTGGGCCGCGTTCGCGAAGGCAAAGATCTCGTGAGCCGCTTCGACTCGCAATCGATCATCGAGCAAGTGGAGGCTTCTCTCGGACGGCTCGGCCGCAGCGATATCGACGTGCTTTTGCTCCATCACCCGCCGCTCAAGGTGCTTCATTCAGACCTCTTTCGAAAGGGCATCGAGCACCTGATCACCACAGGAAAAATTCGCACGTGGGGAGCGAGCATCAGCTCGATCGAAGAGGGTCGACTCGCGATCGAAACCGGCGCCCGCGCGATTTGTCTCACGCACCACTTGCTCGAACCAGACGTGCTTCACGAGCTCGCCTCGGACATCGAATCCCATGGATGTGGTGTGATCGTGCGCTCGCCGCTTTGTTACGGATTGCTTTCGGGAGCATGGTCCAAAGACACCGTCTTCGATGCGTCCAGCGATCATCGGAGCCGACGGTGGGATCGCGAAGCGTTTCTTACGCGACTCGACCAAGTGGAAAGCAAACGCTTCCTCGTCCAAGGGGAGGTTCCCGATCTCGCCACCGCGGCTCTGCGGTTCGTGCTCGCGAGCCCGCTCGTCACCACGGTTTGTGTCGGCGCGCGCAGCACGGCGCAGATCGCGCATGCCGTGAGAGCCGGAGGTTCACGGGTGTGAGGAGAAATTCCTCGTCGCGAGGAGATTCTCCTCGCGACGAATGTCGGATGTCGTTACGTGACATCGTCTTCTCGTTGGACCAGCGGTACATACACCTCGAAGCGGCTTCCCTCACCGACCGTGCTCGTCACGCCGACCCAGCCTCCGTGCTCGCGCACGATCCCGTCGACCACTGCCAGACCAAGACCTGTGCCTTCCCCTCTTTCCTTTCGGGTGAAAAACGGTTCGAACAGATGAGGAAGATCTTCGGGATCGACCCCGCCACCCCGATCGATGACCGAGACACGCGCATACTTGCCGGCTTTGGCGTGGATGCCGGTCGGCGGTGCCGCGAAGACCTTCTCGACGATCACGCTGACACGATCTCCTGACGGCGATGCTTGCATCGCATTCGTGTAGAGGTTCGTGAGCACTTGGAGGAAATGTTGCGCGTTCGCGCGGACGAGTATCGGCTCGTCTTCCTTCGATACATCGATGGACACATGATATCGCCGCGCCAAAGGCGACAGTGTCTCCGCTGAATGAGACGCCAGCTCTGCCAGAGAATGAATCGCAGGCGGCTCACTCTTACGGCGCGAAAAATCGAGCAGATCACGCAGAATTCGAGTCATTCTCCCGGTCTGTTCGAGGATCGTGCGGGCGCTCGAAAAAGCATCTGCGCTGATGTCTTTGGTCTGTTCGATCATGCGCGCATGGCCACTGACGATATTGAGGGGAGTGCCAAGCTCATGCGCAAGCGCCGAGGCGAGCTGACCCACCGTGCGCAGTCGATCGGCGTGGCGTAGTTGCTCGAGCGCCGCGACGCGTTCGACGTTGGACTCCTCGAGCGCCGCTCTCGTGGCTTGGAGTCCTTCCGCCATTTGATTCATCTCATGGGCCAGGAGCTCGACTTCGCCTCCGGCATGCCCGAGATCGACGCGCGCATCGAGATCGCCCGAGGCGATCCGTCGCGCGAACCCGGAGAGGCGCGTGAGCGGACGTCCGACGAGCCATCCGATCAAGGCAAACGTCACGACACCTGCGAAGCAGGCGAGCGCAAGCGTTTGACCTGCGACCGACCACCAACCGATTCGCGCCAGAAGTTCGCTCACGGCTTGGGGTTCGGCAAGCTCGAGGGCGAGATCCTCATCGTTTTCGAGCGGGACGTACGTCAAAATCTCCTGCCCCAACACCGCCACGACGACGTCCCCACGCCCAAGACGCGCCATGTCGGATGTCGAGAGACGCGGGCGGGGACGTGCATCGTCATCGCCGGTCGATACGAGCCGCGCCACGATATGCGACGCCGCCACTTCCTTGCGAATGAGCATGGTTTCGGTCTGCCTCAACGGATCGCCGCTTCCATGTTCGGTCGTGAGCGCGGCATGCAATGCATGCGCAAAAAACAGCCGGTCGCGCACGGTCACGTCGACGAGAAGCCGCCTCTCCTGATCGATTCGCACAATCACACCGGCCACGAGCACGAGCACTATCGCTCCGAGCAGTGCGATCCAAAGTCGTGTGGCAATGCGCATCTGATTCTCCGGTATGGGCTTTGCTCGCGCGGATGCGAATGCATACCATCGAGGGAGCATGAGTGGACAAAAAGGCCGAGTACTCATCGTCGAGGATGATCCCGCCATGGGAGCGCTCTTGGAAAAGGACCTTGGGCGTCGAGATTTCACCGTCCATCATGTCCAAAGTGCCGCGTTGGCCATCACCAAGGTCGAGATCGAAGAGTTCGATACAGTCGTTTCCGATGTTCGACTCGGAGGCATGACGGGCCTCGAATTGTGCGAACGCCTCCACGCACGTCGTCCCGATCTACCCATCATCCTGATCACGGCGTTCGGCGATCTCGATACGGCCATCGCCGCGATTCGTGCGGGCGCACATGATTTTTTACCCAAGCCCTTCGAGATCGAAGAGCTCGTGCTTCGATTGGGCCGCGCGATCGAGATGCGTTTTCTGCGCGCAGAGTTGCGCCGCCTGCGCGAAGGAATCTCGACGCCGCTGCGCTTCGAGGCGCTCATCGGAGAAAGCCCTACGATTCAACGGGTTTTTGCTTTGGTAGAGCGTGTTTCGGGGTCGGATGTACCGGTCCTCATCAGCGGTGAAACCGGCACCGGCAAAGAGCTCGTCGCGCATGCACTTCATCGAAGAAGTGCGCACGCGAAGGGGCCCTTCGTGGCCATCAACTGCGCCGCTGTCCCTGCAGGTCTCCTCGAGAGCGAGCTCTTTGGGCACGTCAAAGGCGCGTTCACGGACGCACGCAACACCCGAGCTGGCCTTTTCGTCGAGGCGAGCGGCGGAACGCTGTTCCTCGATGAGATCGCCGAGCTCCCGATCGCATTGCAAGCAAAGCTTCTTCGTGCGCTCCAAGAGCGGTCGGTGCGGCCAGTCGGCAGTGATCGCGAAGTGCCGTTCAATGCGCGCATCATCAGCGCCACACATCGCGATCTCGAATCGCGCGTCGCCGACCACGTCTTCCGTGAAGATCTTTACTATCGACTCAATGTCCTCCAGTTGAAGCTTCCTCCATTGCGAGAGCGCGGTTCGGACGTCCTTTTGATCGCGAATGAACATCTGCGTCGGATCGCAGAGCGCTCCGGGAAGAAGGTGCTCGGGATCGCACCTGATGCAGCCCGCAAGCTGCTTGCTTACACGTGGCCTGGCAATGTGCGTGAGCTCGTCAATGCGATGGAGCGAAGTGTGGCGCTCGCCGAATACGAGGAGATCCAGGTCGGAGATCTTCCCGAGAAGATCCAAGACTTCACGTCGTCCCACGTGCTCGTCGCAGGCCTCGATCCTTCCGAGCTCGTCTCTCTCGAAGAAGTCGAACGTCGATATATTCTCCGCGTCATCGAGGCCGTGGGAGGAAATCGCACCCGCGCATCCGAGGTGCTCAAGGTCGACCGGAAGACGCTCTACACCAAGCTCAAACAGTATGGATGGCGCCCCACGGAGCCCATGAGTTGAAACCATTCGAGTTGGGGTGATTTTCCCCGTCGGAACCGATTCTGCCCTGCGCACGCGTCGATGGGCGCTCTTTCACGGCCATGTATGGAGTGCTTGTTTGGCATGAGTGATGCTCGAGCGCGCGTATCATGCAGAGTGGGATCCGTCCCGATTCGAACGGTCGACTGAACCACGCCATCGAACACGCCCGCCATCTTCTTCCGGCACAAGGCCCGATCGGCACGTTCATCCACCACAACACGCTCCACGCCTTTCAGCATCTGCCTTTTCACGAGGCGGTTCGCGTGGCTTCCGACATGTTCGATGCCCGCGGATATCTCGAAGAAGCTCGCTATCGTGAGGCGCTCGAGACAGGTCGGATCACAAGCGAAGATCTCGATGTCGCGCTCGCGAGGCGCGCTCGCTTCGTCCCTGATCACGAGGTGGGTCCAACGACCTTGCGGAAGATCGAGCGGCTCGTGCTCGAGCATGGCATCGACTCCGAATCGACCGAAGGACTGCGATGGATCATCGAGGAGCGCGAGGTCACGCATACGCTGCGCTCGGATCTCCCCCGAGAGACGAGGGAACGCCTCGTCTCTCGCACGACCGAACGGAGGGGCGAGAGAGATCCAGAACGCGCGGCGGCGCACGCTCTTTGGTCTGCGTGTCAAACGCTGGTCGATCGTTCGTCTCGGCGTAAAACCGGCTCCAAGCACGCCCTCCTCGAACGCGTCGGTCGCGATCGGACCCATCGAGATTGGGTCGTCGCGCTCGGTGCCCCCGATCCCGCTCAGGCCGTCCACGATGTGCTCATCCCTTTTCTCGCGTCGTACCTCGACGAAGGTGTGGCTCGCTGGCCGATGCCTGGCCGTGAGCGCGGCCTCATCGCATGCTTTTGCGATCACGTGAGCACAATGCCGAGCGCGCTGTCGCCCTGGCAACGGCGTGCGCTCGAACGGCTGCGGGCAGGCGATGCGCACGCGATCTCGATCGCCGTGCTCGATGAGCTCGACGTTCATGTGGAGCATTGGGATTCGTATCTCACACGCGTCCTCCTCGAGTTGCCCGGATGGAATGGCATGATCGCGTGGCTCGAGTCTCATCCACACGATCGGGAACCGAACGCTTCACCGGCTTCCCTCTTGGAGGTGACCGCCATCCGCCTCGCGCTCGAGATCGAGGCGCTTCGTGAGAGTGCAATCACGATCGGACATCGCGGCGCGCTCTCGACTCTGACGGCGGTTCGCGGCGCGGTCCTCTCGCAAGGAGACGATGACGAAGACGACATTTGGCGTCTCTTTCAACTGTGTCAGCTCGCAGGAATCGCGGGGCCCGATCTTTTGACTGCACCCTCCTCTCAAACGCTCGTCACGAGTCTCATCGGCGCGCTCGACTCATTCGACCGCGCGGCGCGGCTCGAAACCTTTCATGAGGCGTTCGAACATCATCACCTGCGCGAGCAACTCGCGGCCATCGCTGACAACATTCGCCGCCCTGCGTATCCCGAACCTCCATCGGCACGATTTCAGGTGGCCTTCTGCATCGATGACCGAGAAGAGTCGATCCGCCGCCATTTCGAAGAGCTCGATCCAAGGCACGTCACATTGGCGGTCGCTGGCTTTTATGGCGTGGCGGCGAAGTTTCGCTCCATCGACGATCTCCGCGCCCAAGCGCTTTGCCCCGCTGTCATCCATCCCGATCACGTCATCGAAGAACATCCTTACCCCGATCATGCACCTTGGGCAGAGAAACGTGGGCGCTTGCGGGCACGTCTCGCGGCGTGGCGGCACACGATGATCCATGGCTCGCATTCACTGGCGCGTGGCGCAGTGCTCACGCCCGTGCTGGGCTTCACGTGGACGCTTCCGCTCGCGCTCCGGATGCTTTTTCCGCGAGCCACCGCTGACATCGCCAACGCGTTCGCGAAGCGGTTCTTGCCGCCTCCCCGCTCCCGGCTCGTGCACGAGTTCACGCCTGATGAGTGCGCCGCGATGGTGCGCTCCACGCTCGAGAGCATCGGCCTCGTTCGGGGCTTCGCGCCGCTCGTCGTGATGCTCGGTCACGGCGCGACATCCGCCAACAATCCACATTTTTCGGCCTATAATTGCGGTGCATGCGGTGGACAAAACGGAGGACCGAACGCGCGAGCATTCGCCGCGATGGCCAATGATCGCGCGGTGCGTGATCTGCTCCGCAAAACGGGCATCGAAATCCCGGAGACGACGCACTTCATCGGCGGCGTCCACGACACGACCAGCGAGGACATCACGCTCTTCGATCTCGATCTCGTGCCGCCATCCTTCGCGTCCGAGCTCGCTGCGCTCGAGAGCGCATTCGTAGAAGCGCGTGCGCGCTCTGCGCACGAGCGATGTCGACGCTTCGCGCATGCGCCCTCGAGGCTCGATGCGGTCCGAGCGCTCGCTCACGTCGAAGAACGCGCCGTCGATCTCGCGCAAGCACGACCCGAGCTCGGCCACGCGACCAACGCTGTTTGCGTCGTGGGACGTCGCGCGCTGACGCGTGGTCTGTTCCTCGATCGCCGCGCGCTGCTGGCTTCCTATGATCCTTCCATCGACGCGAATGGAGCGATCCTCGCGCAGGTTCTCGCTGCCGCGGTGCCCGTTTGCGCGGGAATCAACCTCGAGTATTTCTTTTCGACGGTGGACGATGAGGTCTGGGGCAGCGGCTCGAAGCTCCCGCACAATCTCGCGTCGCTGCTCGGTGTGATGGAAGGCTCGAGCGGAGATCTGCGCACAGGGTTGCCGCGCCAGATGATCGAGGTCCACGAACCGGTGCGGCTCCTCACGTTGATCGAAGCGAGCCCCGCGCGTCTCCTCGAGATTCTCGATGCGAATCGAGATCTCGCCGAGCTCGCACGAAACTCTTGGATCCGACTCGTCAGCGTCGATGGGGCAACCGGCGCGATGTCGATCTTCGGTCCGAATGGGTTCGAGCCCTTCGACCCCGGAGAGGCATCGCTGCCTCGCTTCGAAGAGAGTCTCGAGTGGTACGCCGGAAAGAATGGCTTTCTCGCGCCGGTGCGCATCTCCCCCCAGGGGAACGAACATCGAAAGGCTGCGTGATGGACTTCGTCGTGCTCCACGATTCTCTGCGAATCTGGATGCTTTGGGTGATCGCAATTCCGCTCGTGGTGCTGGGTGTGCTCGGCGCGCCGATGCTCGTGGGTCGGCAGCGGAAGGAACGGACCATCGAGCGCCTCGTCGTCTTTGGGTTTTCGGCGGATCTCATCCTGGAGAGCGCCCTCATGGTGGCGTGGCTCGCGAACCGCCACACGAGCCAGGAGATCACGCTTGGTTCTTGGTTCGAGATTCCAGGCTACGTCTTCGTCACGACGGCGCTCATCGATGTGCTCTCGCTCTCGATGCTCGTGGTCACGAGTGTGATCGGCATCGTGGTCGCACGGTTCTCGGCGCGTTATCTCCATCGTGAGCCTGGATATGCCCGCTTCTTCCTGCTCGTCGTGGCCTTCGTCCTTGGGATGCACATCCTCGTGCTCGCGGGCAGCTACGATCTCTTGTTCGTGGGATGGGAGCTCGTCGGGCTTTCCTCGTTCCTTCTCATCGCGTTCTTTCATCATCGAACAGGCCCCGTTCGGGCGGCCGTGCGAGCCATGGTCACCTATCGCGCATCCGACGTGGGGCTGCTCGTGGCGGGGATCCTGTTCCATGATGCGGCGCGTTCATCGAGGTTCGCAGATGCTTTCGGAGGCGCTTGGCCAAGTGCGTCGGCGAATCTTTCTTCCGAGAGCGCCACGATCATCGCGCTCTGTTTGCTCGTTGCCGTGATCGGAAAATCAGCGCAGTGGCCGCTCGGTGGCTGGCTCCCCCGTGCGATGGAAGGGCCGACTCCGTCGAGCGCGCTCTTTTACGGTGCGCTCTCGGTGCATGCAGGCGTGTATCTTTTGCTCCGGTCGGCGCCTCTCTTCGAAAAATCAGCCACGGCCTCTGCCGCTGCGATCGCGATCGGCCTCATCACGGCCTTCGTCGCCACCACAGCACACCGCGTGCAGAGCGACGTCAAGAACTCCCTCGCGTACGCCACCATGACGCAGATCGGCTTGATGCTGGTCGGAGTGGGTCTTCATCTCTTCAGCTGGACCCTCGTGTACATGATTGCGCACACATTCCTTCGTCTTTTTCAGATCTTGCGCACGCCCTCTGCGCTTCGCGATGCGCAAGACGTTCGTGCCGCGCTCAGCATCGCACCGGAGGCGAGGCCCCCGGTGCTCATCCGAATCTTGCCCGAACGTTGGCAGCGCCTCGCATATCACGCGTCACTCCATCGGCATTTCGCCGATGCCCTGATGGATCGTTTCGTCGTGTTTCCGTTGCTCGCGTTATCACACCGCCTCGATGACGCCGAACGCCGTTGGACGGAGAGTCTCGGTGGAATCGAAAAAGACGAACCAAAAGTAGAGCGGCGCCCTTCGCAAGCCGCACATGCCGCTGCCGGAAGGGACGCATAAACAATGTCGAACACGCTGCTGCTCCATGCGCCCATCGCGATCCCTGTGTTCGCGGCGTGGCTCGTATCTCGGTCGAGCAAAGAGCGAAGAGCACGTGGAATCGCGATCATCTCTGCCCTCGCGAGCCTCGTTTCTGTGTCGGTGTTGACGATGGAGGTGTGGAGCTCGGACCACGCAATCGAGTCATTTGGCCCTTCTCTTCCGTTCATCCATGCCCACTGGCATGTGGGCGTGGACGCTCTGATCGCACCCTTTCTCGTTCTGGTCTGCGTCATCGCCACCGCCGTGCTCATCGCAGCGCCACATCGAGTCATGGATGCGCGCGCATGCACCACATTGCTGCTCACCCTCGCGAGCACCCTCGGCATGATGGAGTCCCTCGATTTTCTGCTGCTCGCCGTGTTCTGGATCGCGAGCCTCGTGCCGGGGGCGATCGAGATCCGAAAAGCCCCATCACGAAAATCCATCGGGCACGTCTTCGATGTGTTCGCGGTCCTCGGATCGTGCGCGATGCTCGCGGGAGTTTGTGTTTTTGGTTACGTGCGACAACGTGGAGGAGAGACGCTCATCTTTGGCCTCAGCGCCGATGCGAGCGCAATCGCCGCCTCCGACCAGCGCCTCGTCTTCGCGCTCATCTCGATTTCGGTGCTCATTCGAAAGTCGATCTTTCCCTTTCATTCATGGCTTCCGCTGGTCGTCGAACGAGGGCCCATCGGCATCGCCTCGCTGTTCGCCGGATCGCAGATGGGTGCCGTCTTGATCCTTCGTGTGCTGCCGTTCGTGGGAGAAGCAGCGAAGAACGATCTGCCGATCCTGGCCATGCTCGCGCTGACGAGCGCGCTCTACACGGCGCTCGTCGCGTTGGGTCAACGAGACATTCGGCGTGCGCTCGGTTTCATCGCAGCGAGCCAGCTCGCATTCGTTCTCGTGGGACTGGCGGAGTTGGGTCCGGAGAGTGTTCATGGCGTGCTTCTGCAAATCATCACGACCGGTCTGACCCTCACGGGTCTCGTCCTCGTCGCATTTGCGATCGAAGCGCGCACGGGCACGAGCGACATCACCCGCCTCGGGGGGCTCGCATCGCGTTTTCCGAAAATGACGACCGCGTTTCTGCTCCTTGGTCTTGCCGCGATCGGCATGCCCGGGACGCTGGCGTTCGTGGCGGAAGATCTTTTGCTCCATGGACTGCTGCACGAGCATCCGATCATCGCGACACTCTTGCTCGTCACGACGGTCTTGAATGGCATCACCTTCTTGCGGCTGTTCCTCGAAGGGTTTCTCGGCCCGAGTCGAGAGCCACGACGGATAGGAGCGCTGACCTCCGATCTCCTGCCGCGTGAAGCAGCGGCGCTCTTTGCGATCGTCATCAGCCTCGTTGCATTCGGGATCTTGCCCAGTCGCCTCATCGAGATGCGCACCCCCGCGGTCGAGCGTTTGCTCCACAAATCCCACGTGGAGCTCGTTGGGGAGTTTCTCCCCACATAGGAGAAACTCCCCAACATCGCCTGCCAAAAGACCAAAATTCACGCAATTCCTGCGCGTATGTGAACGGCACATCGACTGCTTCGAGCTGTCGTGTGCATAAGGATCCGACTCCCGTTCAATCGACGGCCGTCGTTGGCATCGATTTTCAACCGCGTTCGACGGGTGCCCTGCAACATGCTCTTTCCATGTTCGCGCATGGAATTGTGCATGAGGTCCACCTCGTCCATGTCGTGGAGAACGAAGCCGTCCCATCGCGTGCCCGTCTCGAGAAGCTCACTGATTTTACGGTGAGCCTGGCGCGCGCATCCACGGGCATCTCGAGACGCCGCGCCTTCGCTCATACGAAAGCTGGTCGAGCACGAGAAGAGATCGTCCAGCTTGCTCACGACGTCGGTGCAACAATGATCGTGCTTGGAGATCGAAGCGACGGACGTGCCATCGACGCATCTCTCTTTGCTCCATTCTCTCTGATGCAGGCTGGAGAGACCCTCTCGATGGAGTGTCGACCCCACCGCACTCCTAGCAAATGCCAGGAGTGCACGCACATTCGCGACCGCGTTGCGGGAACTGAGATGTTTTGCGTTCGTCACGCGCGGAAAGATCGCGTCTCGAAGCGAATCTCAGTGAGCCCACGCGTGGGGTTGGCCCTCCATTGAGATCATTCGATGAGACCCGCTTCCCGAGCGATTTCGGAAACGACGGGGAGAACGTTCTCGAGGCCCTTGCGATTGCAGGCGAGGATGCCGCGGTGATTGCGGGTGTCGCCGAGCCCATAATCGATCGAGCGACCCGACAAATCAGTGAACGTCCCACCCGCTGCGCGAAGAATCGCATCGGGAGCACATGCATCCCATGCGCTCGAACGATCCGAGAGATGCACGTAGAGATCGGCTTTTCGCTCGGCGATCAAACCCACCTTCAAACCGACCGATCCGCTGGCGATTTCATCTTTGATGCCGAGTTTTTGCACGAGCGCGTCGGTCGACGCCGATCGGTGTGAGCGCGAAACGACGAGCTTCATCTGCTTTGGATCGATGACATCGGTCGGGCGAAGCACCCACGTTTTGTCGCCGTGCTCGAGGAACGCGCCGTCGCCCACGACACCTCGCCAAAGTTTGTTCGTGGTCGGTTGGAACACGACGCCGAGCTGCGCCGTCCCGTCGACCACGAGGCCAATCATCACGCTGAACTCACCATTCTTTGCGATGAATTCTTTCGTTCCGTCGAGCGGATCGACGAACCAACAACGTCCCTTGTTTCGATCTCGCGGCTCGGGGCTCTCTTCTGCGACGATCGTATCGGATGGAAATGCCTCGTGGAGGCGGGCCGTCAAAAACGAATTGACGCGCCGATCGGCCTCGGTGACGGGGTCGGCCTCACCCTTCATCTCCACGCTGAAATTCGTCGCGTAAATATCAAGGAGAATAGAACCCGCTTCCCGGGCCAATTTCACTGCATAGACGAGCTCACGATCCAACATGCGTTCCTGCCGAACGTACCTGGGAGCCGTCACCTCCGTCCAGTCCCACGACGATCTCAGGCTGCCGTGCGGGTCATCACGGCAAACACCCATCCATTCGTGCGTAAAATTCGGGTGGTTTTTCGACGCACTGCGTCGTTGCAACGAGCGCTCTGCTCCACTAATGCTGGCTCGCGTTGTTTTGCGCCCCGAGGCGCCGAGGAGAAGCACCGTGAACGTGTTCGAACACCTCTCGCATCATGACTACGGCGAAGTCCACTACGGACGTGATGCCGAGACAGGCCTTCAAGCAATCGTCGCGATCCATGATACGCGTCTTGGGCCTGCGCTCGGGGGATGTCGTTTCATTCATTATGCGCACGAAGAGCTCGCGCTCATCGACGCGCTGCGCTTGGCCCGTGGCATGACCTACAAGGCGGCCATCAGCGGGATTCCACACGGAGGTGGCAAGAGCGTCATCATTCGTCCTCAGCGCCACTTCGATCGCGGCGCGCTCTTTCGTGCATTCGGTCGTTTCGTCGAGGCACTCGGAGGCCGTTACATCACGGCCGAAGACAGCGGCACGTCGATTGAGGACATGGAGATCATTCGTCAGTGCACCAAGCACGTGACCGGCGTCAAGATTGAGCATGGCGGCTCGGGCGACCCCTCGCCCTACACCGCGCTCGGAGTGCGTCGAGGCATCGAGGCGTGTGTGCACTTCGCTTACGGACGCGATTCCATCGAAGGTTTGCACGTCGCGGTGCAGGGCATCGGTCATGTCGGTTATGCGCTCTGCAAAGAGCTTCACGATCTTGGTGCGCGCCTGACGGTGGCCGATGTCGATCCGCACAAGGCGGAGCGCGCGCATCGTGAGTTCGGCGCGACCATCGTCCCGCTCGATGCGATCTTCGATGTCGAGTGCGAGGTCTTCGCGCCATGCGCGCTCGGCTCCGCGATCAACGACGACACCGTGCCCAAGCTGAAGTGCCGTATCGTCGCAGGCGCGGCGAACAATCAGCTCGCAGAGCCTCGGCACGGCGACGACCTCATGCACCGCGGCATTCTTTACGCGCCCGATTACGCGATCAACGCGGGTGGTCTCGTCAATGTTGCGCAGGAGGTCGACGGCTACGACGAAAAGAAATCGCGTGCCCGCGTGATGTCGATCTACGACACGATTTTGGAGATCGCCGAGCGCGCCAAAAAGGCGATGCAGCCCACGTATCGAATCGCCGATACGATGGTGGAAGAGAAGCTCGACAAAGCGAGACGGTGAAACCCTCCGAAAAAAAACGGCGGACTCGTAAGAGCCCGCCGTTTTTTGCCAAGCCGAACGCTCGCGATCACGTCACCGCGCCATATTCGGCGTCTTCGATGGGGTCGGTCTTTCCGCGAGCGAGAACAGCAGGGACCCAAGGCTCGTCTTCGATCATCGGGCCAAGGACGACGGGAGCCCCGTCGAACCTCACTCGCTTGCCTGGCCAGATATACGCCTGCCAGCAATAGACGAGGAGGGACTTTTGATCGAGCCGCGGATCGATGAACGGCGCGAGCTCTTTGGCGTGTGCTTCGGGCGTCAGCGACCAATGCAAGCCTGGATGCATGTGATGGATGCCGTGATAGCCGTTGTTGAACGTGAACCAATTCACCAGTTTGCCAGTGAAATTCCGGCTGTGATTGTGAGGATGGAAAGGCTCACAACCGTCGTGCTGCACGAAGTTGATCCCGGCGATCCCCCACACCGCGTATTGATGCGGGATCAATACGAAGAGCAAGAAGCGAACGGGGATGAGTCCATCGAGCCAGAACGACAGGGCCAATGTCGTGAGCACGAACAGGACGTAGACGCCGAGCTCGAGCATGAACTGCCGGTACCAAGCCGGGCGTTGTGTACGCATGCCCTTGGCATATTCGGCGTTGTCTTTGAAAATCGCGGAGCCGACCACGAAGTTGAAGAAGAGCTGGTTGAGCAGGTTCCATCGAAAGCGCATTTTGTCGGTGCGCATCCGATCTTTGGGTGTCTGCAGGTACTTGTGATGGCTCAAGTTGTGGCCAGGTACGAACATGCTGACCGGATGGCCGTACGTTTGTGAGAGCACGACCTGGAAGACGCGATTGGCCAGCCTGTTTTTGAACACGGGCGTGTGCACCGTGTTGTGCGTGATGACCGCACAAAAGAACGAGAGCAACGAGAGAACGATCGTCAGGACAATCGACGTCCAGAGCGAGAGATTGATTGAGTACGCGACCGCAACCAAAACGAAATACGTGCTCACGAATGCGAGCGTTCGACGATCGGCTTTGTAACGAAGCATCCGCCGTGTCCTCCTCGACGGAGGGGCAGTCTTAGCTGAATCGGGTGACTTGTCCGTGTGCGCCGTCACGGCCCACGGGGAGGTGGTGTGTACCCAGGGCGTCAGTCCGCGCCGTCACTGGGCGACCGGACGACATGACCTCGCCTCACGATGCGCTCTTCAAGGCGATCTTCTCCGATCCAGACGCGGCTGAAGGAGAACTGCGGGCCATTCTCCCCCTTGCGATCGCCGCGCGGATCGACTTTTCGACACTGCATCTGGAGCCAGGGAGCTTCGTCGACGAGGAGCTTCGTTCGCGCCACTCCGACCTGCTCTTCTCGGCGACGGTCGCGGGCCGCGAAGCGCGGCTCTATCTGCTCTTCGAGCATCGTTCGACACCCGATCCGTGGCTCGCCTTTCGTCTCTTGGTCTACGAAGTGCGCATCTGGGAAGCGGCCCTCGCGAGCGACCCTTCGAGACAGAAGCTGCCGGCCATCGTTCCCGTGGTCGTGCACCACGGGCCCATCGGGTGGACCGCCGCCTGCGAGTTCAGCGAGCTGCTCGATCTCGACGATTTCGAGCGAGAGCTCTTCGCGCCCTTGCTTCCGCGGTTTGCATTTGTCATCGACGACTTGGCTGTGCGCAGCCCCGACGAGATCATGGGGCGCGTGTTGCCGAACGCGGCGAAGCTCGCGCTCATGGCGCTGCGCGATGTGCGGGACGCGATGGACATCCGCACGTGGTTGCGAACGATGGCCGAGCTCATCCGAGCCTTGATGGCCGAGCCTCAAGGCTTCCGGGCATTTGCAACGATCATCAGGTATATTTTTCTCACTCGAAGCAGGACCGATGTCGAGGGGCTTGCGGCAGAAGCCGAACGAATCGCCCTTGGCGCAGGAGCACCCGTCATGACCACCGCGAGACAGCTCATCGAACAGGGAATCGAACAAGGACTCGAGCAGGGCATTCAGCGTGGTGTCGAACGAGGAGTCCGCGCGACCCTCGTTCGACAGCTCACCTTGCGCTTCGGCCCTCCCTCTGAGCTCATTCGCGCGCGAATCGATGGCGCGACATCCGCCGAGCTCGAACGCTGGACCGACCGCGTCCTCACCGCGACCTCCATCGAAGATGTCGTGACCTGACAGGCCGTGTCGCCTTGATCCTCATGAAGGGCTTCTCAACCATCGCGCGAGCCCGGTCGTGCGGGCGGCGGGGCGGGCGATGGCTTTGGTGAGCAGCTCGGGCGAACCGACGAGGAGCACCGAGCGACGTGCGCGCGTGATCGCCGTATAGACGATCTCACGCGTCCAAAGGCGCGGCACATCTTCGTCGGGAAAGAGGAGCGCGACACGATCGTGCTCAGAGCCTTGCGCTTTGTGCACCGTGCTCGCATAGGCGCGCTCGAGAAGGAGATGCACCGACTCGATGCGATGTGAGACGAATTGCTCTCCTCGCCGCACGACGAACGAAGGGCGCGCGTTCGCGTTCGGCTCTTCCTTGACCCAAAGCACGAGGCCTTGATCGCCGTTGTAGAGACCGCGATCGTAATCGTTGCGCACGACCATCACGGGCTCGCCCACCAAGAGGAGCGAACCCGAGCCCATCTTGCGCTCTTGCCTGAACCGCGTGCCCAAAAATGCGTTGAGGGTGTCGGCCCCCGTGGCCCTCCCTCGTGTCACACACAAGAGCCGCGATGACTCACGCCACGAAAAGAGCGCTCTCAAGATCTCCGCATCGCTCTCCAAAACGAAGCTGCGATCCATGAGCCGCCGCATTTCGTCGGTGCCTCGCACGCGATGCTCGTACCACCATGAGAGCCATGCTTCGCGTGCGCGCTCGTCGCGCAACACGAGCGACGCAACACCCTCGTCCGCGTCGTTCGGCGAGCTCACCCGACGCACCACACCCGGGGTGGGCTCACCTTCGGAGAAGGGCGGCGCCTTTCCTTCACGGATCGACTCCGCGATCGTCAAAATATGCGAGCCGGCCCGATCTTGCGGATCCATTCGATGACTCTCGGTCAATCGTGTGATGGTGATCGTAGGCACCTCAGTCTGACTGACGAGATCGGCGAGCACCGCGCCCGGCTCGACCGACGGAAGCTGGTCGGCATCGCCGAGCAAGACGAGGCGCGCGTCTCGCCCGAGCGCTGAGACGAGCCGCTCCATGAGCGCGAGATCGACCATCGAGGCTTCGTCGACGATCATCACCCGCACAGGCAACGGGTTCTCTTCGTCATGTAAGAAACGCTCTTCCGACGGAAGATACGTGAGCCATCGATGGAGCGTCCTCGCCTCGGAGATCTCCTCTCGAAGTGCGCGATCGATCGGATCTTCGAGGCCATCGAGCGCACGTTGGATCGATTGGGTGAGGCGATCGGCGGCCTTTCCCGTCGGTGCAGCCAACGCGACGTGGCGCGCGAGCGCATCGGGGGCTTCGAGGCGCGCGAGCACACGAAGGATCGAGACGACGATCGATGTCTTCCCGGTGCCAGGACCGCCCGAAATGACCGCCGTGGGGCCCCTCACGGCAGCGCGCACCGCGGCTGATTGCTCGTTCGTCAGCGTGATCGGTCCACGGGAAGTCGACGCAGGATGGCGCAGAACCGACTGGAGCGCCTCCTCGATGAGGCTCTCGTGAGGCGCCGTGGGAGCGGCTGTTCGCAGCATGTGTGCGAGCCGGCGTTCCAGCGCGAAGAGCCGTTGAGGCACGAGATCGGTGTCATCGACGATCAGCGGCCGATGCATCTCACCCGTCCCAACGAGCGGCGCATAAGGCATGCGCGCGCTGGGCGATTCGAAATGGATCTCGAGCTGCGCTCGAGCATCCTGTCCCATGTTCACGTCGGCGAGGATCTTCTCGATGCACGACTCCGCATGCCGCATGTCGGCCCGCGAGATTCCGAGCGCTTGCGCGCGGGATCGCACCGTCGCGCGAGCCGCTCGATCGAGCGGCAAACGAGTCGACCCTTGCGCGATCGCGTCGAAGAGAAGAAGCAAAAGGACGAGCCAGCCGCGTGTCTCGCTCTCGCTCGTTCCACGCAACATGCGCACGAGCTCCCACGCCAGATGAAGGCGCTCCTCGTCGAGATCGGCAGCGCGCGCGATCGCCGCGAGATCGGAAGGAAAAGGCGGCACATCACGCGGAATATCGCGCGAGATCGCCATGCGCGCCGTGCCGAGCGGATTCAATGCAGGGCGACTCACGAGACGGGCCTCGCCGGCAGAGGATAGCCAAAGGGCGCGTCTTCTTCGCGGAGCGTGCGGTCCCATTCAGCGAGCTCTGCGAAGCTCGGCCGTGTGAGTGTCACGCCTTCGGTGTGCCGAGCACGCGCCCGCATCCCTCGAACGAAGCAATAGACAATCCCGCCGAACCGCGCCTCGTGGGCCGCCGCATTCTCGATGCGCAGCATGCGCGCCACGCCGAGCGCATAAAGGCGCGCTTGGATCTCGTAGTGCGCTTCGATATGCGCTTGCAGCGTGGCCGCGTCGTATGCGGCAAGTCGATCCGTCTTCCAATCGAGCACATATACGCGCCCTTCATGCTCGAACAAAAGATCGATCACACCCCGCACGAAGCCGCGCTCGATGGTGAGCGGCGTACGATCGGGTCCATGCCAATCGCCGAACGGCGGATGAGCCCGCTCGGGGATCGGGTGCAAAAACGACATTTCGGC
This sequence comes from uncultured Sandaracinus sp., assembly GCA_964481145.1. Taxonomy (GTDB): domain Bacteria; phylum Myxococcota_A; class Polyangia; order Polyangiales; family Sandaracinaceae; genus Sandaracinus. Next base: position 29,513 of record CAYZTA010000034.1, read on the forward strand.
CACCTTTTGGCGAATTTCCACGAACCCTTCGTGCAGCGCGAGCGCGCGGATGGGGGTTCGCAACGTTCGCCACACGAGGTCCGCGCTCTTCTCGATGAAACGCAGATCGATGCCATTGCGCTCCGCCGCTTTTTCGAAGAGCTCGCGGAGCTTGGGCTCTGTGAGCATCGATGAACGTTCTTCGGGGACGCTCTCGAACTCGAGGTGCTCGAGCACTTCGTGGATGAACACACCAAAGGCCGCACCCGCCGGCAATTCGTCTTCGTCCTCGACCAAAGCCTGCGTCGAAGGTTCCGTCGCGAACTCGTCGCGCCATGTCCCAGGATCATCGATCGACGCGACACTCGCTTGCACGCGCGTGCGCCCCGCCTTCATCCGGGTGTACGACGTGATCTCGATTCCGCGGGCTGCCCCACGGAGTTGCGCGAATCGATCCGGGCTCGCGAGCTCGACGATCCGCGTCGAGGTCGGCTCAGGGTGAGGCTCACTCGGCGGAAGCGGCGCTGGGACTCCCGTGCGACGACGCATCCCGCTCACGGGCACGATGCGCCGTTCGATCCAATGCGCAGGCAAACCGGCCTCCACGAGCGACACGAGCCGCTCTGCCAGGATTCGATACGCGCCCGACATCCGCGCAAACTCGGAGGCCTGCCCTGCGGGCAAAGGGGCGTCCTTCGGCGCCGGACCAATGTACGGAAGATAGAGCCGCGAGCGCGCGCGCGTCATCGCGACGTAGAGGAGACGCTCGTATTCTTCGCGTTCCTCATCGCGGACTCGCTCCATGAGCTCTGCCGGCGGAGGGCCGATCCAAGCGACACGCTCTCCTTCTTCATGAAAGACATGAGGGGCGAGTGTGTTCGAAACACGGCTCGTCATTCCGCCGAAGAGAAAGACGACCTCCGCCTCGAGGCCTTTGCTCTTGTGCATCGTGAGGAGTTGAACGGCCGCGCGATCGCTCTCGAGACGCGGCAGCTCGTCTTCACTGCCCGAAGCGCTCCCTCCTTGATCGATGAGGCGCGCGAGCTCGCTCACGAGCTCGCGCAGCGTGAGCCGTCCCTTGCTCACACGCGCCAAAAGGAGCTCCAAAATGTGCTGATAGTTGACGAGCTCTCGCTCGCCTTGCCGTAAGAAGAGGAGCCGGCGCGAGAGCCCGCTCTCATCCATCATCGCGTGAAAGAGCGCGGCGAATCGCTCTTCGCGCGCGAGCTCGCTCCACCTCGCGAGTCGAGTCGCGAACGGGTGATCGGAAGGCAGCTCACGACACGCATCGAGATCCTCCGGCATCGCGCCGAAGAAGCGCGTGAGCCAGGCGCGCAATCGTCGTGACCTCGAGCTCGGCGTCTCGAGCGCTCGAAGCACATCGAGCACATCCCGCGCCTCGCGCGTCTCGAAGAGCTTCTCCTCGGCCGAAAGCGCATGGGGAATGCCGCGCCGCGAGAGCGCCTCGGCGACCTCACGGGCTTCTTTGCCGGTGCGAGTCAGCACGAAAATATCTGAAAAGCCGATCGGTCGAAGTGAACCGTCGCCCTTCCGAGAGCTCACCAAGAAGTCCCCCTCGACCATCTTGGCGATCTCCTCGGCGATCGCGTTCGCGAGCGCGAAACGCATGGGCTTTGCGCGCAGTTTGTCTTTGGCGACGAGGTGCAAGAGCTCGATCGGAGCGATCGCATCTCCGTTCGCACGCACGGCGCGCAGGTCTTCGCGCCCAGCGCGCACTGGGTTTGGATAACGGTTCGGTCCGGTGAAGAACTGCTCTTTCAAGATCAAGTTGATCGCGTCGATCATCACGCCCGTCGAGCGAAAGCAATCGACGAGAGGGATCTGCAAGCCGCCTCCGCGCACGACTTCATCGCACGCCGCGAGATACGTGTGCACGTCCGCGCTGCGAAAGGCGTAGATCGATTGCTTCGGATCACCGATGAGGACGAGCGCGCCGCCATCCGTTCGCTCCATGAAGATCTTGCGGAAGATGCCCCATTGGATCGGATCGGTGTCTTGAAACTCGTCGACGAGCGCGTACTTGTAGCGAGCGCGCAACGCGGCGAGCGCGGCCTCGCCATGCGCGCCATGAACCGCCTCGTGCACGAGGCGCAGCATGTCGTCGAAGTCGAAGCGACCTTTCTGTCTCTTGTCGGCCTCGAGCTTCGCGATGAGCGGTGGAAGCACCCGGCCGATCAACGCGGGCAACACACTCGAGAGATGGCTCTGAAGCAGACGCGCGGGCGTCGCCCACGCTTCGTGAGAAGCGAGATGCGTCGCGAGATAATCGATGTTTCGTTCGGCCGCGCGATGCGGCGCCGCTTGGCACACCCGGAAGAGCTCCGGCAAGATCGCGTCGATGGACTCCCCCCCCCGGAGGAGCTCCGAGAGCGGAGCCAGCTCGTTCAGAATCTCACGAACACGCATCCGGACGGCGTGATGCGGGATCGAACCCAAGAGCGCCCGCCCCAATACGCCCTCGAGCTCGCTTCGGTTCGGCATCGCCACGACGGCGCTCGTCAGCGCCTCGACATCGAACCGCGGCCGAATCTCCCCGCGCTCTTGGGACCAAGTCCAGAGTGTCTCTTCGAGGCGCCTTTCGCCCATCGAGCCGAGCGCCGCCTCGATGAGCGGCCGCTCGGGGGCACGCTCGAAGAGCCCGTGACGAATCGCGCTTCGAAAGGCCCTCTCGAACGCTTCGCGCGAATCGAAGCGCTGCTGTTCGAGCAAGCGACCGCTGACGAAGGCTTGTTCGGCGAGGACCCTCTGACAAAACCCATGAATCGTCGAGATGGGCGCGCGATCGAAATCGACGAGCGCAGGCGCGAGCGTCTCGTGCCCTGCCTGAACGAGACGCGCGATGCGCGCGCGGATGCGGCTCCGCATCTCGAGCGTCGCCTTCTCCGTGAACGTGACGACCAGCACACGATCGATCGGGGTGCCCTCGAGCAAGAGATCCACCACGAGATGCTCGAGCGTATGCGTCTTCCCGGTGCCCGCAGAGGCCTCGATCACCGCATGAGGGCGCGTGCCATCGTCTCTCCTCAAGCCATCGAGGAGCCGAGGTCGATCGGCGCGTGGATCTTGCTCGGCGACGCTCATGAGGCCCTCCGTGCACCACGGAAGTGGTCGAAGAACGCGCCGAATCGGCGCCCTGCGATCGCCATCGCGTGCGCCTTTTCGGGCGCGGGATATTCGATGGCATCGCGCACGGGGCCAAAGCGCGACGAGCCACCCTGCCACTCTTTGTTGCGCACATGTTCGATCGATCGAGCGAGGTGTTCCGAAGGCTCGTCACTGCCGTGGGTGAAGAGCCGTGATTCACGAAAGACCGCATCGCACGGAAGAAAAAGCCCATGCGGTCCATGGGACACATCATCGAGCACGCCGCGAAGCCACCGGATGGCCGCTTCTTTTTTCATGGGCGCGAACTGCATCACGAACGGTCCGTTCGCCGATGGATCGAGCACCCATACGCGCCGGCTTCCATGAACGAGCCCCGCCGCCGAGAGCACGGCGTGGTCGACGAAGACCCGCAGCGCGTGTTTGAACCGCTCGACTCGTGCGCGCTCACCCTCTCCGTCGAGAACATCCGACGTCGAGAGCACGAGCCCTTCTTCATTCGGCAAAAGCCAGCGCGTCGCGCCGACGATCTCGATCGAATCGGCGCTCTCGTCTTTTTCGGACATCATCGCGATCCGCAATGCTTCATGAGGCCTCGTGCTCTTGGAGCCGCCCCCCCCGGCGTTCGATCCGAAGCGCCACACATGCACGTCCGTCCCTCGCTCGAAGCGCGCGTGTTCCCCTCCGAGCACGCTCCGCCACGCTTCGAGGACAAGCTCATCGCTCTGTTCCCCAAGCTTCGCGAGCGGACCCATCGGCCATTGCCCGTGCGCGGCGCAACGTGCGATGTGATGTTCGTAGATCGAACGCAGCACCCGATCGGGCTGATCGAGCGCTTCGAGAAAAACTTCCGTCAACACACGCGTTCGTACGAAGCGTTCGACTTCGAACGGCTCGTCTTGACGCGCCACCTCGTTCGCCTCGCGATCATGGCCCATCGCGAGGCGCGCATGTCCTTGAATCGGACATTCGAGAAAACGCCAAATCGCATCGATCGAAACACGACGCGGCGTGTCCGGAACGCGCGACGGAGTTGGAAGCGCAGGCATCGCGAGCAGAGCGCGACGAGGATCATCGGCGCTGAGTCTTCGCAAGGCTCCTTCTGGGAAGCGCGTCTCGACGAGCAGAGGTCGGTATTCGGCGCCCGCCAAACGCGCCCTCGCATCGCGCACCGCAGCTGGGAGCGCATGAACGCGGATCGCGTCTTCCGTGAAACCATCATGCCGACGCATCGGAGGGGACCTGCGCGGGAGAGGTTCGCCGATCGCTTCCTCGAGTGCATGAAGGATCGAGGACGGCTCTCGGGCTTCCCCCGTTTGCGGATCGCGCGCCACGTACGACAGCACCAATCGCTCGCGCGTAGAGAGAAGCGTCTCGAGGAACGTATATCGATCGCGCTCATCGATCGACACGTCACCGGGCTTGCGACTGCCCGCCCGGAGATCGAGCCCCGTGTCGAGCTCGCGCGCTGGAAAACGTCCTTCCCCCATCCCGAGGACGAACACCGCGCGAAATGGAATGGCTCGCATCGGCAAGAGCGAAGCGACCACGACCCCATCGCCGAGGGGCACACCGCGCACCGCGGGAAGCGCCTCGAGCTCGGCGCGCGCGAGCTCCATCGCGATGCGATAGCCCATCTTCACGCCTGCGTCGCGCTTCTCGAGCGTCGCGATCGCCGCCCTACACGCGCGCAACTCCGTCTCTTCGGCGCCCTCTTCTACCGTGAGGTACGCGCGCAACATGGCATCGAAGAAGCGCGCCCACTCACTCGGCAAGAGCTTCGCAGTGCGCGCAAAGCGCGCATCGGCGGCGAGCGAGCGAACCAAGAGCCCCATGCCCTGTGCGAGCTCATCGGAAGGGGCGCTCTCCTCGGGCCAGAGCATCATGTCGTCCCACTGAAAAAATGCGCGACTCTTGCTGCGCTCCCCTTGCATGAGCGCGCCGAGCGCGAGCCGCCGAACGGCTTGATCCCAATGAACGCATCCGCTCTTCTCGAGATAGGTCGACGCGTGATCGCGCGCATCGATGCCGTGAAACACGCCGAGGCGCTCCGCGAGCATTCCGACACGGTTCGGATCAGCGTCCGGCCAGCGTGAGATCACGAGCGGATGCGCGAGCACGAAGACGAGGTCGGCGCGCGTGAAAGACGAACCCAAAAGTTCGAACAACCGGAGCGCGCAATCGGCCACGCGAGAACGCGACGTGAGCGCGAGATCGGCGGCGTTCCACGGTAGCTCATGCGCCTCGGCGAACACCGCCTCGAGGTGCGGCAGATAACGATCGCGATCCGGTCCATTGACCAGCACGGCGATCTCATGAAAGCGATACGGCCGCGGCCCCCTCGAGGCACGATCGATCAGCGCCCAGATCTCCGCTGCGACCGATTCGATCTCGCGTCGGATGGAGCTACACGCGAGCACCATCACGCTCGTGTCCTCGTCCGTGCTCGAACTGTGCGCGACGGGCGCTCGATTCAAGATCGAGGATTGAAGGCGCGTGAGGAGCGTTTCATCTCCAGGGTCTTCGAATCGCGCGTGGGCATCGAAGCCGGTGAGCTCATCGAGCATCGCGACGTGCTCGCGACCTGGTCTGCCCCATGCGCGAAGGAGAGGATTGTCGACATCGATCTCGAGCGCGAAGGGGTCTTCTTCCGAGGGGGCGCGACCGCGGCGCATGCGCCGCCTCGCCTCGGCATCACTCAACGCATCTTCCCAAAACTCTGCACATGGATTGAGCGCGTAGACATGAAGCGCCATCGATTGCGAGAACGCGCCGAGCGCATGTTGAAATACGCGCGCGACGTAGGAGACGCCGAAGACGTGCGCCGTGCCCGAGGGGATGTCGAGCTTGTCACGGAGCGCTTCGGCGAGCGTGAAGACCTCTTCGGAGGAGCGGCCGCGAGCGCGCGCGTTGTTCCACATGGCGCGCTGCCATGCCTCGGTGTTCTCGAGCGCTGTGCCGGCGAGAACACTTTGTCCGTGTTCCCACGCTTCGAGCATCTGGGTGCGCGAATACCCATATTCTTGAAAGAGCTTGGTGAGCCGACCTGCGAGCTGAACGCATCGACGCTCGATCGCGTCTTCGTCGTCACCCGCGGCCAAGAGATACGATCGAACGGGCGCGAGCCCATCGTCCACACCGGCTCCGCATTCATCACGAAGGATCGCGAGGAGGCGCCCTTCGATCTCTCGGGGCTCGAGCACACGCTTGCCACCGGCGCGCGCGAGCACTTCGAACACGAAGTGCTCGAGACGTAAAAAGCGCACATTGGCGGCGATTCCGAGTGTCTCGGCGAGCCGCATCTCGACCCAGCGTTCCATGGGTCGATTGGGCACGACGATGATCACGGGGGCGAGCACATCGCGGGGCGCCGAGAGCTCCTCCGCGAGCGCGCGCACCATCTGCTCTGTGCGATTCGAATAATGTAGCCGGATCATCGCGGCGGCAGAGCGTAGCAGCGAGGCGGATGGGGATCGATCTCGGAGGGACGTCGCGCTCAGTGAGCAAGCTCACCACCTGGCAAACGAAAACCACGGGGCATCAACCGACTTGCTTGCCTTACGAATCCACCTATGAAGCGCGGGTGCGCAGATTTTATCCAATCATCCTTCTGTTCATCGCCGCGTGCGGGTCTGCCGCAACCGCACCCGTTCGCGAGTACACGGGACCTCTCCACGCGCCACGTTCTTATGCGAGTGCGGACTTCGCGATCGATCATCGAATCACCGCGATTCACGCCGAAGGGCAGGAGAGCTTTCGAGCGCTGCTCGAAAAGGCCGGCGATTCGCTGACGATCGTGGGCCTTGGACCCCATGGGTCGCGCGCGTTCACGCTCACACAAGAAGGCACAGAGGTGCGGTTCGAGTCGAATCTACCGCGCGAGCTGCCCTTCCCACCACGTTACGTTTTGATCGACGTTCATCGCACTTGGCTGGTTGGACTCGATCGCGTTTTGCCCGATGGAAACCACGAGAGCACGACCGAAGAAAGCGGCGAGGTCGAATCGATCCTCGACACGTGGGCCGACGGTCGATTGATCGAACGCACGTTTCGTCCTGTGGGAGAAACTGACGGCGTGATCCACATCCGCTACGAAGGCGGACTCTCCCCCGATCCGAGCGCACCTTCGCCGACACGAATCGAGCTCGAAAATGAGCGTTTTGGTTATCGTCTCGTGATGGAGAACATCACACGCACCGCGATTTGAGTTCAAAATCGAGCGTCTTCGGCGGAGGCGCGCTATGGTTCTCCCGTGCAAATCGACGTCCGCTTTCCTTGTGATGATGGGCATGGGATGGGCGGCGTCCTCACACTGCCCGAGCTCAATAGCGGAGAGAAGCATCCCGGACTGCTTTTGATCTACGAAGCGTTTGGGCTCGACCCGGAGATGAAACGGGTCGCGCGTGACTTCGCGCGTGAAGGGTATGTCGTATTGATCCCCGATCTCTTCGATCGGGGCCCGAAAGCCCTTTGCGTAGCGCAGGCATTGCGCGCGATCTCCACGCAACAAGGAAAGCAATACGCCGATCTCGAAGCCGCGCGACGATGGCTCGCAGCCCGACCCGAAGTGGATGGAACGCGGCTCGGTGTGGTGGGGTTTTGTCTTGGCGGTGGCTTTGCGCTCGTGCTCGCCATGACGGGAAAGTATCGCGTGGCGGCGCCCTTTTATGGAGAAGCTCCCAAGTCGATGCCGCAGAGTTGTCCCATCGTGGCGAGCTTTGGAGGACGTGATGAGGTGTATTCGAAGGGGGCGCCCATCCTCAAAAAAAACTTAGAATCGCTCGGCATCCCCCACGACGTGAAGGTGTATCCGGAAGCGGGGCATAGCTTTTACACGGCGACCCAAGCAGGCCTCTTCGGCTACCTCGGCGGCATCCTTCCGATGCACGCGAGCCATCACGAAGAGAGCGCCCGCGATGCACGTGCCCGAGTGCTCGCGTTTTTCCGCGAACACCTCGATGGAAACGAAATCCGTGAGGCGAAAGAAGCGCTCGACGCGTGATGTCCGGTCATAGTGCAGGTTGATATTCAGGGACCGGAACCATCTACGCTCTTCGAGGCTTCGAAGAGATGTCACTCACCGAAAACCAAAAACAGCCGAACCATGCGGAACGGTGTCGAACGCTCGCGGCGTGCGCGCGTTCTGGAACGCTGTCGACCATCGCGCGTGATCCCGTAGGCTTTCCCTACGGTTCACTCGTGAGCGTGGCCACCGACGACAAAGGCCGACCGCTCCTTCTTCTCTCGCGTCTCGCCGAACATACGAAGAACCTCGAAGCGTGTGAGGATGCGTCCGTCCTACTGACCGAGCCGCTCGGAGCCCACGCCGAACCGCTCGCGCTTGGAAGAGTCACGCTTCTGGGACCATGCCGTAAGATCGTCGAGGCCGAGATGGCCGATGTCCGTGATGCGTTTCTCGCATTGCATCCTGAAGCATCGCATTACGTCGATTTCGCGGATTTTCATTTCTTCCGGCTCGAGCCGATCGCACTCCGCTATGTCGGCGGTTTTGGTCGCATGTCATTCGTGAACGTCGCTGAGTATTTCACGGCCGAGCCGGGTTCCGACGGTTCCAAGGGCTCAAACATGCCGTAAAGGTATCCTCGGTTGGAGAAGATCGGCTTCAGCCACGAGGTACTGGCATTTCATCTGGCGACAAATCGCCGAACGGCATAGCCGTTTCCTGGAGCGCGCGCTCGCACAGCGCTTCGCTCAGCGCGCGCAACCTTCGTTGCGCGGCTTCGTCACGCGACGCTGGAGAGCACTTCGCGATGCGGCCGAACGAATCGAAGTATTGACCCGTCACGCCTTCGAGCTCGGGGGAGCTCGCGAGCTTGATCGAGGTGTGCGCCCCCTTTTCGGGGGTCGTCAACAAGGGCTTCACCAAGGTCACGCCAAGCTTGAGCCATCCGCGGTTGTTGTGGCCGAAGCCACTGCCGATGACGCCCGGATGAAGACAGTTCGCCGTGACGTGAGAGCCCTCGAGCTCACGCGCGAGGTCGCAAGTGAACATCACGTTCGCGAGCTTCGATGCGGCATAGGCCGTGAACATCTCGTAGCGCTTCTCGCTCATCACATCGTCCCAATCGATACGGCCCTTCGCATGAATCATGCTGGACACATTCACGATCCGCGCGCGCTGGGTCGGGAGCGCAGCCGCGATGAGTCGATCGCGAAGGAGAGATGTCAGAAGAAAATGCGCGAGGTGGTTCACGGCGAACGTCAGCTCGTGGCCATCTCGGCTCAGGAGGCGCGTTTCGTTCATGAGCCCGGCGTTGTTGACGAGCACATGAATTTTCTCGCACTTTTTCCGGATTTCTTCGGCCGCAGCGCGCACCGAAGCGAGCGAGGCGAGTTCGGAAAGCACGTACTCGACGCGCGCACCTGGCACGGTCTGCTCGAATTCACGCGTCGTGGCGCGCGCTTTTTCTTCGCTTCGGGCCAAGAGAATCACATCGGCGCCCATCTTCACGAGCGCGCGTGCGGTTTCTTTCCCGATTCCCGTCGTGGCCCCCGTGATGACGACCGTCCGACCTTTCATGTCGCTCATCGTGGGGATGCTGAAAGATTTCCGGGCGCATTTCGACCCGTGATGTGCATTCGGAGGCGATTTGTCGTAGGGCACCGTAGACTGACGAAAATTTTTTTCTTTCGCGGACGAGAACTCATGACTCATCTGTTCGTCAGAATCTGGGAAGCTGCCTTGGGTTACGGAGGCCTTTGAGCGACGAACACCGCGCGCAGGATGGTTCGGTCGAGGAATCGATGGGGGAAAGACGAACTGATCCTGACCAATCGAAGGGGCTCCCCTCGGCAATCGAAGGGGAGCTCACGCGGATTCGAAGACGTGTGCATCGATTCCTCGCCCTCGATGGGGTGCTCGCTGGGCTCGGGGCCGCCGGGGCCCTTGGCATTCCCGCCACGCTGGTGCTCGATCTCGCAGGTGGGCCTCTGATCGCGGGGGCCGCACTCGGGGCGTGCGCAGGGGTGGGTGTGGCGTTCGCCGAGTTCCGGACGCGGAGGCTCGATCGCCTTCGGGCCGCGATGGTGCTCGACCGGCTTCTCGATGGGAAAGATCGTTTCGCGAGCGCGGTATCATTCGCATCACAAGGCACATCATCGACGCTGCACGTGGCGCAGAGGACGGAAGCCGGAGTTTTTCTGGCGCGCAAGGGCTCCGTGCCCGAGGCGCCGCGCCCCTCTGCGCGGGCTCCGCGGTATTGGGTTCTGGCCGCCCTGGCCACGGGTTTTTTCGTGCCGTTCCACGCGGTGTGGCCCGCCATGATCGCAGCGCTACGAGAAGCCGCAGGGATCGAGGAAGAGCCACGCAGCCTCGAAGAGATCGCCGAAGAGGCAGAGGTGTTGCGGCGCGCCCTCGCGCAGGACCCCACGCGGCGGGTGGATCGCGAGATCAATCGACTCGAGCATGAGCTCGAGAGGGAACGAGGACGCACCGAGCGGGCGCGCGCGGAAGCGCTCGAGCGGGCGGCGGCGGCGATCGAACGCGCGATGGGGCGAACACCGGAAGCGCCTTCGCAAGCGGACACGGCGGCGGACGAGGGGACTGCGGAGCAGAACGCGATGCAGTCGGTCGAGGGAGCGGCGCCCGAGGGGGCTTCGGATCGTTTGCGCGACGCGTGGGAGCAAGCGCAGGCTGCACGGGAAGCATGGCAGCAGGCAGCGAGGAGCGAGAGCGCGACATCGGAGGAGGTCGCGCGGCTTCAGAGCGAGGCGCAACGAGCACAAATGGAGGCGCTCGAGCTGGCGGATCAAGAACGAAGCTGGCGGCAGGCGCGCGGGGAGACGAGTGAGCCCGAGGGCGGGGACGAGCCACAGCGTTCGGAGGAGGAACAGCTCACGAACGCCATCGATCGGCTCGATCAGGCGTTGGCGGAGCTCGATCGCACGGATGACGAAGATCGCGTCCCTTCGGCCGAGGTGGGCCGCGGGCTCGAGCAGGCGTCAGGCGAGCTTGACGAACACACGCCGGATACAGCGCGCGCCTTGGCCGAGGCCGCCCAAGCGCGGGATCGCGGTGATACCGAAGCCATGGATTCGGCGCTCGAACGAGCGCGGCAGTCATTGCGGCGCGAGGCGGGAAGGGAAACGCGCGAGCTCGCGAACGCACGGCGGCGATTGGAGCAGCTTCACGACGAGGTCGCCGAGCAGGCAGGACGTGGGGCGCGAGAACAGCTCGCGCAGGCGGGTCAAGCTCAAGCAGGACAAGGTCAAGCTCAAGCAGGACAAGGTCAAGCTCAAGCAGGACAAGGCCAAGCTCAAGCAGGGCAAGGCCAAGCTCAAGCAGGACAAGGTCAAGCTCAAGCAGGACAAGGCCAAGCTCAAGCTCAAGCAGGACCACCGTCCGGGCAAGAGGGACAAGGACAGGCCGGGCAAGAAGCGGGACAAGAGGGGGGTGCAGCATCCTCTCGTGGCTGGGGAAGTGCCTCTGGAGGCGATCCAGGGCTCGCTGCCGCCCGCGCAGCAGGCGCGTCCACCGAGGGTATTCAAGTCGATCCTGGGACCCGTGCAGGCCAACCTGCCGAGCTTGGTGCCGAACCTGATCCGCTCGGCCTTCTTCCTGGCGCAGCCCGCATGGCCGGGCGTGGGGGCGCGCGCATGGACGGCCTCTCGACCGGACATCCCGGTGAAGGCTCTGGCGTCGTGGGAGGTTCTGGCGCAGATGCGCCTCGTATCTCGGGTGGCACATCCGTCCCCGGTTCATTGCGCGCATACGTTCAGCGCTATCTCCGTGCCTTAGAAAGCGCGGGTAACGAAGACAGCAATCCGCGTTAAGCGGTGGTTCGAGGAGATCCGATGTCCGAGGCGACCCAGCAGATCCACGTTCTCCACCCGTTCGATCATGTGCGGCAGCTCTGCCAGCGCATCACGAAACAGGTCGCCGAGCGCGTCGTCGGCCAAGAAGAGGCCGCCACCTGCGTCACGGCCGGGCTCCTGCTCGGTGGACACGTCCTCATGGAGGGTGTGCCCGGCGTCGGCAAAACGCTCCTGGCGCGCACGCTCGCGGATGTCGTCGACCTCAAGTTCCATCGCATCCAGTTCACGCCCGATCTGATGCCCGCCGACGTGCTCGGGACGTACATGGTGCAAACGGGGCCCGAAGGTCGTCCCGTCATGCAACTGCAACCCGGCCCCATCTTCTCGAACGTCGTGCTCGCGGACGAGATCAATCGCGCCTCTCCCAAAACGCAGAGCGCGATGCTCGAAGCGATGCAAGAGAAGCAAGTCTCTCTCGGCTCGAGCACCCATCCCTTGCCGTCGCCGTTCTTCGTCGTCGCAACCCAAAACCCACTCGACAACGAGGGCACCTATCCGTTGCCCGAGGCTCAGCTCGATCGCTTTTTGATGAAGGTGTTGGTGCGCTTTCCGACCGAAGACGAGGTGATGAACATCGTCGCGCGCACCGCGACCGGCACCGAAGCACCGGTACAAAAGGTCGCCGATGCCGAGCTCCTCATCGCCGCAGGAAAGACGATTCGCCAAATGCCGGTCGCCGATCACGTCGCGCGGTATGCGGTGCGACTCGTGTTCGCGACGCACCCCGATCACCAGAGCGCCCCCGCGTGCATCGAGCGCTACGTCAAAGCCGGCGCATCTCCGCGCGCCGCGCAGAGCGTGCTCGCCGTCGCGAAATTCTTCGCGCTGCTCGACGGCCGACTCAACGTCGCCATCGAAGACATCAAGCGCGCCGCGTATCCGTGCTTACGGCATCGCATCCTCATGAACTTCGATGCGCTCGCCGATGAGGCGAGCCCCGACACGTTGATTCAACAAACGCTGATCGAGCTCGACCGACACAAGGACGGCAAGAAAGCCGAAGCGCCGGCGAAGAAGAAGTGAAGATCATCGATCGCGCAACGAGACGAATCCTCGACCGTCTCAAGCTCACGGTGCGCCCTCACGCCACCGCATCGAGGCAGGGGGGGCACGCCTCGCCCGTGCTCGCGAGCGGCGTCGAGTTCGCAGACCACCGACATTACGTGCCGGGAGACGATGTCCGGCACATCGACTGGAAAGCCTTCGCGCGGCACGGACAAATCACGATTCGTCAGTTCGAAGAAGAACGCGACGCGCGCATCTACGTTCTCGTCGATCTGTCGGGCTCGATGTCGCGGGGCGTGCCCATCTCGAAGATCGATGTGGCCAAGCGGCTCGCCGCGGCGTTCGCCTACGTGGGGATGAAACAATTCGATCGCGCGCTCGTGTTGCCCTTCGGCGATGCGCTCGAGCGCGAGACGCGCGCCTTGCGAAGTGCCGCGGATGTCCCGGAAATCGATCGTTTTCTGGCCGAATGTGCGCCGGGCGGACCGACCTCGTTCGCCCATGTGGTGAAGTCGCTGGCAGAGCGATTTCCCGAGCGCGGCATGGTGATCGTCCTCAGCGATCTGATGAAACCTGACGGATTCACAGAAGGATTTCGCAAGATCGGGGCGCTCGGCCATGAGCTCCGCGTCGTGCATGTGAACGCTCCGGAAGATCTCGCCCCCGATCTCAAAGGAGAGCTCGAGCTCATCGATGCAGAAGAAGACCGCAGCGTGCGGGTGCGCGTCTCGAAGGGGTTGCTCGAAGCCTATCGCAAGGAAGTCGAAGCACACTTCGCGCAATGCCGCGAAGCCACCCAGCGCGCAGGAGGACGCTTCGTTTCCGTGCCCACGACGATGCCTCTCGAGCTCGTGCTGAAGCGGGCGTTCCTCGGACAGGATGTGAACGCATGAGCTTCGCTGCGTTCTCGCTCGGCGCGATGCTCGCGATGGCTGGCGCCACGATCGCGGCCGTCACCGCGCTCTATCTTCTGCGCCGCACGCCGCGGCCTCGCATCGTCTCGAACATCGAGTTCTGGATGCGCGCCATCGAGAGCGCGAAGCCGAAGTGGCTCGCGAGTTTCCGCATCCCGCTCCTGGCGCTCTTGGTTTCGCTCGCCGCAGCGCTCGGCATCGTCTTCTTGCTGGGGGATCCCCGATTCGGTTCGGGGGTGCGTGGCGCGACCGTGATCGTGCTCGACGCAGGGCGCAGCATGCGCGCGGTCGGAGTCGATGAAGAGCGCCGGATCGATCGGGCGCGGACAGAAGTCCGTCGTGTGGTCGAACGCGCCACCATCAGCGGCGAAGTCGCGATCGTTCGTGCCGGCATGAGGCCGACGGTGCTCCTTCCATTGACGGGCGATGCGCATGAGCTCGATCGCACGCTCCAGGCGCTCGAGCTCGATGAGCGTCCTTCGAATATTCCCGCGGCCATCGCGCTCGCAGACGCGATCATCGCCGAGCGAGGCGACTCGGACACGGCGCAAATCGTGGTCATCACCGATCGCGAGGTGAGCGCGACCGCCCACTCCGAGAGGATGGTCTTGCCCGTGGGCACTCCCGCGCAATCACTTGGAATTACTTCATTTTCAGCGCGGCGTGTGCCCGACGCGGTCGGTGAGTATGCGGTGCGGTGCGAGGTGCACGCGTTTTCATCGGAGCCTGCGACCGCGCGCGTGTTGATTTGGGATGGCGATGTCGCGATCCTCGATGAGCGGGTTCGCGTCGCACCGCGCGAGACGATCACGCTCGAAGCGGGTGGTTTTTCGAGCGCGCGCGCGGAGCTGCACGCGGAGCTTCAATCGATTTCGATCGGCGCCATGCATGATGGGCTCGATCTCGATGATCACGCGTATGCCGTGGTCGATGCGCTCACCGCCACGCGCGTCCTTTTGGTGAGTGAGGGCAATCGTTATCTGGAAGCCGCGCTCGCCGCCCATCCGGGCCTCGACATCGAGGTGATGACACCCGCATCGATGAATGCGACGAGCACCTCGGAGCTCTCGACCTATCACGCGCTCATCCTCGATGGAGTGGGCCTGCCGGCAGACGTGGAACATCGCGCGGTGCTCGCCTTCGGGCCGGGCGCATTCGAAGACGTCACGCTCGGTCCCTCGCTCGGGGAGTCTCGAATCACCGGCACCCTCGCCTCCCATCCCGTGCTCGACGGTCTGCGATTGAACGACGCGCGCATCACGCAGGCCACTCCGATTCAAGAAAACTCGAGCGACCAAGTGCTCTTGCGCAGCGATCGACATGCGCTCGCCATCGCGCGAGAGATCGATCGCGGAAGGCTCGTCGTCTTCGGTTTCGACCTCGAGCACACCGATCTCGTGCGCGGAGAGCGATTCCCACTGTTGCTCCATAGCGCGCTTCGTTGGGTCGTCGATCGTGCGGAGCGAACGACGTTGCCGCGACGCATCGGGAGCCCGCTCGTCGCCGATTCAGGGGAGACGCTGTCCGACCCAGAGGGTCGCGACGTCGAGCTCCCCGCGGGTGTCTTGCCGACCGTCGGACGAAGCGGAATTTGGCATGTCGGCGAGCGCGCCGTGGCGTTCTCGGGAGCCGACGACGCGGCATCGCTCGGCGTCGGCGCCACGGGGGGACGTTTTCTCGTTCGCAACCACCTCCCGCCCCTCGCGGTGCTCGCCGCGGCGGCTCTCTTGATTTTGATCCTCGTCGAATGGGCCCTTCTGCATCGAGGAAAACTCGAATGAGCCTCTCGCTCGGATGGCCGTGGGCGCTCTTTGGGCTCGTGGTCGTGCCGCTGCTCTTGCTCTTCATGTGGAGGAGTAGGTTCGCGCTCTCGCCCGTGCGGCGCTGGAGCACGGCGGCGCTGCGCGCGCTGGTCGTCCTCTCGGTCGTCTTGGCCGTGGCCGATCTCCGAGTCGCGTGGCCCACGCGCGAACTCGCGGTGAGCGCCGTCCTCGATCGCAGCCCGAGCGTGGCGCAGGAAGAACGACATGCCCTCGAGACGTCGCTCACGCGATTCATAGAGACGCACCCCGAGATGCGAATCGCCAGCTCGCAAAGCGATATCGCGACCCAGCTCTCGGCGGCTCTGGCGACGATGCCGGAAGATCGTGTGCGCCGGATCTTGCTCGCGACCGATGGCCGTGATCCCGAAGGTCACTTGCAATCGGCCATCGCCGCTGCGCGCGAAGCCGGTGTGGAGGTCTCGACCTTGCCGATGGGCGCTTCGCCGCCCGTCGATTCGATCGCGATCTCTCATGTCGAGACACCGAGGCTCGTGCGAGCCGCGGAGAGCACCGACGTGAGCTTCACGATCTACGCTTCGAGCGCACGGCGCGTTCGCGTCGAAGCGCTTCTCGATGGAAGGAGTGTCGCTTCTTCCGAGGTCGATGCGCCCAAAGGAAGCTCTTCTCATCGCATGTCGATCACGTTCCCCGACGCACCTCAGGCGCACGAGCTCGAGCTCGTCGCGCACGCGGATGGAATCGCGCTGAACGATCGATGGCGCTCGCTCACGTTCGTGCTTCCAAAGCCCCGGGTGCGCATGTATCACGACGCGAATCGCCCTCCGCCTGCGCTCGCACGGGTGCTTCGCGATTCCGGGATGGAGGTTGAAACAACGCCGCCGAGCGAGGCCTTCACCGACGTCCATCACTACGATCCTTATGCGCTCGTCATCGCGGATGAGATCGATCTCGGTGATTTCACCGAAGCGCAACAATGGGCGCTCCGGCGCTTCGTCGAAGAACAAGGCGGCGGGCTCGTCACCGTGACGGGCGCGCATCCAGTCCGTCGCACACCGCGTGTCCTTCGTGACATCGAGCCGGTGGAGCCGCCTCCCGCATTGCCCGAACCTCGCCCGCTCGAGCTCGTGATCGTCATCGATCGAAGCTCGAGCATGAGCGGGATGGCGATGGAACAAGCGCGCCGCGCAGGTGTCGCTGCCGTGCGCTCTCTTCGCCGCGATGCCTTGGTCGGCGCCGTCGCGTTCTCGAGCGCCGCCGATCGCATTCAACCACCTGTCCCCATGGATCGCGCCGAGACCGTGATCGGCTTCATCCAAGGGGTCCACGCTTCGGGCGGCACGAACATCGCCGCCGCGATTCAAGCCGCCAATCGAATCATGTCGAGCGACCCTCGCTACATTCATCACGTCATCTTGGTCTCCGATGGCGAGAGCGAACCGCAATCAGCGATCGCCGCGGCGATGGCGCTCGCAGGTCGAGGCGTCTCCATCTCGACCATCACGATCGGATCGTATTCACAATTGCTCTCTGAGATCGCGCGCATCGGTCGAGGCCGATACCACACGACCACAGCGTCCGGGCTCACATCGCTCGTCGTGAGCGAAGCCATGTATCGACAGCCACCCGCGAACCGGCAGATCGCGTTTCGTCCGCGCGTAGAAGCGCGTCTTCCCATGCTCGACGGAGTTCCGCTCGAATCGATGCCCATGCTCGGCGGACATGCGTTGGCGGGTCCGAAGCAAGGCGCGACCGTGGCGCTGTCGGCGAGCGAACGCATGCCGCTCTTTGCGCATTGGCATCGAGGCCTTGGTCAAGTGGCCACCTTCACGAGCGCGACGAGCGGTCGATGGGCCGACCCCATGCGCGCATGGCCTGGTTTCCGAACGTTCTGGTCGTCCATCGCCAAAGGCATGTTGCGCACTCGAACGATCGAAAAGCCGCGGATCGCGATCGAGACCGACCCTGTGAATCGCGACATGCGCGTCGTCACGATCACCTCGCCGTTCTTGTCGATGGATGCCCCCGACGTGCAGATCTTTCGTGATGCGAGCGCGGGCGTTCCGCTCGCGCTCACGCCGAAAGGTCCCGGTGTATTTCAAGCGGAGGTGCCCATCGAGCGTGGGTTCTTGGTGACCGCGAGGATGCACTCCGACCCGGATCCGGCGGCGGCAGATGGAGACGAGGAGCCTTATCCTCGCGCGCTGCGCGCGTTGGGTCCCGACATCGAAGCGCTCGAGCGACTTGCGGCTCTGGGTGGAGGTCGCCTCCTTCATGCGCCTTCGGACATCTTCGAAACAAGCTCGGAAGCCCTCGTCCGAAGGGCGCTCCGCACACCGCTCCTCGTGTTGGCTCTCTTCGCTTATCTCGCGTCGCTCTTGCTGTTGCGCATGCCCGATCGCCGCTTGGGTCTCGAGCTCAGCCCTTCCTCCGAGACGAAGCCCAAGGGCAAACCTGTCTTCGGTCCGCGACGTGCGAGCAAAACGAATACCGCCAAACGAAGAGAGGCCGCATGAGCGTGCACACGGAGCGCAATCACATCATGATGTTCCGGGTGAGGTCCGCTTCCCTCGCGCTCGTGGTGCTCTTCATCGCGGTGTCCATCGCCGGATGCGGCTCAGCGGGTGAGCCGCGTTTCGCGGCGGTCACCGTGTCGAGCGGGGCGCCAAGCGCGACGCTCAGCGGAACGACGCGCGGCATTCGCTCGGCCGCAGAGCTCTCGCCGGGATGCCCAGGATATTTGGATCCGGACGCGCCCGAACATATCGTCCGCGTCTCGGACGAGACGGCAGTCACGCTGCGCGCGCGCTCCTCCGAAGGTCCTCTCGCACTCGCGATCGTCGGCCACGAAGAAGTGCGTTGCGATAGCGACGGGGGCGCAGGCCATACACCACAGATCACGCTGAACGCGCCCGGCGAATATACGGTTCACGTCGCCTCGCTCCGCGAAGGCGGAGAGCTTCCCTATGAGCTCACGATCACCAAGCGTGGTGATGAAGCTCGCCCGGGCAGAGATGAATCCGTGCGGGTCAGCATCACCATCACGAGCGAACCTTCGGGCGCCACGGTCCGCACACCGGAAGGACGCATCGTCGGCACGACGCCGGCCATGTTCACGGTGGCCGTCCCGCAGAGTGAGATCGGACAAGAGCGCCGATATCTGCTCGACATGGAAGGCCGCGGAGGGACTGAAGTGAGCGGGCGTTTGCTGGGAGGTGCGGTCGTCATGCACGCGGCGATGCCCACCTCGGGGAACGCCCTTTTGACCGCGCAAACACCGGACGACAACACCATTTCTTCCGGTGAGTTGGTGGTGCGGACAAACACTTCCGCGCGGATTCGCGATCATCAAGTCGCGCGACAATCGATCGAAGTCGAGTCCGATTGCACGATCGAGCGAGCGACCGTCGATGTCGACATCGTTCATTCCTATATCGCCGACCTGCGCGTGGTGCTCCGATCGCCCGCGGGCACAGCGATCACCCTGCACGATCATGGCGGCGGGGGCCATGCCAATCTGATCACGAGCTACGACTGGGATGCACGGCGACGCGCACTTCAGGCGCTCCTTGGACAAAACGCGCGCGGGCGCTGGGAGATGGCGGTGCACGACGATGCGGGCGCCGACACCGGAACGTTTCGCGGATTCGCGCTTCATCTGAGCTGCCGCGAGAGCTCGCCCGCGGCAAACGAGCCAATCGCAACCCAGGAAGAAGTCTCCACGAACGACCCGCCGGTCGCACTCGAAAGGCCCCGCACCTCACGCCCACGTACGACCCGCGTGACAAGACGCGTCCCCACAACGCCCGTGATCGACCCTCCACCGACACCTCCCCAGCCCTGGCAATCACCGACCGGTCGAAGCAACAGCGGACCACGCCCCACCGTGCCGTGAACCATCAGCGGGCTTCGGGGCGGGTGACTTTTTTCGTCTTGCCCGCTTCTTTGGCCTTCTCGATTTGTTCGTGCGCCTGTTGAGCCTTCATCTCCTCGAGCGTCCACCGCGTCGCGCGCCATATCGCCTCGAAGGGCACACTCACCTCGAGGTGTGCGTCCGTGACACTCTTTTCGTTCTTCGCCTCGAACTCGCAAATCATGCGCAATCGATCCTCCGAGACGTAGCTCCTCTGCCAACTCGCATCGAGACGGGCGAGCACAGGATCGAGGTCGCGCGAGATCGCAGAGAGTTGTTCTTCCGATACCGGCTCTCGAAAACGATATTCAACAACAACGATGGTCATGAGATTCTCCTCCCCATCTCGTGAGCATCGATAGTGCCATTTGGAGCCGTGTGGTGAAGAGCAACGATGGGTACGAGGGCCAACCGCAACGCCCGATTTCGACCTTGATTCATGGACATGTGTCCATGAATTCGAATCAGAGTGGCTTGACGATTGCTGATTGAACCTCGTCGGTCGCTGCGATGGATAGGAGCGACTCGAGGAGGGACGAAATGAAGATTGGCAAGTTCATGCCGCGAGCGACCTGCCTCGCCGCACTCGCGGCTTCGCTCGTGATCGTGCCGAGCCGTAGCGAGGCGCAGTACAACTTCGATCATGAGCCGTGGTTCTTCAACATTCAGGGCGCGGTCTCGGGTCCGCTCGATGATCTCTCGCTGGATCGCTACGGGGTGGGTGGCGGCGGAAGCCTCGGCGCGTATCGCTCCTTCTTCCCTTGGCTCGCCTTCGGTTTGAGAGTCGGTGCGGGTGCGCTCTCGGGCGGCGGACCTTTACCGCAAGATCCTGTCGATCGGGGTGCGCTCGATTGGGGTCAACTCAGCGCGGCCGCACGTTTTCGCCCCCTCGCCGGAGTGGATCCCGAACGCCGCGCCACGAGCCTCTTCATCGAAGTGGGCGTGGGTCCGTGGCTCATCGATGGCGATGTCGATCCCGTCTTCAACGCGACGATTGGATATGGTTTCGGCGTAGGTCCGGTGGTGATCGCTCCGATGTTCAACTTCACCCACATATGGGAAACCCACGACCGATTCGGCTCAGAGCCGATTCTCATCGGCAGCGGTGGGCTCGAGGTCTCGTGGGGCGATCGCGTGGAGAGGCCGGAACCCGAGGTCGTCATGCCGGTGGTGCGTGTCGATACGCGTCAAAGAGGCCAAGAACCGCAAGCGCGACAAGCTCCGAGCGAGGCCATGCCGGCACCTCTTCCGCCCGAGCAAGATGTGGCGCAGCCCTTCGTCAATGATCAGTTGATCATCGATGAACGCGTGTTCTTCGACTTCGATGGATGGGAGCTCCGCTCGACAGGCATCGAACAACTCGAGGAAGTGGTGCGTCGCTACGAAGAGAATGGCGACAGCTGGGAGGCGCTCGTGATCAGCGGCCACGCCGATCGTCGCGGCTCGCCCGGATACAACATCGACCTGAGCCGGAAGCGTGCGGATGCCGTGCGCGCCTTCCTCACTTCGCATGGCGTTCCGGGAGAGCTCTTGGAGATCCAAGCGTGGGGAGACGAGCTGCCGGAGATTCCGGATGCGCAAACCGAATGGGAGCATCAGGTCAATCGACGGGTGCAGTTCGAGATCGTGTGGCGCCCCGACATGCGCCCTGAAGGCATGACCCCCGAATCGGATCCGACCATGCCGGATTACGTCGATCCGGCACCGGAAGATCGCCGCGATGTTCCTTGAACATCGTCGTTGAGTTCGATGAAGAAGCTCAGACGAAGGCCCGTCTGAGCTTCTTCATTCTGCGAAAAGGATCGCCGACCTGCGCGGACCAAGCTCGAGCTCGAGCGCGCCTTCGGTCGAAACCGAGATCGAAATCTCTCCGGAAAGACGATCGACGAGCCTCGTTCCTGGCGGGAAACTCGACATCACCCGCACCCTCGATACCTGCGTCGGATGCGTATTCATCGCGATGAGCACGACCTCTCGATTCGCTTCTCGGTCAGATGAATAAACACGCTCCCAGACGAGCATGCCCGCGTCGGCGATGGGCCTGTCGAGCTCCGCACCGCCCACTTCGCTCGCATACATCACCTCGAGTGAGCCGCGACGCAACGCGACGGATTCGCGACGGATTCGCGCAAGCCGCTGGATCAACTCGAATCGCGGGACATCTTCGCGAAAACCAGACTCCCACATCGGCTCTCGTGCTTCGTGATGATTCACGCCGTGAAATTCTTGCTCAGTCCCGTAATAAATGCCGGGAATCGCATCGATGGTGAATACCGCCACGAGCGCCTGATCCACCGCGAAGGGGTCGCTGATCTCTGCCGCGATTCTCGGCACATCGTGGTTGTCTGCGATCGCGACCCGCGCTTGCCACGGTGAGAGTCCCACGCCGAGAGGCTGAGGTGTCTCGCGAAAAAGAACACGGTTTTCCTCGAGCGCCGCGCGCGCCCGCACCGGGGGCTCTCCTCCCAAAATCACCGTATGGATGAATCCGAACTTCATCGGGAAATCAAAGCCCGAGTCGAGTGCGCCTTCTGACGTATGACGTGCGATCTCCGAAGCCTCGTGTTCGAATACCTCTCCGACCATCAAAAAACGATGCTTTCCATGCATCGCAAGGCGACGTCGAACACCATCACAGAAGCGCTGCCAGAATGGCACTTCGACGTGCGGCACGGCATCGATACGAAATCCATCGAGGTCGAGAGTCAAAGCCCAATACGCATAAGTCTCGATCATGCCTGAGACGATGTCCTCGCGGGCGGTGTCGAGGTCGCGCAACCCCGTTGGGAAATCCCCATATCGACGCTCTTCATAGATTCCGAGATGTCCGACTCCACGGCGATGGAAATGAGCTGCGTCGAGCGCGAACGTTTCTCTTCCATCGCGATCTGGTACGAAAAGTCGGGGCCTCGGCTCGCTCCAGAGGAGCGGAACATCGTACCCCGTCACGCGGTAGGGCGGCTCGTGCTCCTCGGCAGAGGTGACGCCGTCATCGTTCAAATCATAATCAAAGACACGCCCCGTATGGTTCGTCACGATGTCGACGATCACCGCGATATCGCGCGCGTGCGCCGCATCGATCAGCGCTTTCAGATCGTCGAACGAACCGAAGCGCGAATTCAATGTCGTAAAATCGCTCGCCCAGTAGCCATGATATCCATCCTCGTGCTCCATCCGCGGCACATTGGCGACGATCGGTGAAATCCAAATCGCGCTCACCCCGAGTCGCTCGAGATAATCGAGTCGCTCTGAAATCCCGCGCCAATCGCCACCTTGAACACGCGAAAGATCCCCTGGAACAGGCTCGACACCATCGGCGGCATCATTGTCGGAATCGCCGTTCTCGAATCGGTCGACGATGATTTGATAGATGACACGGTCACGCCAATCGCCAATGTGCGTCGTGACGCGCGGTGGCGTCGACTCACAACCAGCGAGCAAGAACGAGAAGAGCAAGAAGAGCCGGCACTGAACTCCTATGCCGATCATGCCGAAGTGGGCCAGGGGCCGAAGACTTCCACATCCACGCCAGGGCTCCAATGCGCGATTTCGGGAGGACATGTGAGCGCAGGAAGCCCCGATGCGCTCGTCAGCGTTTGCTCGAGCCGCAGCACACGCGCGTGGTGCGCGAGATAAGGCGAATGATGAACTTGTCCTTCGAGGATCTTTCCGCGATGCGTCGAAAAGAGCAGATAGCGCTCGAGGAGGAAGTGCTCGAATGTCCCAGGTGCGCTGGGACCCATCGGATGGCCGATTTCGTACTCGACATCGAGCCGCGCATCCCCCTCTCCCCGAGAGGATGTAAACGCGATTCGTTCTTCTCGGCGCAGAGTTCGCATCGATGCATGCCAATAAGGCAGCGACCAGCCCGCCCGTGCGGCGTGCACCGCGAGCCTCGAGCTCGCTTCGAGCGAGAAAAACCAAACCCCCGGCTCCCCGCGATAATGCACGTACGTGCGCAGATTCAACTCGAGAAAATCGAGCCCAAACGTGCGCGGAAGCCACGACGGACGGATCTGCTCCATGCGAAACGGCACCACGCCGATCCACGCACGTCCATTCCACGAATCGAGCTCGAGAGACTCGGGCACGCACGGCCGGACGGCTTCGATCGGAACGCTCCAATGCATGAAGAGGAGCTCACGCCAGCGTTGCGTTCCGGCAGCGGGTCGCTGCGGACGGATGGACGGTTTGATACGATCGAGCTGCACGCTCGAAGTGTTACGTCGCTCGCTCACGAACGCACGCGCTCTTTGCTCGGACGTGTCCGCATATTCCGACCACCGAGGCCAGGAATCGCGGGAAGTCGATTCGGATAGTACTCTCCTTTGGCTCGGCTCTGGCCTTTGGCTCGGGTCTGGCAAAACGTCTTCATTCTTCATGAAGAGAGGTAAAGATGACCTACGTCGAAGGGTTCGTGACGGCCGTTCCGGCTGCCAACAAGGAAAAGTATCGGGCGCACGCTGCCGAGGCTGCACCTTTGTTCTTGGAATTCGGCGTCACCCGAATGGTCGAGACCTGGGGAGACGATATTCCCAAAGGGAAGGTCAACGACTTCATGAGCGCCGTTCAGGCCAAAGAAGACGAGATCGTTGTCTTCTCTTGGTTCGAGTATCCCTCGAAGGCGGCACGAGACGCTGCCAATAAGAAAATCATGTCCGATCCGCGCATGGAGCAGATGGGCGCATCCATGCCGTTCGATGGCAGTCGGATGATCGTGGGCGGCTTCGATAGCTTGGTCGATCGGAAGGGCGACGGACGCATGGGCTATGCGGATGGTTATTTGTTGGCCGTGCCGACCAAGAATCGTGATGCCTATCGCGAGGTGGCCGACAAGGCGGCGGCCGTTTTCCGTGATTATGGCGCGATCCGAATCCTCGAGGCCTGGGGAGACGATGTCCCCAAAGGGAAGCTCACAGATTACTGGCGAGCGGTTCATGCCAAAGACGACGAGACCGTCGTCTACTCATGGATCGAATGGCCCTCGAAGGAAGTCCGTGATGCGTCCTGGCCGAAGATCATGAAGGACCCGCGCATGAACCCCGAGGGGGCCTGCATGCCCTTCGATGGGCAGCGCATGATCTATGGCGGTTTCGTCCCGCTCCTCGACACCTGATTCAGTGCAAGGTCTCCTGGAACGTGATCTCCACGTCCTGGTAGCCGAGCGAACGCACCCACGTTTCGATGATGTGTTGTGCGTGAGAGCGCGCGCGATCGAGAATACCCGCTTCGATTGCGCTCGCTTCGAGGGTTCGCTCGGCCTCACGACGTGCCTCGGTTTCGAGATGCATGGCGCGCCTCGCGAGCATGTCCGTGCGACGTGAATGGACGAACGTTCGTTCGTTGTCGAGGCGGGTCATGAGCACGCGTGGGGGCGGAAGCGTGATGCGCGCGCGCCCCAAGGTGGGATCGATCTGTACATCTTCTGAACCCATCTCACCGAGATCGATTCCTGCGATCACATCGGCCGCCGCCACGAGCAAGATCGTATCTTCGGCTTCCACCCATCCGAACAGACGAGTTTGAGTGCTCGTCAACTCGATCACACGCTCCATGTGGAACGTCGCCGACTCGAGTCGAGCGAGCTCGCGTACAGCCATCACCACGTCGGGCCCGCTCCGCACCGAGTGCGACTCGGAGCGAGTCGTGTCGTGCACCCAATTCCACGCAAGCGTCGCGATGGCGCCTCCCAAGATGAGCGCCAACACCGCAAGCAAAACGAAAGCGCCCACGCGAATGCCACGCGGAATACGCGATTCGCCAGAAGACTCATCGACAGATGTCGGCGTGTTCGAGTTCAAGCCACTTCCTCAGCATTCTGTATCCATTTTAATGGATCGATGCATTCATCGCACCGTCGGCATGTCTTTGACGGCCCGTGACATCGGTGGCAACTCGATCACTCGATACCCAGCACTCCCGCCAAACACCCGACGAAGCAAGGGGAGCGCGACGTTGTACACGGCAATCCCGTTCTCGGTTCGAGCTTCGGTCGAACCGAAATGCGCATGACCATGCAGCACGAGATCCACAGGATGACGATGGAGCGGCTCTTCGAGGCGACCACACCCGCAAAACGGAACAATCTCCGGTGGTTCTCCCTCGACCGTCCCGCGTACCGGAGAGTAATGCATGATCGCAACTCGGCGCTCGGTGCGCAGCCGTTGAAGCGCGGCCTCGAGTCGTAGCGCCTCGTCGATCGCCTCTTGAACGAAGCGCTTGATCAGCGCCTCCCCCCACGCGCCGAGCGTCGCGCGGCCAAATCCGCCCACGAATCCTTTCACTCCGGCGACTCCGATCCCGTGGATCTCGACCGCATCGCCGTCCAAGATCTGCACATTGGCCTCACCGAGAACTTCGATGATTTGATCTTGCATATTGCTTTGCACATCGTGGTTGCCGAGCACGCCAACGATCGGAATGCGAACGGACGAGAGCTCTTTGGCGAGCACGTGGGCTTCTTCGACCGTGCCGTAATCGGTCAGATCGCCACAAAGCAAAAGCACATCGGCGTGTTCATTCACCGAGGACAGCAGTGGAGCCAGCAGGCCAACGGAAGATTTCCGACAATGAAGGTCGCCGACGGCAGCAATTCTCACAGGGGCTTCAGCCACGAATCATCGTGACAAGCAAAGCGCGGTCCCGGCGATGGCGCGACCTTTGCTCTTTGCCGTGGGTCGCCCTCAACAAGGACTCCCTCGATGCGACTCGCGTCCCGTGCCGCTCCGGAGCTACCGCCTGAAGATCCCGAACTCGCGTTCTACGCGCGTACGATGAGAAGCCTTCATCAGGCACGAGTGCCTTTCCTCGTCGCGGGTGCCGCGGTGTTGCAGCACCACACGGGACTTTGCAGAGACACCAAAGACTTGGATCTTTTCATCCATGAACGCGATCTCGAACGCGCGCTCAATGCACTCGACGCGCGCGGAATGCACACGGTAGTGGCCTTTCCGCATTGGCTCGCCAAAGCCTATGACGGAGACAAATTCGTCGATCTCATCTACAATTCGGGAAATGGAGCGACTCCGGTCGACGAGCTCTGGTTCCAGCACGCCTCTGCCGGAACGTTGCTCGGATTGCCCGTCCTGTTTTGCCCTGCGGAAGAAACGATTTGGTCCAAAGCGTTCGTGATGGAGCGTGAACGCTACGATGGCGCCGACATCGCGCATCTTCTCGCGGCCCGTGCGCGAGATCTCGACTGGAAGCGTCTCGTATGGCGCTTTGGACGATTCTGGCGGGTGCTCCTCTCCCATCTCGTTCTCTTCGGATTCATCTATCCCGATCTCGCCCGGAATATTCCAGCAGGTGTGATGGACGAGCTCCTCGAGCGTTTGCGTGTCGAGAGGCAGATCGTCACACGTGAGCGTGTTTGCCTCGGGACACTGTTTTCGAGGGAGCAGTACCTCATCGATCTCGAAGCTGGGCGGCGCGACGGTCGTCTGCCGCCGTTCGGCCGTATGCATCCGATCGACATCGCTGCGTGGACTGCTGCGATGAACCGCAAAGATGCTTGAACCCTTTACCGAGCGAAATTTACGTGCAAATACGTGCCACTCGTGGCATGCAGCGAACCCACTTTCGTGGAGCGAGTCGTGATCGGATCCATCGTGCTGAGAGGTGATTCTGTCCTGCTGGCGATCGGAGCCGACGACCTCGAACTATTCGAGGGCAAGCCAGCGCGCTTCAAGACGAAGATCGTGCTTGCCGGGGATGGCTTGCGAATCGTCGTGGATGGCTCCCTCTTGGACAACGAGCTCCCCACCCTCGCAGGGCAGATCGACGCGATGTTTTCCGGGGGACGAACGGCGGCGAGTTTCGAGAGCTCCGATCGCTCTCTTTATCTCTCCATGACACGTGATGGCGAATACGATGCGCGTATCGCGATCCGTTTGATGCAAGAGAAAGAGACAGGGCTCTATTCGACGGTAGAAACGGGTGCGGCCCGTCACGACCTCGAAGATTTTGCGCGCAAAGCGCTCCGCTTTCCGTATTGAAGACATCTCATTCGGCGCGAAGAATCGCGAAGCCGCGCGCGGCGAGCATGAGTTCACCGCCCGAACGCGTGCCGCCATGGCGCAAGTCTTCGTATGTGCCCGCGGGGATCGTCACGTTCCGTGGAGCATCGGCACGGTTGATTGCCACGATCACGTCGGATGCTCCAGCGCTCCCGCACCCCGTCATGCGATACACCCATGTCTCATCGCTCGCATCGAGGGTGATGCGACGGCCCCGCCCGAGCACTGGATTTTCTCCTCGAATTCGCCCGAGCTCACGCACCGTTTCGCGCAGCGCGCGTTGCTGTGGATGGAGCGTCGCATCGTCCCAAACCATCGGGCGACGGTTGTCGGGATCTCCTCCACCCGCAAGTCCAATCTCATCTCCATAATAAATCAGGGGAATCCCGGGATTGGTCATCATGATGGCGAATGAGAGCGCGAGTCTCTCGTAAGGCGCTGGCGACGTGGGTTGTGTGAAACGTCCAGGATCCCAATTGATGGGGAAATCACTCCCTTGGGTGCAGCTGAACTCGCCATTGGCGAAGTGGATGGCACGCGGAATATCGTGGTTGCCGACGAAGGGCGACATGATCGTTCCACGCGGATAGTAAGCGTCATTGACGTCCATCCATGAAGCGAGATCTCGAAGACTGGCTTCGTTGCGGAAGAGAGCACGACAAACCTGCTCTTTGAACGGAAAGTCGAATTGCCCATCGAGCATTTCGGATGGATCGACGAAGGGGCGAATCCCCGCCGGGCTATACGTGAACGTCTCGCCCACCAAATAGAAACGATCGCCGATTGGCGTCGGAATTCGACTCTCGATCGCATCGCGCAACTCGGTCAACCATTCAAAAGGAACGTGTTTGATCGCGTCGAGTCGCAGTCCATCGATGCCATATTCCGTGACCCACCAGAGGGCATCATGGTGTGACCACGTGCGCACATTCGCTTGGTAATAATCGAAGCTCGGCAAATAGTCCGTAAACGAACAACGCGTCCCCCAATAAGAGTCGTCCCAATCGCCTCCTTGACAGGGACGAATCGGAGAAATGAACCAATCTGGATGAGCCCGATAAAGATCACTCTCGATGTCGACGTGTTTCATTACATAATCGAAGAGCACCTTCATTCCATGTCCATCCGCGCCCATCGTGGCATGAGCCGTATCGACGAGTGTGTGCAAATCCATCGAATCGCCGATTCGCGATTCCACTTCGGGCACAGGCGAGCCGGGCGCGAGCTCTCCATTCGAAGCAAAACGAATATCCGCTGGAGAAGGCCAATATCCGTGATAGGCGCTATATTGATTGGCGTCTCTTGCATCGAGCGCCGCCCCCGCCAAATCCCGATTTTCATATGGCGCAGAGAGCCAAATCGTCGTCACTCCGAGGTCGGCGAGATACGGCAATTGCTCTGTGACTCCCGCCAAATCTCCGCCTTCGTATTGACCGCTCGCCAAGACTCCATCCGTCGCCCCGGGAACGGGTTCACGACGACCATCGGAATCACGAAATCGGTCGACCATCACGAAATACATCACCGAATCACGCCAATCGAATTCCTCGAGCTCACCGCAACTCGAGGTGCACACTTCGATCACGCTGTTGAACCCTGTGGGAGTGATTCCATCCGATTCGCGTTGATCGTTTTCGGGATCGGTGATCCAGAGCGTCCCATCGACGACGAATTTGTAGAGATGGCGACCGATGGGCTCGACGAGATGGGTGGTGGTCCAGGTCCCCGTTCCATCGTTTTCGAGCACGAGCGCGCCTTCACTCGGACTGGTGGGCCACCCTCCGCCAGAACGCTGAGGAAGGAAGCTCCCACTCAACCACACGCTCTCTGCATCGGGCGCGAAGAGCGAAAACGTCACCTCGTTGCATGGAGGAGGAGGCGGTCCTGCGTCGGCTTCAATCCCATCGCCATCGGGCGAAAACACCGATCCATCACCGCACGGACCATCACCACCACCGTCTCCGCCACATGCTCGGAATACGGGGATTGGGGCACCATCCCGCCGAAATCCGCTCCCCCCATCGTGGGAATGCATGGGCAAAGAGCCTGGAGCAGAGGTGCAGGCTCCCGACAAGAGCGAAAAAACACACGAGAATTGAAGCACCCAACGGCCGGACATCGAGCTATCGTTCCGCCTCCCCCGTCCAGGAGCAAGGCGTCACTCTGAAGTGCGTTCCGCAGGGCCCTCGATGACCCTGCTATGCTGGCATACCCCGACCCACAATGAAGCCCGCCCGAGATCGACATTTCTCCATGTTTCGGACCTTCGTGCTCGCCGACCTCGTCACGATGGTCAACGCTGCGTGCGGAATGAGCGCTATTTTTTGCTGTCTGAGATACGCCGCCGAGCGTGATTCTCGCTATGTGCTCGCCACATTCGTCCTTTTGCCACTCGCTCTCGTGGCGGATGTGCTCGACGGCGCGGTCGCACGTTTTCGGAGATCGAAATCACCACTCGGGGCCGACCTCGATTCACTCGCAGATGTGGTGAGCTTTGGTGTTGCCCCCGCCGTGCTCGGTTTCGCGCTCGGACTCGATGGCGGTTGGGATGCTGCCATTCTCGTTTATTTCGTGGCTTGCGGCATCAGTCGCCTCGCGCGTTACAACGCGACGATCGACGCGCTCTCCGATGAATCGGGCAAGGTGAAGTACTACGAAGGCACTCCGATCCCGACGAGCCTGACTTTGGTTTTGGTATTGGGGATCGCCTATTGGACAGGCCATACGCATGCGGACGTGTGGCTCGGCAGCTTCGAGCTCGGCCCATTTCGACTTCACCCGCTCTCCATCATGTACGCATTGAGCGGTTCGGCGATGATCAGCTCATCACTTCGGATTCCGAAACCATAAGAGGCCGCGCGGGCTCTATACAGGATCAATGCGACTCTGGTTAACCCATCAATCGAGGAAACGGGCGCGCAACTCGGGCGTTGGAACACGGCACTGCTCGCTTCGACCGAACCATCGATAACGGTTTTTCGCGATGAAGCGATACGCTACATCCCGCAATGTTCGAGGGACGATCAGGAACATCGCCACGAAGTTCACGGGCGCTCTCAGATGCCGCGCGATGCGCAAGGCAGCGTCCGAACGATCATAGACTTTGCCGTTTTCGATCAACATCAGCGTATCGGGATCTCCGGGCGGAGGCTCGATCCCGTAGGCCGCGAGCAGCTCTGTGGAGATCGGAGATTGCAGGGATGCGAAACGGAGCCGTGCGTCACGATCGCGATCCGCGATGAAAAGCACAGCACTGTGGCAAAAGTTGCAAACACCATCGAAGAGCACGATCGGATGATCTTCGAGTTGTGGTTTCACGATAAGACGACTTTGGGGATGAACGCTTGGAAAAGCAATCCCCCTATGGTAGCTCGCGCGATCGATGGGCCTCACAGGAACTCAATACGCAAATCTCATTGCGTCCTATGTCGTGCACAACTTCGAGCACCGAGGAATCACGGTGTACCGCGAGGTGTATCTCGGAAAAACGATCATCGGAAAGAATCGTCGCCTCGATATTCTGATCGTCGAAGAGCATTCGCGCATCGCGATGGGTCTCGAATGCAAATATCAAGACACGATTGGAACGGCCGATGAAAAGATTCCTTATGCCTTGTCCGATTTGCAGCACCTCGACATGCCTGTCTGCCTCGTCTATGCGGGAAAAGGGTGGAGCAGCGGCATCTTGCACATGTTGCGCGCTTCGCCTTTCGCAGGTTACTGCGAACCCGACGAGACCTTGACTCCCAGCGAATCCACCCGGGAGCTCGACGCTGCGCTGGCCCGTACCTTCAAGTGGTGGGATTTGATCGTCCGGGGCAAATCGCCCTTCGCGCTGCCTCGTAGGAGCTGAGGTTTCGGCGCGTGTTGCCAGCGAAGAGATCGGGCGCATCTCTTCTGAGGTGGGACTCTTCGCGCGGACATCACAAGCCGTTTCCCGCGTGTTGCTGCCGAGGGCCGAGCATGAACGACTGATGCATCTTCAGTTCCGCGACGCGGGTCATGGATGGGATCGATTCGGGCTCAGCCGCGACGCGGTCGTGATGTCCAAGGCGATCACCCGGTTCTTCTATGATCTCTGGTTTCGTGTCGACTCACGGGGAGGCGAACACATCCCGCAAACGCGGGCTGCCATCCTCGCAGCGAACCATTCGGGCATGTTGCCTCTCGATGGCATCATGCTGTGGGCCGACGTTCTCGCGCAAACCCATCCTCCGCGGGTTCTGCGCGTCGCCGTCGATCAATTCGTATCTCGAATTCCTTTCGTTTATACGCTTTTCAGCCGCAATGGCGGGATCCTCGGCACCCGCACGACGGTCGATCACATGCTGAGCGAGGGCGAGCTCTTGGGCATCTTTCCTGAAGGTGTACCGGGGATCGCGAAACCCTTCGGAGAGCGTTATCGTCTGCGGCCCTTCCGCGTCGGGCACGCGGAGCTCGCGATTCGTTGGGGCGCGCCGATCGTTCCTGTTGCGATCGTGGGCGCTGAAGAACAATGGCCGGAGCTCACACGCATCGAGTCGTTTCATTTGTTTGGCGCACCCTATCTTCCGATTCCGGTCACACCTTTTCCGCTGCCTGTCCGCTACCGAATTCGCTATGGAGAGCCTCTCGATCCGCGTGGGCGTTTCGCTCCCGAAGAGGCCGACGAGCCTGCCGTTGCCCGAAAGTTCGCGTCCGAAGTGCAAGAGGCCGTGCAGCTCCTCATCGACGGAGCGCTGCGTGAACGACGAGGGATCTTTCGATGACCCGAGCGTCCTCGTCCGTCCTCATCACAGGCGCGACGACGCCGTTTGGACGCGAGCTCGTGGCAGCACTCTTGGCGCGGCCTGACACCACATCGGTGCTCGCCGTCGCAGCCGACGACGCATGGCGCGGCCCGGCCGACACGCGATTCCGCTATCTGCGCTGTGATTTGACGCGTTCGCGTGTGCTCCACGATCTCGTGTTCGGCCTGGTGCGGCACCTCGGTATCCAATCCGTCGTCCACTCGGCCCACCATCGAAGTGTGCGTGCGCAGGGAGGTCGAACCCATGCACTCAATGTCGAAGCCACGAGAGAGATCCTCCAACTCGCCGAGCGACATCCGACGATTCGTCGATTCGTCTATGTCGGCTCATCGGAGGTGTATCGCATCGATCCTGCACTCCCGACCTTGATCGGCGAGGACCATCCGCTCGAGATGTCACCCGAAATGCCACAACGATTGCGCGATCGGGTCGAAGCCGATTTCACCGTGTGTGCACGCATGGGACTCTCGCCTCTATCGATTGCGGTGCTTCGGATCGCAGAGATTTTCGCGCCGGAGAGCGGCAGTCAGCTCTACGACTATCTGTCGTCCTCGGTCTGCTATCGCCCACTCGGATTCAATCCGATGCTGAACGTCATTTCGATTGGCGATGCCGTGCGGGCCGCCATCGTCGCGCTCGATTGCGAAGCCCAGGGCGTCTTCAATATTCCGGGCGCCGACGTGCTGCCGCTCTCAGCCGCGATCACGGCGGCAGGCCCACTCGGGATCCCAATGCCTGGGCCCATGATCGGGCCTCTTTATACAGCCCGCGCGCTGCTGCGTGGCCACGAGTTCAGTTGGACGTTGAATCGTTGGCGCCTTCGCTGGGGCGGCGTGCTCGACGGTGTGCGCGCCCGTAGGGAGCTCGACTTTTCACCTCGATTTCGAGTGTGGTGAACTGTCGTTATATATTTCACGATTGACGCATTAATCCGTTCATGAGGGAATCCAGGCCTTGAACGGAGGCCTGGATGAGACGACGATCAGCGTCAAGATGGTTTGAAACTTTGGGATGGGCGGTTGCCCTCATCACAGCTGTGTCGAGCTGCGATGGTGGTGGGACCATGACTGAAGACAGTGGAAGCTCTGACGCTGGCCGAAGCGATGCTTCGTCATCGGGCGCTTCATGCGCAACCCGCAACGGTGGATGTGATCCACTGACTTCCTGCACCGTGGTGTCGGGCAGCGTTGTTTGCGGCACGTGTCCGCGAGGATATGCCGGTACCGGCATGTCTGGATGCACCGATATCGATGAATGCGCGACCGACAACGGCGGATGCAGCGAGCTCGCGACATGCACCAATACCACGGGGGGCTTCACCTGCGGCGAGTGCCCAACGGGCTACCTCGACGATGGTGAGGGTGGTTGCACCGACATGGATGAGTGTGCGGAGGAGAACGGTCGTTGTGCGCAAACATGCACGAACGAAGACGGCAGTTTCGCTTGCTCATGCGATGAGGGATTTGCGCTGAATGCCGATGGGCGTTCATGCGATGACGTCGATGAGTGTGAAACCGACAACGGCGGGTGCGAGCAGACATGCACGAACGAAGATGGCAGCTCGACGTGTGCGTGTGGTGTCGGCTTCACGTTGAACGCCGACGGGCGAACGTGTGATGACGTCGACGAGTGCGCCACCGACAACGGTGGATGCGATGAGCTCGTGACCTGCACCAACACCACAGGCGGTCGCGAATGCGGCTTGTGTCCTCTCGGGTATGAGAACGTTGGGGGCGATGGGACGTCGTGCATCGATATCGACGAGTGCGCCACCGACAACGGTGGATGCAGCGAGCTCGCGCCGTGCACGAACAGCGAAGGCGGCTTCACCTGCGGTGACTGCCCTCAAGGCTTTGTCGACGATGGCGAAGGCGAGTGCATCGACATCGACGAATGTGCGACCGACAACGGGGGTTGTGACGAACTTGTGACCTGCACGAACAACGAAGGCAGTCGTACGTGCGACGCATGTCCGAGCGGCTATAGCGGGGACGGCGAGACGGGATGCACCAACATCGATGAGTGCGCCACCGACAACGGCGGATGCGCACAAACGTGCACCGATTCCCCGGGCAGCTCCGCTTGTTCTTGCGGTACCGGCTACACGCTCAACGCTGATGGCGCCGCCTGTGATGACGTCAACGAGTGCAGCACCGCAAACGGTGGGTGCGCCCAGACCTGCACCAACTCCGTCGGTAGCTTCGCTTGCTCCTGCGGAG
>CAYZTA010000035.1:0-63450 GCA_964481145.1 uncultured Sandaracinus sp.
TGCGATCGTCGACCTCAACAGGATCGACACCACGCGATCGCAGGTAGGCGCTGACACCATCGTCCTCGGCCGTGGGAATGCAGTGCCGAAGGAGCTCGAGTACCTCACCGGTCGGCGGATACGGTTTCTCGATGCGCTCGGCCGGTGGTGGTGGGCGTCGACGGATCTGCGAGGGCTCATGGCCGATGAATCGCTCGCACCATGCCCGCACGTCTTCTTTGCGATGGGGCGGGAGATCTTTGAAGCGCGCATGGCCGATGCTCGCGGCAACGAGATCGATCGCATCGCCGCCGAGCTCGCAAGCGAAGCAGTGCCATTGCGCGGCCGAGGGGAGGCCGATCGCGCCTCGACGCTCCCCAGGCGTGCTCGCATTGCGGCGTTCGCGACCGCATGCTGGACATGGCGAGATCCATCGTCGACGTTCATCGACGGTGAGCCCGAGCTGACGTGCGACGTCGACGATCGCGACGCCTCGCATGGAGTCGATCCACGTCGTCATCGTCGCGTCCTTTCGATTGCATCCTCGAGACGTGCGATGACCTCGCCGAGCTCTCGCAGCCGGAAGGTCACGCCCTTTTTCGAGGGCCGCATCTCACCGTCGTTGCCGCGCCACCAAATGCGTGCGCTGACCCACGAGATGACTCGGCCATCGTCATTCGGGCGGCTGTCGAGCGTGAGTCGGAGCTCCTCGAGTTCGCCGCGCGAAAACGTCGCGAGGAGGTGAGATCGGATGCCGGGCTGCGCTCGAGCGGCATCACGCTCGCGCTGGAGTTGCTCGATTTCGCGCAAAAGTGCGCCGGGTTTTTCGCGACTACGCATGCACTGCTCCCTTTGCGAGCTCTGCCCTCGCCGCCCCCCAAATCGATTGCTCACGTCGCCCCTCGTCGTGACGGACGTGTCCCTTCACGAAGGACCAGCCTCGGCACTCGAGCAAGAGACGAAGAAAAAAGGCTGCGCGCGCTGCGTTGTGCTCGTGGTATCCGAGCAGGCGGTCCGCGATCGCGTCGCGCAATTCCGGAGTTATCTGTGGTGGCGCTGGCTCGTCGTCCCCATCGCCTGCACTCGACGCCGGACGTGATGCCCGCGCTCTCGCTCGACGCGATCGGCGGCGACGAATGCGTACGCGACGGATCGAGGTGACCCATGTGGACGTGCGGGTGAGCGAAAGGAGCTCGGCGGCATGCTCGCGCACGAGCTGCTCGAGCTCTCGGCGGGCCTCGCTCGGATCGGCGCGATGCGACCAGATCGTCTGCTCGGCAAATGGCATCGCCAGGCTACGCTGGCAGCTCGCGATCGATGCTCTGAGGGCACGTGCGCGAACGCGTCGATGAACGGTGGCGTGATCGGGTGTTTCTGTTATCTTCTTGGAACTTCGCACGGAACCTGCACTTTCGTGTGATATGCGCCTCGGGGCTCGCCGGCCTTCGAGGCGCAATACTTTTCAGGCGGCTCGCTTTCGGCGAGGGGGTGGGGTCCTTGAGCTGGGCTTGGCCCAGTCGACGGCGCGGACGAATCCGGCTGTCGCCATCTCGATTCGAGAAGCCGCGGCAAGGCTCGGCGTGCGTGCGCCGGTCGTCCAAAGGCTTATCGTGGCCGCATGGCGCACGCCGACTTGCGCCGCGAATGCGCCTGTCGTGAGGTTATGAGACGCGAGAAACGCCCGGAGTTTGTCTTGGTTGGTGGTCATGCGCCCTTAACGCCAGACTGAACTGACGGGTCATGATAGCTTCATGACTGTCGATCGGCAAGAGGCGAGCCGCTCTAGAGTGCGCTAGACTGCCGAAGTGTCAGCCAGTCTTGCTTCTGAGCGCTATGCGCTTCTCGTGAATCAGCTAGGTGAGGATCGTAAATTCGCACGGGGTTGGAAGACCGACGTTGCCCGTTTGCTGGACGTTCACCAGACCTACATCACCAAGATTCATTCCGGAGAACGTCAGGTGATCGGGCATGAGCGGATCGAGCACGCGATCACGGCGCTCTCGTTGAGTCCTGACTGGTTCTACTCGTCTCCAGAAGACTTTGAGCGTGAGCTAAAGACCA
Source organism: uncultured Sandaracinus sp. (assembly GCA_964481145.1). Taxonomy (GTDB): domain Bacteria; phylum Myxococcota_A; class Polyangia; order Polyangiales; family Sandaracinaceae; genus Sandaracinus. The sequence continues at coordinate 2,041 of CAYZTA010000035.1, forward strand.
AGCCACGCTGGCAAGACTGGGTGGATCGTTCTCTAAGGGCAACGCCGGTACACGATGGCGTACCGTTCTCGCGGCACACGCTCAAATGGACTGAGCCGCTATACCGCTGCATTGTCGCGTGGAAAGTAGGAACCAGGACGCAACGAATCGCAGTGCTGCGGCGTCTCGCTTCTGACGTGATGCAAATGAAGCATGTGCGACTCGCACAGCAGATCCTGGAATCCACGGATCCGGAGCAAACACTAAGCATGGGCGAGGAATTGATGAACGACGTCGCGACAGTTGCCCTTGCGCTTCAAGGCAGTGACGCATCGCTCGCCGTCGCATTTGAAGAAATGAAGCAACCGTAATCAGACCAGTCTTGCATCAAGACAGACTATAGTCTACAACTCTCCTCACGGCCCACGCCAAAGGAGAGCACATGCACAACACGCATAGCATCAGTCAATCAGCCCTCATATCCCGCATCAACCGCAAGCTGAGCAGCGAAGGCGTGCATGGTCATGCGTTGCGCGTAAACCGACAGCCCAGCATGTACTTCGGGCACGGGCTCGTGGTTGTCGATCTCAATCACAACACAATCGAATACGGCGGTCGTGAACTCGGCGTGCTTCGTGATGGCGAGGTGCTGTCATGAGCCGCCTCGGCGCAAAGGCGAAGCGTGCGGCATCGACCCCACGCGACCAACACACGCCTACCGATATCGCTCGCGCGCTTCATGCCGTCGTCGGCTCCGGTCGACTCGGCGAAGGCGGACGATGCACGTGGTATGCGGCGGTCGCGGTGCTCGTGTTCAAGGCTCTCGGACTCGATGCAGAGATCGAAGCGGGCGCGCTGAAACTCGATGGCACTGACAAGCGCGGCGCCTGGTCGTTCGAGATGAACCCGATCGGATCTATCGATGCGTCGCGCGAGTTCCACGCGTGGATTCGACTCGGCGATCGAATCTTCGACGCGTCGACGCACGAATGGAAACACTGGCTTGCTGCGCACAAGATGAGCGCGAGCTCGATTCCGCTGTTCCACGTTGGCGGACGCAACGCAGCTGCCGAGCTTGAACCTGTACCGCGCTTGCTTGCAAACGCGACGCTCGCCCACCTTAAAGGGCTTCCGTATTCCGTGAAACTCGACTGGCCGATGATGCTGGTCGAAGCGCCGGAGCTTGCAGCATGAGCACGCCCCTCGTTGTTCTCTCCCCCGAGGAGCTGCGCGCTATCGTGCGCGAAGAAATCCGCGCTGCTCTCGACGTCCAGCCACCACGCGATGAGCCTGGTGAGTGGATCGATGCACGCGAAGCAGCGAAGATTCTGAACGTGTGCGCCAAGAGCGTCACCAACATGGCCGCGCGAGGCACGCTTCGATCTTCACGAATCGGTCGGATGCTCCGATTCAAGCGGTCGGATGTGATCGCGATGTTGGAGGGAAAACATGAAGCAGCGTAAACCACCCGAAGCAACACCAGGGTCGGATGACCCAATCCATTTCGATTCGCTCGCCGATGCCGTGGCGAGCGATGCGTGGAATCCGGACGGACTGCCGGTATACGTCGACGGGCGCCGTGTGGCCTATGTCTTTGGCGAGCGCCACGCAGGCGCAAAGGCATCCGGGTGCAGTGATAATCTCATTGCACTGCTTCCAGCCGACGAAGAGCCCGATCTTGATCCTTGCCTCACGAGCACCCCGTCGGCGGGTACAGTCGGCATCTGCAAGAGCTGCAAACAAGCCGTCGAATGGGTCAAACAGTGGGGCATGGATCAACCAGTCGCCTTTCCCACGGCTTGGCCCGAGGCTGATCGATATCGCTGGTATGGCCGCAAGCTCGACGCCGAGAAGGAACGCGAAGAGCGCGAGGAAGCGGAACGGCTCGCATGGAACCCAGAAGCGAGAACATCAAACCCTCGCGAACACATCGATGACGACGACTTCGATGATGACGACGACTTCGATGACGAGCACGATACATGAAACGCCGCGAAACAGGCGGCATCCGCAAGCGCGGCGCGGTGTGGTGGATCCATTACCGCGTTGATGGCGAGCGCTACTTCGAGAGCGCCGAGACGGGCGATGAGCGGGCCGCGCGCTCGCTACTTGCCCAGCGTCGGCGTGAGATCCGAGAAGGCACCTGGAAGCCGCCGAGCGAACGTGCGGTCACCGAGACGCTCACCACGCGCACGTTCATCGAAGGGTGGATCGAAGCTCGCCGAGAGAACGGCGTTCGCAACTGGCGTGACGAGTCCCATTGGATGAAGGCCTACGTCCTTCCAACCATCGGCGACATGCCTCTCAAAGACGTGAAGCGAACCCACGTCCGCGACCTGATTTCCGCCCTCACCCGCGGCAAGAGCGAGCGCACCGGCAAGCCATACTCTCCGCGCACCATCCTGCACGTCTACCGCACGCTCGTGACGGCGTTCGCCGATGCTGTGCTCGCGGAGAAAATCACGACGTCACCCTGCACGCTCCGCACCCGCAAAGGTGAGCTGCCCCGCATGCGTGACGCGGACCCGAAGTGGCGGGCGAGCGCCGTCTATACCCGCGACGAAGCCGAGACGTTGCTTTCATCCGAGGATGTTCCGATCGACCGTCGAGCCATGTACGGGCTCATGATGCTTGCTGGTCTGCGCAGCTCGGAAGCCACCGGGCGAACGTGGCGCGATTACGACCCCACGGCAGAGCCCCTCGGGCGGCTCACTGTAGCGACACAAGCAGACGGCACGGACGCCGACCGCGAGACCAAGACGGGCGAGACGCGCGATGTCCCGGTGCACCCCACCCTCGCCGCGCTTCTCGCCGAATGGAAGCTCTCGGGGTTCCCCATGATGTTTGGGAGGCATCCGCGACCGGGTGACCCGATTGTGCCGTCATCCGTGAGCCCACGGGCCCGACTCAAGTTCCGATCGCCGTCCGGCGTCTACGAACAGCTCGCGAGAGACCTCAAGCGGCTCGAGCTGCGCCGAGTCCCGAGCCTTCGTCACGCAATGCGAGCGACCTTCCTTTCGCTCCTCGAGATCGATGGAGCCAACATGGCGATCGCACGCTGAGCCACCCACTCAGCCCCGAGCGATATCGTGGGCGGCTACGTCCGGGTTCAGTGGGCGGACGTCTGCCGGGAGATATCCAAGCTCCGGCTCGTGCTCCGGAAGGGCGCGAAAGTCATTGCGCTACCCGTGGCAAAGACAGGAACCCTTGGTGACATTTCCGGTGACAATCGGGCTTCTATTGTTCGCGAAGCCTTGTTTTATAACCGAAACAGGATGGGCGTTACTGGAGTCGAACCAGTGACTTCGACCGTGTGAAGGTCGCACTCTAGCCTCTGAGTTAAACGCCCGTGGAGGACCGCACTCCTACATCATGGCTGGCCCGTTCGCAAGATGTCGGTGTCGTGAAACATCAACATCCTGCGTCCATCGATATTCATCGCTTGCCGAGCTTCTTCTTCAGAAGATCGCCAAACGTCCCGAAGCCTTTGCTTGCGGCTTCCTTTCTGTAGTCCTGGACCGCCCTTCGCTCCTCATCCTGATGATGAGCCTTCCGCGAAAGACGCAAGCCACCATCGCGATCAACGCCGATCACCTTCACATCCAACTCCGTTCCAGGCGGGAACTTCTTTCGGTGATCGGTGCCACGCTCGGTCATCATTTCGGAGTTCGGGATGAACCCTCGACCCCGACGTCCGATGACACCCTCGATCTGAACATAGAGACCAGCGCTCTCTACACGATCGACCCGAACCTTGGCATTCGAGCCAGGTCGGATGGGCTTGCCAGCAGATGTTTCGAGTCCGCCTTCCTCGAAGAGCTTCGCTTCCTGCTCGCTCATCTTCGAAAGCGAAATGCGTCGTGCGCGGCGGTCGAGACGCTCCACGATGACGAAAACATCTTCGCCCTCTTTGATGCGCTCATTGGCGTGCTTGAGGTCGCGGCCGAGCTCCGTCACGTGGAGGAGCCCCTCGACGCCTGGAGCAAGCTCCACAAAGGCACCGAATTCGGCCGTGCGGGTGACCTTGCCCTTGCGTGCCTGGCCCTCTTCGAGCCCTTCGAGGTTCGCTTCCCACGGATCGGGCGTCAGGGCCTTCATCGAAAGCGCGATTCTTCCATCCCGATCTTTGCGTCCCTGAGGCTCGCTCACGCGAAGCACCCGGACCTCGATCTCGTCTCCCGGCTTCGCCGCATCCAGAGGACGCACTGCGCGATCCCACGAGACCTCGCTCATGTGCACGAGTCCTTCGACTCCTCCACCAATGTCGACGAAAAGCCCGAAATCACGAACCTGCGTGACCCGGCCTTGGATGGTTTGGCCAGCCTGCAGACTTCGACGAATTTCTTTGGCCTTCTTGCGCGCCTCGCGCTCGAGAATCGAGCGGCGGGACACCACGATTCCCTGATGCCCGCTCTTCGCCTGTTGCACCGAGAACTCGAGCCGCCAACCAAGAAGCGTCTCGGGATCTTCGATATGCTCCAGTGTGATGCCCGACACCGGGCAGAACGCACGCACGCCCTCCACGAGCACGTCGAACCCACCGCGATTGAAGCCATACACCAAGCCCCATACACGACGATGCTCTTCTCGCGCCTTGGCCAACTTGAGGCGCGCTTCGGCACGCGTGACGAGCCGGTTGTGGATCGCGACATGTCCGCTCTCCGCAACAGCCGCCACTCGCCCACGAAAGATCTGCCCCACATCCAACGGCGGAGCTTCTTCCTCCGGAGCCACTTCGGCAGCGGCCTCTTCCGGAGCTTCCATCTCACCGGCCGCGTTCGGCTCCTGCGCGATTCCTTCTTCGTTCGGGGTGCCGAGCGCCGACAACGCATGCGCAGCATGCGCAATCCGTGCAGGATCGGCTTCGCCTGACCCCGGTTCGTCATCCGCTGTGCCCCATATGCCATCCGGCCCAGGCCCAGCAGACGCCCGCGCGCTTGTCGTGTCTGTCGCAGGTGGCGTGGGCATCGACTCGCTGCCCGGCATTCCGACCACGCCTTCGAGGCCCGCAGCCGCATCACCCACTTGTGACGGATCGACGCCTTGCGTTTGAGCCGCTTCTTCAGCCTCCTCGAGCTCCCCACCAGGCGGCGGCATCGGAACGTCTCGAGGCTCGTTTGCAAGCGCGAAGGCCGTCGCTTTGCCGAACAAATCGATCACTGACGCGCCATTCTCGACGCGGGCGACACGTCCGGCCACCACCTCGCCGACAGCGAATGCATGACGTCGTTCACTGCGATCTCGGCCCTCGAAGAATCGCACGAGAGGCATGTGTGCCTCTTTGCGAGGATGCGCTCCTTCGCCTTTTTGCGTTGGGGCATCCGCTGCGCCTGCTTCGGCCTCGGCCTCACCTGCAGGCTTTTTCTTCCGCCGCCGGCGTCGCTTGCGCTTGACGCCGTCCTGAGAAGCGCCCTCGGCGCCGGCTTCTTCTTCCCCACCATCGGCCTCTTCGGCCGACGTGGCGTCGCCGGAAGCGTTCTCGGCCACGGGTTCATCGGGACGGGCGTGTACCTGCTCCTTTTGTTCTTCCGGAGCGGGCTTCGTCGGCTGCGTTTCGGTCGGCTGCATGTCGGTCGCCTGCATCTCAGTCGCCTGCGTCTCGCTCGGCACCATCGTGCCGTTCTCGTCTGCGGTCATCGCTCAAGGGCCTCAGTCCGCACGATTTGGCGGGGCCGGCAGACTAGGTTGTGGAGGTTTCGGAGTCAAACACCTCCACATATCTGGTCGCCAAATCCACACACGAATTCGTGAAAACGTCCCTCCCTTCGCAGAAACGTAGCACAAAGGAAGCGACTCAAGGCATGATTGCAGGGTGACGAGCAACGCCGATCGGCGAATATCACAACGAATGGCTATCGAGCTGAGTGTCGAATACAAGCGGCTGAACGCGTTCTTTGCGGATTACACGAAGAACATCAGTCGTGGTGGCACGTTCATCCGAACAGAAAAGCCACTCTCGATCGGCACCGAATTCATCTTCAAACTCCACGTTCCAGGCCTCGAACAGCCTCTGCCACTTCGAGGTCGGGTGCAATGGATCGTCGAACCTCCTCAAGCGACCGAAAGCCAAGAGCCTGGCATGGGCATCGGTTTCGTGTGGGGGTCTGAGGCCGAACGAGAGCGAATCGCGAACCACGTCGAGAAGCTGATGATCAGCAGCCTTGGCCCGGTGATCTACGACAAGCTGCTCGGACGGAGACGCCGCGGTGAGGGCGACGAAACCGAGTAGGTCCTTCACGGACTCACATCGACGATTTTTCCTGGATTGAGCAAACCATCGGGATCGAGCTCTCTCTTGATGCGACGAAGCATCTCGATCTCAACGGGAGTCCTTGAAAAACGGAGAAAATCTTTTTTGAGGAGCCCCACGCCGTGCTCTGCGCTGATGCTGCCGTGATGACGCGAGACGAGCTCGAACATCGCAGCATCACTCTCATGGGCATGCGCGAGGAACTCCTCCTTCGTCATCTCCTCAGGCTTCATGACGTTGACGTGCAGATTGCCGTCGCCGATGTGCCCAAAAAGACAAATCTCGAAGTGCGGCCATTCTTTCGCAAAGATCGCCTCGAGCTCCTCGGTGAATGCACCGAGCGCCTGAATCGGAAGCGCGATGTCGTTTTTGTGCGGCAAGCCCGTGGCCGACAGACTCTCGCTGATTCCTTCCCGCAGCTCCCAAAGCGCACGCGCTTGAACGGCGTTGGCGGCGAGAACCCCATCCAACACGAGATCTGTCGTGAAGAGCTCCCCGAGCCATGCTTCGAGCGCATGGCGTTCGAGCGCCTCACATTCGAGCAACACATAGTGGCTCGAACGCGTGCTGAGAGGCATGGCAAGACCGCGATGTCGCTCCAACCGTTGGAAACATCGATCGGTAAAGAATTCGAACGCGCTGATCACGAAGGGCGCCTTCCGTGCCGCGTCGAAGAGCCGAAGCACCCCTCCGAGATCCGACACTGCAAATAGCGCCACGTCGAGATGAGACGGTTGTCGTGTCAGTTTGAGCGTCGCCCCCGTAATGATGCCGAGGGTCCCCTCGCTTCCGATGAAGAGCTGACGCAGGTCGAATCCCGTGTTGTTCTTTTCGAGTGCGCCATTGAGCTCGAGCACTTCTCCACTCGCCGTCACCGCCTCGAGCCCGAGCACCCACTGGCGCGTGAGACCATATCGAATGACCCGAACTCCACCTGCATTCGTCGAAATATTGCCGCCGATATGTGAGCTCCCTTTGCTGGCGAAGTCGATGGGCCACATCAGGCCGTGTTCTTCGCAGTGGGCATGCACGCCCGCGGTGACGGCCCCCGCCTCGACTCGCACCGTCGACCCTCGCTCATCGACGGGGCCGAGCGCGCGCATGCGCTCCATCGACAGCACCAGCTCTCCTCGAGCCGCCACAGCCCCCCCAGCAAGCCCGGTACGCCCGCCGCTCGGGACGATCGCAACCCCCTCGTCACGGCAACGGCGAACGATCGTGACGACGTCCTCCGTTCGCCTCGGAAACGCAATGGCCATCGGCGAAGGCTCGAATACCCGCGTCCAATCACGGCCATAGATCGCGAGATCGTCCGGATCCGTCGAAATGATGCCGCCCCCTCCGAGTTCGTCCGCAAGCGCGGCCACGAAGCGGTCCCGTTCCGTTCCTTTTAACGTTCGAGGCATGAGGATCGTCACCTCTCGGCTTTGAGGAGGCGTTTTTAGAGGTGATCTCTGCGATGTAGCACACCTTCACGCTCGCCGAGACAGGCATGTCTCTGGCAGTCTGCTAGCAAATGCGAATACCCCGTCCACTTGGACGCTACCATCTCACCTACCGAATCGCGTTCGGTGGGATGGCGGAGCTCTTCCGCGCGTTCACCTTCGATGAGGATCAGCACCAGAGAAACGTCGCCATCAAGCGCTTGTTGCCGCATTTTCGCGACGATCGGCAGTTCATCGACATGCTCGCGGATGAGTTCAGGCTCGTCAGCTATCTCAAGCATCCCAACATCGCCGAAGTCTACGAACTCGCGGAGATCGACAAGGACGTCATCATCGCGATGGAGTACGTGGACGGTAAGGACTTGAGAACCACGGCCGAGAGCGCGAAAAACACGTCGGTCTTGCTTGGCCTCGACGACATCGCATACATCATGGCGTGTAGCCTCGATGGACTGCACCGCGCGCATACCGCGTGCGATCGCAATGGAGAGCCCCTTCGGATCGTGCATCGCGACTTCTCTCCTTCGAACGTCCTCATCGGCTACGACGGCACCGTCAAGCTTTGCGATTTTGGGATCGCAAAAGCGACCCACAACCGGATCCTTACAAAAACGGGGATCATCAAAGGCAAGGTCAAGTACATGTCACCCGAACAAGCGTTCGGGCGCACGCTCGATGGCCGAAGTGACGTGTTCAGCGCCGGCACCGTTCTCTACGAGCTCACCACGGGGCGAGCCGCGTTCTCTGCAGCCAACGAAATCGATCTCATCTTCGCAGTCCGCGAAGCGAATCCAGCTCGCGTTCGAGATATCGATCCGACCATACCGGACCCCCTCGCTCTCATCATCGAAAAGGCGATGGCCCGCTCGCGCTCCGAGCGCTACCAGAGCGCGCTCGAGCTTCGCAACGCCTTGCTGACGTTTCTACGGGCGCATAGCCCCGGATATCACCCCTCCAGGCTCGCACAATGGATGAAGTATGTATTCCGAGACGATATCGAACGCGAGCTTCGAGCCATGGAAGATTACATCGGCAATACGCAGGCGATGACATCGAATAATTTCGGAAAAAATCTCATCGCGGGCGCACTCGGCCCCGACGCTCCGTTCACTCGTTTCAATCCCAACCCGACGCGAGAACGAAGGGTTCACAGCGACGAACGAACCGAGCTCTTGGACATGCGCTCGGTCCACGACTTGGACGAAAACGATCGTTAAGAAAGAAGCCTTGAGCATGCACATCCATCTCGTCGACGGCACGTACGAGCTCTTTCGATCGTTCTACGGGGCCCCTTCGGCAACCGATGTTCATGGGCGCGAGGTCGGCGCAACGCGCGGGCTCCTGCGCACTCTCCTTTCGCTGCTCGAATCAGGTCACAGCGGAGAGGGAACCGGCGCAACTCATGTGGCGGTCGCATTCGATACGGTGATCGAATCCTTCCGAAATCAGCTGTTTCCTGGATACAAAACAGGAGAAGGGATCGATCCACAACTTCACGGACAGTTCGAGCTCGCCGAGCGCGCTTCGCGCGCCCTTGGTCTTTTGACGTGGTCGATGATCGAGTTCGAAGCGGATGATGCGCTCGCCACAGCGGCTGCACATTTGGCGAAACGTTCCGATGTCGAGCACGTCTTCATCTGCTCGCCCGACAAAGATCTCGCGCAATGTGTGGGGCCGAAGGTGTCGTGCGTCGATCGGCGTCGCAAGCTCGTGATCGATCGAGATGGTGTGCGCGCCAAATTCGGGATCGACCCAGAATCCATTCCCGACTGGCTGGCGTTGGTCGGTGATTCTGCGGATGGCATCCCCGGTGTTCCGCGATGGGGTGAAAAGAGCGCATCGACCGTTCTGTCTCGCTTCATTCATCTCGAACACATTCCGGATGACGCGCGAGGTTGGGATCTCCGAATTCGAGGAGCCGAGGCCCTCGCCGCGAGCCTTCGAGAACATCGAGACGAGTCCATCCTCTATCGTCAGCTCGCAACACTTCGCACCGATGTTCCTCTCGGCGAAGCTCTCGAAGCGTACGAGTGGCGTGGCGCCGATGAGGATCGATTGAACGAACTTTGTGCTGAGCTCGGTGACTCACGATTCATCGAACGTGTCCACCGCGTGTCGGCCTTGCGTTCTCGTTGACGCCCTCACTCCTCTCCGGCGCCCTCGCGTTCGGCCTCATGCTCACGCACGATCACACGCCGTCGCTCTTCGGTGGGGGTGAGACGTCGCTCCACGAGCGAGTTGACCCGCCGAACGACGCGATCGGCCGCAGGTGAGAGGTGCCAGCGTGCGATGACCTGACCTTCCTCGTCGGCCCATTTCAGAAAAAGCACGAAAGACTGATTGAGGATGCGTTCGCTATTGGTGCGAATCGTCGGGTAACCTGGATCCGCCTGCCTCGACACGAGTGCGATCTCATTCGGCAGCTCCCCATGGCGTTGCCGTTCGACATGCGCGATGAGGCGGTAGGTTTCCCGTCGATTGAGATCCACATCGACGCGAAGCGTGGTGATGCGCACCAACGCCACCACGTCCGAGAGCGAGACACGTCGATCGATCTCTTCTTCCCAGTCGCGCAGCCAAGCTCCTTCGAGAGACGTGGGGTTCTCGATGAGATCCAGTCCATTGTCGAAGGCGCGACGATGCGCGTCGGTGAATGGCCCAGTGACGACCATGACGGGGGCGTTCGCCCCACCACATCCCATCACCGAAGACATGGCCATGATCGCTGCCAAGAGACCGGCGAACACGCGCCATTTGCAACCCCAACTCACCATGCGCTTCAGGTAAGCGGTGCTCGCTGTTTGGTCAAGCGTCGGTTCTCTTCTCCTCGGAATCTGCCCCTTGGGGGTCATCCCAAAGCGCGGCGAGATCGGGAGCCAGAGGCGCCGTGAATGTCATACGTTCCTGGGTTCGGGGGTGCTCGATGGTGCATCGGTAGGCGTGAAGCGCGTGTCGATCGTGGCCCAGCCGGGCACGCAACTCGTGGGTCATCCCTTTTTCGATGCGCTCGAGGAACGCCGAAGCTCCATCGGGGCCATAGAGTTTATCTCCGATGATCGGATGGCCGATCTCAGCCAGATGCACGCGCAATTGGTGCTGGCGTCCCGTATGCGGACGAAGATGCACGAGGGAGCGCTCTCCGCGCCGCGCCATCACGCGGTATTCCGTCGAAGACGGCGCTCCTTCAGGATGTGCTTCCATAAGCAGATGGAGGCCTTCTCGTGCGCGCCGCAACGGGACGTCGATTCGCCCTTGGTCTTGGGCCATCCGACCCCGGACGACGGCCAAATACTCTTTGCCCACGAGCCGATTCGCGAATTGATGTTTGACCGCAACCTCGTCGGGACCCGACATGGCGCAAACCACCACCCCGCTGGTCTCGCGATCGAGGCGATGACAAATCTGCGGGGTGGGCTCTCCAAATCGTTCGCGGAGTAAGTTCGTCAGTGTATTGCGGTGGTACGTCGCCGATGGATGAACGGGCAGACCTGCCGGTTTATCCACCACAGTCAGCGCCGAATCACGATATACGATGCCAAATTCCCGCGGCGTGCTCGGTTCTACGAACCGCTCACGAACCAGCAGCACCGTTTCGCCCGCGTACACGCGATCACTCGGCAGCCGTCGCTCGCCGGTGGCGAGATATGCACATGCCTGAACGATCTCACTGGCGCGGCTTCGCGACAAACGAGGAATTCGCCACTGAACGAAGCGATCCAAACGTTGCCCATCGAGCTCGTTCGGAACGCGGAAGGTCAGGACCACCGATGCGGGATCACATCCCGGCGGGACCAGACCTTCCCCTTGCTCGAACATCAAGCCGCTTTGATGACCTTGCCCGAACGAATGCAACGGGTGCAGGCCCGAACATGGGTGGGCTTGCCATCGATCATTGCATGCACGTTCTGCAAGTTCGGCTGCTGCCACTTCCGCGCTTTGCGGTTCGAATGGCTGACGGTATGGGCTGCTTGGGCGCCCTTGGCACAAATATCACAGCGATAGGCCATCATCGACTCCGAGAGGGGCGCCTCTCTAGCATTTGAGTTTGGCGGCTGCAAGTGAATGTGCTCGGGAATGAAAGGTGGATTGCCGTCGGTTTGGGAGGATTGTCTCGATCGTGGCACTCTCCCGATGAATCATGAGCTCCGCTCCCCAAAGCTCAGGTGCGAAGAGAGGATCTTCACTCGGGATCTGGCTCATGGTCCTCGGGGGCATGCTCCTCGGTGGAGATCTTCGGCCAGGCTCGCCAGCTGTGGCGATGGAACCCGCGCCTTCGACATCGGATGAGCGACCCTCCGAGTCACCGGACCTCCCTGCACGATCGAACGCGGAATCACCCACGATCTCCCACGCATCCACCGGGCGCATCGGTGGACAGGTGTTGGGGGTCGATGGCCTTCCCGCCGCGCACGCGGAGATCATCCTTGCGGGCAGTGGTGTGTGGCCGCCCCGCGCGACCGAAACCGATGCAGAGGGCCGGTTCGTGCTCGAACATGTGCCGCCTGGCATCTACGAAGTTCAGGCACGCAGTCATGCGGGCGTGGCACCTCCCCGACGTGGCCTCGTCATCGACACGGGAGATCGCGCGTATCTCTCGTTTCATTTCACGAGAGGTCACTCTCTTCGTGGGCAGGTGATCGACGCGGAGACCGAGCGCGCGATCGCCAACGCTGAAATCAGCGTCATGCAGGAAGAGCTCGGAGTCGCACCGCGCATCACTCGAACTGGAAACCAAGGCCATTTCGAAGTGTTTGGTCTGCTTGGAACCACACATCGAGTGACGGTGCACGCGGCTGGTTACGTCCCCATCGTCGCTACGGAAGGAATTCCTGGCCAAAAGCTGCACCTCGCGATGCAGGCAGGGGCTGTGCTGCGAGGGGTGGTCCTCGATGAGCGGCGACGGCCCGTCGAAGGCGCGCGGCTCGAGGTCATCGGAGACACCACGGACCACCAACCCATCGCGATGAGCAGAGAGAGCCTCGCCTTTCGCGCCGATGTGTTTCGACAGCACGAGCAATCACTCGGAGCCCTCGAAGTCATCGCCGGAGAGGTCCCGCCGATCCCGCTCGTGCCCTCGGGCATCGATACGGAAGGGGCCCACACAGCGCCCGCGTTGGGTTCACTTCGCCGGGGGTTCACCACGGGCCCCGACGGGCTCTTCGAAATCGAAGCCGTGCCGCCGGGATATGTTCAAGTGCTCGTGCAGGCGGCTGGATACGCACCGGGCAACTCCGAACGTGTGTGGCTGGCCCCCGGCCAGGAACGCGACCGTATTTCGATTGTCCTTGCGACTTCAGGGCGCATCCTTGGTGAGATCGTCGACGATACAGGCACGCCAGTCAGCGCGGCACTGATCGAGCATCGTTCGGATGCGGCCCCTTCCCCACGCATCACGACCAGCGACAGCGAGGGGCATTTCACGCTCGAGGACGTGATCGGCGCGATCACGGTTCGGGTGATGCCCGCAGGACGTGCTCCGGTGCAAGTCCGTGTCGATCTCGATCCGGGTGAAGAAGAGCATCTACGGATCGTCCTGCCGAGTGTGGGCCCCACGATTTCGGGGCGCGTCATCGACGAGCGGCGGCACCCGGTGGCGCTAGCAGAGCTCCGCATCGAGTCGATGGCTCCGGGAGATACTCCGCTGCGAACTGTGCAGAGCGACGATCGGGGACGGTTCGAACTCCACGATGCACCACGGGGACCATGGCGTGTGTTCGCGGATCATTCGGACTACGCGCGCAGCGAACCGATCGACTTCGATACACCGACAGCAGACCTCGAGATCACACTGAGGACCGGCCTCGACATCACGGGCCACATCGTAGACGTGAATCATGGCGAAGCGATCGAGGGTGCACGCGTGGTGTTGGAGGGCATGACCCCACCTTTTCTGGTGCGCGAAACCACCTCCGATATCGAGGGACACTTCGCCTTTGCGCGGTCGCTGCCAGGGCGTTCTCGGGTGCGTGTCGAGGCAGCGGGATACGTGAGTACTGCCCGTGAGCTCCACGTCCAAGGTCGGCATGCGTTCGAGATGGAGGCCATCGAGCTCACCCCCGGAGCCACGCTCGAGGGGGATGTCGTCGATGCGTTGGGGCAAGTGGTGCGCGCAGCGAGGATCACGATCGAGGGCGAGCATCGAACCGTGACGACCGATGCCCGCGGGCATTTCGTGCTCGACCGGCTCGCTGAGGGATCATGGATGATTCACGCGGATCATCCGGCAGCAGGAGCTGTCTCGCGGATGATCCGCGTGCGTCGCAATCGTGATCCTGCGCCCGTCATACTTCGACTTCCTCAGCGTGATGACGCGACTCGAGAGATCCACACACGCGCGTTGCGGCATGGAGTGGCAGCCGAAGTCGACGAAATCGAAGGTACAGTGCGCATCGTGACGATCGCTTCGGGGGCACGGGCTGCAAGCGTGGGACTGCGCGAAGGAGATGTTCTCCACGCGGTCGATGGTGTTTCCGTGGAGAGCGCCGCCCACGCCGCACAACTCTTACGAGGCGCCGATGAGATCAGCGCGATGTTGGATCTCGAACGAGACGGAGAGCCGTTCCGTCTTCGTATTCCGCGCGAAACATGGTGAATGCCATCGATCTCATCGAACTTCCCAGCCTGCTGCGGTCCGGAGCACCGATCCGTCGCGTTCGAGCTTGATGAGGTGCGCCTCGGTGGACAACGCCGCAAGCGGGAAGATTGCAGCTGGTGCGTCGGCGTACGCATCAGGAACGAGCGCCGCCGCGCTCGTCACGCTTCCCATGCGTTCGAGCGCCAGGAGCACCTTTCGCTCGCGCTCGAGTCGGTGTTCGATGTAGCGCTCCAGCACGAGACGCGGCGGACGCAAGGCCCCTCCATGCGCCGGCGCCATCGCAGAAGCATCGAGCGTGATCATGCGCCTCAATGATTCGAGGTACTCGCTCATGTCACCGTCGCCAGGCTCGACCAAAATGGTCCCGATGCCGGCCACCATGTCTCCAGCGAGCAAAACTCCGGACTTTTCGTCAAAGAAACAAAGGTGCCCTGGTGCATGTCCAGGCGTGTGAATCGCGCGTAATCGAATCGGCTCGGGACCATCCAGAGTGAATCGCTCGTCATGTCCGATGAAGCGAGCGGTTCCGCACCCCCGCAGACGTGCATCGGTCTCGATGTGTGCGGCCAGCGGAACTCCCAGCCGATCGCGCAAAGCGCGAGCTCCCGCGGCATGATCATGATGATGGTGAGTGGCGAGGATCGCCTCGACGAAGATCCCCTGCGCTCGAAGCGCCATGACCCACTCGACGACACGCTCCAGCTCCTCAGGATCCGAGGTGGCCGGCTCGATCAACACCGCATGGCGCGAACCCACCACGAACACGTTCGTGTGCGTTGCGGGCGGAAGCGTCGGTGTCTTCACGGCCATCATGCGAATGGAAGGCGCAAGCTCGATCCCATCGAAAGAAGGGGGGTTCACGGACAGCGGATCCTCGATGCGCCTCAGGGTCGCGGCCGCCCCTGCGCCGAGCGCCACAGCTCCATGGGCCCAACGCAAACGAAGGTGCCTGGTCTCGTGCCACTCCGTTTGCTCCTCGGGAGCCTCTGCACGAGGCAAATCCCAGCGCTCTCCAAGAGGTCCGTCGGTTCTTCTCTCGAGCCGAAGCCTGCTCATTCGTCGTCCGCAGCCGGGACTTTCGGTGGCTTCGGCAGGACGAGCATCGACGACGTCTGATCATCACGAGGAAACATCGACGCCCGTTGCCCCGGTAAAATCGAGGGTGAGCGCCCTTCTTTCACGTGGCTCGGATCCTTCACGAGGAGCAAGCACTGTTTGAGGATCAGCTTCATCGTCTCGAACACACCGATTCCGCGAACCGCGATCGCCTCGAGCTCCGGAATCCCCGGAGGCACGCCCAGGATCTCCCGCAGCTCTTCCACGCTCGCGATCTCGGGCAAATCGCGCTTGTTGTACTGGACGACCAAAGGCAACCGATTCGGATCGTCTCCCTGAGCACGCAGGTTCTGCGCCAGATTCACGATGCTCTGCGCATTTTCTTCGAAACGCGCCCGCTGGCTATCGACCACGAACACGATCCCATCGACGTGGCGAAGCACCAATTGACGCGTGCGATCCTGCGCGATCTGCCCGGGCACGGTGCAGAGATGCAATCGCACCTGATAGTTCTTGAATTCCCCAAGCTCGACCGGCAGCAAATCGAAGAAAAGAGTGCGCTCGGTCTCTGCCGCGAGCGAGATCAGCTTTCCACGTCGCTCGGGACGGCTCCGGGCGTGAATATACTCCAAATTCGTCGTCTTTCCGCCCAGACCCGGGCCGTAATAGACGATTTTGATATGGAGCTCTCGGCGAGCGTGCTGAACGAGGGGCATCGGATTGCGGCCGCGGCTCTGACAATGTACCCGTAACTGGCCGTCCAGTTGATGTAAAACGCCCAACGCCTTCATGACACGCTCTTTTTTGCCTCGTGGTTTTCAGCTCTTGGTCCTTTCCATCGTGGGGTTCGGATCCGTCCCGGCGTGTGGGGGCGCCCAGCCGTCGGACCTACACGAAACCTTTGCAGCGATTCAGGTCGAAGAAGCCCGCATCGAACACGCCTCGGCGCGCCCGTCTTCGAGATGCTCGGAGCAGAGATGTACTGAAATCGCCGATTCGGCACAGCGGATCTGCGCGCTGGCGAGCGCGAGTGACGATCGCGATGCGCGCGTCCGCTGTGATCGTGCGGAGGTCCGCGCGCAGACGTGTCTGCTCTTGCTCGAGAATGACTGCGACCGTGAGGAGCCTCGATGAGCGACGGCTGGATCGAAACCGCTCGAAGCATCGGCCATGGCCAGGCGCATGTGCCTCCTGGCTTTCAGCTGCTCGAGGGCCAAAGACCGCCGCTCATCGATGCCGAAAGCATTCGGGGTGTCGTGGCCATCTTGGTTGCGGTGCTTGCGTGGGCAGGCTCGGCGTTTCGGAACATGGTGGCAGATTCCCCCACCGACCCGCTGAGTCTGTTCATGCGCTTCGTCGCTTTCGCCATGACGGCTCGGGCGCTTCTGCTCGGTCGTGAGATCGTCACGAGATGTGCGGTTTGGTTGCACGCACGAAATTCGGTGTTGGTGCTCTCTCCCGAAGGGCTCTGGGGGCGTGTCCTGGGCCATGAAGTCGTCGCGGCGCGCGAGGATGTCCTGGGAGTCGTCGAGCGCGGAACATGGCAAACGCGAAACGCTGGACGGCGCTTCAACCCCGTCTACGTCGTGCTGACGAGCGGCGCCCCCACGCACCTCGAGCTTCCACCGATATTCGATGCGACCCCGGGCGTCCTCGCAGAGCGACTCATGCGCTGGCTCGGCGCCCCTGTTCTCCCAGAGACGCCGCATTTTCCCGAGCCCGCGGCACTCGCGAGCAAAGTGTACGAAGACGCCGCGCGGGGCATTCGTGATCCTCGAACAACCGTCATCCAACACGGCCAAGGATGGATGCGACGCGGACCCTGGGCGACCGTGCTTCTCGCGCTCGCGATCCTCGAGAGCTTCGTTCGCACGGGCGAGCTCACGGCCGATCCGATGAACGCCGCCGTGGCTGGATGCATCGCGCTCGTGTTGGTGCTGGTGCCGATGGGGTGGATCTGGAGCACACGTCGCGCGATTTCACCGCGGCTCGGGCTCGCGATGGTGCTCACTCCGGCCGAGCTCTTGATGCGGGTCAAGGGTGGCGTGTTGAGGGTTCATTGGAGCAAGCTCCAGCGGCTCTCGATCGATGTCCGCGGCCGCCTCTCGCCCCTCGAAGGTTGGGCGCTCCATCGCACGCTCGTCCTCAAGCGCAAAGATGGCGCGCCCATCCTTTACGATGAGGCCTATTTGGGCGCTCCCGCGGAGGTCGCGCTCACGCTTTGCGACGCGTATGCCAGCGGTCGGTTTTCGGAGGCAGGCGAGATCACTTCCAGCGCACCTTCGTGACCTCGTACAGCTTTTTCCCGCCGGGGGCGTTCACGGTCACTTCATCACCAGGCTCACGACCGATGAGCGCTCGCGCGACCGGCGATGTCACGGAGATGGTGCCCTTTTCGAGATCGGCTTCGTCGGGACCGACGATGCGGTACTCGATCACTTTGCCGGAATCGGACTCTTCGAGGGTGACGAACGCACCAAAGCGAATCTTCTCCCCCGTAAACGTCGAAGGGTCGATGATTTCGGCGCGCGCCAATCGATCTTCGATTTCGCCGATACGCGCTTCGACCAGGCCCTGCTTTTCCTTGGCTGCGTGATATTCAGCATTTTCGCGCAGATCGCCGTGCTCGCGGGCGATACCGATTTCCTTCGAGATTTTTGGACGCTCGAAGGTCTTCAGTTGGTGAAGTTCTTCCGTGAGGGCCACATGCCCCTGGGGCGTCATCGGAACCTTGTCCATGGACCTACCTTGGCACTCCGCGCAGGCGGATCTCCTCGGCATACGACGGCCGCGCGCGCAATTCAAGGCTCAGTCGCACGAGGGTTCCATCTGGAATGGATAGATGCTTCCGAGCCGAAGGATTCGAGTGAGTTCGTCGAGCGCGGTGCGTGATTCGTCGAGCAGCTTCGGGTCGGCCAAATCCTCCGCGCTCAGTCGATCGCGGTAATGTTTTTCGACCCACGCGACCCACGTCTCGTACGAGGCCTCGGTGATCCATACCGACGGCTCCAACGCTGCGATTTCCTCTTCTTCGAGCACGACGCGCAAGCGCAAACATGCGGGGCCCCCTCCGTTGCGCATGCTCTGCCTCAAGTCGTAGAACTTCGTCGAGAAAATCCCATCGTCGACGAGACGATCGAGGACCCGCGCCACATTCGGGATCGCACGACATTCTTCGGGCGCGATCAGAAACCGTCCTCCTCGAGGAGGTGTGACGATTTGCGAGTTGAAGAGGTAACTTTTCACGGCTTCATCGACACTCATCTCCGAAGCCGAAACCATCACGGCTTCGAGGTCGGGGATCCTCGCACGCATCGCGCCGAGCGCTCCGTCTCGATCTCGAAATGCGTGCTCGTGAAAGAAGAACAAACGCTCGTGACCGACCGCGATGACGTCGTTGTGGAACACACCCGAATCGATCACATCAGGTGATTGCTGCACGAAGAGAACGCTCTCTTCGGGTAGCCCATGCAAACGCGCGACGGCCTGCGAAGCCTCGAGCGTCTGGCGCGCAGGGAACTTTTGGGGACCATCTTGGTTCGCACCCATTCCACGTCGGCCGTACACGAACACGTGAAGTGCGCGCTCGCCATCCCAGAGGCGTGTGTGATTGGCCGCGCCTTCATCGCCAAAGGCCTGCCCCATCGCGAGCGGTTCGTGCACCACGAAATGTTTTGGATCCCGGAAGACTGCGCGAAGAGTGCGCTTCGTTTGTTCAGCCTCGATCGAGCGATGCGGTCGATCGATGAGGTTGGCCGGCGTGAAATGAACGTGACCATCCGGCGTATCGGCGCTCGGCGCGACGGTCGCGGCATTCGCCGTCCACATCGCAGAAGCGGACGATGCGATCGTCAAGAGCGTACGATCTTCTTTCGCGGCGCGTTCGATGACCTGTGCATCCGTCCCCGAAAAACCGAGCCGTCGCAGCGCGCGAACGTCGGGACGCTCTTGCGGCGGCAGGACGCCCTGGACGAGGCCGAGCTCCGCGAGCGCTTTCATCTTGGCGAGCCCCTCGAGCGCAGCCCTCCGAGGCGAGCTCACGCTCCCGAGATGGGTGCTCGATGCGATATTTCCGTACGAGAGACCCGCATAGTTGTGGGTCGGTCCCACGAGCCCATCGAAGTTCGCTTCTCTCGCCTTGGCGCACATAGGTCAGACATGGTACCGCGCCATACGGGATGAAACCTCGGTTGTTTTTATCCAGAAGCGACGTTCAATGAGGCCTCGCGTGTCGATTCACCATCGGCCTCCGACATGAACTGAAGCTGATGCAAGCGCGCATAGAGCCCTCCAAGACGCATGAGCTCCTGATGCGATCCGACCTCTGCGATATTGCCGCGATGCATGACCACGATGCGATCCGCATTTCGAATGGTCGAAAGTCGATGCGCGATGACGAGCGACGTTCGGCCTTCGAGCAATGTGGACACCGCTTGCTGGAGCTGCGCCTCGGTTTCGCTGTCGACGTTGGCCGTCGCCTCGTCGAGGATGAGATAAGGCCGATCGAGATACAACGCCCGAGCGAACGCCAAGAGCTGACGCTCCCCAGCACTAAAATTCGAGCCGCGCTCGTCGATCCGCACCTCGAGCCCGCCACGCCGCGTGACGAGATCCCATGCGCCCACGCGACGCAACGCATCCTCGGCGCGCTTGGTGTTCGGTACGTCTGCGAACGCACTTACGTTCTCGAGGACCGTCCCCGAAAACAAGAAGACGTCCTGAGGCACCACCGCGAACTGCCTCCGCAAATCGTTGGCCACGAGCGTGCGCACATCGCGTCCTTCGACGAGCACGTGCCCGCGGGTCACGTCATAGAGACGGAGCAGCAACGCCGTCATCGTCGTTTTGCCGGCCCCCGTCGCCCCGACGATCGCGATTCGCTCCCCTGCGCGCACGTCGAGATGGATGTCGCGAAGAACGGGAAAGCCATCCCGATACGCGAACTCGACATCGCGAAACGCCAGCACGACATCCGATTCGACCAGAGGAGGCGGCGAGATCGTGAGCCCGCTCGGCGCATCCGTCTCTTCCATGTCGAGCACCGAGAAGACGCGTTCTGCTGCGGCCAATGACGATTGGAGGATCGTGTATTTCTGCGAGAGGTCGCGGATCGGAACGAAGAATCGTTGAATGTATTCGTAGAACGCGACCACCGTGCCGACATACGCCGCCGAGCTCGCCTCATCGAGCAACCCCGTTCGCACCGATGCGTACCAAAGCACGAGTGCCACGGTGATCGCCGAGATGGATTCGACGATCGAATAAAGGAGCGCGTCGTAGCGGATGGCGCCGTAGTTTGCGTCTCGATGCGCGGCGTTGATCTCACGGTATTCGGCGAGGCAATCGGCTTCGCGACCAAACGCCTGCACGATGGAGATCCCTTGCACCTGCTCGGCCACGTACGCGTTCAGCTGCGCGATGCTCGCGCGAATCTGTCGAAACGCATCGCGCATCCGCTTGCGGATCGCGTTGACGGCCAACGCAAGCGGAGGAAGCGCGCAACACACGACGAGCGTCAATCGCACATCGAGATAAAGCATGAACGCGATGATCCCCACGAGCATCGCGATGTCAGCGAAGGCGAGGATCGCGCCTGAAGCAAAGAGCTCGCCCATGGCGTCAGAGTCGTTGGTCACCCGTGTCACGACCCGCCCCACGGGTGTCTTGTCGAGGTACGCGAGAGGCAGCCGCTGCACCTTCGCATACGTCGAGCTCCGCAAGTCCGCGATGGTTCGCTGCCCCGCCAGCTGCAACGTGTAGACTTGCACGACACGAGCGATGAAATCGATGAACACGGCGAGCCCGAAATAGAGTGTGACCCCGCGCAACACCTCGGCGCTTCGGACGAGAATCGCCGCGTTGATCGCCTGTCGAATCAAGAGCGGCTGTACGAGCCCCGACAGGGCGCTGATCGGAACGAGCAAGAAGCTGATGATGAACAGGAACGCGTGCGGACGCGCCCAAGGCAGCAAGCGCGAGAGGAGCTTGAGGTCGTAATGACGCTCGTCCGCGACGCCACTTTCGAGCGGCGGACGAACCCGCATGACGCGCGTTCCTCGTTCGTAAAGCGCACTTTCGCTCACAGTGTCGAGATCTCCTGTTCGAGGCGCTGTCGCGCTGCGAGCCGCGCATAGAGCCCGCCTTCGGCGACGAGCTCGTCGTGTGTACCGACTTCGACGATCTTTCCATGATCGAGCACGACGATGCGATCCGCGCGGGACGCCGCTGCGATTCGATGGGTGACGAGGACGAGCGTCCGCCCCTGTGCAGCGCGCTCGAGCGCTTCGAGGATCGCCGATTCGGTACGCGCATCCACGGCGCTCATGGGATCGTCGAGCACGAGGACACGCGGATCGTTCAAGAGCGCACGAGCCAGCGCGAGCCGTTGCTTCTGACCTCCCGAGAGCTGCACTCCCCGCTCGCCGACGACGGTTCGATACCCATCGGGCATGCCTTCGATCTCGGTGTCGACACACGCTTCTCGCGTCGCATGTCGAATGCGTTCATATGCATCGGGCGCTTCGGGATCATCGAGCGCAAAGGCGAGATTGCGTTCGACTGTCGTCGAAAAAAGAAAAGGCTCCTGCTGCGCGAAGCCCACCCGATCGCGCAGCTCGGGCACGCGCAGCTCGGTCACATCCTCGCCGTCGAGAAAGACCGTCCCTCGAGGTGTCGGAAGAAGTCGCGGGAGCAGCGCTGCGAGCGTGCTCTTGCCGCTCCCCGTCGCGCCCACCACCGCGAGCCGACCACCGGATGGCACTTCGAACGAGACGTGCTCGAGCACTTTGCGCACCCCGTGCGAGAACGACAAGTCGCGCACGGCAATCGCGCCTTCTGTGCCTGCGGACTTCGCGTCCGGAATTTCGACGATGTCAGGCGCCGCCTCGAGGATCTCTTGCACGCGCCGATACGAGACTCGACCCCGCTGAAGGATCGAGAGAATGTATCCGAACGCCAACGTCGGCCATAGGAGCTGACCGAGATACGCTTGAAATGCAGCGAACTCTCCGACGCTCAGGCTCCCGTCGAGCACCATGATCCCGCCCTGCCACACGACGATGAGCGTTCCGATGGACGAGAGCCCGAAGAGCACGGGCCACATGAGTCCACGCAAAGCGACGAGCGACATCGTTCGCTTGGCGGCGTCCTCATTGACGCGCTCGAACCGCGCTCGTTGGTGCGGCTCGAGCCCAAGCGAGCGAACGAGACGTGCTCCCGCCACGTCTTCTTGGACACGCTCCGAAAGTTTACCGAGCACCTGCTGCGCATCGGAGCTCCTGACGAACATCGCACGCGCAAATTTCGTCGCCGAGAGCGCAATGATTGGATACGGAATCAACGCAAGCACGGCGAGCCGCGGTGACGTCGCGACCATGAGTGAGATCGTGGCGACGAACGCGAGCACCGAGTTCACCACGTGCAGACCAGCGAAACCGACGAGAAGACGCACCTGCGCCAAATCGTTGGTCGCCCGGCTCATGATCTCGCCGATCGACATCGTTCGGAAGAACGACGGACCGAGCGCGTGGAGCCGCTCGAGCACGGCATTGCGAAGATCGAATTCGACGTCTCGACCCACATTGAAGATGAGAATGCGTGACCCTGTCCGCACGGCCCACGCCACAGTCGCAAGCGCGATGACCACGAAGGCCACATTGCGCACCACATCGAGATGATCTCCCCGAAGTGCATCGAGCGCGACCCCCAACATCCACGGAATGGCTTTTTCGGCGGCCTGAGTCGCCAAAAGGAGAAGCATTCCCAAGGTGAGCCGCCCAGCATGCACTCTCACCGCCTGAAAGAGCGAGGGAGCGCCCGCTGTGCGAACGTCTGTTTCCGATGCTGATTCCACGCGGGGCCGGGTACTTGGCACCATCACGCCATTTCCGCAATCCCGCGCAGAACGTCTCGTGGGCTCAGAAGCGGATCCGTCGTCTGCGCCACATCACGAACGCCAAAAATACCATCCACACAGCGCTCGCCCTCATGCCGGAGCCAGCGCCCGCTGCGCGACATCCACAGCCAGAGCTCGAAGGGACGCGACACACCGAAATCGAAGGATCGACCGAGGCGCATTCGAAGCCGTCGGGACAACTCGCGCGTGTCCCGCCGCATTCTCGGGTGCAGTACTGCACCTCGCCCGCCGAGACACAAAGACCATCGGCACATTGTTCGTGATTCGTGCACTCGACACCGACGCCGCGCACATCCGGGATGCACACCCGTGTCGTGCCCGCGGCAACGCACTGGAATCCATTCGGACAAACCGCGTCATCGTCGCAGTACTCCGAGCAGACGTTCCTTCCGCCCTCGATCATGGCGCACAAACTCGTCCGACACTCGTCACTCGTATTGCACACCTCGCCCAGCTCTCGCTCCCCCCGCATCGTGCCGCTCGCAGGTCCGCAGAATCCGCAACCCACGGTCGCGCCTTCGTAACACGCGAGATCAGTTCCGCATCCACTCGCTCCCCCAGGAATGCATGGCGTTCCGCACACGCCTTGGGCGCAATAGAGAGATGCGCAATCCGTGGCGCGTGAACACGGCGCGCCAATCGCGCCCGTCCCCGCATTGCCCATCACGCACACACCAGCGCCCGTCGTGCATCGTCCAGTGGCCTCACCACTGCAATACCACTCCGAAGGACAAGAACGCGTGTCGAGCCAGTTGCACGATTGAGAACAAACCCCAGCAAAACAGAGCCCGCTCCGGCATTCGACGCTGGACATGCAGTCGTCGCCGAGCTCACCGCCCTCCATGGGTCGAGGCTCACACTCACGCGTCAGCGTGTTGCAACGTTCGCTTGCCGCACACTCCGCATCCGTTCGGCAACCGGTCTGTTCGACATCGCAGCTCGGATTGTCGCCCGCAAAGCGGATGCACTGACCGCCTGCGCCATCGATGTCGTAACACTCTTCGTTGGGCCCACATTCGCTGCGTCTCGTGCAATCCTGACCGCACCGCGCGATTCCCCCCGGATAACGCAAGCACACGCCATTCGCACATTCCTCCCCGCTGCTGCATGGCGAACACACCAAGCCATCTCCCCTCGGGGTCATGCACGTCCCAGCCACGCATTCCTGGCCAACGGGACAGCCTGTGGTGGTGCAATCGGCCGGCATTCCGGAGCGTGGATAGAGCGCACAAATCCCGTTTTGGTCATCGGTGTGAAGCGAAAGCACTCCACCCGAATAACTCGCGTACATCGTCGCCGTGGCGTGTGACGAATGATCCAAACCGTAAAAGTGCCCCGCTTCGTGGAGCACAATCGAATACGCATTGACCGTGTTGCGACGACCGGGATCCGTCGTCCACATATAGTTCACACCATTGAGCTCCATGTCGGCTTCGAAGATGGCGCTCGAAAACATTGGGATGGTGACGCCGATCGCGTTGCTGTCGTAACGCCAACCATTTTCGACCCATGTGATCGTCGAAAAGCCATCTCCATTTCTCGGCGTGCGACTCACCGCCCCGTCGTACGTGACGCTGAGGCTCGTGCACGCCACCCGCGTCCAATCCTCCATTCCACTCCGCACCTCAGACTCACTCGTGGAAAATCCGAGATCGGGTGTTCCTGCGCGATTGAGCTCGTAATGGACCGTGCTTCTCCACACGGGTTGAGACGGATCGATCGGAGCCCACGCTTGAGCCGATGTACCGAATAACATCGACGTTGCGACGGTGATCACCGCGCTCCAATGGCGAACCATCATCGTGCACCTCCCAGCGGATCGCCTGCGTTTTCATCCGCCGCCGGAGCTTGTTCGAGGGTCGCACGAATGTACGAAAGAAAGTCCGACAAGCGCATCGATGCGCGTTCCCCGTGCTCGACCTGGCCCGTTCCATTCCCAAGCGAAGTGAGCCCAAGAGCGCTGAGATCTCGTTCCACCATGTCGGGCACGCTCGGTACTCCGCGCCGAATCGTGAAGTGCCCTTGGTCCATCGCATACGTTCGGTACTCGTCTCCGACACGGCGCAGGAAGACAATGACCTCCTCGCGCACGTGATAACGCGGAGTTCCCGCGATCGCGAAGCCGCCGTGTGGAAGGACTCCACCGATTTCGTTCACGCGGATGAGATCGCTTCCCCCTCCCTTCATCCACTCGTGCACTCGAATGGTGGAGATGGTGTGAGGTTCGCCGCGAGCCTCTGTCATATCCATCCGAACGCCCACGTGTTCGACGACACCGATAGCGATCGCGTCGGCTTCGTGAACGAGGGATTCGAGCGGCACTTCGCGCATCACGGTGGCATGGGCTGGAACGCTCTCGAAAACGAAGACGCCCCCGAGCGCCACCGCAAGCATCCCAAACCGAACAGCAACCCCAGTTCTGCGCATCATCGCGGCACCTCTTCAAAGCGCCGCCTCCATGGCGGGCGCGACGTTCGGAGCCGAAAAGCTACAAGCGGATTTCGATGCCGTCGAGGACGCAATCAGTTCGGACACCGATGAAATGGCGCTTCACTGCCGCTGCGAAAGAAGCGTGCCACGCTCGATCACGCCCCACATCTTATGGTGTTTTCCGGCCTGAGAGCTCAATCCGAGCCCCTCATAAAGACTCGGAATCGCAAGCAAAACACCTGGCGCCCGACCCATCGCAGCTTCGAGGGCCGCGCGAACTTCATCGGCAGGCGATTCCGCTGAGAAGAGCAATTTCCCAAATACGACGCGATGCTCGGTGGGACGCTCGTGCTCATGTTTGACCAGCACCTCGCCGGCTGCGCAGCGTGCGCAGACCTGATCGACCTTCGCACCATGTCGATAGAGCGTGACCCCTTCCGGGAGCTCGGAGCCCAACGCTTGCACTTGGCCGTCCTCTTGTTCGAGAGCGACAAAGCGATATCGATGCTCGTTCCCTTTCTTCAAAACGGACAGCAAGGGGAACACCGGCACGACTCGCCCCTCGTGTTCGATCTTGGCCGAGGGAGCCGCATCGAAAAGCACGACATCGCCGAAATCCGCGATGGCCTCGCGGAAGGTCGGGCTGCGCACCACACCATGAAGCGGCGAAAGCGGCGTCACCCAGACCCGCTCGAACCCGACGGCGTCGTCTGGCACGACAGCCATCAAACCATGCCCTGGCCCTCGTGTCGGGATTCGCACTTGAACCGGCAAGAGATCCGGCACGAAGACCATCTGACCCGCGTTGTTCTCCGCCGCGAACCCGAGCGCACAGAGCGCCTTTCGAGCCTCTTCGCCCTCTCCTGCTCCAATCGCAGCGCTCGCGAGATGAAACAGTGTCGCCCGATGATCTCCGAGCTTTTCCCGTGCTTTGCGAAAGGCCACGAGAGCCGCGCGGAACCGACCTGCCCACTTATGGCAGAGCCCGAGATCGACGAACCACTCACCTGAACCACCGTGTGTGGCGATGGCACGCTCGAACGCCGCCACGGCATCGGCGTCTCTCGAGGGGCCGACACGCCTCAATGCATTGGCGTACGCGATCGTCAGAGCTCCGCCCCGGTCGGCGTCTCGTGCGGCGTCCGGTGTGAGCGACGCAAGGCAGCGTTCGGCTTCCGAGACGGCGAGCGCTGCGATCGACTCCGAAATCACAGGACCGTCCGAACCGCGCTTCTCATCGGCCCGCACGAGCGCGGTGATCGCCGAAGCTGCGAGCGCCGGATCGTCTGCTCCGAATCGTTCGAGAATGGCACGCAAATCTGAGATCGCGGAGGGTCTCACCGGCGACGCTTGCAACAAAACGGACCACGCCCGCGCGAGCTCGACATCCTGCGTGAGACGATTGCGAAACGGTTCGAGGTGCGACCACGCCGCCTCGGCGCTGCGTTCCGAGATCGCACGTTGCATTGCCAATTCGAGATTCATCGGGGGGCGAGTATGGGGGTCGCACGCCCCATGTGCACGGACCTCCCTCCGATTGCATGACCGATCGCAGGATTGTTACGGAGAAGCAGAATTTTACGGAGAGGAAAGCGTCACCGTCGTATCTCCATGGAGAACACCAGGTCCCACGGTGACGGTCAATCGGACCTGCTCGCCAGGACGGTGCGACGCAATGGCCGTTCGCAGCTCGTCCACCGAACGAACAGGCACGCCATCAACGGCTGTGATGATGTGGCCTGTCCATGGGACTTGGAGACGTGTCACGAGGGGAGGCGGAGGCTCGGCAGCGCCGAGAAGCCCTGCTCGATGGGCCGCCGACCCCTGCACAGTCCGTTGGATGCGCACCCCGATATAACCGCCCTCGTTCCAATCGTCGCCGACGATCCCGAGCTCAGGTTGTACGGGCGCAGGAGGCGTCGAGACGGAGCTCGCGCTCGCCACCGTTGCGCTGCTGGTGTCTCCTTGGGGCCCATTGGGTGTCCGTCGGCTCTCGCGCACGCGATCGAGGACCTCTTCGACGTAATTGGCCGGCACCGCGAAGCCAATGCCGTGAGAGCCACCCGTACGTGACAGGATCGCGGTATTCACCCCGATGACTCGACCACGGTGATCCACGAGGGGCCCACCCGAGTTGCCGGGATTGATCGGTGCGTCCGTTTGAATGAGGCGACGCGCCATGCCTCCGCCGATGCCGGGGACATCGCGGCGCGCACTCACGATTCCCTGCGTGAGCGTGCCATCCAGTCCGAACGGAGAGCCGAACGCGAGCACCGTCTGGCCCACTTCGACACGATCGGAATCGGTGAGAGGAAGAGGCGGTGAAGGCACCCTTCCCTGCACCTCGAGGATCGCGAGATCATGGCTCGGATCGATCTCCAAAATCGTCGCGTTGAGCGTGGTGCCGCTGCCGAAGCGAACCTGCACACGTCCGCCACCAGGTGCGACCACGTGCGCGTTCGTGATGATCCAACGTTCACGACCAATCACGAACCCCGAGCCGCTCGAAGGGCCCGCGACGACAGTGACGGTACTCGTTTGCAACCGACGCGCGACCGCGATTCGGCGCGCCTCACTCATGGCCTGCGCATGCGCGGAGCTCGGCCCAAGGGGGGAGAGATCCGTAACAAACGCAAACATAAGGGCCCACACGACATAAAAGAGTCGTACGACGCGAGGAGAGCGAACAGGGGCGAGCTTCATCTTCACCTCGATGCTCGATACGTGATGGGCAACCAGACACTCGGATCCGAGCTCCTCAAGACTACGCTGTTTTTGAACCCAATGCTCTTCGTTCGTGCGGGTTTTTTCAGTCGGTCTTGACCGAGGGGGCTCACCACCGATAGAGGGTGAGAGGAATGCAGGGCGATCTCGACGTCCGCCTCCTGCGGGCGGGGTTGATCACACGGGATCAAGTCCACGAAGCGCTGGCGTCGAATCCGCACAATGAGGGGGCTCTCGTCGTGGCGCTGATCGCGGGTGGCGTGCCCGAGGATGCCATCTCCGATTTCTTCGTTTACGAAGGGTATGGCCCGCTCGTCGGCACGGAGGATCTGGCCAGCGCGGATCCCTCCGCCGTTGGCAAGATCCCCCCTTCGATGGCCGATTCGTGGATGGTCCTCCCGTTGCGGGGCGATTCGAGCGGTTGGGTGGTGGCCATGGCCGCGCCTTCAGACCTTCACGCTGCCCAAGAGCTGGCACGCATGCTGGGCGGCCCGATCATCCCCGCCGTGGCGAGAGTCAGCGCGCTGCGTACGGCGATTCGCGCCACATTCCTCGAAGAGGAACTGGCCTTCCCACGCGAATCTGACCCGCCTGTCCTCGAACTCGTCCATCGGCGCACGCGCGAGTGGGAAGCACGACCTGATCAACATCGTGCGGCGAATGTCGAGGCCGCTCGACTGTGGGTCGAGTGGGAGGATGACGACGAGGGCGAGGATCCTCCGCTTCTCTTGGTGCGGACCAAGGTCCGTGATGACACGAACATTAAAAAGTCACACCCAACGCGTGTGGTCTCGAAGTCGTTTGGTCGCCCTCTCGAAACCCAAACCTCGACTCCGTCCCAAGAGGCATTCCCCGAACATCGAGGCACCGCCGATTACGAAGCCCTGCCTCCTGATTCACAAAAAGCGGAGCGTTGGGACGAACCTGCGAACACGGCCTCACCGGAGGCGCGCTCCTTTGCGCCAAGTCACTTGGATTTCGAGAGCCATCTCACGGCGATTCATTTGGCGAGCAACCGTGACGACGTCGTACGCCTCACATGCGAAGCGGGTGCGAGCCTGGCGCGCTCCACTGTCTTCCTCGTGTTGCGTCGTGGCGCACTCGAAGGGTTCGACGGCGCAGGGGGAGCGTTGTCACGCGAATCCGTTCGCGAGCTCGTGATCCCGACCGGCACGCCTTCCAAGTTTCGACAGGTCGTCGAGTCACGGCAGTCATATCACGGGCCCTACGGCACGACGATCGTCGATGGAATCTTTCGCGCTGCCGTCGAGAGTCCTGGTGGAAATCTTTTGCTTCATCCCGTGCTCGTCATGGACAAGGTCGTCGGTGTGCTGTGCGCGGACGACCCCGCCGACATCGAATCGGACATGCCGCGGTTCGAGCTCTTGTCCAAAGCGGTCGGTGAAGCCTTCCGACGCCTCCTCGCCCAGCGGGGAGCCTGAGGACCCATGGCGTCGAATCTCTGTGCGACATGTGGAGCGTCCGTGGGTGAAGGCGTTCTGCTCTCCGAGAGTGGCGAGCCAATCTGTGAGAAGTGCAACACACACGTCGAACTCGATCAGGGTGAGGCGCGCGCGAGCCAAGCCATTTTTGCGTCGAGCGGCTCGGCGCTGGCTTTCGCGACACTTGCGATGTTGTACAATCCGTGGCTCTTGCCCACGGTGGGCGCCGTCGTGTCTGGCACTTCGACGATGGGGCTTTTGATTCGCCATCCGGAATATCGCGCTCGTCTCGGCATTCGCACATACATCGCTGGCATGTTGGCTTTGCTCGGCATGGGTCTTGGGTTCATGGCTCCCGTCACCGGACCTCTGCTTCGAATCGCATGGTTCAACCGTTCGACTCAGCCAGTGGCGGCCCCTGCACGTTCGGATGAAGAACCCACCGACGCACCGGTCGATCCAGCGCGCGTTGTCTTCGAGTCGCAGATTCCCGAGTGGATCGTGGCTCTCGATGCGCGGAGCGCGGGACGTGAGCATCCCGCTCCGCGCGATGTCGCGAGTGCCCATGCCGCCGTGCTCCATGCGGTCGATGCCCGTTGGCCGTCACTCCATGACGCCTTTGAGCGATTTCTCACCGACACCGAGACATTTTCCGCGGGTGGCGATGTGACGGACGCCGACGTGACCGAGCGCCTCGTGCTTTTGGATGCAGCGCTCGCGGATGCCCGCGTGCCTTACTACGTGGACGCGATGTTCGTGGATCACGGCGAACGTCGACGTGTGCTCTCGTCCAGCTATCGAATCGACCGAATCCGGCGTTTCAGGACAGGAGCGAACCAGCTCACTTCGCTCGATCTCACACGCATCGATCGCCTGAGCTTCGAGCAATCGCTTTTGGGCTACACGCGCCCCGAGATACGCAACGCCCTCGTTCTGGTGTCGCGGGTCGAACGATTCTTGATTCAGCATGCACTGCCGTCGATTCATTCGGCCGACGAAAGTGTGACGGTCCGTGGTTATCACCACGAGACGGACACGGAGTGGGTCACACCCTTCGAGAACGCCGTGCATGAAGACTTGCGGCGTGAGGCGATGGGACTCGTGGCCGAGCACGAACTCTCGGAACTCGCGGCAGCGGTCGTTCGACGGCGCGTGGCCATCGATGCGCTCGAGCATGCGGTGGCGGGGTTGACCATTCGTCAACCCGATTCACTCGAGTTCGACATGGATTCGCTCGCAGGCATCGCACGGACGGCTGGCCCCTTCGTGGGCGAAGTGCGGAATGCTCAAACTCGGATCGAGCGCGTGACAGCAGTCTTCGAGACGCTCAAAGCCGCGAGTTTGGCTTCGATCGCGCGACACGAAGCCCAGCATCGACTCGATTACGACGCGGATCGATTGATCGCCGTGCCCGAAGCATTGGCCTCATACACAGGTCGCACCGAAAGCGAAGACCGAGTGAACCGCCTCGCGGAGCGAGCAAATGCAGAGCTCTCGGCTTACCTCTCCCAAGTCGCGCGCGACCCGGAGCGCCCGCTGACGACCCTCGTGCACATTCTTGGTTTCGTCATGCAACGCGACGCATGGGGACGTCCCGAGAGCTACGCCTCGCTCGTGCTCTTGGCATCGCTCGCAGATGCGCTCGGCATTGAGCACGATGACTTGGTTCGGAATCGGAACGTGATGCGAGGCGAGATCGCTCGTGTGTACATCGTGTTACGAGCGCACCCCCGCGCAGAAATCGCGAGCGCCGCAGGGCGGGCATGGAGCGCGCTCTATGGTGAATCCCTCCCGCAGCTGATCGAGCAGTAGAGGACGCGACGATTACGGATGACGACGAACGTTCTCATCTGATTCGTGCTCGCGCAATCGCCGGATGATGCAAGCGATGCTCGCCGACTTCCTCGACCACGGATTCATCGCCCTGCCCTGCGTGTAAAAATTCCAGAACGTCGCGCCAAAAGATTGAGGCGCTTCGTCGCTCCGGAGGTGCGTGGGGTCGCAGGCTGCCGCAACTGTGAACTTTTGCCCCGCTGCAATCTATGGATTCACTTCAAAAAGGGTCGGCACGCGGGGTGCTCCAGTGGGTGACTCACATCCCAAGCTGGATTCGACCCTTGTCGATCCACTCGGCAACTCGGAGAAGACAATATGAATTGCAGACCACTCGCCGTCATCGCCGCGCTCTCTTTCGTCGCGACGGCCTGCGGCGGTCACAACAGCCCCACCGAACGAGAAACGACGGCTGCACGCGTCGAACGTCACGACGACCTCGTGGATCATGAGGTGCGCGTCGATCGCGACGACGACTCCACGGCCGTCACGGCCGCTGACCAGGGGAACAGCGAGGTCGATCTCTCGATCACGCAACAGATTCGCCAAGCCGTGGTGGCTGATGATCGGCTCTCGCTCAACGCGAAGAACATCACCATCGTCACCCGCGAAGGTGTCGTGACGCTGCGAGGCGAGGTGGAGACGACCGCTGAACATGCAGTCCTCCAGGAGATCACGAACCGCGTCCCCGGTGTACGTCACTTGAACGATCAGGTCGTCGTCGACGCAGACTGACGTTCACGACGAGACATCACGAACATTTTCTACAAACAGACAATCGGAGAACGAACATGAAGAGCAACAAGGCTGTGATGGGTCTGGTCGATACGTACGCGCAGGCAGAGACGATCGTGTCGGCACTCCGTGTCGAAGGGTTCGCGAACGATGACATCTCAGCCCTTTTTCCCGACACCAAGGGAACGCGCGATTTCGCTCATGAAAATCACACCAAGGCACCCGAAGGCGCCGCGCTCGGAGCCAGCGCAGGAGGCGTCGCAGGAGGCACGTTCGGGCTTCTCGCAGGCATCGGTGCGATCGCGATCCCTGGTCTCGGCGCGCTCGTTGCGGCGGGTCCAATCATCGCAGCTCTCAGCGGCGCGGCCGCAGGTGCAGCCATGGGAGGCTTCACAGGAGCACTCATTGGCCTCGGCGTGCCCGAGGTCCAGGCAAAGCTCTACGAGGGCAAGATCAAGAGCGGCAACATCCTGATCGCCGTGCACACCGAAGACCGCGAGCGTCGTGCGGTGGCGAAGAGAACCTTCGAAGCCGGTGGCGCGCGTGACATTGCAGTGATCGGCGAAGACAGGGTCGGCTCTCACGTCGAGCGCAGCATGATTCGCTGACGCACACGAAGAAGAGCGACGGGAGATCGGTCGATGGCGACTCACGACACGGACAGTGTTGGCCTGCTCGAAGCCATCGAGCGAGCGGATGAATCGAAACGCGCCGCGCTCCTCGGGCGTGGCGCGCTTCGAGACGCCCCCGTGCTTCCGACTCGAACCGAGCACACGCGGACCCGCATCAGGAAGACGAGGCCGCGTGTGTTCAAGATCGTGATTGCAACCGCGCTGTTCCTGGTCGCGGCGCGCCTCGCGCTTCCGCATGTCGTGAAGCATGTCCTCAACGATCGATTGGCGAACCTGGACGGGTATGCAGGGCATGTCGACGATGTCGACATCGCACTCTACCGTGGTGCGTATCGGCTGGAGGGCATGCGGATCGTGAAGACGGGAGGGGACGTTCCTGTCCCGTTCTTTTCCGCTCCCGAGATCGACATCTCGGTGGAGTGGATGGCGCTCTTGGATGGCAAAGTCGTCGCTGAGGTCGTGATCGACCGTCCGGAGATGAACTTCGTAACGGCGGGCGGCGGCTCGGACGCGCAGATGGGCCAAGAGAACGACTGGCGCGCCACCGTCGACGAAATGGTCCCGCTCACGATCAATCGTCTCGAGGTGCGCGGTGGTGAGATCCACTACCGTGATTTCGGTGCTTCACCGGAGGTCGATCTGCGTCTCGATCGCCTCGCGCTGGTCGCGCGGAACCTCAGCACCGAGCGCCGTGAAGGCGAGGAGATGCCGGCCCGAATTCATATCGATGCTCGCGTGCAGAGGAGCGGACGCTTGGTCGCGGATGCACGACTCGACCCTTGGAACGAGCAGCCCACCTTCAGTCTCGCTCTCCGCTTGCGAGATCTGCCTGCCACCGAGCTCAATCGATTCTTGCGAGCGTACGCGGGCGTCGATGCCGAAGCAGGCGTCTTCTTTCTCTACGCGCAAGTGGCAGCGCACCGCGGTCGGTTCCACGGCATCGTGAAGCCAATTGCCGAAGGTTTGTCGCTCTTTCGCTTGGATGAAGACGGCGGCTTCTTCGACGTGCTCGGAGACGCGATCGTCGGTCTGATCGCAGAGGTCTTCGAGAACCAAGGCACGGATCGTCTCGGGACGCGCGTGCCGATCTCCGGAACATTCGAGTCTCCCGTCACCGATGGATGGGCGGCCGTGGGCGCAGTGCTGTCGAACGCGTTCATCCGCGCCATCCGCCACGGGTTCGATGAATTCGCCTCTTCGAGACCGAATATCGCACGATGAACGAGCCCCCAACGATGTGCCGACACAACCAGACAGACAACGGCGTCCGGCGCCGTGTACGGCTAGCACCAATGATCTTGCACCGTTTCGATAGCTCGCCCTCCGTCGCCTGCGGTCGCCGACATGGATGGCGATGGTGTCGCGGAACTGACGGCTCGGCATCCTCACCGCATCACTGACTGCGATCCCACCGATAGGGACGCTCTACGATGCCAACGGAAGCCCGTCGAGCACCGGGATCAATGCGACTCTGGTCAGCTCGGAAGCTATGAGAGGAGTCACGTGTCTGGAGGTTATCGGTAAGGCATGTCTGATATCGTGAGTCATGTCCGTGGCTTTCGCGCTCTTCGCTCTCCTCGCGATCGGCTGTGCGCAAGGAGGTGGCTCGGGGCTTCCCGATGTGGGCCACGTGTCGCACTTGGACGGCGCCATGAGAGATGGCGCGGAGATCGATGCCGCAACCCTCGATGCTGCGAGGATGGATGGGTCGATGGAGGTCGTCGATGCGTTCACGCCGTCGCTCGACGCCAGCATGACGTGCTCTGAATCTACGACGCGTCCCTGCAGCACGGCGTGCGGCAGCGGTATCGAGACCTGCATGAGCGGGATGTTCCGCGGATGTACGGCGCCGATGCCGCGCGCCGAGGTCTGCAACCGCGCCGACGAAGACTGCGACACGCGCATCGACGAGGGCCTTCAGGTCCAGATCTTCGATCCCGTTCCGATGTCCGAGCTGGCGGCGACGTTGGCTGCGTGCAACGGACCGAACGCAGGGATCTCCGTCTGTATGGCGGCCTCGAAGCGTTGGTGTACGTCGCGCGCAGAAGGTTGCTTCAATGGCGGGGCGGGGCATCTGCAAGCAAGCGCCACCACGTCGCGGGTGGCCTGCTTCGGAAGTCGGGCTGTCGAGCGCATGACGACGTTCGGCGAGATCTCGGTGGCCGCGGGGATCGCCGTCAACAGCGACAATGCCGACACACGCGTCGCGCAGAGCGCGGCCAATCGGTATTGCCGCAGTCTCGCGTACGAAGTCGGCATCGGTCCTGTCGAGTTCAACGACACGAACGTATGGGTTATGTGCCTGCCGAACGATCTGGCTGCGCAAACCAGGCTCATGATGGGCGAGCTCCAAGCCCGTGGCTGTAACCCGAACGTCGATCCGAATACGTTCGCGTGTCAGTCGGCGGCCGATCACGAATGCCGCGCGCGCGGCTTCGTGGGCGGCGTCGGACCAGTCGAGTGGAACCTCTCGCTCAGCGTCATCCTCTGCCTCCGATGATTCGACGAACGACACTGCTGACGTGGAAGCAAGGTCATCGTACAAATCCTCGAGCGCGCAAACACCGGCGATGCCCATCTCGCCGCTCAGCGAGAAGGATCCATCGCTGCGACCATTCGAGCGGCCGCGACCGTGGCTGGCAATCGATGGGCTGCAACTTCGGCTTCAAGGTGCGAAGCAAGCCCTCGCACTTCCGTTCGTGCTCGGGCGCGCTCGAGAAGCTCACTCTCGATCGCAACCCACATCGCTCGGATGTCTTGTTCACGACGCTTCGTCGTCAAACGACCCTCCTGCTCGAGGTGCGCGCGATGCGCGCGAATCGTCGACCACACAGCGTCGATATACGTGCCTTCCTGCGCGCTGGCGGTGAGCACCGGAGTGCGCCACTCCGGCGTCGCCGGAGCGAGATAGCGAAGCGCACTTTTGATTTCGAGCGCAGCACGCTGGGCCGCGGCGATGCGTTCGCCATCGGCTTTGTTGACCACCACGAGATCAGCCAGCTCGACAATCCCGCGTTTGATCCCTTGAAGCTCGTCCCCCGAGCTCGGAAGCCAAAGCAGAACGAAGGTGTCGATCATTTCGTGTACGGCCGTCTCGCTCTGGCCAACTCCCACCGTCTCCACAAAAACGACATCGAACCCCGCGGCCTCGCAGACCTGCAGCATCTCACGGGTCTTGCGCGCCACTCCGCCAAGCGCGCCGCCCGTAGGACTTGGACGAATGAACGCGCGTTCGCTCCGCCCAAGCTGCGCCATCCGCGTCTTGTCGCCGAGAATGCTGCCGCCACTTCGCGCGCTCGTCGGATCGACAGCCAACACCGCCACCCGCTTGCCTTCGCTGAGAAGGAGGGTCCCGAGCGCCTCCAAAAACGTGCTCTTGCCTGCTCCAGGCACACCCGTGAATCCAATGCGCATCGCGCGACCACCATGCGGCAACAAGCGCGTCAGCAGCTCTTCCGCGGGCCTTCGATGTCGCACGGAGTTGCTCTCCACCAACGTGAGCGCACGACCGATCACTGCGCGATCCGCGCTGAGCACGCCTTCCACGTATTCATCGATCGAGAGCTCGCGCGGCATCACACCGAATCGTGCTCGAGATGGCTCGCGAGCAACGTCAAAAGGTCGATGGCCGCATCGGGAATCACTGTGCCCGGCCCGTAGATGGCCGTGGCTCCAGCCGCGTAGACAGCCTCGTAATCTTGAGGCGGAACGACGCCCCCCACGATGATCAGGATGTCGTCTCGACCGTGGTTGGACAGCGCGCTCCGAAGCTCTGGCACCAACGTCAAATGACCCGCCGCGAGCGAGCTGACTCCGACGATATGCACGTCGTTCTCGACCGCCTGTCTCGCGGTCTCTTCAGGCGTCTGAAAAAGCGGACCGATGTCGACATCAAAACCAAGATCGGCGAACGCCGTCGCGATCACTTTCTGCCCGCGATCATGACCATCCTGCCCCATCTTCGCGACGAGGATGCGCGGCCTTCGCCCTTCTTTCTGTTCGAAACGGACCACCATGTCCCGCACAGTGTCCACGCGGGTCGTCTGCATCTCCGAAGCATAGACGCCTGACACGGCGCGCACCTGGGCTTCGTAACGGCCAAACACTTTCTCCATGGCCAGCGTGATTTCGCCGACCGTGGCCCTCGCGCGAGCCGCTTCGATCGAGAGCGCGAGCAAGTTGCCTTCGCCAGTCTTGGCGCACTCGGTCAACGCATCGAGCGTAGCTTGCACCCTGCGCCCATCACGGGACGCCCGTACTTCTCGAAGGCGCGCAATCTGCGCCTCACGCACGGCTCGCGCCTCCACCTGCCGTATCTCAATCGGCTCCTCCTCCAATGGACGGAGCACATTGACCCCGACGATAGGGCGCTCTTTGCTGTCGATCCGCGCCTGAGCGCGCGCGGCGGCTTCCTCGATTCGAAGCTTCGGTATCCCCGCTTCGAGGGCCTTCGTCATTCCACCGAGCCCCTCGATCTCCTCGATATGCGCCCATGCTTTCTCGGCCAGCTCTTGGGTAAGCCGCTCGACGTAATACGAGCCTCCCCAAGGATCGATGGGTCGCGTGGTGCCGCTTTCGAGTTGGAGCACGAGCTGTGTGTTGCGTGCAATCCGCGCGCTCGCTTCGCTTGGAAGCGCAAGCGCTTCATCGAGAGAGTTCGTATGGAGCGATTGGGTGTGCCCCTGCGTTGCAGCCATCGCCTCGATCGCCGTGCGAACGACGTTGTTCCAAGGGTCTTGAGCTGCGAGTGACCAACCGCTCGTCTGACAATGCGTTCGAAGCGCGAGCGAGCGCTCGTTCTTCGGGTCGAAGCGAGACACGATGCGCGACCAAAGCCAACGCGCCGCGCGCAACTTCGCGACCTCGACGAAGAAATCCATCCCAATCGCGAAGAAAAACGAGAGCCGTGGAGCGAAGTCATCGACGTGCATCCCTGCCGCGATGCCCGTGCGCACATACTCGAGCCCATCCGCGAGCGTATAGCCCAGCTCCAGATCCGCGGTCGCTCCCGCCTCCTGCATGTGATAGCCGCTGATCGAAATCGAGTTCCATTTCGGCATTCGCTTCGCGGTGTACGCAAAGATGTCGCCGATGATTCGCATGCTCGGTCCGGGTGGATACACATACGTGTTCCGCACCATGAACTCTTTCAAGATGTCGTTCTGGATCGTCCCTTGAAGATCCTTCTCGGCCACGCCCTGCTCTTCCGCGTTGGCGATGAAGAGCGCGAGGATTGGCAGCACCGCGCCGTTCATCGTCATCGACACGCTGATGCGATCGAGCGGAATGCCTGAAAACAGGATTTGCATATCGGCAATCGAATCGATCGCCACCCCCGCCATGCCCACATCACCCGAAACACGCGGATGATCGCTGTCGTAGCCGCGATGGGTCGCGAGATCGAACGCAACGCTCAATCCCGTTTGTCCCGCCGCGAGGTTGCGGCGATAAAACGCGTTCGACTCTTCAGCTGTGGAAAATCCCGCATATTGACGGATCGTCCATGGCCGTTCGACATACATCGTCGGGTACGGACCACGAACGAAGGGAGGAACTCCAGGCCACGAATCGAGATGAGACGCATGCTCGATGTCATAGGCATCGTAGTGACGACGAATCTCGATCCCTTCAGGGCTCGTTCGCTCACTCGAAGGATCTCTCGGATGCGCCACCAGCGGCGCGTCATCCCACGAAATTTTCGTTATATCGGGAATGCGACTCATGGGCTTGTCCGCTCGAGAGCGAGTTCGAGAAGATGTTCGAGGACGCTCGCAATGTCGGCCGCGACGAACACGAACCCGTTCACTCCGGCAGCCCGCAAGCTCGCCTCGTGGGCTCCTGGTCTTCCCGCCACGGCAATCGTCTGGGCTCCCGTGCTCGCGATCGCACGAACAGCGTCCTGAAGTGGACCTCCCACATCCGCGTCGGCTCCACACACGATCACGAAAGAAGCCTTGCTGTTCACGGGCGCGGGAGCTCGAACCGTCTCCACGTTGGACGTCACGAGAGATGCGACCTCGCGAGCAAAATCGATCCGGGCCTCCGGACAGCCCTCCATCGCGAAGATGGACGCCGATAATTTCTGTCCACGCGCGCGCAACTGTTCGAATCGAATCGAATCACGCGGCGCCCTGTCGATGGCAGGCATCTCGACAGCCTCGGCCACCGCGAATCGACTTGCCCCCACACGCACGGCCTGACGTTCGCCAAAGGCTCTCTCGCGTTCCGAGCGGCTCTGTTCGATTTGGTCGAGAACTCGCTCTCGAGCCGCGGCAAGGCCGCCCCACGATTCGATCTCACGTATGCGAGCCCATGCGTCCCGGCAGAGCGTGTCGGTCATATGCTCGATCGAATAACTGCCACGCGCTGGGTCACTCGGCGCATCGAGATGGGATTCGAGGGTGAGGATCAGAGATGTGTTTCTGGCCAGGCGAGCTCCAGACGGACTTCGCGAATGGAGCACGTCATGGGGAAACACTCCGACTGAATCAGCGCCGCCGATGAGTCCTGCCGACGCCGCCAGCGTCGAACGCAGGATGTTCGTCGAAGGGTCGAGGGCCGACATCATGCGCCATTCTCCACGCGCCGCCAGATGTGGCCGTTCGGTGATCCCAGCCGCGTCGAGTACGCGCGCGATCACCCGTCGCAATGCGCGTAGCTTCGCTACCCCCGCGAAAAAATCAGTTCCGAGCGTCACGACGAAGGTCGTGCCCAACGTAACCGTCGAGAGCGACACCGAGCGCTCCTCGAGCGCGCGCAGGCTCGACACGAACGACGACACCGAGATGGCAATTTCGAGTGAGGCTTCGCTCTCACCCCATGCCTTGGCACCGAGCGCACGCCCTCCCTTCGAAAGGACCTGCGCGAGTGAATCGAAGAGTGATGGATCGCTCTTCTCCGAAGTCAGCGGGTCACAAATGGTTCGCACTGATTCAGATGCGAACGACGAAACCAGATGCGCATCCTCGAGCGGCTCGAGAATGACGCAAAGTTCGCTGTAAGTTGCGCCATCACGAGGAGCCAGCGCGGCAATCCGCGCGCCCTCATCATGAATCCAAACGAGGCTCGCCCCCCCACGCAATTCATCCGCGAGCACCTCGAGACCTCGCGCACCGTGCACCGCCCCGAGTGCGCGCGGACCTTGCGGCAACCAGGGAATTCCTTCGTCGGAAGGACGCTCCGTATGGAGCGGAGCCACCCGAATGCCATCGATCGTGGGACGTTTGGGCTCACCGAAAGACTCGCCGGCCTTTGTCGAGAGCGTCGCGGCGCGCCATCGCGCTCGCCCATCAGGTCTCGTCGTCACTCTCTTCGTCTTCGTCTTCGATGTCGATCTCGACGCCTTCGTCCTCCGAGATCTCGCCATCGACTTCCATCTCGCCGAGATCGGCACCTTCCAAAGCCGCCGCATCGGTAGATGCCGGCTCCATCGGCAGATCGATGGCGCCCCCGTTCAATTCGCTCGATTCAACAGCTTCGCTCGACTCGACGACTTCACTCGATTCGGCGACCTCGTTCGATTCCACCTCATCCGGCTCCGCCGCAGCATTGCCTCGACCACGTCGACGCCGTCGACGACGGCGTCCCGTGCGTTCGCCTTCTTGCTCGGACGCGACCGTGTTCGATGCCTCGGCTGTTTCCTCGGATGGCTCTGACGGCTCTGCGCTCGCCTCGGCCTCACCGCCTTCGGGCTCATCTCGCTCGACATCTGCACGCTGAGCTTTCTGACGCTCGTTGCGCTCTCGATCTCCCCTATCCCGTTCGCGACCGTCTCGATCGCGATCCCCTCGCTCACGGTTGTCTCGATCGCGATCCCCTCGATCGCGTCCGATCGACTCGGGTGCTCCACGAAGCGAGTCAAGCAAATCGAGATCGATCGTCGAAATGGGAATCATGATGGGGACAAGCCCGATCCGGCGTGATTCCATGGCCTCCGCGAGCGCAAGCCCTTCGAAAAGAGCCACTGGCAATGCCCCCGCGACCGCGACTTCCTCCCGGGCCGAACGGGATCCCGACCCCGTCGTGATGATCCATGCCGCGGTCGCGCTGCCGTAATGATGGAGCGAACCACGCATCTCGACGATTTTTTCACGCGGGATCTCTCGCCCATCCCGAAGCACCAGAATGGCCACGCGGATTTCTTCCGGCCCTCGTCGGAGCACCCCCGCAAGATGAATCTCTTGCGGAGAACTTCCAGGACGGCGCACGGCACGCAATCCGCTCACACCTTCGGCGTTCAACCATGTCGCGAGGATTTCAACGAACCCCGTCGTCGGGAGTTCCTGTAATTTACGGAGGAAAGCCCGCCTCACCTGGTCGCGCTGTCGCTCTGCGAACCGGCGCGCGTCGGCTTCCTGCCGCGCCGCCTCGCGTGGCAGATACCACTCCACCAAAGCCACTCTTCCATCGACGTATCGAAATCGAGAGCGACCATTTCGAGCCACATCGGCCCGAATCGCCGCTGATACTGTCGGTGCAAGCGCTGCGGGCTCACCCACGAGACGTCCACGGCGAACGAGCTGCTCGGCGATCTGGACATAGGCCAGGGGATTGGCTTCCCCGGCAGCGAGAACCGAATAGACCGCATCCGCGAGATCACGGCCCAGCAAATCATCCTGCCCAGGCTCACGCGACAGATCCACGTTCGGCATCCGCTGCGTCGCTGCGCGTTCTGGCCGGCGTTCTCGCTCTCTTTCTCGGTCGCGGTGACGATCGCGTTCGCGATCGTTCCGGTGACGATCACGCTGTTCGCGCTCACGGTCGGCACGAGACGGTTCTCGCTCCGAGCGCATTTCCGTGGGCTCGTCGTTCTCCCCTTTGCCACCACGCCGCCGACGCCGACGTCCTCGACGCCCTTCCTTGTCCTTTTCGTCCTCGTCATCATCGTCGAGACCGGCAAGGATCGGCTCGTCATCATCGTCTTCTTCGGGGAAAACTTCGGAGCCAGGCACCATTCGTTTGGCCTGAATCACAGGCTTTGGAGCGCTCAATTCCGGCGACTCCACGACCTCCTCGACCCCGATGCTTGGAGGATTTGATTCTATTGCCGAATGCGCTTCGCTTTCGAGCACTTCGAGCGCCGCGAGTTCCCCCTTTCGAGGCTCGGGTTGCTGTGGCGTGGCGGGGGGCAGCGCGCTCAGATCGATGTCCTCGTCCGAATCGGCCAAAGCCATCATTTCTTCTGTGAAATCCCGCAACGCGAACACGCCCGGCTTCACCTTGGTGATGGGCTCTTCGCCGCGGTCCTTTTTCACCATGGTCGCCAAACGCGAGCTCATCGTGAGCTCGGGCGCTTTGCCAACATGGGACAGCAGGTTCCGCTCGATCGCGAGCTCGGTGATTTTTTTGTAGTGGAGAGGACGGCCAACCAGCCGCAAAATCTCGACGGCAGCTTCAG
The DNA here is from genome assembly GCA_964481145.1 of uncultured Sandaracinus sp. GTDB lineage: Bacteria > Myxococcota_A > Polyangia > Polyangiales > Sandaracinaceae > Sandaracinus. The sequence goes on from CAYZTA010000035.1 coordinate 44,474, forward strand.
TAAACGTCATTTTTTCGAAGAAATGTTCCGCAGCGCCTTCCGGCTGCTGCGTCAAAATGGTTCAAGGATGGGTGCTGGGAACGACCTTGTTGAACGACGCTCTCTTCGAGCAAACTTGATCCGCTCCCCAAAAACTTTGCCGTTCGGCGATCAAACGCGCCGAGCGGTGTGGTTCGGACGCTAACATCGCAATGAGGGTGGTGCAACGGCTGGCCAGTCGCGCTATCAACCTGCGCGCGACATGACCAAGGCGAACTCCATGCGCTCGTGGCTCGTTGCGGTGTCCATTGCTCTGGCATACCCGAGCGCGGGGTGCTGCGTGAATCCCTTTATCGGGACCGATACGCATATCGATCCCGACGCTCCAGGGAGCCCTGCTCGCGAAACGGGGGGCTCGCTCGAAGAACATTCCCCCGCGCCGCGGCCTGGTGAAGGAGATTCGAGCGGTCCAGGTGCAGGTTTCGACATGAGATTGGCGAGGGTGCAACCAGGTGTGCATCTCGACAGCGAGCAATTGTGCGATGTCGTAGCCGCTGGGAGGCTCGAACCGATTGAGATCGCGGACGACGAGTCCAATTCACGATATTCGGAGGGCGCAAGCCATCGCATGTCGATTCAATGCGCGGCGTCGACGGGTGAGAGTTGGGCAGACCTCACGTTCACCCCGACCAACGCTTCGCACGCCACCGAAGTGAGCCCTGGAATGCGCATTCGCGTGCATCTCCGAGCGGCGGATGGCGGATTCTTCGACTACCCCATCGTGGATTTCGTCAGCGTCACAGGGCGTGCTCCCGAACGATTGGGCGACGCGACCCACACTCCAACGGCCCCCACCGTGGCTCCTTCGGGCTTCGATCTGCGGCAGATCGGAAGCGATCCCGCGTTGATGGGAAGCACGCAGGAGTGCGCCGTCAGTCATGCGGGAGACATCGACATCCTCGATGCCCGCGATCTCCGACGACGCAGCTATCCCGCTGGGGTCCAAAATCGAATGACGATTCGGTGTCGCCACGCAGGAGGCGAAGAATGGGCGGATCTCGTCTTCATGCCGGCCGATGCACGCTCAGCGCTCCGCATTCGACGTGGCAGCATGGTGACCGTCGCCATCGTCGCCCGCTCGGGTGGATTCTTCGATTATCCCGTACTCCAGTTTGCGAGCGAGTGAAGCCTCTGGTAACCAGTCGCCGGTTTTTTGACCGTAAGCACCTACCCCCTGTAATGGGTGTCTCAGAGGCATCGCATCTGTGTCTCGCACGACACGCGAGAAGGCGTATGCGACATTGGTTGGCCTGTTTTGCGGGTCATCCTCGCCTGGCGCGAAATCTGCGGTAGGTCCGCTCGCAAAGGAGCACGACTGATGAGAAACGACGTCGATCACAAGCAGTTCGGACGCGTCGGAGTGTTGATGGGTGGGCTCGGCCCAGAGCGCGAAATCTCCCTCAAGAGCGGTGACGCGATTTTCGCGGCGCTCGAATCTCGAGGGCACGATGTGGTGAAGATCATCGTCGATCGAGATCTCGATCGCGTGTTGCGCCAAACCCCCATCGATATTGCATTCCTCGCTTTGCACGGCACCTACGGTGAAGACGGATGCGTGCAGGGAATGCTGGAGATGATGGGCATTCCTTATACGGGCTCGGGTGTGCTGGCGAGCGCGCTCGCCATGGACAAGCTCAAGTCGAAGGAGCTCTTCCGCCTCTACAACGTGCCTACCCCACCTTACTATGTCATCGATCGCGAACGACTGGACCGACTCGAGGAGCAACATGGTTCGTTCGGTTTTCCAGTGTTCGTAAAGCCTCGCCGGGCTGGTTCGAGTGTGGGAGCAGGCAAAGCGAACGATATGGCCGAGCTGCGGGCACGCTGTGAAGAAGCAGCCCGCTTCGATCGGTCGATCTTGATCGAGCGTCACATCGAGGGGCGTGAGATTCGCGTGGTGATTCTCGATGGACGAGCGCTCGGTGCAATCGAGATCGTCCCCAAAGGCGAGTTCTACGACTACAAATCGAAGTACACGGCAGGTCGCAGCGAGTACCATTTTCCTGCGCGCCTCGCGCCAACTCGATACAAGGGGGTCTTGAATCTCGCCGAGCGCGCTCACGGTGCACTCGGATGCAGCGGAGCCACCGGCGTCGATCTTTTGGTGACGGAGGGCGAAAACGAATACGTGCTCGAAGTCAACACACTGCCGGGCATGACGGAGACCTCCCTCCTCCCCAAAGTTGCAGCCCGCGCCGGATACGATTTCGCCGACCTATGCGAGGCGATCCTCTCGCGTGCAGCGCTCGAGTCACCCGTCGAACCAGACCCGTGCAACGCATCGGACATGGAGGTCTCCGCGAGCCCCGCGTTGGAGTGAGGTGGTTGCTGTCCCAGTCCATGGGACTACGTCGGTCCGAAAGGCTCCTCGAAAGAGGGAAGGACTGTCATATATGCTGCATTACGCTGTAATCTTCTTTGTTCTGGCGATTGTTGCTGCTGTGTTTGGCTTCGGTGGCATCGCATCGAGCGCCGCGGGAATTGCAAAAATCCTCTTCGCTGGCTTTTTGATCGTAGCTGTGGTCTCGCTCTTTCTCGGAAAGAAGCCAAGCGCCTAGCCAATTCCAGAGCCTGTCAGGGCGGAGCAGGGCTTGCCCCCCCCGACTCTAAAATCGAAAACGCGACCTCTCCGCCATCAGGGCTGGCAAACACCTGCAGACGCAGCACCAGGGGCCCGCCTTCGACGCAACGCGAAACGGTTGCGTAAGGAGAAGGACCCGATGCCGATGCCACCAGAGCACCATCTGTATCCCGAAGAAAGAGATCGACATCCCGCACGTCGATTCCACCGGCGGCGGCGATCTCGATGCACGGGAGATCTCGGATGTGCACCTCTCGCGTATAACCTGTTCCGGGTTCGATTCGGGAGGTGAACCGTTCGCGCTCGCGAAAGCCGCGTGTTTGCGGGCCTGCGATCGCGTCTTCGAGCCTGAAGACTCGAACATCGCCAATCGATGTGGGAGCACGCATCGTGGCCAGCGCATATCGGCCATCTCGACCATACGCTTTGACTGCGACCCGCAGGACCGTGGGGGTCGGACGACATGCTCGCACGCGAGCCGTCGCATGCATCGCGGTGTCCACATCCATCTCGCGACCTTGTTCGTCTGCCAAGTAGAGGTCGATGTCCATCCCATCGTGAGACGCAGATGCCATGACGAGCGAGCACCCTGGCCCGACGACAACGTCGTGCATTCGCGCCTCCCCCGGTGCGATCGAGGCATCTCGACTGGCAAACACAGGCGCCTCGAATCCACGCTCGGCCAGCTCCGCGGCAAGCACATCGAGCGCGAGATCGGGAGCACTCTCCGTGCGTGCACCTCTCTCTGATTCGAGCACACCATGGAGCTCACCGTGCTCTTCACGACCGCGCACCGGTGCGGTCGCTCCGAGCACCATGATGCCAACGGCTCCTTCTCCTTCGAATGCACGTGCTTCCACGATGTGGAGTCCGTCGGCATCCGGACAGTGCTCGATGGTGGGCTCAGCGTCCGTACCGAGATCGCGCCCCACCTCCACACCTCCTGGGTCGAACAAGAAGAGGTCGACGTCTCGGGTGCCCGCACCGCCGCGAGCAGTGGCGACATAGCAATGCGTCGAATCGAAGCGAACCGGAAATCGCAGAGCGGCCCCTTCACTCACCCATTCGACCCGCGCGGCTTGGACGGGCGATAGACCGCGCGCACGCAATGCGGTCCGCGCCTCGGCCAGCCGCGCTTCCACATCCTGGAACGGAACGCGCGGCGCGAGCCCCTCGTCCCACCGCCCCTCGAATCCATCGCCTTCGCCTGGAGTGCTGCGGAACTGTCCCACCGCCACAGACCCTGCTCCATCGCGCGCTTCAATCGCTAAATAAAACGGCGCTCGCGAATGAGGCGCACCTTCCGCTTCTGGGCACGCATGGACGAGACCACCTTCACCAGGCACTTCATCTCGCGCTGCGATCTCACCGTTGGCGCCGTAGAGCGTGAGTACCAAATCACGAATTCCACTCGTCGCGAGCGCGACGAAGGTCGAGCACGCCCCCGTCTCGAGATCGAGCGGCAACACGACGCCTCGATCTTCGGTCGTGAACACACGCGCCGTGGGCAGCATCTCGACGTATCGTCTTCCTTCCATTCGATCACGGAGACGCGCATGTCGGCGGCTGAGCGGATCGAGGGGCACATCACCCATCGGAAGACTTCCTTCGAGGATGGGCGGAGGCACTTCATCCTTGGGACATGCCGCAAGTGATGCGATTCCGAGGAGACTCGCCGTGAGCAACACAGCGCGGAGCGGTGCACGCCCGAACATCATCCAGGATCACGCTCAGCACTAGAAATGGGCGAGATCGCTTGGAGCACATCTTCGAGAGAGAGTGCAAGCCCAGTCGGTCCGCGAAAATCGCGTGCAGCGTAAAGTCCACTGCCCGCAGAAGCTCTCGATGCTACGAAATACGTCCCATTTTGCGCGGGACAGAAGCGCAACGCCGCAATCGGACCATGCTCCCCGTCGCGCGCGACTTCTGCGCCATCGCTATCGAAAACACGGAGCTCCAGCTCACGCAACGCCGTGGATCCCACACCGATGACGACGTAACAGCTGCCCGTGCGCATCGAGATCGAATGCACGTCGCTGGCTTGTTCGAGCAGAAAGCCTCGCCACGGATCGCGCTCACTCGCGAAGCCCCTGGTGCGAACGAGCCTCGATGCTGCTTCGAGCGTCGCTTCCACACGAGGGGAGCGGAACTCGAGCGCTCGAGGGACAGCGGCCCCTGCATCAGCATTCGAGTCAGCCCGAGTGCCGCACGCGGCAAAACACATGATCCCACATAGACAAGCGATCGAACGCAGAGTGTTCATCCCATCACACATCGAAGTGACTCACGATCAAGGAGGCAAGGTCAGCTGGTGTTCGCTTTCGTCTCGTTCGCCTCTTGCACGGCGTTCGATCCGTTGAACGGCCGCATCGATCACGTGGCGCATTGGAACCGCTTCACGTCGCCGTTGATCCCGTAGCGAGGGGATCACCAGAGCATCCCCGACTTGACCCAGCGATTCAATCACACGCTGCCGCACTTCACGCGTTGGAAGCGCGAGCAGACGAAGGAGCGCTTCGACTTTGGAAGGACCGTCGAGCGCGGCCAACGAAGAAACCGCTTCGGCCCGTTCCTCGGGATCGCGGGACACGTTTCGCGCATGGGCTTCGAGCACTGCCACGGCACGTGGATCGCGGATACGACCCAACGAACGAAGCACGTCCATGCGAACATACCGTTCTGGATCTTCGAGGAGCGCCATGAGCGGCTCGGTCACACGTAAATCGCGGATCACGCCGAGAGCGAGCGCCGACCATTGCCGAGCCGAACCGTCCGGATCCTGAAGCAACTCGAGCAGCGCTGGCACCGCCGCAGGATCAGGCAGCCGCCAAATGGCAGCAGCGGCAACCACGCGCACATCCACCACCGGATCGCGCAATGCTCTCACGAGATCGGGCATCGCATCACGCATCCCGAGGCGGCCAAGAGCGCGTCCCGCAGAGGCGCGCACACGCCAATCGGTATCCTCGCGGATCGCCTGCCGAAGCAGGGCCTGAACTTCATCACGTTGTTGGTGCGCACGTTGCCCGAGCACCTCGGCTGCATTCGCTCGGGCTTCGACCGAACCGCTGCGCAATTGCTCGAGATGAAAGCTCATCTCTTCACGGCTCAGCTCTTGGGCGCGCGCAAGCTCCGAACCAAACGCGAAAAAGGCGTAGATCGTCAAAGCGGCCGCACGCCCCATCGCTTTGTGCTTTCGCCCGCGCATCATGATGATTGGCTTTGAATGAGCATCACCCTAACAGACGGCCGTCCTTCGCGCCCATTCAGCCCGATTCTTGACAGAATCGACACAGAAATCCATAGGGGCCGAGGATCGTTCGAGCGAAGATCGCGCGCGGACTCGCGTGCTCTCGAAGCGCTGATGAGGCGTCATGCTAGCGTGAAGACATGAGCGAACTCGTGATCAAGAAGCACTTCAACACGGCAGGGCCTTGCAATCCCGAGTGGCACTACATGGTGCCTCCCCTGCCGCGGGTGCCGGAAGCGCATGGCTTGGTCATGGGCGGAGCCTATTTCGTGCTGCACGCTCCGCGGCAGACCGGCAAGACGACGTTCTTGCGCGCGCTCTCCAAGCAGCTCACCGGAGAGGGCATCGTCACTGCGCTCTACGCGAGCTGTGAAGCCGCGGGTGCCAAAGGCGATGACGATGTCGCAGCGCAAGATTTGATCGTGCGAGAGCTCATCGCCGAGGCAGACGCGACGCTTCCGCCCGAGCTCCGACCTCCGCCTTTCGAGGTCATCAGCGAGAACTCTCGGTTCCGCGATTTCCTCCGCCATTGGTCGGAGCTCTCTCCGCGCAAGCTCGTGCTCTTGCTGGACGAGATCGATTCGATGATAGGCCAGAGCTTGATCGCGATCCTCCGTCAGCTCCGCTCGGGCTTCGCCGATCGACCCGGCCGCGCGCCGTGGTCGGTGATCTTGTGCGGAATGAGGGACGTGCGCGACTACAAGATGGCGAGCGGTGGCGACCCTTCGCGGCTTGGAACCGCGAGCCCCTTCAATGTGAAGTTGGAGTCGTTGCGCCTCGGCGGCTTCGATGAGGGCGATGTGCGGGAGCTGCTCGGCCAGCACACCACGGCCACGGGACAAGCTTTTGACGAAGAGGCCACCGCGCGCCTCATCGAGCTCGCTGGCGGTCAGCCTTGGCTGGTCAACGCGCTGGCCCGCGAAGTGGTGGACAAAATGAAGGTGGAGGGGACGATCCACCGCACGCACATCGACAAAGCCAAAGAGCGGCTGATCCTCGCTCGCGCGACCCACCTCGATTCACTGGTCAGCAAGCTCGCCGAGCCGCGGGTGCGGAGGGTGATCGAACCCTTGCTCGCGGGCGAGCTGCCGCAGGTCGACGAGGTGTTCAACGACGATGTCTCCTACGTCGTTGACCTCGGGCTCGTGAAATCGCAGCCGTTGCGCATGGCCAACCCGATCTATACCGAGGTCGTCGCGCGTGTGCTCGCCGCACCGGCGCAAGAGACCGTCACCGCAGACCCTCGCACCTTCGTGCGCGCCGATGGACGCTTCGACATCGATGTGCTCCTGCGTGAGTTCGCTTCGTTCTGGATCGAGCAGGGAGACACCTTGACCTCATCGATCACCTACCGCGAAGCCGGCGCACAGCTCGTGCTCATGGCGTTCCTCCAGCGCATCGTGAACGGCGGCGGGACTGTGTCACGCGAGTTCGGCATCGGCAGTCGGCGCATCGATTTGCTTTTGACCTGGCCATACACCGATGCTGCGGGCAAGCGCCAAGTTCAGCGCGAAGCCATCGAGCTCAAGGTGTGGCGTGATGGACGAAAAGATCCCCTCGCCGAAGGCCTCGTTCAGATCGAGCGCTATCTCGACAAGGTCGGCCTCGATCATGGGGTGCTCATCCTCTTCGACCGGAGATCGAACGCAGCGCCGCTCGAAGAACGCACCCACGAAGAGGCGGCCACCACCGCCAAGGGTCGGCCGATCCGAGTCCTGCGCGCGTGAGATAGGCGAAGATCGGCGCCTCATCGGTGCGGCGGTCGGTTTCGAGGCGTCCCGGGTCGTCAGCTTCACAGTCATCATTCGAGCTCGGCAGCCCGACCCATTCTTGACAGAATCGAAGCAGAAATCCATAGAAGCCGAGTGTCAGATAAGCTCCGGGTGCTTCTCGTGGGAGCGGGTGGGCTTGGCTCTGCGGCTGGGCTCGTGCTCGCACGCGCAGGCATCGAGCTCGAACTCACGATCATCGATCATGATCGCGTCGAGACGAGCAATCTTCCTCGCCAAGTGATTTATCGAAACGATGATTTGAATCGTGAAAAGGTGGCGTGCGCGGCGCGGGCTCTTCGTGGAGAAGCTGCGTCTCATGGAGTCGTGCTCACGACGTCCGCCCTCGAGCAACGGTTCGATATCGAAAACGCACTTTCACTCGTGCGCGCTCACGACCTCGTGCTCGAAGGAACCGACAATCACGAAACAAAATTTCTCGTGGCTGATGCGTGCGTGATGAGCGGAGTCCCTCTCGTGCAAGCAGGCGTCGTGGGATGGTCTGGATGGGTCCTTGCGACCCGCCCTCACGAGAGCGCTTGTTTGCGCTGCATATTCGAGGAGATTCCCTCGAACGCATCGGTCGCGACGTGCACGAATGACGGCGTGCTGGGCGCGGCGGTGGGTGTCATCGGTGGGTTGGAAGCCGCGCTTGCGATTCAGCTGCTCCAAGGAAAATGCACCGGAGCGCTCCTTCGTTACGATGTCCTCACGGGGAGCGCGAGAACCAGCCGACTGGAACGACGTTCCGATTGTGCACTCTGCGGGCTCGAACCCACGATCCGTCACATCCAAGCACCCCAAAAGGCACGAGCCTGCGTCCCATGGACAGCAGGCTCGACTTGAACGCGTTCGGAAAACGCTCAGTTCTCGAGCGCCGCTTCGGTGTGTTCTTTCACGCGGCTCTGCTTCAGGCGTGCCGCCTTTCCTGCCAAATTACGCAGGAAGTAAAGCCGGCTGCGTCGAACGTGACCACGGCTCATCACTTCGAGCTTTTCGATGCGAGGAGAATGGACGGGGAACACCCGCTCCACGCCCACGCCAAAGCTGACTTTGCGCACGCAGAACGTTGCGCCAATGCCGCCGCGATTCTTTGAAATCACGACTCCTTGGAAGACCTGAACGCGTTCCTTCTCACCTTCGCGGATGCGGTAGTGAACGCGCACCTGGTCGCCGGCGCGGAAATTCGGGAGAGGCCGACGGTAGGCGGCCTCGATGGCGGTGATCTTCGGAACACTGTTGGACATGACTTTTAGCCCGATTCGGGGGCGAATTTGATAGCAGCCCCCCCTCACGGAGTCAATCACTTGAGTACATGAATCGTGTCCTCAAGGACTTCCGCGGTCGCCAAACAAGCGATCGAGCGTGATCGCTGCGGCAGCTCGAACCGAAAGATGGTTGTAATCACCGTGGGGTTGAATCGGTGCCAACACGACATCGGCCTCGGCGACGATCTTGGCGTGGAGGCCGTGTGCCGTTCCGAAGAGAATCAAGACGGGCCGAGTGGTGGCTTCGAGCGCAATACGAGCCTCTTGCCACCCAAGAATCGTCTTTCCCTCGGGCGCACGCGCCGCCGTCATCCAAATCGCCGGACGAGCACCTTCCATTCGTTCAATGGCCGAGACCGCGGCTTGGACACTTTCGATGGGGGTGCAGATCGAAAGCGCAACCGTACGCTCCGGCACCCTTCGCGCCCCGGCCCCTTCGCGCCAATGATCCAAAATACGATCGACCAATGTCCGCTGCGCCTCGATCGGCGACACCACCCAATAACCCGCGAGACCATAGGTGCGTGCGCTGCGCGCGAGATCATGCACATCGACGTTCGTGATCGCCGAAGTCACCAAATTGCCGTCGCGATCGCGCACCGGGTGGTGCACCAATGCGCAATGAATGGAGCCCATCAGGACCTCTGCCGAAGTTCGGCGCGCAGTTCGTCGATCATGGTCTGTTCTTCAGCATCAAGAGGAAATGTGTCGAGGAGATCGGGACGACGTAGCAATGTGCGTCGCAGCGACTCGCGCTTGCGCCATATCGCAACCTTCGCGTGATGTCCTCCCATCAGCACCTCGGGAACGGTTTCTCCCCTGAAATTGGGGGGTCGTGTGAAATGCGGATACTCGAGGCGCCCTCTCGAATGCGACTCTTCTTCGGTCGATGCCGCATTGCCAAGCACGCCGGGGAGCAAGCGCGAGGTCGCTTCGATCATCGCCATCGCGGCGACTTCTCCACCCATCAACACGAAATCACCGAGCGAGATCTCTCGATCACACTTGGTTCGCGCGCGCTCATCGATTCCTTCGTACCGTCCGCACACCAGCGTGAGCGCCGACTGGCGCGCAAGTTCGCTCGCGATTTTCTGGGTAAACGGCTCGCCTTGGGGTGTGAGGAGAACTCTGAGCGGCGTTTCCCCCTGCCGTTCACTCTCACGTGCCTCGGCCCATTCCATGGCATCCACGATCGGACCAGGCATCATCACCATTCCGCTGCCCCCGCCATAGGGCGTGTCGTCGACGGTGCGGTGACGATCACTCGTGAAATCACGAGGCGTGACAGGAGTGATTTCGATCCGTCCCGTCCCCACGGCTTTCCCCACCAGGCCCGTCTTGACGAACGATTCGAATATCTCGGGCAGTACCGTGATCACGTAGAACCGCATCGATTCATCCCTCGGGTTCGAAATCACCGCTGTGCGCCACGTGAACGATGGACGCTTCGATGTCGATCCCAACGACATATGGATCGAGAATCGGAATTTCGATGAGTCCTCGTTCGCTTCGTACGACGAGGGCGTCGACACTCGGATACGCGATCACGTCGATCACCTGTCCAATGGTCGCCCCCTCTTCGAGCACCGTGAGGCCCATGAGGTCCGCGTGGTAGTGTTCGTCCGCTTCGAGAGCAGGAAGCCATGCACGACGCACGATGACCTCGGCGCCGCGAAGACGTTCAGCTTCCTCTGGTCGAGAATATCCTTCGAGAAGGAGGACATCGACATCGGCACTTCGTCGGCTCTTTCGTACTCGAAGTTCGTGCAGCGTGCCGTCGAGTCGCAAGATCAATCGATCGAGCTCGAGCAGCAAGGAGGAGCTTGGATGAAAACGCCGAACACGCACTTCTCCTCGGAGCCCGTGCGGACGGGTCACGACACCGAGGACGATGAGATCGTTCTCCATCCCGAGTGGACTCGAGACAGAGCCAACTACTCGAGAATCTCGAGAATGGCGCGCTTACGAACACGAGCGGAGGTCGCGGCGAGCAACGTCCGAATCGCGCGTGCGGTGCGACCATCTTTGCCGATCACTTTGCCGAGATCGTCATCCGCGACCGAAAGCTCATAGATGGTCGCACGATCTCCATCGACGACATCGACCTTCACTTCGTCGGGCTCGTCGACGAGATTGCGCGCGATGAAAGTCAACAGCTCCTCGAGCTTCGGTTCGTCAGTCATGCGCGCTATCTCGGATTCAAAAGTCGAAAATATTGAAGACAAACAGGACGGATGCTCAGGCGCTCGCCTGGGTTGCTCGACGATATTCGTTCATCATGTGGCGAACTCGAGTCGAGGTTTGTGCGCCAAGGCCGATCCAATGTTCGACGCGGCCGAGGTCGAGGCGGGCTTGCTCGATGGGAAGGCGCGGATCGTAGCGGCCCACCTGCTCAAGAAAACGACCATCCCGCGGATTCTCGGAATCCGTCACGACCATGTGATAATAGGGGCGCTTTTTGCTGCCGAATCGAGCGAGGCGGATCGTAACCATCGTGAAATCCTGATTGGAAAGTGGAACCCTGCTTACGGAAGGGATCCGAAAGGGGCGCGAAAGCTAGCCGAGTGTCCTTGAAGCGTCAAGACGCCCAGAATGCACCCAACTGGATATCCTCAATCCGATTCTGTCTGCTAAAGACATCGACATGCCGGGCTCCTCCATGCTTTCGGGCCGCCCCTATCGTGCATTCGTGCTTGGGTTCGTCGCGCTCGTGTCCCTCACGAGCACCGGTGCATCGTGCGGTGGGACGAATCGTGAAACCACGCCCACCGTGCCCGAAATCGAGGCGGTTCGCCTGCCGCGAACCGATCTCCGACTCCTCGTTCTGACCGATTTGATGGGATATCTCGAGCCGTGTGGATGCACGAGCCGCCCGCTCGGCGGAATCGATCGCCTCGCCGCAGCCATTCAGGAGCACCGGTCGGACCAAACACCCACGCTCTTTGTCTCCGCAGGCGATCTTTTCTTCGACGGCGCTTCGCACGGAGTGGAGTTGGCCGAGGCGTTGACTCAAGAAGTGTGGAAAGCGGAAACCGTGGCCGACGTGCTGAGTGAGCTCGGCCTCGCTGCCGCGGTTCCTGGGCCGCTCGATCTTCGATTCGGTGTTTCTCGATTCGCGGCCATGCGCGAGCGCTCGCGGTTTCCTCTGCTCGGCGCTGGAATTCGATTCTCGGGCGATCCGCCGCTGCGTGGGCACGTGATTGAAAGTGTCGGTGCATTGCGGGTCGGGATCGTGGGCGTGACACAGCTCGACATCGAGGGGACTACGCTCAGTGATCCTCAGTTGATGCAGCTGACACGCGAGGAAGTACAAACGGTTCGAAGCGAGGGCGCCGATCTCGTCGTGGTGCTCGTGCGGGCTTCACGGCGACTCGTGAGGCGCATCGCCGATGAAATCGAATCGATCGATTTTGTCGTCCAAGGAGGTGCGGACGATGCGGAAACCCATGTACCAGCCCGTGGTGATGGGGCGGTCGTTCTGCACGCTTCGCATCATGGACAAGGCCTCTTGGTCGTCGATCTCGTCCGCTCCTCCGGGACAGATTTCGTCGATGTCAGCACGTGGACGCGAACCGCGGAACGCGATCGCATGGTCCGAGATGCCGAGGTTTTACGAGCCCGGATCGCCGAATGGACGAGCGATCCCAACGTCGCGGCCACCGATCTCGATGAGCAGCGCCAGCGCCTTCGAGAACTCGAGCAACGAATCCGACTCGTCGCGCGATCGCCCACGATTGCAGGCTCGGCATTCGATGCACGGTTCGTCGAGCTTCCCTCCGAGGCCCGTCGCGATCCGGGTGTGACCGCGATTCTCGAGCGGTACTTCCGACGCGTAAATGAACACAACCGTGAGGCATTCGTGGATTTAAGGCCTCGCCCAGCCCCCGATGGCCAACCGAGCTATGTGGGCGCAGCCGCATGTGCAACCTGTCATACCGAAGCGTTCTCATGGTGGCGCACCACGATGCACGGCCATGCCTACCGCACACTCGAAGAGGTTCATAAGGAATACAATCTGAGCTGCGTGGGCTGCCACGTGACGGGCTACAACCAACCGGGCGGTTCGACCGTGTCGCACGTGGAAAACCTCCAAAACGTAGGCTGTGAAACGTGTCATGGGCCAGGGTCGATGCACGTCGCCGCCCCCCTCGCCGCGCCAGTCAACGTCCGCCGGGATGCTCCTGAAGAGCTCTGCACGGGATGCCACAACAGCGAGCACAGCGATCGTTTCCATTATCCTACATACCGACGAATGATGATGGCGCCGGGGCACGGTCTCCCGAGCGCACCACCTTCCCCCCGGACCGAGCCATGAAACCAACCCAACGCGTGTTTCTTTTGGCGATCGTGATCGCGCTCGGAACATCCGGATGCGCGACCACATCACGGGCACGACGCGCCGAGCCAACTTCCACCAGTTCAGCAAGCACCAGTTCAGCAACAAGGCACACGGCGCGAACTTCTTCCGAAACGCCAGATGAAGAGGATGATTTTCGCCGAACGTACGCGGGTCATCCTGCCCTCCGTACGTTGTCGGGCGCGGCAAGCTATTACAGCGATGCTCTCGCGGGACGGCCCACGGCGAGCGGAGAACCCTACGATCCGAGGGCCTTCACCGCCGCCAATCGAGACCTTCCGTTCGGGACGGTGCTGCGTGTGGTGCGCATCGATACCGGAGCTTCCGTCATCGTTCGTGTCAATGATCGCGGGCCCTTCGGCCAACGCCGTCGAATCGTCGACCTCTCGCGGGCCGCTGCGGAGCGGCTCGACATGATTTCACGGGGTGTGGTGAATGTGCGGGTCGAAGTGTTGGAGGACGGTGCACGCAGAAGACGTGGAACGACGCGAGTCAGCGCGCGCTGACTCAACTCTTCTCGATCACTTCGAGCAGAACGTCCGGAGCGATCGGCTTGAGCAACCATCTGTCGATGAGCCCGGGTTGCATGCGATGCGCGACCTGTTCCTCGCCATATCCACTCATGGCCACGATTCGAATGGCGCCCTGCGGATCTCCCTCACGAATTGCGCGTGCAAGCGAGAACCCGTCCATCCCAGGAAGCCCCAAATCCATCAGCACCAAGTCCGGCCGCTCTCGCAGCGCAGTGTGCAGACCGCTCGGTCCATCTGCCGCTTCGCTCACCACGATGCCAAATGACTCGAGATAAAGCCGAATCATCTCGCGGACATCATCATTGTCTTCGACGAGCAAAACTCGACGAGCTGCCCCGACTTCGTTGCGGGGAGTGTCCGACGAAGTTTTTCCCGAACTGGCCATGAATTACAGACAATAGACGCCCCGTCAGAAGCCGCAAGTTCTGCGGTCGCGAACCGTCGCACATGAGGCGATTCCGCAAGTCAAGGACGATGCAATCGATCGTCGTCCGTGGGCGCACTGAGGCGGAGATGCTGGCGCAGCCATTGCTTCGGTCCTCTTTGGGCGAGGAGGGCGTGGCGACCACGATGGATATGCAGCTCACGGGGATTACTGCCCTCGTGGTCGACGATCACCGAGACACGCTCGAGCTCGCCGGAATGGTGCTCGAATGGGATGGCGCGAGCGTCATCACGGCCAAGTCCGCTGAGGAAGCGCTCAAGCTCCTCGATCGCAACGACGTGGATGTGGTCGTTTGCGACATCTATTTACCTCGGCTCGACGGACGCGCCTTCGTACGCGAGCTCCGTCGCCGAGATGACGGCAAACGTGCGATTCCTGCGCTCGCCGTTTCGGGCGACAACGATCCAGAACGCGTTCAAATGGCGCTCGCAGCAGGATTCGATCGCTTTCAAGCCAAACCCCTCGACACCGACATTCTGGTGTCGCAGGTGCGTAGTCTCGTCGGCCGTGATTGAAAGTCGTCGATAACGGCACATGGTCCGATCTCTGCTTTCCATGTTCTTCGACATGGTCGATTCTGAAAGTGCTCAGCCGCCGATCGCCGGCGCGGCTCGACTGCATCGCGTTCTCGTCGTGGAAGATTCGGAAGAACTCCGGCAGCTGTATGCCATCTGGCTTCGAGAGCGCGGTTATGAAGTGTTCGAAGCAGCCGATGGACGCGCTGCTTGGAATCTCATCATGAAACTGCATCCGGATGTGGTCGTGCTCGACTTGGGCTTGCCCTCGGTGGATGGATGGAAGGTCGCCACGCTCTTGCGGCTCGATCGCCGAAGGCGCACGCCAGCTCTCATCGCGGTCACCGGGCAAGTCGAGCCCGATGCCATCCAAGCAGCGCGGGACGCAGGAGTGGATGCGGTGCTGCTCAAACCGTGCACGGCAGAAGCAATGGCAAACGCCATCGAGACCGAACTCGTGCGAATGACCGTATCCTGATTCGATTCCGTTCTTGGGCGTGTCCGCGTTGCGAACGAGCCAGGCGATGGGAGGAGTTGCGGACACGCCCTACTGCTGGAGCGCTTGCTTCAACGCGGAGAGCAACGCATTGGGCGAGAGTGGTTTGATCAAAATTCCAGCGAAGAGCTCACGGTCCCGAATGGCGAGATCGTGCACCGATCGGGTCAAAAGGACGATCGGAGGTGCGGCGTCCCCGAGACGTGCTCGCAAGGTGTCACAAAGCTCCGATGCATTGTGTTCGCCCATTCGATGATCGGTCAGCACCACATCGAAGCGCGTGGTGCTGAGGACATCGAGCGCGTCCTTCGGGGAAGTGAACGCGCGCGCTCGATACCGCGCCCCGGCGAGAACCCGCAACGCGAGATTCACGCGGCCCGGTCGGTCATCGATCACAGCGATCTTCGGCTTGCGAGTCGTCGTTTCTTGTGAGGTCAAAGCGATAGCAATGTGTGCGGCCCCCACAGGGGCCTCACAAGCTCCACGAACGCAGACCCATCCGGCTCGTCCGCTTGCGCGGGTCCTGCACAGTCGTTTACGTTGCGCCCCTTCGCGGAGGTTTTATGCGTGCGTCGAGATGCCTGATGGCTTTGATGTTTGCCGTGGGATGCGGCGGCGCTGGCAACGTGGGCGAGGCGTGCGAAACGCCCGGACGAGCGGATGATTGTGTGGACGGCGCGATTTGCGCGACCAATCCATCGGACGAAGGTGACCCCAGCGTTCCAGTATGGGATACGTATTCGTGCCGACTCAAATGCAATCACCAGAGTGAGTGCTCGAGCGGCGAAGAGTGCCGCGGAGTGACGGGGGCAGCGTCGGTACGCGCTTGTCAGCCAGCAAGAACGCACTCATCGAGTGACTGAACGAGCACTCCGTGGCCTATCCGAAATCCGAAAAAAGCGCGGCACACATCGTATCCGCTGCGACACGCGTGCTGGCCCGGCAGGGCTACGCACGTTCGTCTCTGCTCGATATCGCTCGTGAAGCGGGCATGTCGAAGGGAGCCCTGCACTATCATTTCCCGACGAAAGAAGCGCTCGTCGCGACCGTTCTCGAGAGCGCGCTGCTCACGGTCGCGGAACGGACTCTCTCCGCGTGGGAACAAGCCGCAGGCGACCCTTTCGAATCGCTTCGTTCGGCCATTCGCGAGCTCTGGGACATTCGTCGGATGCGCACGGACGAGGTGGCGGTGATCGCCGATTTGTTAGCGCAATCGCTCTATGATCCAGCGCTGCGCCCCCAGCTCGCGAATTACTATCGAACGGCCACAGAGCAGGTCAACGCAAGGCTCTTGCCGCATTTGGCCAGAATCGGTCTTCGACCGAAGGTCGTGCCCGAGCTTCTGCCACGCATTCTCGTCGGACTCCTCGACGGCCTCGTCATGCAGCACTTCGTAGACGAAGTGGCGATTGATCCGAACGAGTTGGTCATCGCCGTCACCGCCATGGCATCGTCGCTCTTCGAGTTCGTCCCTCCCGTTCTCGATATGGCGCAGGCAAATCATGAATGATCCGTGGTCTTCGATCCTCGCGCAAGAAACCGCGATTTCAGTGTTGAAGGGAGCCGTCAGTCGCGATCGATTGCCCTCCGCATATTTATTCGAAGGGCCGAGCGGCATTGGAAAGAGGCTGGCAGCGACCGCGTTCGCGCAGGCCGTGATCACTCGCCCGCTCGAGGCGCAAGGCGCGAGCGAAGCCACATGCGCTGAAATCAACCGCAGAATCGCGAGCGGAACCCATCCCGACGTACGCACGTTTGGACCACGCGCCGAGGGAGATCGCAACATTCAAGTGGAGATGGTGCGCGAGCAAATCCTGCCGTTTGCGCAATATGCGCCATTCGAAGCCAAAAACGCGTTCTTGATCTTGCCGGAAGCCGACATTTCATTTCCCGAGAACCATCCGGAAGCGGCGAACTCGCTCTTGAAAACGCTCGAAGAACCGCGTCCCGGAGTGCACTTCGTGTTGCTCGCCGAGCGTCCCGAGAGGTTGCTCATCACGATTCGCTCACGCTGCCAAAAGGTGCGCTTTTCGCGGCTGTCCACGGAGGCGCTCGATACGATTTTGGAGCGAGAAGGCAAAGGTCCCGACGTGCGCACCGCCGCCATCGCGCTCGCAGATGGACGCGCTGATCGAGCGCTCGAGTTGGCGGAGGAAGGTGTGGCCGACGGGCTCCTCGAGACGGCGATGCGCATCGATGAGATCGCATCCGATGGAGCTCCCGGCAAGATCATCATGCTCGCCGAAGAACTCGCGAAAAACGACGCGCTCACGCGCGTGCTGGAGGCGCTATCGATGTTCTATCGCGATGTGGCCCAAGCGGCCTTGGGGGCTGCTCCAGAGTCCCTTGCCTTTGGACACCGCGGTGACGCGATCGCTACACGCGCCACCGCGATCGGCGCTGCGCAGGCCGCGCGAGCTTCCGAGCATATTCGCGAGCTCGAAGAACGTTTTGAACAGAACGCGAACAAAGAAATCGCGCTAGGAAAGATGCTGAGCGCGCTGAGGCGTTGAACGGAGTCGCGGGTCCAATCGACGATTGACTGGCCTTCGCGGCGCGTCCGGCTACTCTCCGCGTCCTTCTGCCGGGGTCGCCATGAGCTCGAAATCCTTTTACGTCACGACACCCATTTATTACGTCAATGCCAAGCCTCATGTGGGCAACGCATACAGCACTGTGGCTGCCGATGTGCTCTCTCGATACGCCCGCGTGCGTGGCCGTGAAGCCCGATTTCTGACCGGCACCGACGAGCATGGTCAAAAGATCGAGCGTGTCGCTGCCGAACAAGGCCTCCCTCCCAAAGACTTTTGCGATCGAATGATCCCGGCATTTCGTGCCTGCTGGGATGGATTGCATTGTGAGTTCGACGACTTCATTCGCACGACCTCTCCGCGTCATCAGGCTTTTGCCGAAGAGATGTGGCGACGATGCGTCCAAAGCGGAGACATTTATCTCGGCGAATACGAGGGTTGGTATTCGGTCGCAGACGAGACGTTCTACACAGAAAAAGAACTCGTCGATGGCAAGGCGCCGACGGGACGGCCCGTCGAGCGCGTCAAAGAGCCGAGCTATTTCTTTAGGCTCTCGAAATACGGGGAGCGCCTCCTCGAATATTACGAGAAGCATCCTGGTTTCGTGCGTCCGGAGGGGCGCTTCAATGAGGTCAAGTCATTCGTACGCGAAGGGCTGCGCGATCTTTCGATCTCACGAACGACGTTTCGTTGGGGCGTTCCAGTGCCTGAGGCGCCCGATCACGTGATGTATGTGTGGTTCGATGCGCTCTCGAATTATTTGAGCGCCCTCGGTGGGGAAGGCAGCCCGCTCTTTCAAAAGTTCTGGGAGCCGAACGCACGCGTCGTTCACATCGTAGGCAAGGACATCATCCGGTTTCACGCGGTGTATTGGCCGGCATTTTTGATGAGCGCGGGATTGCCTCTCCCCACCGAAGTCTGGGCGCATGGTTGGCTCACGGCCAACGGCGAAAAGATGAGCAAATCGGCGAACAATTTCTATCCGCCTGAGCCGATCGCCGATGCCGTGGGCGCCGATGCACTTCGCTATTACCTCATGCGCGATATCGCATTTGGTCAAGATGGCGACTTCAGCCATCAGAACCTGCTCGCGCGATATCACGGCGATCTTGGAAATGGCCTCGGCAATCTCCTCAATCGCATCGTCTCGAGCATCGTTCCAAAGAGCCTCGGTGGACGCATCCCCGAGATCG
>CAYZTA010000036.1:0-60180 GCA_964481145.1 uncultured Sandaracinus sp.
ATCAAGTCGGGCCGATGGCAGGATCGTGTCCGATGGATTTATCAACAGCCTGCTACAGCTTCTCTCGTGAAAGGAGACCCGCGAGTCGGAAAGCAAGGAGGGCCGCACCGAATTTGAGCGCCTCCACAAACCTCACCGCTTGGGGACGGTTGCCAGCCGTGCAGCTCGAGTTCATTCCACCTACACTCTGGGGAGCAATCCCCCGACCCGACTATCCGCGGAGAACATGGTGCGCTTTACTTCGTCAAGAGCCAGGCTTTTTCTAAGCGCGTTCACGCTATCGATCCTAATCGCGCGCGGCGGAGTTGCGCAGTCCAGCGAAGAGGAAGTGACCCTCGCCTGGTTCGAAGGCTCCCGCGGGACCTATCGAACGTACGAGTTGCACGAAGGTCGCGTGACCCGACGCCGAACTGGCCTTTTCGTCGCCGTGGAGAACGAGCTCATCGAGATTCAGATTGAACGAGTCTCCACGGCAGCATGGACGTGTGATCACGAAACCATGGTCGAGTCGCGGGTACCTGGCCGCCGAGTTCATGGCCTCCGTCTCATCGCAGCTCGCGGAACGACCTCGCAAGTCCTCCTCGATTCCGGCGAGATGGAAGGAAACGAGCACGTCGCCGACGAAATCATCCTCCACGGCTCACTCGGACCGTTTCTATCAGTCGAAAGGAGGACCGATGATTTCCCGGTGTGTTCGGCTCACCCTTCGACAAGCCGCTCCTTCTTCTGGTTCGACCTTCGTGACGGCAGTCAGCTCGATGTGGACGCGAATGGTGGAATTGCCGTCGCGCTACCTGCTGAAACGGAATCGCAGCTCACTGCTGCGGAACAGCGGTTACGTGCGGAATTCCGACAAGCAATCGTCGACAGCGGCTCGGCCGCCGAGGACTGGGAACACGGCGCACCGTTCTGGGTCGATGGAGTTGTGCCTCGGCTCGAAGGCGATCGATGGGCCGCTCGCGTATATGTTGCCCTCGGCGTTCCATATGCGTGGTCCGAAGGCCCTGCTGCGTACCAAAGAGTCACGGAATTCGACGTTCCTCACCTTGCCTCGTGGATGCCGGAACAGCTGACCACGATTCCCTCACCGATCGCACGATTCGCACGCAATCACCGCAATCTTCGCTTTGGCGGACTGAGCACGATGCAGGTGCGATGATTTCTTTCCCCGGGCCACGCGTCACTCGTACGTTTCCAACCATACATCTACTCGCGCGATCGTCCGCGCGCTCATGCGCGACCCGCCGTTCTTGTCGTCACCCTCCCCTCATCGCTGCGCGATGAGGGGAGGACCATCGTCTGGCGCCATCCACGATCCCGCTCATGCGATCTTACGAACCGCATCGGCGCGCTTCGGCGCGCGCCGTTCCATGCCGTGCGCCGCATCTTGCGTCCAGAACATCCTCGAAGGCGCCAGTACGGGCAGCTTCAACGGCAACAAGTCGAGCACCACGATCGTGCCTAGCAGCGTACCGCCGATGTAAAAAGTGACGAAGCCAAACTGCAGAAAGAGAAAGCCCCCGAAGATCCCCCCGAAGACGTAGGTGACGAGGATCGCCACGTGCAGCCACAACTTGAACTTCAGCTCCGTGTCTCGCGCGAAGCGCCGCTGGGTGATCATCGAGAGCTCCATGCCGAGATCGGTCAAGAGCCCCGTCAAATGGGTCGTCTTGACGACTCCCTTGGAGACCGTGGCGACAAGGCTGTTTTGCAAGCCCATCGCAAACAGCAGAACACCGACCAAATACTCGGTCTCGCTCAGCGTCTCGCGGTAGTGGAACTGCCCGTAGTAGCCAACCCCCACCAACAAAACGATCTCCAGCCCGAGCACGAGCCCACGGCCAAAGCGCGGCGCACGGAGGCCAATCGTCGTGACGAGCAGGTTCGCCATGAACGCGCCCGCGATGAACGCGGCGAGCCAGCCGCCCACGGCGCCGATCTGATGCCAGTGGCCCTTGACCAGCTCCTCGCTCAGCACCGCGAAGTGCCCGGTCACGTTGGAAGCGAACGCGAAGAACGCGATCACGCTGCACACGTTCACGAGCCCCGCGACGGAGGCGGTGAACCCGCCGAGGAGGAAGTCGTGGCGCTTGTCGCGCAGCTCCGGAGGGGCGAGCAGGATCATGAGGCCTCCGTGGACGTCGGCGAGGGCGAAGTGGAGGCGGACGCATGGGGGCGGACGCGATGGAACTCGAGGCGCGCGATCCCGCGCACCTCGACGCCCATGTCGTAGTGCAACACGAGCATCTCGTCGGTCAGCTCCTGAACCTTGTAGACCTCGAACCCGCCGTCTGGAAAGCGGAGCGTCAGCACATGACCGCGCCCCTTGAATCGCCAGCGCGCCCGAACGACGCTGCCATCCAACCGGACGAACTCGACATTCCCGTCGGGATGAAAGTGCCAGCGCTCCGCTTCGTGGCGGAGGATGCGACGATCAGGCGACTTGCGAACGTGCACACCGTCGGTCCAAAGACCCATCGCGCGGCGCCCTCCGTCGACACGCTCGTAGCGCCACTCCGACTCCCGCCAGCTCCCTGGCAGCATCTCCTCTGGATGGTCGCTGCAGGCCGCGAGGCCGAACGCAAGCATCGCTACGAGGCCGACGGTAGAAGTCAGCCACATGCCGATACGGAGCCAGGAGCGGTGTTGGGAAGAATGAGAGCGCGCCACGGGGGCATCCTCAGAGCAAAGGTGGTGCCCAACGAAAACACCCCAATCTCGCAGGACGAGCGTCGGCCCTCACCCACACTCATGCGATTTATGTCGGTGAATACCGACAGCTGTGTGTTGCCATGAGGCGTCATTGCCCGATCCTCGTTCTCAAAGTGTTCATACAGCTCTGAGTGCTATGACTCCATGATGCGGTTCGCTCCGTCCCTCGCTCTCCCGCTGACCCTCGCCCTGGCGACGCCGTCGTGAGCCAGCGTTTCCACTACGTCGCGCTCCACGGCTTCGCGTCGAGCCCGAGCTCGCGCAAGAACGTCCACTTCGAGAGGCACTTCGCGAAGCGCGGCCTCACGCTCGCGCGTCCCGACCTCAACCAACCGTCGTTCGCAGCACTGTCCATCGCTGCGATGCAGCGCGAGATCGCCCGCACGTGGGAGGCCGGCGGCAGGCTGCCACTGCGCATGATCGGCTCGAGCCTCGGCGGCTACATGGCCGCGCTCTTCGCGAGCGAGCACCCCGACCGCGTCGATCGGCTGCTCCTGCTCTGTCCGGCCTTCGATCTCGCTGGGCTCTGGCCACAGCTCCTCACGGCCGAGCAGATGCACGAATGGAGGACACGGGGCGCGCTTGGGCTCGAAGACGCGACCGGCACGGTGGTCGACGTACACTACGCGCTGTTCGAAGAAGGCGAACGCACGGATCGTTTTCCGCGTGTGCAATGCCCGACGGTGATCGTCCACGGGCGCCAAGACGCGCGCGTCCCGTTCGCGCAGTCGATGATGTACGTCGCCGAGACTCCCGCCGTGCGCGAACTCGTCGCGGTGAACGACGGACACGATCTCCTCGCATCGCTCGACGTGATCGACGAGGTCGCCGATCGCTTCCTCCTCGCTCCGGAACGAGGCGCATGACCCAAGAGAAGCACATGGATCACCCCCAACACTCGCTCGTTTGCGACATCCGATGAGCTCGACGCGTGGCTCAAAGAACATCACGCCACGGCGCGAGAGCATGGGAGAGGTGCACTGCCCGCGCTGCAGCGCGTCACTCGGCGAGTGGTGGCCGGAGGCGATGGACGCAGCCGCCGAGAGCGAGTTCCGAGAGCTCGAGGTGAACGTGCCGTGTTGTGGAGTACACGTGCGCCTCGATGATCTCCAGTACGAACAGCCGATCGCGTTCAGTCGTTTCGTGCTCGGGGTCGAGAATCCCGAACGTGAGCCGACCGAGAACGAGGCTCGTGAGCTCGAGTCCATCCTCGGGACGCCCATTCGGGTCGTCTTCGCACGTTATTGAGCGCGTTAGGCAGGCCCAACCACAGCTCATCTCGTTCGGGCATCACGCGAAGCGCTCGCCCCATGCCACAGACCCTTGGCCACGACGCCGTCGTGGCGGTAGGCTCGACGGCCATGGGTCTCCTCACCTTCATCCTCAACGTCACCCTGGACGGGTGCGTCGACCACCAGGAAGGGATCGCCGACGACGAGACGCACGCCTTCTTCACCCATCTCATGGATGAGGGCGGGGCGATGCTGTGGGGTCGCGTCACCTACGAGATGATGGAGAGCTACTGGCCAGCCGTCGCTCGCGGCGACCAGGAGGCACCGCCGGCCATGCGCGAGTGGGCGGTCAAGCTAGAGGCCAAGCCCAAGTACGTGGTGTCAAGGGCGCGCAAGGACTTCCCGTGGACCAATAGCCATCACATCGCCGGCGATCTGCGCGAGGGCGTGCAGAAGCTCAAGGATGCGACCCCGGCCGGAGTACTCCTCGGCAGCGGCAAGCTCGCGACCGAGCTCGATCGGCTGGACCTGATCGACGAGTACCAATTCCTCGTGCACCCCAGGATCGTGGGCCATGGCCCGACCCTGTACCAGAGCGGACTCCCCAGCACGCGACGGCTCGAGTTGATCTCGACGAAGCCGCTCCGCTGTGGTGCAGTCGCCATGCACTACCGCCGCGCGCGCTGAATCACAGCTTCCTCTTCTCGGAAGAGACGCCCTGAAAAGATGCGCTCTTCATATAGAGAGTCGAGAAAATACGCTGTATGAATCAGCACATGTTGACCCCGGCCGAGCTCGCTCGCCATCGCCCGAACCTGACAGGGCACTGCTACCGCATGCTCGGCTCGGTCTTCGATGCCGACGATGCCGTGCAGGAGACCCTCGTCCGTGCGTGGCGCCATCAAGATCGCTTCGAGGAGCGAGCGGCGCTCGGCTCGTGGCTTTATCGAATCGCTACCAACGTGTGCCTCGACCTCATCGCCAAGCGCAAGCGACGCGCGCGCCCGATCGAGGAGGGGCCCGCGGGCAAGGTCGGCGACACGCTCCACCAGCGTCCCGCAGAGGCGTGGCTCGAGCCCATTGTCGACGCTGCGATACT
Source organism: uncultured Sandaracinus sp. (assembly GCA_964481145.1). Classification (GTDB taxonomy): domain Bacteria; phylum Myxococcota_A; class Polyangia; order Polyangiales; family Sandaracinaceae; genus Sandaracinus. Next base: position 5,044 of record CAYZTA010000036.1, read on the forward strand.
CTCTCCTGACACCGACCCGCACGAGCGGCTCGTGCTCAAGGAGCGCACGCGGCTCGCGTTCGTCTCGGCGCTGCAGCACCTCTCTGGCAAGCAGCGCGCGGCGTTGCTCCTCACGGAGGTGGTCGGCTGCTCCGCCGTCGAGGCGGCCGCGTGTCTGGAGATGACCCTGCCCGCGCTGAACAGCGCAGTGCAACGCGCCCGCGTTAAGCTCGGTCACCTCGACGTACACACCGGGCCGCTGACAGACGCCCAGGCGCGCCTGCTCGAGCGCTACGTCACGACGTTCGAGGCGTTCGACGTCGATGGTCTCACCTCGCTCATGCACGAAGACGCGACGTTGTCGATGCCGCCATTCAGCCTGTGGCTCCAAGGGCCCGCCGAGATCCGCCGCTGGCTCCTCGGGCCTGGCGCCGGGTGCCGAGGCTCGCGCCTGTTGGCGACCGAAGCGTGTGGCTCACCGGCCTTCGCGCAGTTTCGGCCTTCTCCCCAAGGCGGACATGCCCCGTGGGCCCTCATCGTCCTCGAGCTCTCGGGTGAGCGCATCACCGGGTGGAACGCGTTCCTCGACACGGAGCGGCTGTTCCCGCGCTTCGGTCTCCCGCTGTCTTTGGACTGACGGCTCGATTTTTTTTCGCGCCAACCGATGATTTCGGAGAGCCAGGGCAGTCTAAGAAGAAACCCCCACGAACAGAGAGCCTTCGAGGCTCCCAAGAGAGAGACAACACATGACCAAGATGATCTTCGTGAACCTGCCCGTCAGAGACCTCGAGAAGGCGAAGGCCTTCTATGCGGCCCTGGGCTTCGTCAACAACCCTCAGTTCAGCGACGACACGGCCGCGTGCATGGTGTGGAGCGAATCCATCTCCGTGATGCTGCTTACCCACGCCAAGTGGCGGACGTTCACATCGCGCGACATTCCACCGCCGACGTCGAGCGAGGTGATGCTCGCCATCTCTCTTGACGACCGCGCAGCGGTCGACGCCATGAACGCAGCCGCAGCAGAAAACGGCGGAACCGCCGACATCAACCCGGTCCAAGACCTCGGGTTCATGTACAACCGCAACCTCGCAGACCCGGATGGCCACGTGTGGGAAGCCATGTGGATGGACCCGCAGGCCATCCCGTCGGACGCGTAGGGCCGATCGCGATGGTACTCGGCGGCGTGCTTCGGTTGTTCGCCACGTGCGTTTGAGCTTCCGCGATGTGAGGAAATCGGCGCGCAGGCGGTCGGCTGCCTTGAAATCGTCACACGCTGATCGCGCCTTTACGGAAATCGCTCGCGCCGATCTTCACGTTGACGACGGCTGGCTCAGGGCATTCGAATGCTCTGGCCAGCGCCTCTTTCACCTGCTCGGGCGTCTCGGCCCAAAAGCCTTTGGCGCCCACCGCTTCGGCCACGAGGTCGTAACGCGTGTACGCGAGCTTCGTCGCTGGCGTACGCGCGTCGCCGAACATGTCTTTCTGCCCTCGATGAATCTGCGTCCAACACGCGTCATTTCCGATCACACCCACGACCTTGATGCCTTGTCGCGCCATCGCTTCGAACTCGAGGCCGTGCAGACCAAAACTGCCGTCGCCATAGACGATGATCACGCGGCTTTGGGGACGCGCGAGCTTGGCGGCCATCGCATACCCTGGCCCCACACCGAGCGTCCCGAGCGGACCCGGATCCATCCAGAGACCAGGCCAACGAATCGGCAGCGTATAGGCCGCTGTTGCGACGAAATCACCACCATCGCCAATGACGATCGTGTCTTCTTCCACGTACTTCGCGAGCTCGCTACAAACCCAGAGCGGATTCGGAGGCGACGTCGCGCCGCTCTCGATTTCGGCGCGTATCTTCGCCTGACGCTTGTCTTCATCCGCACGAATCTGCGCGAGCCATTCGCCACCATCCTTCTTCGCGACTGCCTCTTCGAGCCCTGCGAGCGCCAAGCCACTATCGGACGGAATCCCCACATCGACGGCGCGATTGCGTCCAAGCTCCTCGGGGTCGAGATCGATCTGGATCACTTTCACGTCGCGCGCCCACGTCCCCTCGCGCCCATAGTCGACGCGAAAATCGAAGGGTGTGCCGAACACGAGAACGAGATCGGCATTCGAGAGCGCCGCGCGTCGCGAGCGCGACATGAAACAAGGATGCGCAGGAGGAAGCGCACCACGCGCCATTCCATTCAAAAACGTCGGCATCGGACGCTTGTCCAAAAAACGTGAGAGCGCATCGGGATCGCTCGACCATCGCAGCTGCGAGCCGCAGATGATCATCGGTCGCGACGCCTCGTCGACGAGCTTTACCGCCTCCGCGATCGACGTCTTCGAAGGCGACGGTGTATGTTCGCTGCGATACCCCGTCCGACGAACGATCTGATCGTCCTTCACATAGTTCATCAACACATCGAGCGGCATCTCGAGGAAGACCGGCCCCGGCACACCTGTCGTTGCGATGCGGAACGCGGTCGTGACGTACTCCTCGATGCGCCTCGTTTCGGTCACCGTCGCCGACCATTTGGTGATCGGCTTCATGAGCTCGACATGATCCATGTCCTGAAGCGAACCCATGTGTTTGTAGGCGAGCGGCCCTGCACCTCCGATCACGATCATCGGAACCCCGGCACGTTGCGCATTCGCAACAGCGGTCACGACATCGGTCACACCTGGCCCAGCCGTCACGAGCGCGATGCCCGGCTTGCCCGTCACACGCGCATACCCATCGGCCGCATGCCCCGCCGTCTGTTCGTGGCGCGTGTCGATGACCTCGATCCCTTCATCGAGACAGCCGTCATATATGTTTTGGATATGCCCGCCACACAGCGTGAAGACATGTGTGATGCCTTCGTTCTTGAGCGCACGCGCAACGATCCGGCCACCGTGAAACATGCAAACCCTCCGAAGACCATGATGGTATCGTCGATCCGACCACGCGCCATCTCATCGTTATCCAGAGCGGCTCGCAAGACGTCCTTGTCTGCGCGCTCGCGCTTCGCGGTCACGTCGTTGATCGTCGGCGGTCTCGAGCAAAAGTCCCGGAACATCCGTGGGCCTGCCCGCTTCGTCGACCGAGACGAACGTCATGAACGCATCGACCGCGAGGCGGCGATTTCCGGTGCTGCATTCTTCGACTTGCACCTCCACTTCGATCTCGACCGAGCTCCGAAATGCGGCGTTCACGCGCCCCTTCAAGAGCACGACGTCGCCCACGCGAATCGGCGCGAGGAACTGCACTTGATCGAGCGCCGCCGTCACGGCGACTCGGCCACAATGGCGCTGCGCCGCAATCGCTCCGCACACGTCCATCCACGCGAGGACGGTCCCACCGAACGCCGTGCCGAGTGCATTCGAGTGCTGGGGAAGAACGAGCTCAGTCATCTCGGTGACGGAAGCACGGGGACTGCGTGCGGGTAGAGTCATCATTCACGGAAGAATAAACGCATTCGCTTGGCGACGCCCCATTCGCGTGCGAAAACATGGATATCGAGATGTTCAAAGAGAGCCAATCCACGACATCGTTCATCCGACGCCAGACACGCATGTTCAGCGTCGCCGCTTGGACTTGGGGTCTCGTCTCGTCAGCCCACCTCCACGAGCGCTGGGCGAGCGATGTCGATGAACTCAACGCAAGCTACAAGAGACGCTGGGTTCGAGGGGCACGACGCCTCGTGGGCCTCGATCTGAATGTCGTGCGCGGTGAACCCTTGCTCGAGGGGGATCGTGCTCGATTGATTATCGCCAATCATCGAACCCCCCTCGACGTCATCGCATTGCTTTCTCTCTTTGGCGGACATTTCCTTGCGAATCATCGAGTGTCGCGCGCCCCTGTCATCGGCCCCGGAGCGCACCGTATTGGCACGATTTTCGTGGACCGTAGCGACAAAAAGAGTGGAGCCGCTGCCATCCAGACCATGCGCAAGCTGCTCGAGCGCAAGCGCACTGTCATCGTTTTTCCGGAAGGCACGACGTTCGTCGGAGACGAAGTTCGCCCTTTCCGTCGCGGCGCATTCGCAGCGGCCGCAGGATTGCCGGTCGATGTCATTCCAGTCGGCCTCGCGTACGCCCCTGGCCATGAACTCGGTGAAAAGAAGATGGGTGAGCACGTGCGCGGCTTTCTCGCCCGAACCCGAACCCCCACGTGGGTTTCGATCGGCGATGCCATGCCCATGCCCTCCGACCACACAGGGTTCGAAATCGTGTTGCAGGGATGCGTACAGCAGCTGGTGCACGAATCTCGGCGCGCTGCCGAAAGTGTCCTCGCAAGGGGAGCGGAACCCGCTTGACGATCGCCGCTTGGCCATTTACACGCGAGCGTTCACATAGGAGCCACAATCATGGATGGGTCGCGCACGCGTCTAAACGCGCTTTTTGCTGCTGATAAAGTGCGTCGAGCAGCTGAAGAAGCATTCCTCGATTCCACCGACGAGCGAACCCTCGCACGTGTGATCGCCGAAGCGGTGCGTGATGCATGGGCGCTCGAAGATTCCGAAGAGCAGGAAGGTCGCCTGATGAGGCTCGCCGACCTCTCCGCCCAGGTCCCTTCGCCTGAAACCATCGATGCGTTGCTCACGATCTTGGATCACCCCGAGCCCGCCGTCCGCAACGAAGCGGGCGAATGCCTCCTCGACATCGCATACGAGCGCTTCAAAGAAGTCGCCCACAGCATCGAACGACTCCTCTCGAAGGGTCACTCGGGCCCTGCCATGGAAGAACTCCCCTTCATTCTTGCAGAGATCCGCGATCCCGATCCGCTGCCGCTCATCGCTCGCTTTCTTGGACATAAGAATGCAGAAGCCGCGGCTGCGGCGATCGAGGCGCTCGCTGGGTTCGGCGATCCGGCGGCGATTTCTCATCTCGAAAAGCTCCGAAGCGACAAGCGAGAAGTCACATTGCCAGACCTCGACGACGCCACGGTCTCGCTCGGCGATCTGGCTGCCGATGCCATCGTGGAACTCGGGGGCGATTCGCAGGATTCGGCGTGACGAACGAACCCAGCGCCCGTCCCTCACGCCGGACGGGAGGGAGCACAGAGCAAGAAGCTGCTTTCTTCGATACGGTGATCGTGCCTCGATGGTCGACGCTGTTCGGGCGCGCGATCGCGACGCGGATTCCGAAAGGGACACGAGCCCAGGTGCTCGACATTGGGTGCGGGACGGGTCACCCCGCGTTCGACATTCTCCACAAGCTTGGAGACGGCGGGCGTGTGATTGCGATCGACCGCGATCACGCGCTCGTCGATTTGGCCCGTCGACGCGCCTTGGAAGAAGCCGGACGGCGGATCTTCTTCAAGATCGAATCTGCGCAGAACATGAGCTTTGGAGACGACGTCTTCGATATTGCCGTGGGCAATCTCGTCATGGGCACGAGCGCAGACGACGAAATCCTCGCCGAGCTCCTGCGTGTGCTTGCGCCTGGGGGACGCCTCTTTTTGACCCGTCCACTCACAGGCACCTTTGACGAGGTCCTCGACATGTTCCGAGAAGTTGCCGTCCAGCAGGACGATACTCGACTCGCACGACGCATCGAACAGCTCGCGGGGCAAAGGCCTACACGTGAAGCGTGGCAATCGCAGCTCGAAGCGGCTTCCTTCGAAGAGGTCCTCGTGGATGAGGAAGAGGTGCGCCTCCCCTTCCACAATGCACGCGAGGTCTTCACCGATCCCATGCTGCAAGCGATCGCCATGCCCGAATGGCGTTTGCTGTCGGAGGGGCAACCAGGACGAGATCCAATCCTCGAGCAAATCGAGAAGAGGCTCGACACCTATTACGGTCGAGGCCCGCTCTCACTCAGGGTCCAGGTTGGCATCGCGCAAGCGAAGAAGCCTGGCTGAAAAGCCATTCAAATCGGGGCCGGACATCCGATCCCATCGTCACCTGGAACGACGATGAGAATCTCACGGGCTTCGATTCGACTGCGGTCCGACTCACGAAATACGACGCGCGCAGGGTATTCACGTCGCTCGAGCGAGTTCGGTAATTCACTCGCATCGATCTCGAGTTCGAAGCTCAACACGGTGCCCGGCCTCACGCCAATGAACCGAGCTCCCTCCATCGACATTGCACCGCTGGGTGGATTGGCGCGCGCGGCTCGAATGCCTCGAACCACATCGCGCGCATCCACATCATCGCCCGGTCGATCTTCCACGATAGCATTGATATCGAGCGGAACGTCCGACGCCACACGCTGCACGGCGCTGACGATCTCTTCGCCGATCGCGTCTCCTCGTAATCCAATATCGAACACGAGCGGCGCACCCGATGAATCGACCGACCCCGTGCTGCGCCCCAACTCCCGCAAGTGCGGCAAAGGAGCGGGGCGCCCTCGGTCCGTTGCACCGAGTCCGATCACGAACACGTCGGCTGCCACCACCGCACGCACAGCCTCATCGTAGGTGTGAGGCGCAGGAACGAAACGGTAGGGCGAAATCGGCGCCACATCGGGCGGACCATTGTGCATCGGCGCGTCGGTCACGAGCATCAGGACTCGAAACGCGTCCGTTCGAAAACATGCGCCCCCCACACCACCTCTTGGACATCCCACGCTCGGCATGATGAAGGGGAGAAAACCCTCCCCCGTCACCACCTGATACACACCTTCGATCGCCGCTTCGGGATCATCGAGATTGCCCCACACCGGCGTTTCATCGAGCGCGGTCTCCACTCGAACGACATCCGTCGTGATCGGCGTTCGCAACAAAAACGGCTGAACACCCGAGTCGCGCGGCGCGTGCGGAGCCACGGGGAACTCTCCGAAAAGCGCCACGCCAAAAGCGGCATCCGGGATGATCGCGCGCACACCTGGAACGACGAAATCGCGAAGTCGCGCCCGCACTGAATCGATCTCGTCTTGCATGCTCGCAGTCGAGTCGATGAGGAACATGATATCGACCACACGCAAGCTCGCTGGGATTTCGAGATCGACGCGCACGACCGGCATCTCGCGTGGAACCTCGATGCACGGAGGGGGGATGAAAGGAGGCCCTGCGTCGATCGTCATCGGTGCATCGATCGCCGCATCTGGAAGGGCAAGCCCCGTCTTCGCGCCGCAGCCCACCAAGAGCGCGAGCCCGAACGTCAACGAAAGCGCGTGCGAAGAGGACGACATCAGCCGGGTGGAAACGGAACTATCACACCCGAGCCGTCTTCGCAGCCCGACCCATCGGCGCCGGGAACGACGATCTCGATGATTCTCGAGTCGATCCTGGTTCGTCCATCCCCACGAAAGATCACCTCGAGCAGGAAGCGCTGAGGGCCCACCCCCGGTGCAACCACCCCCGCGCGCAATCGCAGCTGGAAGACGACCCTCGTTCCGGTACGCACGCCTCGAAACACACCACGATCGAAGTCGATCTCACGGACGCCCTCGGGTGGCTCTGCCCGCAACGGCAGGACAGCCTCGACGAAGTCTCTGGGGTCGACGTCGTCAGAGCGATCCACATCGATGAGCTCCGTATCGATATCGAACTCGACCACATCTGCGAGAGTGGCAATCGCCTGAACGACGCTCTCGCTGAGACGCTCGCCGCGTTGACCGATATCGAACACGAGCGGTCCGCCAACAGACATCGCGTTGGTGTCTCGCGCGAGCTGCTCGAGGTGTTGAAATCCGTCTTCTCGAGGAGGCCCAGAATAAAGACCTATCACGCGAATGCCGGCGGCATTGAGCGCTGAGATCATCTCCGAATAATCGTGCGCGCCCGAGGCGTCCACGATGGGACAAGCACGCGGGTCTGCATAAGGTCGCACTCCGTCGGGGCCATTGTGAAAAGGCGCATCCGTGAAGAGCAACACCACGGGCAAGGCATCCGTGCGGAAGCACGGATAACCAAAGCCCCCCGTGGGGCACCCGAAGCTCGCCGATACCCACCCTCCCACTCCTTCTCCCGTCGCGATCTGATAGAGCGCTTCGACTTGCGACTCTGGTTCATCACTGCCGTTGTCGAGCCCGATCGAATCCACTGCGCTCTGCACTCGTCCGATGTCTTCGGTCACTGGCAACACCAAACGGAACGGGAGATCTCCCGCGGCACCACAACTTCCCTCGGGGAAATCAGCAAACGTGGTGACTCCAATCTGCGAGTCGCGAATGGTCGTTCGAATCCCCGGAACGATCTGATTCCGAAGATTGGCTCGAATCTCATCGATCTCCTGCCCCATCGAAGCCGTCGTGTCGATCGCGAAGACCACGTCTGCACGACCGAGCTCGACTTGTGTTTGCAGTGGCAAATCGACCACACCACCATCGATCGGGATTTCGATGCAAGGAATCGTCGCATCGGGACCCGCATCGACTCCAGCATCGATCTGAGCATCTGGCACTTCGAGGCCTGTTTTGGCCCCACAGCCCACGGAACACAGCACTGCGAAAACACCGCCGAGCACGCGAATCGGCAACAGCGATGGCCCGTGAGAAAAGCCTTGGTGCATCACGCAAGTCATCTAGTTCCCAGTCGCACGCGTCGAGTCCACGTGTTTCGGACAAAACGTTTCTCGACGTTCGTGTCTCATTCAAAGCCTCCCGAGCATGCGGAGTTTGGCAGCGCGCGCGCGGGCACGATCACGGTCGAAGAGGCCTGGCCAATCAATCTCGATAGGAGGAGGAACAGGGGCGAATTCGATCTCTCGAGGACACTCGGAATCAAGCAAACGCCCGAAGGCGCGCAACACGGATGCGGTCGTCGTCAAAAGCGAATCATCCACTTCATCCAAAAACCGAATGAGCTCATCCGCCGCATGACGACCAAGTTGTTTGCGCGAAAAAAGATCCATGTAGCTCGCCACGAGCGCATCCGCGGTAAAGCCGTGGTGAATCACGAGCTCACTCGCCACGCGCAAAGCCGAGAGCGGTGGAAGTACTCCGTGTTCCAAAAGCACACATGCTGGCTGGAAATAGTTGTAAAACGGACACACGCGCGAACCATATTCCTCGAACGCAGAAGGCGAGCTCACGCGATCGAGATGAATGAAGACGCGAATCGCGCCCCCTCCTCGTGGCACTCGTTCTGCCGTACGAACGACACCAGGAAGCACATCGGGATAGACACCCGCGAGTTCGAGAACGCGCATGAGCATTGGCACTTCGACGCGGCCAGCACAGAGATCGGTGTAAATCGAGTAGATGAATGCGTCTGCTTCCGCGTCGTCGCCGAACATGTACTCGAGCGTCGATGGTGGCATCAATGCGCGCGTCTCGAGCAACGTCGCGAGCTTGTAGCCGACTTGATCTTTGAGAAAACGAAAGCGACCTCGAAGGATATTTCGGAGCTGGGGCTTGAGCACCAGATTGTCCCATCGAATCCCGTCGAGCCGCAGCTTGGCTTCGAGCACAGTCCGCATTTGCTCGGGGCTACCTGACACGATGAAGATGCCCGCCGGATCGGTGCCTCGAATTTCGCGCAGCAGCGCCGCCGCTCCCGGCACCGTTTTCTTTTGTGCAGCGGACTCGAACGCGGTTCGCAACAAATCGCGGACCGTATCGAACTCCGTGCGCAGATAGGTTTTGTCGAGATCCCACCGATACACCAAACGTTTGGCGTCGTAAGGAGGTGGAGGCGTCGGTGTGGTGACGGTGATGGGCGGTGCAAAGCCGAGATCGAGCGTTCCATTCTCCGACGCATCCACATCGGATATCTCTCGTTCATGTCTATCGCGACGCCCGTGCACGCCCACTCCTCGCCCAGCGCCCAGTCTAGTACAGCAAACCTCGAATGGGAGACGAACCCACTCCAAGCGCCTTTTTACGCTTGAAAGCGCCCACAAATCGCCCTGCGCCGTACGTAGCCGCGCATCTGTATGCCGTCATCTGACCCACTCTGGTATTCTCTTCTCGTTCATGAACCAACGCCAATATGGTGCCGATTTCCTCCTCGTCGCCGCGCACGCCCCCGACCTTTCCGGCATGTGCCCCTATCTCGGCGAGCGGGTCGATGGAGTATTACGCAATCTTCGGGTGCGTTCGAAGATCATCGGCATCGGAGCCAGCTCCGCAGCCGCGGCCGTCACGCGTGGCATCCTCTCCGTGCAACCTCGCGCGGTCATCATGATCGGAACGTGCGGCGTATATCCCAATTTGGCGCAATATCGCCCTCAAGATGTGGTGATCGCGACCCGGGCCCACGCGATCGATCACGCCCACATCATGGGAGGCGCGGCGTTTCCCGATCCGATGCAAACGGTCGCGACCACACACTCACTCATGTCGACGGCCCTCTCCCAATGCCATGCGCGCGCTCATCTCGCGGCAGTTGGAAGCCCTCTCGGATACACGACGGGCGATTCTTTTGCGGCGTCTGTCTACGACAAAACAGGATGTGAAACCGAAAATCTAGAGATTTTCGGAGTCGCGCTCGCGTGCCGCGCCACGGAGATTCCGTTCATCGCCGCCCTCGGGGTCAGCCATATGGTGGGCTCCTCAGGTCGACAGGATCACGTGCTGTTCCATCGTGATGCGCTGAACAACGCCGCCAACACCGTGGCGACATGGATTCACAACGGCGCCCCTGGGCTGCCCCACTGAATTCGGGTCTCTTCGAAATTCCTTTGTTTTTGCGGCATGCATAGGTGGGATCGACGGGATCTTTGATTCGGAGCCCAAGGCCCCGATACCATAGACATCGTGTCGTCCTCGCTCATGAAGCCGCCCGTTCGGGTCAGGCCAGGTGCTCTCTTACGCTCACGCGAAGGCTGGGCTCTGGGTCCTCGTGCCGAGGAAGAACTCTTTCGTGTTGCAGAGGTGCTCAGCGAAGGACGGCTCGCAGGCCGCGTCTTCTTTGGCTCGACGCTCTTGACCATCGATCTCGAAAAGGTGGCTCCCCAGTTTCGTGGGGAAGAGGGCGCCACGGTCCGCGGGCAACTGCTCACGGCAGCCAGCGGCTCGGTGCGCGTCAGGCTTCGTGCGATGCGGGTGGCTTGCGCCGATGTCGCGCGAAGGCATCCTGATCGACTGCTTGGAACGGCATCGGTCGAGACACGATTCCGCCTCGAGGGCAGCTTGCTCCTCATCGACGTCGATCTCGAAATGCCGATTGGCATCTCTTCGAATGTTGGAGAATCCGCTCCATGACCCAGCGTGACCCTTCGGCCGGCAAAATCATTCACGTCGAATTCGGCCCCGGCGGCGGTCGGCGCAACTTGCCTCACCCAAGCGAACCCTCTCCTTCACGACGCGTCACCCGCACCGCTGGAGGTGACAAAGCCCCCACCGGCCTCGCCGCGAAAACCGCCGCGCCTGAGCTCGAGGAACGAAGGCCACGTGATCCCACGGGTGATCTCTATGCACGCGCCGAGGTCGCGCGTCTTTTCGATATTCCAGAGAGTCGACTTCGCTATTGGGATCGCACGGGTTTCATCGTGCCCTCGGGACAAGTCGGCGCGCGACGCCTTTACACGTTTCAAGATTTGATCGGCCTTCGCACGGCCAAGAGCCTCCTCGAACGAGGCGTGCCGTTGCGCCGTGTGCGCACCACGGTCGATGCTCTGCGCAAGACTCTCCCGGATGTCGTCCGACCGCTGAGCGAGCTGCGTGTGCTCATGGACGGTCAAAGCGTCGTCGTGCGCGACGACAAATCGGCATTCGAACCCAAGACGGGCCAAGTCGTGATGGACTTCGAGGTGCGCGAGCTGCGCGATGCCGTCGTGCGGGTGTTGCGTCCCGATGCGCTCGACCCAGCCCGTCGACGCGCCGCGTACGAAGCCTATCTCGAAGGTTGTCGTCTCGATGAAGACGAATCGACACTCGATCGCGCAGAGGCTTCGTACCGTCGGGCCATCGAGCTCGATCCAAAACTCGCCAACGCACTCACGAACCTCGGCAACCTCCGCTTTCGACGCGGCGATTCAAAAGAAGCACTCGATCTCTACACCAAAGCGTTGGCGCTCGATCCCGAGCAGCCCGAAGCTTGGTACAACCTCGGCTTCTTGGCCTTCGAACGGGGTGAGCTGGACGACGCCGTTCGTCACTTCGATCGCGCCGCCACGAGCGATCCGGGCTTTGCCGACGCGCATTTCAACCTGGCAATGGCGCTCTCTGAAATCGGTCGTGGCAATGAAGCGCGCGTTCATTGGGAGACGTATTTGAAGCTCGACCCGAGCGGACCTTGGGCGGAGATCGCGAAGCGACACCTGTAGGCCGAAACGCTCTCCCAGTTTTTCCCATCGGCGCTACAGTCGGCTTCGATGCCCAATCTTCAGCCCCTCGCGGTCAGCACGCCCATCGCATTGCTCGCCGATGTCCATGGAAACCTCGCCGCGCTCGATGCGGTGCTCGATGACCTATCGCGGCGGGAAATCCGGGAGATTTATGTTGCTGGCGATCTGCTCTTCGGAGGGCCTGAGCCGCTCGCGGTCTGGAAACGACTCGTGGAGGTCAAAGCGAAATGCGTGAGGGGCATGAGTGACGCTGCGCTCGCCGTGCTCGACCCGGATCGCATGAAGCCGAAGAACGAAGAAGAACAGACGAAATTCGCGCGTTTTCTCGAAACGCGACGCGCTGTGGGAGAGCTCGTGCTTCGCTACCTCGAGCGCATGCCCGACTCACTTCGAATCCCACTCATCGATGGTCGTGAGATCGTCGTCGTGCACGGCTCCCCGGGGGATCCGACGATCGAGATGAGTCACGACATGAGCGATGAAGAGCTCTCCGCGCTCATCGCGGATGATCCTGCGGACATCATCGCGTGCGGCGGCTCTCATGTTCCTTTTCAGCGCGACTTGCCCGAAGTACGAATCATTGGCCTCGGTTCAGTCGGCGAGAGCCCAGAAGGAGGCGTCGCGCATTACACCATCATCACCCCCAAGATCGAGGGCACGCTCGTCGAGCAAGCGTGGGTGCGCTACGAAAACGAAAACTGATTCCGCTCCCGTAGCGCCTCATCACTCAGCGGGCTCGGCCAGGCAGGCTCAGATCTCCCGAAGCAACGTCGTCCGTGCCGACGACGCACAACAGCGGCTGATGCAAATCAGCATTGACCCGCAGCGCAGCCGTCACTCCGTCGTAGTTGAACTCCGCAGGGAAGTTCACCATGCTCTCGGGAATACGCACTTCGACCACGTTGCCTGTCAGGGTGGGCTCGAAGCCGGGGCTGTCGAGCAGGATGGGGAATGTCTCACGACCGGGATGGGTCTCCGGCAAGGTCGGCGTGGTGCCTGGCGGAATATCCCGCACCTTCAAACCGCCAGCACAGCTCTCGTCCTGTGTGAGAACGACCCAATGGCTATGCCAAACGTTCCCATCGTTATTGGGATTGCCATCACCATTTTCGTCTTCTCGCGGTGTGTCATCGAAATCCGGATGGGAGGTCAGGACGAAGGCCAGAATCCCTTGTTCAGCTTCGAATCCAACGGCCGAGGAATCGACGGAAGTGGGCCACACGTAACTGAACACATCCGATCCCGCGAGCATGCCCGTCGCGTCCGGGGTGACTTCACCCGCCGCGCCTCGGACCTCCTGGCGGAACACGATGAAGCCCCCCTCACGTCGCACTTCCGTGCGGACGATATCGAAAGAAGCTTCCACGGTTGAATCCTCTGGAGAAGTAATCCCGAGATCCGCGTCGGTGGTTTCTCCCCCATCGGGGGGCACTGCGCCACCGTCGGGGGTCACTGTGGTTTCGTCATCACCGCAACCCACGAACACCATGGATGCCGCGATTGCGGAAATCGCAAATATGCCTCGCACTCTCATCATGAACTCCGTTCCTTGTGCTTTCGGGATTTCTGCCTGGAGCAAGGTCATCTTCGAACTCTCGGTCCAAAGCGGCAGATAGACCCGCATTCGGAACAGTACTCGACTTCAAAGTTTTTGGAGAAGCATCGATATGACATATGTCATATGTCCGACATGAGCTCCCCCCACACCACCGCCTCCCCGCGGATTCCATCGATTTGGGTCACCCTGACCCGGCAGATGCCCACTGCGAGCAGCGCGGCACATGCTTCTTCGAGCGTATGGGGGCGTTTTTTCGGGTCGAATGCTGCAAGCGCACGCTGAGCGACGGTGGAAAATCCTCCGCGCTCGATGGCCAAGACCAACCCCAAAACACCACCGCTTCGCACACGCTCTCGCGCTGTACGTGCTTCTTCGAGCAGAGTTCTCGAAAAGCCCGCCATGATCACGGCATCGAGCGAATCCCCTTCGGTGACCGCCACGACACTGCCCACCGGCGGTGTGCTGAGAAAAAGAACTCGGCCACCCATGACGGATGAGAGCGCGGCTTCGATCGCAGCAGCACGCGTCCTCTTCATGAGGCCGTGGCGCGTTGTCGTTTCAATCCCATCAAACCGTCCCCTCCGCAGGTGGGGCCGACGTTGGAGGACGCGTGGTGACACGCCTTATTTCGACGCGGGTCACATGCTTCTCGTCGGCCTCTCGAACGATGAGCTCGATCCCATCCAGCATGACCTGCTCACCAGGTTCAGGCACCTTGCCTGCGAGCCCCACCACGAGCCCCCCCAGTGAATCGACATCGGCATCTTCAGCCGCATGATCGAACGACGTATCGAGCAGCTCGCCCAGCTCGTGAATCGAAACGCGTGCATCCGCGATGAACGTGTCAGGAGCGATCTCGGTCACGAGGCTCTCCTCCGAATCGTGCTCGTCCTGAATCTCGCCGACAATCTCCTCGAGAATATCTTCGAGCGTCACGATCCCCGCAGTGCCGCCAAACTCGTCGACGACCAACACCAAGTGCTGTCTGCGGCTTTGCATCTCACGAAGCACATGGCCAATCTTCTGCGATTCAGCGACGAAGAGCGCGGGTTTGCGCACGATCGTCGCGACATCGACCTGCCCGTCGTTCTCGCGCATCGCACGAAACAAATCTTTGGCGTGCAAAATCCCTTCGATGCGATCGACCCGCTCGCGATACATCGGAAAGCGGCTATGGCCTTCCTCGACCACGCGGGCCACCATCTCATCGAGAGGCGTCTCGATATCCATCGCGATCATCCGCGTTCGCGGAACCATCACCTCGCGCGCAACGGTGTCTTTGAATTCGAGAACTCGACGCAAGAGTTGGGCGAACTCCTCATCGATGACGCCCTCTTCTTCCCGGCGCTCGATGATGTGCTCGACCTCCCGGGACGCGATCTCTGGATCGACCTCACTCTCGCCCTCCGGAAAGAACCGCTCCGTGACACTCGCCACCCATTGAATCGGAAGCGCAAATGGCGCAAACGCAACTTCGAGCGGGCGGAAGAACCGCATCATGCGAAGCCCAATCGTCCGCGCACGATTCCGCGTGAAGGTCTGCGCCACCTCCGCCAACACGCCATATCCAAGAGCCGCAGAGCCGATCACCAAGATCGCCATGCCGAGTGGCATGCGTGGCAACACCAGTTGGGTCGTCGCGGCTGACAGCGCTGCCACACTCATCACCCGGCCCGCCAAAAACCGAGCCCGAATTTGTGCTCGCTCGGTCAGCACCCTCGACGCCGTCACGCCATCGACACCTCCTTCGTCGCGCACTGCCATCAGAAGTTCTTCTGACAATGCGTTGAGGGCGGCGGTCAGCGCCGACATCACTGCGCCGATCAAGGCGAAGATGACGATGACAATGGCGGTCAGACTTGGACCTTCGAGCGATTCGGACACGGGCGACGTCGGTTCGAGTTGAACGTACGGAGAAGCGTAAAGCGCGGCTCCTCGGAGGGCAAGGGCACAAAGGATTTTCGGACGATCACCCGAACTGGATGGCCGAGAGCTCCACCATTTCGACGAGGCACCGGAGCACATCCAACCGGGACATTCCTGTGAGATCGACCAAATCGTCGACGTTCACCTGCCCATCGATCCGTGAAAGCACGAATCCCTGACGGTGATCGAGCCCGAGCCAGCGGATCTCGTGATCGGGCACGGCCACCATCGGGACACGAGCCCCCAAATTGGCGGCCTCTGTCTCACACATCGCACCCAGACGTGCTTCGTAGATCTGCTCGAGCCGCTCTCGACTGCGGGTCGCGTATTCCTGCGCCTTTTCGTGGTGTGGCTCTCGCCCGAGCACCAGCTGCGCCACCCTCAATGCACCGGAATAGTCGCCGAGCGCATAACGTTCATGCATCTCGGCCGCGAGATCAGGATCCGGCCGAAGGGATGGCGGTCTCGAACGCTTGGCGACGAGGTCGATCGCATCTCCGCTCAGCGGAACCACCGACGCGGGTCGCGGAGACATCGGCGCTTCGCTCTCACGAAGACGACTCCATCCATCACCCGCTTCGTCGTCTCCCATCGCGTCTAACTGACCTTACCCACGACACCCTTGAACATCCGCTGCGTGCGCTGAAGCGCATCGATCTGCTCTCGCAAACCTTTCGAATCCCCCGACTGCATGAGTGTGCGGGCACGTCCAACGACACCGCGTGCTTTTTCGATCGCATCCCGGCCGAAATCCGACCCCGCCACCACTTCTTCGACCTTGGGGAAGAGCTTCTGGATCTCGCTGATCAGCGTCTCCGCTTCCTGCTTGTATCGCTCGAGCTCTTCGTCGTCGCGCCTCGCCACAGCGTAGCTCTTTGCATCATCGACCATGTGATCGATCTCGTCTTTGGTAAGACCCGATGTCGCCGTGACGGTGATCGATTGTGCCTTTCCAGTCTCGAGGTCTTTGGCAGACACGCTGACGATACCGTCCGCGTTGATCTCGAAGGTCACTTCGATTTCCACAGCCCCCGCCGGAGCGCGGCGCAGGCCCGTCAACGTGAACTCCCCGAGCATTTCGTTTTCGTCCGCGCGCTTGGCTTCGCCCTGCATGACGAGGATTTTCACCGCGGTTTGATTGTCTCGAACCGTCGTGAAGATCTTCGAACGCGACGTCGGGACGGTCATGTTCTGTGGGATGAGCTCCTCGAGGTAGCCACCGACCACCATGATCCCGAGCGTGTGCGGCGTCACATCGAGGAGCACCATGTCTTGCTCGTCATCGAGCAACGCGGCGCCTTGGATGGCCGCGCCGAGCGCGACGACTTCGTCGGGATGCACCCCTTTACAAGGCTCTCGCTCGAAATAGTTGGCCACTGCGGCCTGCACCTTCGGCATCCGAGTCATGCCGCCAACCAAGATCACGTCTTCGATCTCGTCCTTGTCGAGCCCTGCTTCCTGCAAGGTCATATCGCAAATCTCGATCGTCCGAGCGACGAGGTCTTCCGTCAGTTCTTCGAGCTGAGCACGCGTCAATAGACGCTGAAGATGAAGCGCCTCGCTGCGCGCACTCGAAATGATGAACGGGAGGTTGACCTCGGTTTCGACGACGCTCGAGAGCTCGCACTTGGCTTTCTCAGCGGCATCTTTGAGGCGTTGAAGCGCCATGCGATCCTGTCGCAGGTCGATGTCGTGCTCCTCACGGAACCCTTGAACGAGCCAGTCGATGATGCGCTGATCGAAATCTTCTCCACCGAGGAACGTGTCTCCTGCGGTCGAAACGACCTTGAAGACACCCGCGCTCGAGATCTCCATGACCGAGATATCGAACGTGCCTCCCCCGAGATCGTACACGGCCACACGCCGATCGATGTTCTTTCCAAAACCATACGCGAGGGCGCCTGCGGTTGGCTCGTTGATGATGCGGATCACGTCGAGCCCCGCGATGGCCCCTGCGTCGCGGGTCGCTTGACGCTGACCATCGTTGAAATACGCAGGCACCGTGATGACGGCCTTGCTGATCTCTTGCCCGAGATAATCTTCCGCGATGATCTTCATCTCCTGCAGGATCATCGCGGAGACCTCAGGCACCGAGTACACTTTGTCCCGCAGTCGAATGCGCGGATCGTTATGCGGTCCCTCGACGATGTGATAGGGGACGTTCCCGATCGCGGCTTGCACCTGAGGGCTCATGAATTTTCGGCCAATCAGGCGTTTGCATGCGTAGACGGAGTTCTCCGCGTTCGTCACTGCCTGCCGTTTGGCGATGTGACCCACGAGCCGTTTGCCCGCTTCGGTGATGGCCACCATGGAAGGCGTGACCTTGTAACCACCTCGGTTTGCGATGACGACGGGCATCCCGTTCTCAACCACCGCAACACACGAGTTGAAGGTACCCAAATCGATCCCGATGACCTTCTCCATCCGCTCCCTGCCTGTGTCGAACGCCCCGATCCGACAGATACTACACAGGATCGCCCATCCGGTGATCCATGTGTAGCCCCTCTCTTCACTTTCGAGCCGAAACCCGTGCTGCTAATTGCGGATTGCAGCCCGATCGGAATTCATGGCTTCAGATCGCGCAGCAGGTCTTTGACGGTTTGATCGGTCGGATCGAGCGTCGCTGCACGTTGGAGTTCGCGACGCGCATTGAGATGCAGGCCCGCCGCCAGGAACACTCGACTGAGCGCGATCCGCGCGAACAACCAATCTGGACGCAGCTCCGTTGCTTGCTGGGCCAGCTTTTGTGCGCGATGAAGATCGCCGCTGGCCTCGACGAGCGCCACGGCCGCATGGGCAGCCGCCTCGGCGTCATCTGGACGCCCCTCGACGACTTTGCACCAACTCGCCGCAGCCGCCGCCCATTTTTTGTGGCGTTCTTCATACACCGCAGCTTGTTCGTACTTGTCAGCGAGTTCTCTGGCCAACGCCGCGGAGACGCGCTCGTAATCGGTCTTCAGCTCGGTTCGATCGGGCGCGAGCGCCATCGCGAATCGAAGCTCACGCGCCGCACCAGCACAATCACCCGCTTGCTCTTTCCTGCGCGCTTCGAGCGCATGGCGCTGCACCGTATCCAAACCGCCCGTCAATGACGCCGCATTTTTCAATGTATACGCCAGATCACGGACGATCTCCTCTTTCCCACGGGGCGGCGGTCGCGGGGAGGAGAGCCTCTGTGCACCCAGAGTACGGGCCCCCGCCAATCGTCGTTCGAGCAGTTCGCGGGCTTGCCTCCGTCCTTCATCGCTCATGGCAGTGCGACCTGCTGGTTGCGACGAAGGTGCTTTGGAGGAAGGCGGACTGGAAGATGGCGCGCTGAGCGCGTCGGGGGGAAACGAAGGCACGGGCGGCAAAGGCGTTTCGCGCAGCACCGCTTCCACGGCTCGAAAATCACCCTGCAGCTCTAGATAGGCATCGTACTCCGCGCGCGATTTCTTCTTCCCGAGCACCTCGTAGGCCTCGGTCAGGCGAGCGAAAATCGCTTCCATTTTCGCTTTGTAGCCACCGAGATTTCTTCGAAAGGCGGTGTCCGGATGAAAGACTTTCGAGAGCTCGAAATACCGTGCCCTCACCACTTTGACGTCGGCCGACACCTCGAGGCCGAGCACCTCGTAATGGTTCATCAAGTCGAGGACCGGGTAGAGTTCGTCGATGCGCTGACGCCGTTCGAGGGAGAGGTCGACTTCGACCGGAATGTCACTCGTCCCGGGAGAGTGTGAGATCGGCTCGACTCTCGGGTTCGGAGGATCCGTGCCCATCGAATCGCGTGATGTCGCACGCTCTTCGAGATCAGAAGGCTTGGGGACCAAAAGACGACCGCGAGGCACCGTGGGTTCGCGGATCGCGGACGGAGCCTGACTTTCGATGATGGTTCGTCGTGGTTCTGAAGCGCGAGGAAACGCGGAGCTTCGACGAATCGTCGGCTCGACCGCGATGGCTCCCGGCGCCGCACGCGGAAGGCTGATGGCTCCATCCGCCCACTCGACCACCCGCAGCTCGACGAGCTTGGCCACGATGCGCTCGATCTCCGAAAGCTCGAGATTCGTCAGGTCAGCCAAATCTTGCACGGCCAGGGCGCCATCGATGCGTGACACGACGAATCCCTCGACCGGTGTCAACGGCAACGAACGAACATCGATCTCCGCGACGAGTCGCGGAATGATGGGGCGCCTGGTGTTCACAATGCGGGCGCGACGACAGTATCACGCGTGTCGCCGTGCAAACCAGTTCGCAATGAATCAGCCCACAACGAGCTCAAGAAGCGCTTTTTGAGCGTGGAGTCGGTTTTCGGCTTCCGCCCACACGCGCGAAGCCGGCCCGTCGATCACTTGGGCGGAGACCTCCTCGCCGCGATGTGCAGGCAGACAGTGCAGGAAAATCGCGCGAGGGTCGGCCATGGCCATCAGCGTCGCATCCACCATGTACCCCGCGAACACCCGCGCCCGCGCGAGGGCTTCGTCTTCTTGACCCATGCTTGCCCACACATCGGTCGTGACGATCCGGGCTCCTTGGATGACATCGCGTGGTTCGTGCATCACGCGGATTCGGCCGCCGCTCTTGCATTCGTGCGCGGTCCGCTCGGCGAGGTCGAGGATGGCCGGGTCGGGACGAAACCCGTCGGGACATGCCAAACGCAAATCGAGGCCCATGAGCGCCGCCGCGAGCATCCACGAGTGCGCAACGTTGTTTCCATCGCCAATCCACGCGACGGGCACGTCACGCAGGTCTTCGGTGCCGAGCTCTTCTTGGACGGTCATGAGATCGGCGAGCAGCTGACAGGGATGAAAGCGATCGCAAAGCCCATTGATCACCGGCACCGTCGCGTGCTCTGCGAGGGCTCGCACCCGCTCGTGACCGAAGGTCCGATGCACGATGGCGTGGACATAACCAGAGAGCATTTTCGCAGTGTCTTCGATCGGTTCACCGCGACCGAGCTGCGTGTCCTTCGCGAGGAGGGTGATGGGATGCCCGCCAAGCTCATGCACGCCCACATCGAATGAAACACGCGTCCGGGTCGAAGCTTTTTCGAGGACGATCGCGACGCTCCTCCCTTGGAGGGGGCGAGGATGTTCGGGCTTGCCGCGAAGCTTCTTCAGCTCTTTGCCGCGCCGAAGGACGTGCGCGAGGTCATCGCGGCCGAGATCGAGCAGTGTGAGGACATGTCGGGGCACGGCGGCTCTCTATCACTTCTTGGGCGCCTGGCCCAGCGCAGTGCGCAATCTCACGATGGCATCGTCGATGTCGGGGCGCGTCACATTGAGCGGAGGTGCCAGACGAAGGACGTCACCGCCTGCGATCGATGCGAGCATGCGCTGATTGTCACGCAGCACGGCGAGGGTGCCGAGCGCGTCGTACGTTGGGTCGATACGCACACCTTGAAGGAGGCCTTTGCCTCGAACCTCGATGGCCGCGGGTAACGCGCGATCGCTCACGAGAAGGGCGAGCTGTGCGCCGAGATAGCGGCCCATGGTCTCGCAGTTCGCGACCAAGTTCTCTTCGTCGAAGATGCGGAGCACCGCAAGACCTGCCGCGGCTGCAATGGGGTTTCCTCCGAAGGTCGAGCCGTGGGCGCCCACGGGCAACCCCTGCGCGAGCTTCTCGGTGAGGACCATGGCCGCGAGCGGAAATCCGCCAGCGATTCCTTTGGCGAGCGAACACGCATCAGGCATCACACCCGACCATTCGCGCGCCAAGAAGCGGCCCGTGCGTCCATATCCAGTCTGCACCTCGTCGAACATCAGGAGCGCGCCAGCCTCGTCACACATTGCGCGTGCTCCGCGCAAATACTCATCGGTCCCCACGATGAGGCCACCTTCGGCTTGAATCGGCTCGAGGAACACCGCGGCAGTTCGCTTTCCGACCACGTTCCGGAGCGCCTCGAGATCGCCGTAAGGGATGTGCAACACGTCGGGCAGCATGGGCCCGAAGCCTTCGTGGTATTTCGGCTGTCCCGTGAGCGTCACCGCCCCCATGGTGCGACCGTGAAAAGAGTTGTGCGTGGCCACGAGCTCGGTGCGTTGTTTGTCACCTCGCTCGTAGTGGAAGCGACGTGCGAGCTTGAGCAGCGCCTCATTGGCTTCGGTGCCGCTGTTGGCGAAGTAGACGCGATCGAAGCCGGTGCGGTGTGTGATCTCGGCGGCGAGTTCGATGGTGCGATCGCTAAAGAAGAGGTTCGAAGTGTGGATGAGGCGCGATGCTTGCTCGGCGATGGCCTTGACGAGCACCGGGTGCGAATGCCCCACCGAGAGCACCGCAATTCCACCGGAAAAATCGAGGAATTCATTGCCCTCGACGTCCCAGACACGCAAGCCCTGACCACGCGCCATGATGAACGGCGGCTGCCGATAGTTTCGGAGGAAGTGCTGATGTGCCCGCTCGTAAAACTCGCGATTGGTGGTCATGGAGCCGGGTGTACCACGGGCCACACGGAGCGCGAGGGGCATTGGATGAAATCGCCTTGGCTCGCTCATACCGGAATGCCGTGTTAGCGTCACTCGATGGACGTCGATCGGCTCACCAAGCTCGTCACACAAGTGCTCGAAGAAACACGCGATCTTCGTCAAGAGATGAAGGATCGATTCCACACGGTCGACGCGCGGCTCGATCGTGTGGATGCGAGGCTCGACAGCATGGATGCGAGGCTCGATCGTGTGGATGCGAAGGTCGATGGGCTTGGCCGCGAGCTTCGACTCGTCGAGCGTGCCGTCGTCGAAACGGCTGAGGGGATGAAGCGGGTGGAAGAGAAAGTCGACATCCTCACAGGACAGGTCACGCAGCACGAAACACGACTCCAGGCACTCGAGCAGGTGGCGGAGTAACCCGCATGGACGTACCTCCGCTCCGCGACTGACCAGAGTCGATTTGATCTCCGATCGATGCGACTCTGGTCAGAAACGTGGCAAGCACTCGCTGCATCGCGGCGTGCGTTGCCGATTGCGCTCGTGTTCGTGGCGATGGTCGCCGCCGAGTGGGCGGTCACCACGTCGGTGTTGACGCTCGGGGTGGACCTCGCGCTCTTTTCTGCGTTCGTCCTCATCATGCCAGCGGGATGGCGCGTTGGCGTGGGCTCGTGAGCGCATCGCAAAACGACACGCCGAGAGCGCGCCGCTCCATGATGTGCCGACGACCGAATGGCCGATGTTCACATCGGTCTTCTATTTGCTCGCGACTGAGGAGCTCGAGAGGGCCTACGAGCGCGGGGAAATAGATGTCTCACCCATGCGCTACGCAGGGCCCGCGGTGCAAGCTGCCCGCGACTTGATCGTCGACCCGAGTCATCACGCCTGGGTGCGTACGCATTGGGGCGACGATTACATGCACGACGAGAATGTCTTCTTTCGCGCGCTCGTGATTTCGGGGCTGACGAGTCATGAAGCGTTGACGCGCGACGGAAGCTCATTGGCGATGTTGCGGGATCAAGTGGAGTCGCTCGCAGAGGCGCTCGATGCTTCACCATGGGGGTTGCTCGATGACTATCCAGGCGAGTGTTATCCGATCGATGTGCTCGCAGCGATCGGCATCATTCGACGCGCTGATGCGGTGTTGGGAACGGATCACAGTGCGTTCGTCGCACGGTCGCTCCGCGCGTTCGAAGGCGACATGGCCGACTCGCACGGATTGCCGCGCTATCGAGTGGATTTGCCGAGCGCGAGACAGGTGCAACCAGCGCGTGGCGTGGGCAACTCATGGATCCTCGTGTTTGCTCCCGAGTTATGGCCGGATCGCGCACGAGAGTGGTATTCGCGCTACGAGTCGTCGTTCTGGGAGGAGCGTGGTTGGGCATCGGGATTTCGTGAATGGGCGCGAGACGAGGGCGAGCCTGAGTGGGGGTTCGAAATCGATGCTGGCTTCGTGTTCGACGGTCTCGGCACCGCGGCCAGCGCATTCGGTATTGCAGCGGCGCGGCGCAATGGACGCTTCGATCATGCGTATGCGCTCTCTGCGGAGCTGGCCGCTGTGCAATGGGCGCTGCCCGATGGCACGCTCTTTTGGCCGCGCGCGTTCTCCCACGCGATCGACGCGCCCTATTTGGGTGAAGCTGGACTTCTTTATTTCATGACGGTGCAGCCCGCTTCTGATGTGCCAATCGTGCGAGGAGGACACGTGCCTGGGCTCGTGTTCGTTGGGCTCATCGTCTATTTTGGAATGAGCGCAGTCGGAGTCTGGGTCGCGATCACGGCAATTCGAAGATTTCGATCGTTGCGAGATCGCGAGCTCGAGGGCAAGGCGAGGGATTCCTCAAGGTGATTGGAGCCGCGGCCCTTGAGGGGAATTGTGATTATTTCGATTTCGGTGTGTTTACTCACGACGGATCTTCATCGGTCTCCGCAAAAGAAAGTGATGACGATTCGTTTTTCATGGAGCTGTGGGCAGGGTCGACGATCACGCCATCGAAGATGGCGGCAAACGTTTGTTCTCTTGGTATGTCTTTTTGTTAGCGCGTGTGGTGCGCGTCGCGCGCGTCACGCACAAGCCGGGCAGCAACGATGGAGTGTGAGTGATATCCAGCGCTGGACCTTCTGTCAGAGCTTCGCGGAATCGGCGGTTTCTGCGTGCCGTTCTCCCTTTCCAGTGCCGATGCCGCTCGATTGGCCTGAGCGTATGCGGAACGTGTTCAATGCCACTGCCGAGCAATGCACTACTGCCGATCTCGATGGACCGCAGCCGCCCTCGAACATGCTCGGCGGCGGGTGGGAAACACATCAGCAGGTGCACTCCGCTGAGGTCGCCGCCTGCCAAGCGAGCGTTGAGGCGCACATCGCGACCGACCCAACGATCGAAGCGCGGCGCGCCACCGCAATCAGGATTGCACAGCAGCTCCGCGACGAGCTGAGGACGCCTGGCACCCCGCTTTACGCCCATGCAGAACGTTTCGATCTCTTGAGCGCCGAGTACGAGGAGATGGGCTGCTTCCACTTCGAAGAACACGGGACCAACCGGCGTTCGCTCGCGGTGGTCTGCCGCAATCGCCGACAGCAGCTCGAGGCGCTTCGTGATCAGATCCAGGCGATCTATAGGCAACGAGGCCTGACGACCGAAGACTTCGTGTCGTTAGAGCTCTGGCCACTGTCTGTACCGCGCTGATCTCTGATCTCGGTGCCGATCCCGCGATCGGTGAAGAGTTCGAGCAACGCGGCGTGCTGCATTCGTCCGTCGATGACGTGACATTTGTGGACGCCCATCGCGATGGCATCGAGCGCGCACTGTACTTTGGGGATCATCCCGCCGCTGATGACGCCTTGATCGATGAGTTGATGGAGCTCCTCGGCCGACATCGACGAGGCGACTTTCCCGCTTGCGTCGCGCACACCTTCGATATCGGTCATCAGCACGAGCTTCTCGGCCTTCATCGCGGCCGCGATCGCACCGGCCACCGTATCGGCGTTCACATTGAGCGAGCGCCCTGCGGCGTCGACCGCCACGGGCGCGACCACAGGCACGAACCCTCCCGCGACGAGATGTTCGAGCAGCTTCGTACGGACGGACACGATTTTCCCCACGCGTCCAGGGTCGACGATGCGACCTGCCTTGGTGCGCATCTCGGTCACACGTTCGCCGAGCAGAAATCCGTCGTCCTTGCCAGAGAGCCCGACCGCGCGCGCACCGTGATTGCACATGAGCGATACGATCTCTTGGTTGACCCGCCCGCCGAGGACCATCTCGACGATGTCCATCGTGCGCTCATCCGTGACGCGTAAGCCGTCGATCCGCTCGCTGACGACACCCAAGTTCGCGAGCACCTCATCGATTTGTGGGCCACCTCCATGGACGACCACGGGTTGAAGTCCCACGAGCTTCATCAGCGTGATGTCACGCGCGAACGAATCGCGGAGAATGGGATCGATCATCGCGTGGCCGCCATACTTGATGACGAACGTGCGACCGTGAAAGCGACGAATGTAAGGGAGCGCCTCGTGAAGGATGGAAGCTTTGTGAATGAGGTCCTGCATGGTTCTTCTTTATGCTCTGCCCTCGAGTGCGCGCACGACGGGCGTCGCATCGGGTGCATCGATGAGACAGCGGATCGTGGTGCCCGTCACACACAGACGATCGCCTGCAAAAATCCGATGTGTGATGAAGATCGCACCTTCGCTCGTAAGCCCTGATGCGACGCTCTCGACGCGCACGTCTTCCCCTGCGACGACGCCGCTGCGAAAGGTCAGGTCCTCTGCGATGGGCGCAATCGAAAGAGGCGATATCCCTGCGTCGTGCGCAGCTGTTGCGAGCGCCTCATCGCAGAAATCGACGTACGCCGGATGGTTGACGTGATCGAGAGGGTCCATCCACGTCCACCATGCACGAAACGAAAACACATGAGGCGCACGAGGAGCGACGGGGTGCGCGAGCACAGGCATCGACGGCGGCTCATCCTCCTCTGGCGAGGATTCGGCGGGGAAGGCATCGAGCAGGGAGCGCGGTGCGCGCACGGGTTCGAGTGACTCCGACACATGAACCCACTCTTGTGTGGCTTTCGCAATCACACCGCGGCTCGAGCGGAGCCTCACCTCGCGCGTCGAGAACATCTCGCGACGCACGCGTGAGATCCAGGAGCTCGCTTGCAGGCGTTCTCCGTAGGTGGCTTCCCCATGGTGCCGCACGATCATGCGGCGCACGACGAACGCGTTCCGTTCCTGCCGATATCGCATCGGTGGCCACCCGCCTTCCGTCGAGGCCTCGACCGCGACCTCTTGCAAGAGGCGCCATACGTCGCCCGCGCGCGCAGCATCGCGTGCCGAGAACGCAGAGCGCGGGAGCGTCGTGTCCATCGTGAACATGGAGTGCGCCGTGTACCCTGGGACCCGCCCTTCGGCAAATGACAAACGGTGGGTGTTGGGACGTCTACCATGAAGATCACGGACATGACGTGAAACGCCAGATCGCAACCGCGCCATCGAACGTGGCACCAAAGACCAGTTCTCCATCCACTTCGATGTCGAAGACTCGTTCATTGGCCGACAGGTCGGACGCGAGCATGGGAGTGGGCGGTGTGTTTTCGAACGAGCGCACTCTTCCTGAGGTCCCCGTTCCATCTCCCACCACGATCGACATGCCGTTCCCATCGATACTGCGTGGATCCAGCGCATGGTCCGACGGCCGGACCTGTACGACCGTTGGGGGTATCGACATCACATCGATCGTCAAGAGCTCACGGCGCGACTTGTCGATCACATAAGCATAGCCGTTTCCTGAAGACCAAACTCCATAGAAAATGCCGTCTACGGTGGTGAGTTGGCCGATCTGGCTCGGCGCGTCTGGGTTCGAGATATCAAGGATATGAAGGTCTGTGTGAGCAGCGACATAAAGACGGGTACCATCGATGTGAAGAGCCATGGAGCTACCGGCGAGCGGGAGGTTGGTCACTTGTACGGGCGCGGCTTCATTGGAGATGTCGACCACCACCAGCCCGAGCGTGTGATTCGCTACGAAGGCTCGGTTGCCCTGGAGCGCAATGGCCCATGTCTCCCGAGGCAACGAGAGGCCACCCACGAACGAAGGATTCATCGGATCCGAGACGTCCACAATCACCATGCCGCCAAAATACGTAGCGAGGTAGGCATAGCGACTGCGCACGGTGATGCCGAGCACGTCGTTGCTGTTCGGCGCGAGCATTCCAGGTCCAGAGTCCGTACGAAACACTCCCAATGGAATCGGTGCAGCAGGGTTCGCTACATCGAATATCTGAATCCCTCGCGCTCCTGAGGTCAATCCAAGATACGCCATCGTTCCTTCAGCAGCGACGCTCTGGCCACGGGCACCCACCGTGTTCATGACAGAGCCGACTGGTTGAAGGCATGACGGGAGCACAGGCGTCGCGGCATCCGGAGCATCGACATAGGAAGCATCCGTCACGGACGCGTCCATCCAACTCGATGCGTCACTTCGAGATCCGTCCAAGACCTCGACGGACGCGTCCATCCAACTCGATGCGTCACTTCGAGATCCGTCCAAGACCTCGGACGCATCGACACTCATGGCATCCAGCGAAGATGGATCCGCATCGGATCTGTCAGGGCCGTCGGGACTCATTGCCTCGTATCCAATACGGCCACATCCCGTCCCTAAGGTCGCAAGACCCAAAAACAGAAGTCGGACACATTGTTGGCGGGAAGAGCGCTCCACTTCGAAGCCTTGATGAAGTCGACCAAACCTTGTCAAGGATAACACCCATCAAACATATCATTCACCGGATTGAGTGGTGAATGGCATCGTTTCCCGTGCGCGACCCGGCTTGACCTTCCATGATCCTCCCATGCGCGTGTTGACGATCGGCCACTCGACGCGTTCGATCGAAGAGTTCATCGAACTTCTTCAGGTGCATGGCGCGCGCGCCGTCATCGATGTGCGACGATATCCGGGGTCGCGTCGCTTCCCGCAGTTCACGAAAGAAACTCTGGCGGCGTCGCTCGAACACGCAGGGATCGACTACGCACACGAACCCGATCTCGGCGGTCGTCGCTCCCCTCACAAGAACTCACCGAACACGGCGTGGCGCAGTGAACAGTTCCGCGGGTACGCCGATCATCTCACGACACCGGTGTTCGAAGCAGCGCTCACACGCGTGCTCGAGCAAAAGGGCCCGGTCGCGCTGATGTGTGCCGAAGCCGTTCCATGGCGCTGTCATCGACAGCTGATCTCGGATGTCCTCACGCTGCGCGGCCACGAGGTTCGTCACATTTTGTCGAAGAGCCCTGCCTCCCTCCATCATCCAAACGAGAACGCGCGCATCGGTACGGACGGAGTCATCACGTATCCAGCCGGCGCGGATGTGTCAGTGAGAGAGCAGCTCGATCTCGGATTCGAGGAATCGGAGTAATAACCCAGCCCGGCCTTGACGCACTCACGAAATGTATAAAGTTGCGTGAGACGGGATAGCCGCTTGTCTGGGGTTCTCCACGTGCTGATGCACATGGCTCAGCACGAAGGCGCGCTCTCCTGACGGCGCAGCTCACACCCGGTAGTTCGGCGCTTCTTCGGTCACGACCACATCGTGTACGTGGCTCTCACGTAGCCCCTGCGCGCTCTGCCGAACGAAGCGCGCCTTGGTGCGCAGCTCTTCGATGGTGCGACAACCCGTATACCCCATGCCCGCCCGCAACCCGCCGACGAGCTGATACACCACGCCGCTGAGCGGACCGCGGTACGGAACGCGACCTTCGATGCCTTCGGGGACGAGCTTGCCAGGATCATTCACGTCCGCTTGCGCATAACGGTCTTTGCTCCCTTTGCGCATCGCGCCAAGCGAGCCCATGCCGCGATACTGTTTGTAACTGCGGCCCTGATAGAGCACGACTTGCCCCGGCGTCTCGTCGGTGCCCGCGAAGAGCGAGCCGACCATCACAGTCTCGGCGCCCGCCGCGATCGCTTTGACGAGATCGCCCGAATATTTCACGCCGCCATCGGCGATCACGGGCACGCCATGCTTCGCAGCGGCGCGCGCACAATCGTGAATCGCGGTGATCTGCGGCACGCCAATGCCCGCCACGATGCGCGTCGTGCAAATCGACCCAGGGCCAATGCCAACTTTCACCGCGTCCGCGCCCGCTTCGATGAGCGCCAAGGTCGCTTCGGCAGTCGCGATGTTTCCAGCGACGAGCTGGATGTGCGGATGCTCGGTCTTGGTCGCTTTGACCGCATCGATCACAGCCTTCGAGTGCCCGTGCGCGGTGTCGATGATGAGCACGTCCACACCGGCGCTCACCAACGCCGAAGCGCGCTCGGCGCGATCTTTCCCCACACCGAGCGCTGCCGCGACACGCAATCGGCCTTTCTCGTCTTTGATCGCATCGGGGAATTTCTCGGCCTGCAGCAAATCACGGATCGTGATGAGTCCCACGAGCTCGCCCGCATCCCCCACCACGAGGAGCTTCTCGATGCGATGCGCGTGCAACAGCTCGCGCGCTCGCTCTTGAGACACACCGAGCGGCACCGTCACGAGCTTCTTCGTCATCAAGTTCTCGACGGCTTGGCCGAGATTTTTCTCGAAGCGCACATCGCGCGAAGTGAGAATGCCGACCAGCTTGCCATTCGATACGACGGGCAAACCCGAGATGTCGTGGCGGCGCATGATCTCGAAGGCATCGTGCAACGAGCTCGTCGGCTCGATGGTGACCGGATCGAGCACCATGCCGCTCTCGGCTCGCTTGACCTTGAGGACTTCGCGCGCCTGCTCTTCCGGCGTCAGGTTCTTGTGCAAGACACCGAGCCCGCCATTGCGCGCCATCGTCACGGCCGTCTTCCACTCCGTGACGGTGTCCATCGCGCTCGAGAGGATCGGAATATTGAGCGACAACTCGCGCGTCAGGCGCGTCCGCACGTCGGCATCTTGCGGCAGAAAATCCGAATATCCCGGCTGCAAGAGAACGTCGTCGAACGTGAGCGCAAGACGCGGGGTTTCCTCGAGCGAACTGGTCAAGACACGCCTCCCTGACGAATGGCCCGGCAGTATAGGACTGATGTGGGACTGCCGCGAGCCGATCTCCTCACGCCATGGTGTCTATACAGGATCGCGCCCCGCGCGATCCTGTATAGACGTTTCTTTTCGGAGGGTCTGATGCAGACCCTCCCCCCGCCCGGCAAAGCCGGCTCGGGACCCCCCTCCCAACTCCGCTCCGCGTCGAACCAGAGTCGGTTTGATCTCCGATCAATGCGACTCTGGTTACATCCAAATGAGATCAGCGTTCCTCGGGGGATGGGTCGATCCACAGGTCCGAAAGCAGAATCTCGTACGCGTCGAAGGGCTCTGCGCGCATCGCGTCATCATCGCTCCACACGCCGAGCTCGACCCAGCGCCCATGCTCGTTGCGACTCGCGACCACGGTGCGCGCATCGATGTCGACGAGCCACATCCAGCGCACGCCGGCCTCCGCGTAGAGCGGACGCTTCACGCGCAGATCGTGGCGTCGTGTCGTGGGCGAGAGAATCTCGCAGACCCAATCGGGCGCAACAGTGATCGAGCCCGTCGGCGGCGGGTGAGGCATCCGCTCACGCCTCCAACCCGCAATGTCCGGAGAGATCTCCTCGACGTCGAGCTCGGGGAGCGCGATCCCGGGCTCGTCCAAGATCCACCAGCCACCAGGCCCACCACGACCACGCTGGAACGGACCGTTGAGCTCGGCGCCCAACACGCTGCCCGCGTTCTGGTGGCGGAAGCGCGGTCGCGGCATCGTGTAGAGGACGCCACGAATGAGCTCGCCCACGACGTGCTCCGGCAACGCCTCGAGGTCTGCCCAGGTCGCGCGGCGTTCGGCGGGCTCGGACATCCGGGGAGCATGACGGATCGGGCTCGTGTTGCAACCACGCCCGCGTTCGACGGCCGCGATTGGGCTCTTCTCCACGAAAGGGCGTGAGGTCGCCCGATTTCCGCTCGCCACACCCGGAGTTGAAGCACTCTTGCATGAGCTCGATAGGCGCGGGATCCCGATCAAGGATGTCTTCGCCAGCGCCCCCACGTTTCTCGGTTGAGAGGTCGCTCGCGTCAGTTCGACCCGTCGAAGCGCGACCCAAGACCATGCTTCTCTTGACACACTCATCGTGTCACACGGAATCTCGGGCGATGGCGGGTGAGGATCCGACAAGCACGTGGCTCTCGCACATCGTCGCGTCCCGTGCTCAAACGCTCGTGGACGTGGCGGCCACGGGCCTGACGACGATCGCCGTGATGTCGGGCGATCTCGACGCGGACCCCGTCATCGATGCGCTCGAGACGTCGGCGCTCTCCATGGGTTTCGCCTTTGCATCGTGCTCGCTCGCGGAAGGCGGGCTCCATCAGCTGGACAGCGTCGTCGCGAGGCTCGCGCATTCGCTGCGATTGCCCAAGGTCCAGGTGGGACGTCGAAACGGGCTCGTCGCGGCGCTCGATCACTTTGTTTCGCTTCATAAGCATCGCGCAGAAGAGCGCTTCGAGAGGGACGCCGATGAAGAAGAGCTCTCGGGTGAGCTTCGCGTTCTGGCGCAGCAGTACATCGCCGCAGCGAGTGGGCGCGCTCGAGGCCGCAGGTTGCACGCGTGGCTCGGCGGCAAAGACGCTTTCGCGAGCGCAGAAGAGCTCTCGATGAGGCCTCTTCGAGCGCGCACTGCCAAACGCGCGCTCGCCCAGTTGACTCGCCTCTCTCGTGCGCTCGGTGCGCGTGGAACGCGCCTCGTCTTGCGCGATGGTGACGCGCTCGTGGATCTCTCGCGCGGCCGTCGTGACGTGGCCTATACGGTGCTGAGAGAGCTCGTCGACAATACCGATGGGGGTCGCGGGATGTCGGGGGCCGAGCTCCTCGTCATCGGCACCGGCGCGCTCGAGAGGCGGGTGCACTCGCTCCACGAGCATCCAGCGCTCGCTTCACGCATCCAATCGGTGTTGCCCAAAGGAGTTCCCTTCCCTCACGAAAGTTGGATTTCGCTCGAAGCCCCACGGGGGCTCCCCGTGCCCGCGAGCGTTCCCAAGGTATCGGCACCTGCCGAACGCAAAGTCGCAGGACTCCGAGGGCTCGTGCGGCTCGCGCAAGGATTGCCACCGCTCGAACCCATCGACGAGCTCACGGTCGGGATGGAGGAGGTCGATGCGCGAATCGAGCAGCTCTTCGCGCATGCGTCGAATGACGGCTCTGTCTTCGCCGTGCTCATGGGCGAATACGGCGCTGGCAAGACGCATCACCTTCTTCATTTGGAATCTCGTGCGCTCGCAGATCAAAGGCCCGTATTGCGCCTTGCGATCGAGAGGCTCGACGAAGATCTCGGTAACCCACAGAGGCATCTTCGTCGATTGATCGAATCGACGGTCCTTCCGCTAAGACGGCGCGCAACGCCCCTCGATCGCCTCGATGCCTGGTTGAGAACCACCCCGACGCGCAAACGATTGCGAGCAGCGCTCCTCGCGATCGCCGAAGACGGTGGAGAAGGCGCGCGCGCCGCCGAGCGCGCCTTGCGCGGCGCATCCCCCGGTCGCATCGCGAAGGAGGACGACCTCGATGACGCTGCGGTCATCGAAACACTCGGCGCGGTGGATCTGGAAGACAAGCCCGCCAACGCTTCCTATCGCCGTGATGCGTACGGACGCCTTCATTTGTGGCTCGACTTGCTCGCGCGTCTCGAGGGATGCGAGGGCCCGGTCGTCATCCTCGATGAAGCGGAAAATCTGTATCGCGCGGGGGTCTCGCGCGCAGAGCGACGCACCGCGCTGCGTTCACTCGGCTTTTATTGCGGCGGCGCATTGCCGCGTGCATGTGTCGTCTTGGCGATCACCCCCGAGACGCTCACCTTGCTCCGAGAAGAGGCCAGCGAGCTGCTCGACGAAATCGCGGATCAATCGACGCTGCTTCCCGTCGAAGACATCGCGATGCTGAGACGTCGTCTCATTCGCGCGCGGCCCATTCAAATCAAGAAGCTCGACAAAGCCGCGCTTGGGGTGCTCGCCGAGCAAGCGCACCGATTTGCTCGCACTTTCCACGGAAAGAAACCCGATCGCGACTGGGAGAGCTTCATGACGCATGCGCTCAAGGAGTCGAACACTCCGCGCGAGCTCTTGCGTCAGGTCATTCTGCGCGAAGAGCAGCTCGCTTGGTTCGGGTGATCGCTCTCCGCGTTCGCGGACAAGGAAAGGACATGAGCGTCCAGACCATGGCGTGTCCTCCTATTCCGATCATGCGGCGCGCGGCTTTTCGTCGGCTTGGGTAGAGCCATTCCGGGCGGTGAGCCGTGCCGCTTTGCGCGAGATGTCGATCACCGTCTCGACCACGGCGATCGCGACATAGCCTACGATCAGCCACACGAGCGCGAACGAAGGATGAAACATCACCGCGATGATCGCGCTCGAAAGGACCGTGAGCATCACGAAACTCACGCTTCGCCAGCTGAGACGAATGTCCTTGAATGATCGGAAAGACACCGTGCTCACCATGAACAGCGCAAGCGCGATGACCACTCCCGCGATGAGTCCCGGCGCGCTCTGAAGGCTTCCGGTGACCGCGAAGTTGGCGACGATGATCGAGACGACGAGGCCTGCCGCGCCCGGAATGGGCAGCCCGAGAATGTATTTACTGGGCTTTTTGGGAGCACCGCTCGGCGCCGTCGTCAGCACATTGAAGCGCGCCAATCGAATGGCGCCGCAAGCGACGAACGAAAAGCTCGTCAGAACACCCACGATACCGAGCGAGTGCAGCGACCATCGGTAGACCAAGATCGCCGGCGCGACCCCGAAAGAGACGAGGTCCGCGAGCGAGTCGATCTGCACGCCAAAGGCGCTCTGGGTCTTCGTCATCCGCGCCACGCGTCCATCGAGGACATCGAAGAACATCGCAAACACGATGAGCAGCGCCGCAAAATAGAAGTCTTTGCCGCTCGCTTCGGATCCGCGACTCGTCGAAGTCGCGATCACGATCGAATAAAACCCGCAAAATATGCTGAGAAGCGTGATCAAATTGGGGAGGATGAAGAGCGCTTTCTTCAGATCAAAACGCATCGTCTCTCTCGCTCACCCAATGAACTACTCTACGACGAAAGGCCGCAGCATGTCCCCCCGTTCACCGCACGCAAGTCGTTTTTTCCTCGTGACGGTCCGATTCAATCAGTGGCCGCGCTGCTCGCGATCGCGTGGTTGCGCATCCGAACGACGCCGCTCATCGAAAATGCATGTGTGAACAGGTGGGCGGCTTCTTCGTAGGCGCCTCCACGAAAAGCAAGAATCCCTCGCGCTTCGTTGGCGTACATCCCACCTGCCCGCTCATAGGCATCGAGCGCCGCGGCGCGTAACCCACTTCCCGCGGCGTCGCCGTGAAATGCGAGCCATCCGTGATAGGCACGGAGGCGAATGGGCTCGAACCCGTCGGTCAGGGGCAAGCCGTGCACCGCATTCCATCGGGCAGCGAAGAGCGCCCGCACCACCATGTCGGGCGCCACGCGACGGCCACGGACGATCGCCCCCCAACGTTCGAGCGACGAACGAAAGCTGCCGAGCACCTCGGCCCGGGCGCGCTCCTGCCCCCGACCAGCGAGAGCCGGGACCATGCGGAGGATCTCGCGTGCACGAAGGGCCGAGATCGCTTCCGGCCCTTGCTCACGAGCCACCTCGGCGAGTGCTGCACGGAGCTGCACCCGGCGGCTCGCGGCGATCTCCCTGATTTCACCACGAAGCTCGCCGAGATTGTGCGCTCGATAGAGCGTCTGTGCGCGCTCCACCCATTCCCCTGTGGGCGATTGGGATGCGAGTTCCTCGTCACGTTCCATGGAGGCTCGCACTTCGTCGATGCGCAGCACGAGCGGCGGCATTTCGGTCGGGATCGCGGGGCGGGGGGCGAGCCAAAGTGCGGCCACCACGCCTGGAACGGCGAAGAGCAGCGTCGCAATTGCGAGATCGGAATCGAACCGAAGACGATGCTTGACTTCCAATGAGCCCCCGAGCAGTGTCGTCGTTAGATCATGAGTAGCGGACGGCGTGTCCACGAGCGTTATGAGCTCGAGCTTGCGGTGACTGTGATTCACCCTGACGGGATGGTCACGGGAAAAACCCAGAATGTGGGGCTTGGGGGAATTCTGCTCACGCTGAACGAACCCCTCGAGCCCTCTTCTCCGATTGCGTTTGGAGCTCAAGTCAAGCTACGGCTTTTTCTTGCGCCTCTCAAAGAAGAAGCCGAGATCGGAGGCACCGTCCGGTGGATCAAGGATGGCGCCATCGGAATTCAGTTTGGTAGTTTGCGAGCCAAAGAAGTTTGGGCATTCAACCAGATTTTCCGCGTGGCCCCACCCGTGACCTGAACGGCTGCAATCAAACGAGCGGCCATCCCACGAAGATCAGCGAATCCCAGAGAACGTGGGTGATGAAAGGTGCGCTGATGGAGCCGCTCGCGAGGCGCTGCCAGGTCCACAGCATACCGCACACGGCGGCGAGCCCGATGAGCACCCACGAGCCACTTGCCAGCTGCGGCATCACGTAGAACGCAGTTCCGAGGGCGATGAGCGCAGCGCGACCGAACTCGCGGCGCTCGAGCAGCGCAATCAATAGCCCACGAAAGACGAGCTCTTCCGCGAGCACCACCACGAGCAATACGGGCAAGGCCGCATCAGGCCCCGGTGGATCGTGGAGGTTTTGATAGAGGGCAAAGACTCGAGGCGCGAGGCCAGGCAGCACACACGCCGCGAGGGCATAAAGCGCGTGCGTCGCAACCACCATCGCAATCCCCATCGCGAGCGAGAGCGCGAACCACGTGCGGCTGAGTCGAAGCCGCATCTGTATTTCGCGCGGCGCAAGGAGCATCACGATCACAATCCCGAAGAGAGCCGCCAGGCTCGTCCCGAGCCAGACGCTGATCTCCTCACGCAACGCGAGCGCACACATGATCGCGGTGAGGGCCGCGAAGAATCCCATCCACCCCGCCCAAAGCGGCACGAGCACCCTACGGTGCGGGCTCAAAACGCCTCTGCAAAGTACGTGTAAAGCGCCCCTTGCTCAGGGTGGCTTGGTGCGCCTCGAGCGCACGACGCGCTGCATCCTCGAGAACGAGCGGTTCTCGGTCACGAATGTGATCCCACACGGATTCACCGCTCGGGACGAGATCGCATTGAAGACCGGCCACGAGCTCGCGCGCCAGGCCGAGATCGACGCTCGTCACCCAAGCCACCCAATAACTCGAGAGCCTCGGAGAAAGGAGCGGAACCCGGAGCATCGGCGGGTGCTTGCCGAGCACTCGAGCCACGCGCCGAAGCATTTGCTCGTGCGTCATGATCTCCGGCCCCGGCACATCCATCCATGTGGAGTGCGCGAGTTCGAAATCGAGCGCGCGCAACAGCGCGTGCAGGACATCATCGATCGAAACTGGCGCCGAGCGCAGCTGAGTCCATCGGGGCAGCACCATCGCCGGCAGTCGAGCGCTGAGCTCGAGCACCATGGTCCAGCTCGCGCTGCCTTCGCCGACGATCATGGCAGCGCGCAACTCGATCGCGTTCGGCGTTTCGGCGCGGAGGATTTGTCCTGTATGCAAACGGCTCTGCAAATGGCGCGACGCGCGTCCATGGGGCGCCACGCCTCCAAGATAGACCACGCGTCGAAGCCCTTGGGCACGCGCAGCCCTCGCAAAGGCCTCGGCCTGCATCGCTTCTCTCAAAGGGTAGCCGGGATCATTCGAGATCGCGTGCACGAGATAGTAGGCCGCATCACAGCTCTCCATCGCGCGAAGCACGCTTTCACGATCGTCGAGATCGCAGTGAACGAACGTGCGATCCGGCCACGTTCGCGAGGCCTTGACCACATCACGGGTCGCGCAGAGCACCTCGTGGCCGGCGCGCCGCAGCATCGGCTCGAGCAAGTGACCCACGAAGCCGGTTGCACCCGTGAGCAATACGCGACTCGGTGTGACAAAGGCGAGCATCGACAATTGATGTAGCGCCGCCCTCGTCTCTCGAAAGTAGCGCGGGCTCCGAATCAATTGTCGCCGAAGGCTCGCTCGTCATTTAGGCTCGGGCGGCCATGGACGAGCTGCCCTCTTTCCCCGAACGATTCAATCTGGCCGACTACTATCTCGACGCACGCATCCGCGAAGGGCGCGGCGAGCGCATTGCGATTCGCGTGGGCGAACAGCAATGGACATATGCCGAGGTGCAATCGCTCGCCAATCGCGCTTCGTTCGCGCTGCGAGATCGCGGCGTCGGGCTCGAAGATCGAGTGCTCCTCTTGCTCTTCGATGGCATTGAGTTCGCGACGGCATGGTTCGGAATTCTCAAGGCAGGTGCCGTGTTTTGCATGGGAAATCCGCTCTCGACCGAGGCGGACCTCGACTATCTCCTCGGGTATACGCGGGCCCGCGCCGTCATCGCAGATGCGAGCACGCTCGAGCGCTTGAGACCTGCGCTCGCCAAGCATCCTCGTTGCCAGGTGCGCCTCGTGGTCGGAGGGGATGTCTCGGAAGAGATGAGGCGAGATGGCATCGAGGCGTGGGAATCGGCGCTCGACGCCGCGAGCTCACGCACCGAGAACGCCAACACTTCACGAGATGATGTGGCGGGTTGGCTCTTTACGAGCGGCACCACGGGCAAGCCCAAAGGCGCCGTTCATTTCCATCACGATTTTGCGTACAACACCGAGCTTTATCCCAAACACGTGCTTGGGCTTCGCGAAGACGATGTCTTCCTCAGCGTCTCGCGTCTTTTCTTCGGATATGCCACGGGGACGAACTTGATGTTCCCGTTTCGTTTCGGGGCGACCGCTGTGTTCTTCGCGGACAAGCCGACCCCTGAAAAGATGTTCGCCGAGATCGCGAAGCATCGCGTCACCGTTCTCTCGAATGTTCCGGCGATGATTCGTCAAATGGTCGATCACCCGGAGAGCGCGGGCGCAGATTTGTCGTCTTTGCGCATGTGTTTGAGCGCCGGGGAGGCGCTCCCCGCGCCTCTTTACGAACGGTGGCGTGCGCGCGGATGGTGCGAGATTTTGGATGGAATCGGGAGCGCGGAGCTCTTTCATATCTACATCTCGAATGCGCCGGGCCAGGTGAAGCTCGGCTCGCTCGGCAAGCTCGTGCCTGGTTATGAAGCACGCATCGTCGGCGCAGACGGACAAGATTTGCCCGACGGTGAGGTCGGACGGCTCTGGGTCAAAGGAGACAGCGCCGCGCTCTGTTATTGGGGCGATCACGAGAAGAGCAAAGCGACGTTCGTCGGAGGCGATTGGGTCGTCAGCGCGGATCTCTTCATGCGCGACTCCGAAGGTTATTACTTCTACTCGGGCCGCGGCGATGATGTGCTCAAGGTGCGAGGCATGTTCGTCTCGCCGCTCGAGATTGAAGATTGTCTCGCGACCCACGAAGCCGTGAAGGAATGCGCCGTCGTGGGTGCACTCGATGAAGAAGGCATGAGTGTCCCCAAAGCCGTGGTGGTTCTGAAGGATGGTTGGACAGAGGACGCAGCGCTCGTGGCTTCGCTACAAGAGCATGCAAAGACGCGCCTCGCGCGCTACAAGTTCCCGCGAATCGTTCGTTTCGTATCGGTTTTGCCCCGAAACGATCGCGGCAAAATCTTACGTCGAGAGCTTACACATGTTTGAACAGACGCAATCTGCGCATCTCGAAGAGCTCACTTACGAAGAGGCGCGAGAGGTGTTGGAGAAGGGCGCCGTTGCGCTCTTGCCGACGGGAGCGACCGAAGCGCACGGCCCGCACCTGCCTCTTGCGACGGATGTGGTGATCTCGCGTGAAGCTGCACGTCGCGCCCACCGGATATTGAAGGGTCGCGGTGTCGCATCGCTCGTCTTGCCACCGCTCGCGTATGCCGTCACTGACTATGCGAGTGAGTTTGCGGGGACGATCTCGCTCCCCTTCGAGACCGCGTGCGCGCTCGTGCGCGATGTGATTCTCGGCGCCATGCGGACAGGATTCCGTGGTGTCGTGATCTGCAATGCGCACCTCGAGCCGGAGAACCTTCGCGCGTTGCGTGAAGGATCTCTGCAAGCAGCCACCGCCGGTGCGCTCGTCGAGTTTCCTGATGTCACGCGCAAGCCACATGCATTGCGGCTTGGCGAAGAGTTCAAGAGCGGCGCGTGTCACGCGGGGAGCTACGAAACGAGCCTCGTCATGGCCGTGAATCCTTTCCTCGTCCGCACACAACTCGCGGAACGGCTTTCACCCAACCCTCGCTCACTCAGCGTCGCGATTCGGGAAGGCAAAAAAACATTCCTCGAAGCGGGTGGGGATCACGCCTATTTCGGCGATCCTGCGACCGCGAGCGAAGCCGAAGGAGAGCGCCATTACGCCGCGCTCGCCGACATCTTCGCCGCCGCCGGGGACAAGATCCTAGGAAACTAGCGAGCTCTCTCTAGATTTCAGTAGGATGCGCCCCCTATGGACCAAGACTTTTTAGAGCATCTGGAACGAGAGCTTTCGTCGCTGCGAGAACAGGGACTCTACAAATCAGAACGTGTCATCACATCCCCGCAAGACGCGATCATTCACGTGCAGGGTGGCGCTGAGGTCCTGAACTTCTGCGCGAACAACTATCTCGGCCTCGCAGACCATCCGGCGCTCGTCGACGCTGCGGTCAAGGCCCTGCCGACGCTCGGATATGGGATGGCGTCAGTCCGTTTCATCTGCGGAACGCAGAGCATCCACAAAGAGCTCGAAGCGCGAATTTCGCGTTTTCTCGGGACCGAAGACGCCATTCTTTATTCGTCTTGCTTCGACGCGAACGGCGGGCTTTTCGAAGCGCTCCTCAGCGAGGAAGACGCCGTCATCTCGGATGCGCTCAACCACGCGTCGATCATCGATGGCGTTCGGCTCTGCAAAGCCAAGCGCTTCCGTTACGAGAACGGCAATATGACCGATCTCGAAGAGAAGCTGAAATCAGCGCGGGCGCTCGGAGCCAAACGCATTCTCATCGCGACCGACGGCGTCTTCTCGATGGACGGCATCATCGCCGACCTTCGAACGATCTGCGATTTGGCCGATCGCTACGGCGCAATGACGATGGTCGACGATTCCCACGCAGTCGGCTTCATCGGCGACCAAGGTCGCGGCTCCCATGAGCACTGCGGTGTCCTCGGACGCGTGGACATCATCACGGGCACGCTCGGCAAAGCTCTCGGTGGCGCTTCGGGCGGTTACACCTCTGCGCGCAAGCAAATCATCGAGATGCTCCGCCAGAGATCGCGTCCTTATCTCTTCTCCAACACACTCGCTCCCGTGATCGCAGCCACATCGATCGCGTGCCTCGACCTCTTGGAGTCGAGCGATGCGCTGCGTGTGCGTGTACGCGCCAACAGCGCGCGCTTCCGCGAAGGCATGGCCGCGGTTGGATTCACGCTCGCAGGAGCCGGTCACCCGATCATTCCCGTCATGATCGGCGATGCAAAAGTCGCTTCCGAAATGGCAGAGCGCATGATGGCTGAAGGCATTTATGTCGTTGGCTTCTCATTCCCCGTCGTTCCGAGAGGGGCGGCCCGCATTCGCACCCAAATGAGCGCCGCTCATACGCCGGAACACATCGATCGCGCCATCGCCGCTTTTGCAAAAGTGGGACGCGCGATGAAACTCATTCCCCATCCTTGAGCGGACAGGAGCACCAAGCCGATTTATGAAAATGAAGGCGTTGATCAAATCCCGACGTGAACCGGGCATCTGGATGGGAGAGGCCGAGATCCCCGAAGTCGGCCCCAACGACGTCAAAATCCGCATCAAAAAAACCGCGATCTGCGGGACTGACATTCACATCTACAGCTGGGATGACTGGGCTCAAAAGACCATCCCTGTTCCGATGCATGTCGGTCACGAATACGTCGGTGAGATCGTGGACATCGGATCACACGTACGCGGCTTCGAGATCGGTGATCGCGTCAGCGGTGAAGGCCACATCACCTGCGGCTTTTGTCGCAACTGTCGCGCGGGCAAGCGCCATCTCTGCCGCAACACCGTCGGCGTCGGAGTCAATCGTGCGGGCGCCTTCGCGGAGTTCTTGGTGATCCCAGCGATCAATGCATTCAAGATTCCGGACAGCATTTCTGACGACATCGCATCGTTTCTCGACCCGCTCGGCAACGCGACGCACACCGCGCTCTCGTTCGATCTCGTGGGCGAAGACGTGCTCATCACGGGTGCAGGTCCCATCGGATGCATGGCCGTCGCCATCGCGAAGCACGTGGGAGCGCGGCATGTCGTCATCAGCGATGTGAACGAATATCGACTCGAGCTCGCGAAGAAGATGGGCGCCACC
Source organism: uncultured Sandaracinus sp. (assembly GCA_964481145.1). Lineage (GTDB taxonomy): Bacteria > Myxococcota_A > Polyangia > Polyangiales > Sandaracinaceae > Sandaracinus. The sequence continues at coordinate 46,339 of CAYZTA010000036.1, forward strand.
CGTGCCGTCGATGCGCGTCGAACATCACTCTCGGACGTGATGAAAGACCTTCACATGACGGAAGGTTTCGACGTGGGCCTCGAGATGAGCGGCAATGGCCAAGCCTTCCGAGACATGCTCTCCGTGATGAACCACGGCGGACGCGTCGCGATCCTCGGAATCCCGCCGGGCGATACGGCGATCGACTGGAACCAGGTCATCTTCAAAGGTCTCGTCATGAAAGGCATTTATGGCCGCGAGATGTTCGAGACTTGGTACAAGATGATCGCAATGCTCGAGAGCGGACTCGATGTCTCTCCGGTCCTCACCCATCGCTACTCCGTCGATCGTTATTCGGAGGCATTCGAAGTCATGAAATCCGGTCAATCGGGCAAGATCGTGCTCGATTGGGCAGCCTCCTGAGCACGCACCTCTCCGCATCGACGATGGCTGCGTTACGCCATCGGCGGGTATCGATCGAATTCCGGCAAGCGGTGCGCCTCCTTCATCCAGCCGATACGGTCGGCAATCTGAATCTGCGAGTCGGGCGCAATGATCGCCTCGGGATCATCCAGAGTCGCGCTCTGCACATCGATGAGTCCGGGGAAAATCATATCATTCGTGTAGAACAATCCCGTTCCGCAGTCCGGGCAGAAGTGTCGTCGCCCATGCTCGGACGATGCGCGCACCCTCGGCGCGCCTTTCGTCACTTTGATTTCGTCCAGCGCGAAGATCGCCCACCCCACCATCGGCGCTCCGGAAGACCTCCGACAGTCTTCGCAATGGCACAACGAATGCCGGCTCGCACCCGCGCTCGCCTCGTACCGCACCGCTCCGCAATGACATCCGCCTGTCAGCATGTCTGTCCCCTCCTGCGCCGATCTGCTTCAGCACGTTGCACACATGAGTATCGCGAACCTCCCCACTGTCAATGCACGAAACCCGCTCGCCTGAAATACGCCCTCATGAATCGTGTTCATCCTGACGCACCACCGTGTCATCGCGAGAACATCATCCACTCAGTTCATCAACGAAAGCGTGAACACATTCGTGTTGGCGCGCTCTTTGGAATCGGCGCACGTCATGACGCTTCCTCGATTTCTGACGCTCACCTTGCTCACTCTCGTTTCCTGCCTGCGACACACGCCCGAACGCGCCACCACATCCTCCCTCCAGAGTGGAATCGAGTTTCGCATCCTCGATGAGGAGCTCGCTCGAGTGCGGGCGGAACCTCAGGTTCGAATGGCACTCGGAATCGTGCTCGATCCTCGAGACGGTCACGTGCTCGCGATGCAGAGCCGAACGGATCGCCATTTCAATCCCGAACTCGCCCCACGCGAACCGCGCTCTCACGGCTCCGTGGCGAAGTCATTCAGCATCGCCTCGGCCATCGAAGTCGGCGCGATCGCACTGGACGACACGTTCTCTGGCGAAGAAGGACGAGACGCCATGAGCATCCGCGATGTGTTGGCGTTCTCATCGAATATGGGAACCGTGCGCATCTTCGAACGGCTCGGTCGTGATCGACTTTTCGAAGGATTGGCGAAGTTTCATCTCGACCATCACATCCCCGAATCCGCACGCACGAGCGATTCTGAAGCGGCTGGCATCGCATTCGGCAATCTCGTTGCGACCCCACTCGAGCTTGCAACGGCGTTCACAGCGATCGCGAATGACGGAGTGATGCATGCACCGTGGCGTGACTCCGAAGCCCCAACAGAGGGCGAGCGGGTGCTCTCGCCCGAGACAGCGCGGACGATGATGAGCTTGCTCGAAAGCACTGTCGCTCGAGACGATGCCACGGGAAGCCTCGCACGCGTTCCCGGTCACCGCGTCGCCGGAAAAACAGGCACGGTCCCTTCTGGTGAGAACGGTACGTATGGCAGCTTCATCGGCGCGATTCCCGCCGAGGCGCCGTGTTACGTCATCCTCATCGGAGTGCTTGGTGAAAACAGTGGCTATACCGGAGGCACCATCGCTGCGCCTGCGTTTGCTCGTGTGGCAACACGCCTAATCGCAAACTGAAACATCCGACTCAGCCAGCGGCGCCGACCAATTTGGGCGCAGGTCGTGGTTGCGAGCGAATCCGCTCGGAGCTGAGGCGCACGACGCTGGCCTCATTCGCCTCGGAGCGCTCCGCGACCGCACGCAACGCCGCGCTCTCTTCGAGACGGGGCCCCTGTGCAATCTTGTCCGCCGCGACGCCAGACCACATCGGCTTCGCCGGCGAGTCCCCACGACCCGAGAGCTGAAAGGGGCTCTCCAGGTACGCTTCGCGACGCGTCATCGATTCGAGCTTCGCCCACATCGCGCGGTGCCGCGGACGGGGGTCGATCCGCGAGTAGCAATATCCCTCGAACTGCATGGCGCGACGCAAACCTTGAAGCACGAATCCAGGCGCATGCTTCTTGGCAAGATAGAGGAAGCCTCGCTGCTCTTCGAGCCGGAGGTCCGGGGACCGCGACGTGCTGCCGCCGCCCACGTGAACCACGCGATCAGGAACGATTTCGAGCGTGTATCCAGCGCGCAATGCGCGCGCACACCAATCGTATTCTTCGTTGTAGAGGAAGAAGTTTTCGTCGAGGCACCCGACCTCACGAAGCACGTCACGGCGGGTCATCAGGCAAGCGCCATTGAGCAGCTGCACCCGGGTCGGCTTCCGGATGGGAACGAAATTAGGCCAATAAAATGGGCCAAACAAATGCTGTCTCGTCCCGTCTTCATTGAGCAAGACGGGCGCGACCGCGCCCACCCATCGATCGCTCGCGAGGCGCGCCATCATCGTCTCGAGCGCAGCGCGGCTCACGAAAAGATCCGAGTTGAGTAGAAGAACGTACTCACCATTCGTTTGCTCGAGGCCACGGTTGATGGCGTGAGCAAATCCATGGTTCTCGTGAGGCAAGAGCCGCGCGGATGGAAATTCGTCGCGCACCATCTCCGGAGAGCCGTCGTGCGAACGACCATCGACGACGATCACTTCGGCTTCTGGAGCCGCGACTTGAAGCGTACGTAGCGTGCGACGCAAGAGCGCGCGTGCGTTGTACGATGGAATCACGATGCTCAGTTTCCGCATCTCGGACATACGAGGGAAACACTCCGTTACGCGTTCGAGGCGAGAGTTAGCACGACCTTCGAAAACTGCCGCTTTTTCTTGTAGGCCGTCGACTTCTTCCAGGGCAATTCGTTGCGCACCATATACACGCTTCGTGCCACGAGAGCTCTTTTCCTCCGAAACTTGCCTTTTCAGGCCTGTTCGTTCGTCACTGTGCATCCGTCACGTGTTCCCTTCTTCACATTCGTGCCAGTTTTTTCACGATGGCTCAGTCAACGTGAAGGTGCGTGGCACAGGTGGCGTCACCCGGCTTGTGCACCTCTCGTCGCTCTCCTGTAGTGGCTCCATCCACTCACAGCGTTTCCTCAAAATTTCTTTCTGAAGGACGCACAAGGCCTTTGTGGAGGCTCATGATTCCCAGCCCTCCGCGCTTGTCGTTTCCTTGATTCTTTTCGAAAGGCCAGCTAACCGATGGGGTCACCGCAATCCCGTTCAGCCAAACGCACGTTCCGCCAGGAAATGCGTTCAGGGTGATGCGGTGTTCCACCCGACGAGAGCCATGGCGCACACGACACCTTCCACCGAAAGCACGATCGCCCCCACCTCACCGGCGAGTCCGAATACCGGTCGCAAGCGGATCGTCTTTGGCATCAAAGTCGCGCTCTCCTTCGCGATCCTCGTCCTCATCTACAGCAAGGTGCTCGCCGGCAATGGTGGAGAGGAATTCCTGCGTCACCTTGCTGAGTTGAAGTGGGGTTGGTTCGCGGCCGCGGTGCTGATGCAGCTCTTGGCGATCACATGCGGCATCGTGCGCTGGCGGAAGTTGCTCTCGGGGCAAGGCATCCACGCGCCGTGGAGCTTCCTCGCGACCTCTTGGATGATCGGTCGTTATTGGGGCGCCGTGACGCCGGGTGGCCTGGGACTCGACGGTTGGCGTTTGTACGAGACCGTAAAATACACGGACAAGATTGCGCGTTCGGTCGCCCTCGCTGGCGTCGAGAAGATCCTCGGGCAACTCGCGTTCGGCGCCGTCGTCGTGATGGGTTCGGTTTTCGGTTTCGAGCTCATCGGTGTTCGCGGCGTCCTTCTCGTGAATGGCTTCTTCGTGGTTCTGGTGGCCACGGGACTCACGCTGCTCGCCAAACCGCAGCTCATCCGTACCCTCACGAGGATCTTTCCAAAAAGCGTTCAAACGCGGGTCTCGACGCTCGTCGACGCGGTTTGCGCCTATCATGGCAAAGGCGCCCTCCTTGCCCAAGCTGCGCTCCTCGGAATGGGCGTCCACGCATGCCACAATCTGATTTACGTGTGCGCAGCACGTGCGCTCGGGATCGAGCTGAGTGTTGGGCTCGTCTTCTTTGCGTCTTCGTTGCAGATCCTATCGACCATCCTTCCCGCATCGATCAATGGAATGGGGCTGCGCGAGGCGAGCGCCGTCGCGCTTTACACGTCCCCAGCGGTTGGCCTTTCGATGGCTCAAGCACTGCTGATTCCGACCGTGGGTTTCGCCGCCGAGATGGCCGTGAGTGTGTGCGGCAAGTTCTTCTTCCTGGCGCGCCCCGCCAACTATGCGCCCGAGATCATCATCGATGATCCCGATCGTGAGCGTCTCGTCTTCGCAGAAGGCGCCGCTGCAGAGCACGAACGAATGAAGATCGGTCGAGCCATTCAACTTGGACTCGGGGCCGGGCTTCTGGCTGGAGCCATCGTGGGCGTGGTGGAAGGGCTCGTGGTGGTTTCATCCGGAAACACGGGGCTCTGGGTCATCGCCTATGGCGCGCTTGCATACTCGCTTTTTTGCGCTGGCATCGGCGCCGTCGTCGGCGCTGTCATCGCGTATGCGGAGCGGGCGATGCAACGACCTGCACCTCATGAAGCGACGCTCTACGCACGCATGAGCGCCCTTCTCGTGGCAGGTATCGCATGGGGTCTGAGCGCATTCAGGATCCGCCGTGACGTCTTCGAAGAAGAGCTCGTGTGGAGGAGTCTTCCTGGCCTCGGCGTGCTCCTCGGTTGCGCGCTCGGCGCGGTGGTCGTCTTCGTGTCACTCTCGATGCTGATCCGCTTCGTCGCGTCGAGAAAGCCCGGTGCCGTATTGCTTCGGGCATGGGGGTCTCCTGTCATCGTGGGGATGTCGATCGCAGCGCTCGGTGTGACCACCTTCCTCATCGGTCAGCCATCAGCCGTCGCAGCCGGTGGACGCATCCGACCTCAACCCCCCGCAGATGCGAGCAATGTGCTGGTGATCGTCGTCGACACGCTGCGCGCTGATCACTTGCCCGGTTACGGATACGAACGTGGGAGCACGCCGAACCTCGATGCGTTCGCAGAAGATGCGATCCGCTTCGACCAGGCCTTCGCCAACGCGAGCTGGACGCGTCCGAGCTTCGCGTCGATCCTGACGGGGCGCTATCCATCGAGCCATGGTGTGATGGCCAAGAGCGATGCGCTTCCCAATGACGTCGTGACGCTGAGTGAAGCCTATGCAGATGCGGGTTGGCACACGACAGGATTCGTCACGAACTACAACGTGGGTCCGTATTATCGTTTCGATCAGGGCTTCGACGAATATCGCTATCTCGAACCGGAATTCGTCCTCTACGCAGACGACTCTGCAGCGAAACTCCTTCTCGTTCAGTTCTTGCGACAGCGCATCGAAGCCATCCGCGACGCATGGTCCGGTGGCGCACCGCGTGGAACCGTTTATCGCGATGCCGAGGTCGTCAATCACGAGCTCGTGGGATGGCTCGATTCTGCGCCCACCTCACCGTGGATGCTCTTCGTCGGTTACATGGATCCCCATGATCCTTATTACGAGCATCCTGGACATCGTGGTGGATATGCACGCGCGGCCCATCAAACTCCGGAGCTGCACGAAGCCGATCACTTGAGGGGGCTTTACGACGGTGAAATCACTTATTGGGACGAACACTTCGGGCGCTTGATCGCAGGGCTTCGTGAGCGCGGGCTCTATGATGACATGACGATCGTCATCACCTCCGATCACGGCGAAGAGTTTGGTGAGCACGGCGGTTTCTGGCACGGCACCACCCTTTATGATGAGCAGGTGCGCGTCCCACTCTATGTAAAGCTTCCGCGCGGACGTCGCGCTGGCACCACCGTGCGCCATTGGGTGCAGAGCATCGACATCATGCCGACCTTGCTGACCGAAGCCGGGATCGAAATGCCCGAAGGTGTGCAGGGCGTGAGCTTGTTCGAAGGCAGCACGCGGCTCTATGCCGAGGAGAGCCACGAAGGCAATGTGCTCGAAGCCGTGCGCGAGTTGCGCGGAACCGATGAGCTCAAGCTCATCACTGCCAATCCCGGAAACCCTCGCAGACTGCCCGAACGCGAGCTCTTCCGGGTGGATCTCGATCCTGGCGAGACACGCGATTTGAGCGGCACGGCAGTTGTCGATCTCGAACATTCCGAACGAGCCCTCGGCGCAATGCGCATCGAAGCCGCGCGCGGCGCCGTCGAATCGGAGCAGGTCGTGCTCGAGTGCGGAGAGGTCTGTCAGCTCTGTCAGCTTGGATACACGAGCGGCCAAGAGTGCGAGCGATGTCATTGCGGTGATTGATGGGACGCTGTGTCGATCGGGTCCCAAACGACCGCGCTCATGCGCGGGTCCGATAGATCGCCCAGGCGAACTCGTCGGCGTTGTCCGGGTGTCCCCATCGCTCGAGCTCGAGGCACCCCGAGCGCAGGATTTGCTCGTGGAAGATCGGGTTCAAGTACGCGACGGTCACGGCGCGCGGGCATTCTCTGAGGCTCTGCGCGAGGTGTTCAATCACGACCTCGAGCACTTCTTTCGGAAAGGGCTGAAAGAGATAGACGAGCATTTTCTCGGGCGGGAAGGCGAAGTCGCGCACATCGGCGCAAAGGAGTTCGATGTCGAAGCAGCGTTGACTGGACGAGCGCCACTGTCGCACGTTGCGTTGCGCGATCTCGTGAAGTGCAGGTGAGAGCTCTACGCCAACCACACGCGCGAACGGATACTCCGATGCCATCAGCACCGCGCGTCCCTTGCCGGATCCAAGATCGATAAAGACCTGCTCACCTTCGTGGACCGCCGCGTCGTGCATCACGTCATGGAAGCTCTTCTCTGACGTGGGCCAGTAATGCCAAAGCGCTTGTACATCGGAGCCAATGGCGTCCAGGTCCGTGAGGCGAATCCGTTGCTCGGTGTCGACGCCACGAGGTCCATCGAAGGGCGCACGACGCTCGCGCTCTCGTGCGGAGAAGCATACGCGCACCGAGCGCACCGTCTCGGCAATGCCCCGCTCACGCAGCGGTTTCGTCGCGAGTCGCCACAGGTTTTTGAGTCTGACGAGCACAGAGAAACGTGCCGCAAGCGACGTGCCGTGGTGGTCGCACCATTGCATGGCTCGTTCACAAGGTTGCAATGGAGATGATCTTCGAACGCTGGGCAGGTCGAGCCCTGCCCCTCTTGGTACGGCCGACACAGCGCGCGGAATCCGAAGCGCTGATCGAGCATGTCGCAACGCATGCAGCTGCCATTCGAGAGCGCGCAGCCGAGGTGGGCGCGCTTTTATTTCGCGGTTTCGGCGCGAGTGGTGCGTCCAACCTCGCGCGTGTCACCCTCGCGCTCGGCAACTCCGCTCCGCTTTCCTACGTGGGAGGCGACACGCCTCGCACCGCCATCCGCGATGGCGTCTACACCTCGACCGAGGCGCCGCCGAGCGTACGCATCCCGCTCCACCAGGAGATGTCCTACCTGCGTGCGTACCCGCGATTTCTCGTATTTCAATGCGATCTGGCTTGTCGTCGCGGCGGAGAGACGGTCCTTGCCGATGCGCGCGCCGTCTTTCGCGCGCTCGATCCCACACTTCGTGAGAAGTTCACCGAGCGAGGCGTGCAGTACCGATTCTCGTATCCCGGACCGAGCGCTGTCTTCGATCGATTGAACCGCGCACGGAAAGTCTCGAAGTCATGGATGGAAGTGTTTCAAACCGACCGCCCTGACGAGGCCGAAGCGCGCTGCTCTGCACTTGGAATGAACGCGCATTGGTCCTCGGGACACCTCGTTGCCACGAGCACACGGCCCGCGACGCTGATTCATCCCGATAGCGGCGCATCGCTTTGGTTCAACCAGGCGCACCTCTTCTGCTGGAGCCCGCGCTGGATGGGGCATGGTCACTATGCGCTCGCGTCGCTCTTGTATCCGCGTCACGAGCTGCGCAGTCATCACGCATGTTATGGCGACGGGAGTGAGATCGAGCGACCCGCGCTCGATCATGTGCACGATGTGCTCGAACGGCAGACGATCTCTTGGTCATGGGAGCCGGGAGACGTGCTCGTCGTCGACAATCTCACATGCATGCACGGGCGCAGCCCGTACACAGGTGCGCGCCGGATTCTGGTCTCGATGACGAGAGAGCCGCCGTGAACAGACACGCATTCTACGCTTCTGGTTGGAGACTGCGCGCGCTCGCGGCCAGCTTGCGCGTCGGTCCGGCTGCGCCGTTGCGGCGATGGCTCACCGCGCGAGCGCTCGCGCCTCTCTCTCGTCCCTCCATGTTTCCTCGTGCAGGCGAATCCAGCGAAGGCGCGTTGCGGACTGCGCGCGATCTGACGGATGCATATCGCTCTGGCCGTGCGACACCGCGCGATGTCGTGGAACGAGCGCTCGACGCCGCGGATGCGCTCGATCGCTACATGCCTCCGTTGCGCGCGTTCGTGCATCTCGACGCCCGCGATGTGCGCATTCAGGCCGATGCTTCCACGCGACGTTGGCGTGAAGAGCGCCCTCTCGGCCCACTCGACGGTGTGCCCATCGCGATCAAAGACGAGATCGATGTCGCAGGTCAACCGACGACCTGCGGCACAGCCTTCCTCGGACGATCCCCCGCATGTGCCGATGCGCTCGCCGTGGCGCGTCTGCGCAGCGCAGGCGCCATCATTTTCGGAAAGACCCACATGGTGGAGTTCGGGATGGGCCCGAGCGGCATCAATGTACATCACGGCACCGCACGCAATCCCCACGACCCAGAGCGCGACAGCGGCGGATCGTCCTCTGGCAGCGCGGTCGCGGTCGCTGCAGGCGTGGTGCCGATCGCGCTCGGCACCGACAGCGGCGGCTCACTGCGCGTCCCAGGCGCGCTCTGTGGTGTGGCGGCATTCAAAGGCAGCTTCGATCGCGTGCCGCTTCAAGGCGTCGCGACATTGTTCCCGTCCATGGCGCATGTCGGGCCTCTCGGCGCAAGCGTGGCGGACCTCGCGACCACATTCGCCATCCTCACCCATGAGCCGAGCTGCGAGCTCACGAGCGTGCCCACGCCGCTGCGCATCGGGATGAGCGCGCTTCGCTGGAGTGAAACCCGTGCGGATGTGGTGCTCGCCACACGCGCCGCGCTCGATGGCCTCTTTACGCGTGGTGCAACCGAGGTGCCCGTCGACCTGCCTGATCCCGATCTCGTGATGGCTCTGGGTCTGGTCGTGCTCGGAGGCGAAGCCATGACCTTCGCGCCTCGGTGTGCGCTCGCTCCTGCGACGACGGTCACGCTCGATCTCGCCCGAGGAATCACTCCCTCACAGCGAACTCTTGCCCATCGCACCCGAGCACGCCTCACGGCAGAGCTCGAGAAAGCACTCGAGCACGTCGACGTCATCATCCAGCCGACAACCGCAATCACAGCACCGCGCTACCGAAGAGACGCACTCGCGACCGGGATGATCGATGAAGCACTCACACGCGAGCTCACTGCGACCACACTCCCCGCATGCCTCGCTGGCCTCCCCGCAGTACAGATTCCGTGCGGTCGAGGCGCGGATGGAATGCCGGTGGGCCTGCACGTGGTCGGTGGGCGCGATCGTGATGCGCTGGTGCTCAGAGTGGCAGCCGAGATCGAGCGCCACGCGCCCACATGTCGCGCGGCGATCTGGTCTGATCTCCTCGGGTAAATCCACGGAACGCAATCTGCAACATGGCGACGGCAAATGCCGCGGAAGGTCGACGGCGACGTGACAAACGACGTGGCTCGCCTCGTTCGCCATTTCGGCGGATCGGTCTCCACGGCGTTGCTCGACCCCACCTGCTCCCTGTTTCGCATCAGTGAAATCGATGGCGCGATCGGCTACCGACAAAGGCTCGGATGCGCAGTGGCGATCGGCGATCCGGTGTGTGCCGTGGAGGATTCATCCACCCTCGCCTCCGCCTTCCGCGCACACTGCGAAGCGCGCGGTTGGCGGACGGCGTTTGCCGTCGCGAGCCATCGGTTCTCGCGCTGGGCAATGGCGAACGGCTACGCCGCGATCGCGTTTGGTGAGGAGCTGATCTTCGACCCGCAACGCGATCCATCGGCGGGTGCATCGGGGCGCGAAGTCCGCAAAAAGCTCTCACGCGCGCACCGTGAGGGTGTGATGGTGCGCGAATACAAACCCCTCGTAGACGGTCGCGACCTTGTCCTGGAGGCGGAGATGGAAGAGCTCGCGCAAGCCTGGCTCGCCGAGCGTCATGGACTTCAAATGTACGTCACCCCGATCGATCTCTTCGGGCTCCTCGACGGCCGCCGATGGTTCTATGCGCGCCATCTCGAGCACATCTCCGGTGTGCTCACCGCGGTGCAGCTCGACGCGATCGATGGCTTCATGCTCGACCACCACCTCGTCACAGCCGATGCTCCGATCGGGACGAGCGAGAGCCTCGTCGTGGCTGCACTTCACCGCTTCGGCGACGAGCACTGTCGCTGGGTCAGCTTCGGCCCCGCACCAGCGCATGAGATCGGAGAAATCCATGGCCTCAGCCTGCTCTCGACACGCGTCGCTCGATTCCTCTTCCGCACCGCGAACGATGCGTTGGAGCTCGACTCACGCAACCGCTACCGGAAGAAGTTCCAGGTCGCGCGCACCGAGCCCGCCTATCTCCTCGTCTCACCTCGGCACGTCGGCTTGCGCGAGGCCGCCGGCTTCATGAACGCGTTCCACTTCTCTCTCGCGTGAGCTCACGCGGCGGCGCCCTCCTCCTCGAACGCATGGTCTTCCGCGCGCTCGCGGAGCATCCGCGTGAAGCGCGCATTAAACCGATCCTGGAGGTCCGCATTCACTCGCCTCGCATCCCTCACCGAAAGCGCGCTCGTGTCGATCACATCGAGATACTCCATCGAATAACGCGCCGTGTCGGAAGGTACCTTCCAAAAGGGAACTCCCTTCATCAAGAAAGGGCGATCGATCGACACGAAGAACGCCACGATAGGCACCTTCGCGCGAATGGCCGCTTCCACGGCGCCTCGTCGGAAGCGGTGCATTCGGTCAGGCAAAGAACGTGTCCCTTCGGGAAATACGAGCAAAGGATGTCCCTCTTCGAGATGCTCGACCATCGCGCTGAACGTATCGCTCTCGTCTCCAACACCAGGACCCGGCAAATAATGAGTTTGCCGCAATAAGGGCCCAAGGACGATCGAGCGATACCAACTGCGCTTCGTCACGCACGTGAGCCCATCGAACATCCCGAGAAGGAAAAAAATATCGATGAGTGACGGATGATTCGTGATCAACACATACGACTGCCCAGGAGAAACCCCCGCCAAAGAGGGGATCTCCGGTGGCGGCTCGATGAGCCCCGCGAAGCGCAACCAGCCCGCAAAGAGCCGCATCGCGCGCTGAATGAGCCGCGTACAGCGTCGCCGGTGCTCTTCACGATCCTTGGCGAACAGACGCATCGCTGGAAGGAGCACGATCCCAATCAGCGGGCTGCCCGAAAAAAAGAGGAAAAACGACCACCCGGTCAGAAGAATCCGAATCCAGCGCGGCATCATTCCAAAGCTGTCGATGAAGCAGAACGTGCGATCGGAGCACGAAGGTCGACGTCCCCCATGAAGTCCTCGAGCGCGATCGGCGCGCTCGACTCCGACGTCTGATGAGGCTCTCCCTCAGGGATCTCGAGACGAGCATCTGCCATCATGCGATTGACCGCGTCACGCGTGCGGTTGAAGATCATCTCGGTGCGATCATTGATTTCGCGCCGCGTACGCGGCGTGCCGAGCCCTTCGAAGACACCGAACGCCTCGACACCATTGAGCACGTCGTGGCCGAGATTTCGTCGCCAATAACGACCATCTTTCTTCATCTCGTCCGCCGCCGATTGGAAGAATCGACTAAAATTGCTCATGGCAGAGAGCACATAATCTTTGCGACGCAATTGAGTTCGAATCCAGCGCAGGTCGAGGTGCAAGTCCTGCATGTAAGCGTCCACCCAAAGATTATAATAAGCGGCACAGTCGAGATAGCACTTCTCTTTGAAGAGCTCATAACTGCCAAAGGTCTTATAGAGACCTGCATAGATAAGCAGCGTATTTTCGAATCGGAACTGCACCATCGCGTCGTAAAGGTCACTCCGTTCCTTTACATCTTCCCCCGCCAAATCACGAAGCACGAGATCGCTCAACATATCGTTCTCGATCGCGATGAAATCCGAACCCGGAGAGTAAAACGGATCCGTAAACGCGCCGCTCTCGCCGCTGAATCCCCATCGCTCTTCCCCCGCGAAGATCTTTTTGCTGCGATAGCTCAGCTGCGCATAACTCCCGACATCGACGAGCTCTGCTTTCTCGAGCATGGAGCGCGGCGCGCCATGCTCACGAAGCGCCGATAGGAAGCCCTCTCTCGTGCGCCAATGTGGCTTGAACTTGTCAGCTTCGATCACGAGTCCGAGCGAGATGAGCTCGCTCGAGAGCGGGATGAACCAAATCCAATATCCGTCATAACAGAAATGATTCGTCGACAACGTGCGCGACGTGTAGCGCGCCTTTTTCCTCCACGCCTCATCGGGACGCGCATCGATATCGCTCACGTTGGCACCGCGCGCCCACACAGCGGCAACATGATGCTCCGGTGTTCGCATTCGGTAGTTGCGCTGGCGCGCGATCGGCGAAGCGCGGCCCGTACAATCGAGTACCCATCGTGCGCGGTACATGGTGGTCTCCCCACCACGCTCGACCGTAAAACGATGACCCTCCTGTCCATCGAGCATCACTTCGCGCACGGTCGCGCCGAGTTGAACCTCCGTCCCTTCGGCGATGTTCATATCGATGAGGTCTTGTTCGAGACGCGCCCGGTCGAGCTGGAACGACGGCACAGGCGGCAAATGATAAACACCGATCTCGCTCATGCGCTCGAGAGGGGCATCTTTCTCCTTCGTATCGAAGAAGAACCGAAGACTGTTCTTCGGAAGTTGTCGCATGTAGAGGTAGCGACCGAGCTTCTGTTTCCGGAGCAGATAGTTCGCCGCGATCTCGACGGTGCTCTCACCAACCTTGAAGGAGCGCTCCGTCTCCCGCTCGAACACAGCCATCTCGAGTTCCGGCTTGGCCATCCGCAGCTGACGCGCAAGCAGCGTCCCTGCGAGGCCTCCACCAAGAATTGCGACATCGAGTTTCTTTTCCTGCACTGCTGATCGCCCCTTCTTCGAATTGCTCGAAGAATACCAAGAGACCCTGAAACGGGCGCCATGTTCCGCCGCGTTTCGAAAGGCGTCAACTGGACTCGGGCCACAACCCCTACGAAAGAGCGCTGTGAGGGAACACTTGCAGCCACTTGGCGTGGGGAGCGTGATCCCCTAACCTCCCCGCCATGGCACTCCCGGAACATGTCACTTTGAATGACACCTCGATCCTCCCGACGTCTCGTTCTTCCGTTGCGCGCCAGGCGTTTCGCTGGACCACAGCCTTTTACGGTCCGGGCGCGCCCGCCAACGTGGCTTTGCATTCGATGTTGCGGATTGGTCGTGATCCGAAGGCCGACCTTTGGCTCGACGACCCCTCGGTCTCCCGCGACCACGCCGAGATCCACAC
>CAYZTA010000037.1:0-60135 GCA_964481145.1 uncultured Sandaracinus sp.
CATACGAGATGTAAACGTCGTCCCCATGGACGTGCTCACGATGATGGCGACCGGCCTCGTTCTGGGGGTGAGCCTCTCCGCGATGCTCAGCGGGATCACACCTACATGGGGCGGAGTTGTCGCACTTGCGATCGGAACGATCCTGACGCTCATCGCGCGTGGCTCATCCGCACGACCAAGGGTCTGGGTCCGGATGACGTTGGGACTCTGTGCTGGGCTCGCGGGCGCCTCCGCCATGGCCCCCACACCGTCAGAAGACGCGTCGCCTTCGGGCACAGCGCGAATCGTCGGTCAGGTCGAAGAATTACGTGCTCGCTTCGATCGAGCCGATGCGATCGTACGTGTCGAACGGTCGGAAGGCGTGGGCCTTGGTGCCGTCGCTCCGAGGCTGGGAACGCGAGTGCGGCTTCGAGGTCAAGCTTGGCTCGAAGGCACCGAGATCGAAGGTCTCTTCGATCTCTCGCCGGTTCCGGGGTTTCGCAATCCAACGCCCCATCCACCGTGGCCCATCGTCGATGCGATCGCGTGTGATGCACGTGTGATCGCGCTCGATTCGGTCTCGACATCGACCTCGTTCGCAAGCGCGATCGGAGCGGTGCGAGCGCATGTGCGACGCGCGCTGATGGAGAGCTTGACCGAGCCCACGTGCGGCGTCGCGCGTGCGCTCATTCTCGGAGATCTCGCGCTCGACGAAGATGGTGAGGAGGCGGTCCGCGGCGCGGGACTGACCCATGTGCTGGCTGTTTCGGGGATGCACGTGACGCTCTTGGTCGGAGCGCTCGTGTGGCTTTTACGACGTGGCTTGCTGATGATGCGTCTGGCCGAACGGTGGGATTCGGCACGGATCGCTTCCGCCATCGGAATTCCCCTCGCGTTCGTCTACGCATCTTTCGCGGGCGGTGCACCGAGCGCGTGGCGAGCTGCGATCACCGCGGCTCTCACCTTTGCTCTCCACGCGGGCGGTCGAAGACCGAACATCGTCGCGGTCACCGCGGCATCCGTGATCCTCTTTGGAATCATCGACCCCGCGATGATGGTCCGGCCAGGCTTTCTCCTCTCGATCGCCGCCACAGCGGCCATCCTCGCCCCCATCGATGGCGCCATCGAAAGGCCGGTGCGTGCCATCTTCGTCGCGAGTATGCGCGCGAGCATCGCCACCGCGCCGGTCGTGCTTTGGTGTTTCGAAGGCGTCGCTGCCGCTGGTGTGATCGCGAACGTCGTCGTGGTGCCGATCGCAAGCGCCATTCTCTTGCCCTTGGCCGCACTCCACGCGCTCGTCGCCTCGCTCACGCCAACCTTCTCTGCGTCCACCGGAGCGATTCTCGATGTGCTCTCACGCGCGTTTCTCGAGAGCTGCGAGGCCTTCGCAACGATTCCACTCGGGCGCACGTTGCCTCCACTCGACGTGCTCGAGGGTGCGATCGTGGCAGTGGCATGTGTTCTCGTTCTTTTGTTGCCCAACATACGACAAAAAATCCTGATCATGGCCATCGCCGTGTTCGCATTCGTGGGAGCCGAGTTTCGATTGCGATGGACGGAGTCGAAGTCGTCCGAGCTCCGCGCGACGTTCCTCGATGTGGGTCAGGGCGATGGTGCGCTCATCGACATGCCCGATGGACGTCTCATGCTGGTCGACGCAGGTGGGGTCATTGGAGGAGGACTCGATCCGGGAAGGGCCGCGTTCGTGCCTCTCCTACGGGCTCGACGTCGTACGAAAATCGATGTGGCCGTGATCACTCATCCTCATCCCGATCATTATGGCGGCCTGGCTGCGCTCTTGGAGACCATGGAGATCGGTGAGATCTGGGATACGAGACAAGCCGAAGACGAACACGAGGGGGGCGAATATGTGGTCATGCTCGAACAGGCACGAAGCCATGGAATCCGCGTTCGTCCACCCGAGGACGTATGCGGCACTGTTCATGGTTTTGGAGGCGCGAGCGTGCGGGTGCTCTGGCCATGTCCAGCATTCGACTCGGGTTGGGACGCGAATGACAATTCATTCGTCCTCGAGCTCACATACGGCAGGCGTCGCATGCTCCTCTCAGGAGACGCCGAACACCACACGGAGATGAGCCTCGAGAGCAGCGGCGTCTTGGACTCGATCGATCTTCTCAAAGTGGGGCATCACGGCTCGAGAACATCGAGCACACCTGAGTTTCTCGCCGCGCTTCGTCCACGAGTTGCCGTGGTGAGCGCGGGGCGAGCGAATCGTTTCGGGCATCCTCATCCCGAAGTCCTCGAACGCTTGGAAAGCGTGAGCGAACACGTGCTGCGGATCGATCACGAAGGAGGTGTCATCGTCAGAACCGATGGAAATGACTTCGATGTTCGCACCTGGCGAGGCCGTCGTTTTACACTCGAATGATCAATCCACCGGAACGACCGAACAACCATGCATCTCGAGATGAGCGTTGAACGCGGCGGTGACTCCATCTGCCGTCATCATCGCGCATCCACGAGCATCGAGTGTCACGCTTCCTGAATCGTCGACGTACGAAACCTCGACCTCACAACTCTCGTTCGAACGATATACCGCCGTGGTCGTTTGAACATCGACACTGCTCGAGCTGCCATCCGTCCGCCCCATGACCGTGACCGAACGGAACCCACCGCCGAACAGGTCCACAATGGCCGCGTATGAATGTCCTCCTCCCGAAGTCATCCGTCGTATCTGACAGGTCCCCGTCACGGAGCTCGCGTCGCCATCGAGCCGGATATCGGATGGGAATTCGTACGCTGATCTAAAGTCCGCCTCGGCACTCTCGATGCGCGCGTATCCGCGAACCGTAAGCCGCGGATCTCCGCATGCGGAAAGAGTCGCCGAAGAGAGAAGACCGAGCGCAACAAGGAGGACGCGTCGCATCATGACATCCTGTAGAGCAGGCATCATGCCACGATGCAGTGGCTCAAGAAAAGCGGGGTTTGCACATCAAGAAACGTCGCGGCGAGTGTTTTCGTTCACGCTTGGAGCGGGCTCGGCGTGAACGAAAGCTCACGCTCCAGGTCGAAAGATGACGAGCGCCACCACGAGCGCGGCTCCCATCACCAGTGCCATCGCGAACCCTGCAAAACCTCCGGCCGAGCCGGACCCACTGCTCGCTGCGCGGCGCACCCGAGCGAGCAAAATTCCGTGAATCGCACTCAACAAAATCGCGATCGTCAGCTTTCCATGCATCCATCCAGCGCGCGCGTAGATATCGAAGAAGCTCACGAACATCGTGAGGCCGCCGAGCCACGCGAGGAGCAGCCCTGGAGTGGCCACGACTTGGAGCGTGCGACGTACCGCGGAAAGCCCCTCGACGCGCGCCGCGGACGAGGCTCCCATGAGTTGGGCCGCGTTGAAGGCCGCGCTCGCGCAGCCGCCGACCCACAAAATCACGCCGAGAACGTGCAGAAACAGCGAAATTTCACGCATTTTTAGACTCTGTTTGGAGGACGGACTGCGCCTTGGGAGCCGCCACGCCGATCGCCTTCTCGTAGACGCGATACTTCTTGTAGATGCGCGCGCCCATCGATTGGATGCCGAGATTGATCGGACGGTTGTCTTCGAGCGTCCAGGAAAGTTCACCCCATTCGTAGCCGAGGGCTTCGCCTCGCTTGGCAACTTCCACATAGAGCGCGTGGGAAAGCCCCGCATACCGTCTCTGATTTCGTATTTCGCTCTTGATGCCGAGCATCATGAGGCGCGCGCTCTTGGGCCTTTTGACCTTGAGACGCCAAATCAACTTCGCGATCGTGATGGGGTTGAGCCTGCCATCGAAGTCGCGCGCGACCTCGTTGAGGTTCGGAAGCGCGATGCAAATACCGACGGGCTTGCCATGGACTTCGGCGATGAACGCAAGGTCCTTGTCGATGATGAGTCGCAGGTCCTCGCCCAGCTTCTTCGCTTCTTCGGGCGTGGCCGGGACATAGCCCCAGTTGTCCGCCCACGCTTCATTGAAGATGTCGAGAATGATCTCGAGCTCACGTTCCATTTTGCTCGGCTGGACGCTCCGCAACCGCACTTCAGGGAGCGCGATGGTCTCTTCCCAAGCTTTGAGCGCGCGCTTGGGGGTGTTGCCCACATCGAAGCGCCACGCATAGAAATCCTTGGCCTTTTCGAGCCCCGTCGAGAGCGCGATGCGATCTTGCCACACGCGCGAGTGGTTCATCATGAGGGCAGGAGGCATATCGAACCCTTCGATGAGCACTCCGATCTCATCGTTCATCGTCAGAGAGATGGGACCGCGCATCCGTCGCATACCGCGCCGAAGCAGCCATTTCTCAGCCGCATCGATGAGCGCCTGACCGACTTCTGGATCATCGACAGTATCGAAAAAGCCGAAAAAACCCGTGCGATCGTCGTACCGCTTGAGGTGCTCGTGATCGATCTGCGCGGAGATGCGACCCACGAGTCGGCCGTCTTTCCACGCCGTGAAGAGGCCCAGCTCCCCGCGATGGAAGAAGGGATTTTTGCCGGGAGAGAGGCGTTGTTTCATCTCGAAATCGAGGGGCGCGACCCAAGTCGGATCCCCCTCGAAGACGATGCGTGCTGCACGAAGGAAATCGTTCAGATCTTGACCAGGAACATGCTCGCGGATCTCGATGGCCATCGCGTCCTCGTATGCGCATCAAAAAAGGCGCGCTGCGCGCGAGTACCACGAACGCGGATTGCGGCAAGCGAATCGCTCACCGCGACGGGCGGACCATTTGGATAGGATCCAAGGCCTCATCGAGCTCGGCGACCTCGAGAATGCCGAGCTCAATCGCTGATTCGCGCAGAGTTTTCCCGTTCTGATGCGCATGCTTCGCGATCTTCGCAGCCACCTCGTAACCGGTCCGTGGGGTCAGCGCCGTCACCATCATGAGTGAGCGTTCGAGGTATTGCGCGATCCGCTCGCGATGGGGTTCGATGCCGCGCGCGCAACGTTCGTCGAAACTATGAGATGCATCGGCGAGAAGGTGCACGGACTGAATGAACGTGTGCGCGATCAGAGGCTTATAGACATTGAGCTCGAAATTGCCCTGACTTGCGGCGATCCCGACCGCCACGTCGTTGGCCATCACTTGAACACAAACCATCGCGAGCGCTTCGCATTGGGTCGGGTTCACCTTGCCCGGCATGATCGATGAGCCGGGTTCGTTGTCGGGAATGAAGATCTCCGAGAGCCCGGCGCGAGGACCGCTCGCGAGCCATCTCACGTCATTGGCGATCTTCATGAGCGCGGTGGCGAGCTGCTTGAGCGCACCGTGCGCGAGCACGAGCGCGTCGTGTCCCGCGAGCGCGGCGAACTTGTTCTCGGCGCTCACGAAGGAGCGACCCACCAATACAGAAAGCCGCGCCGCAACTCGCACGGCGTATTCGGGGTGCGCATTGAGCCCCGTGCCCACGGCGGTCCCGCCGGCTGCGAGCTCCTGCACGCGAGGAAGAGCGTTGGCGATCGCATCGAGCCCGACATCGATCTGCGCCACCCACCCTGAGATCTCCTGCCCGAGCGTGAGCGGCGTCGCGTCCATCAAGTGGGTGCGACCCACCTTCACGACATCCGCGAAGTCACGGCTCTTCTCTGCGAGCGTGTCGCGCAAGCCGCGCACCTTCGGAAGAAGCTCGAGCTCGATCGTTTCTGACGCGGCGATCGACATCGCCGTCGGGAACGCATCGTTCGACGATTGGCTGAGGTTCACGTGATCGTTCGGGTGAACCGGTGACTTACCGCCGCGCCCCTTCCCTGCGAGCTCGTTGGCGCGTCCAGCGATCACCTCGTTCACGTTCATGTTCGTCTGCGTGCCCGAGCCGGTCTGCCAGACCGAGAGCGGAAACTGATCATCGAGCTTGCCGCAGAGCACATCGTCCGACGCTGCGATGATGAGTTCGGCGATCGATGCGTCGAGCAAACCGAGCTCGGCGTTCACCGTGGCCGACGCTTTCTTCAGGAACGCAAGTCCACGAATGATCTCGCGCGGCATTCGCTCTTGGCCAATCGGGAAATTCGCGATCGAGCGCGCGGTTTGCGCACCGTAATACGCATCCTCCGGCACTTCGACTTGCCCCATCGTATCCGTCTCGATCCGCATCTTCGCACCGTCCCCCATCTCGCTAGGGAGAGCAAGGTACGCAAATCCAGATAGAAACAGCTCGCTGCTTCGTCTGCGTGTCGAACGTAGTCAAATCATGATTCGATTACGTTTTCAGAGAGCTTTCGCCGTGATTTTCGAGAGTCGGGGCGCTCATGGCATCAGCGTCAGAACGCCTCTGCCGATCCCCGCGGCAACCTTCATGTACAGAAACGGTCGACTCGAAGGAATGGCGCCACCTCTCGACGGGGCCCCCCTGAGCTTCGTAGAAGTTGGACCATAATCGTCGAACACGATGAGAACGAAGGCAGTGTGATCGCATTGCCCGTAAAAAAGGGGCGATACTGGCGATCGAACACGCAAAGAAGCATGCTCCGACCCGTCGGGAAGGGGTTCTCGGTTCTGTCCGAATCCCGCTACGGTGATACCGCCGTGGTCCTATGGACCTTGGACCCGACTCCGAACGACGAAAGTACATGAGCCTCACCATTTATCCCCATTTATCCAGACTCGTTCGACCCCCAAACGGGCTGACCCATCACGCGGTTCTCTTCATGGTTATGGGATTGTCGGCCTGGCTCGCGGGGTGCAGCTCTTGCAGCAATGTGGAAAGGGTGAGCGGTCCAAGACAGGAGTCTCCGGCAACAACAAATTTCGAACTCGCCGACGGTAGAGTTCTCGGCGCTCTTCCCGATGGCTCAGAGGTGCGAAATGCGTGGTCTGGGATTGCTGCAAGCCAATCCCTTCCTGGCGCTGGTGAGGCCCAGATCCTGAGATCAGCCGACAATCGGTCGAGCAGGCATGAGCTCATCGTATTCGGTAGCCACGTTCAGCTTTTTGCGACCGAGCTCTTGGCGCTGGTCGTGGATCCTTTCGACGAGGCTGTGCGCGGATATTCTTCGATCCACGAGAACGCGACCATCCGTGCGTTGCCTCGGTCCGATGCCGGTCAGGTCGTGGAGGTCGTTTGGGACCGGCCTGAACTTGCGACGTACAACACTGCGTCCGATCGCATCAGATCGGAAGCCGTGTTCTTGCTTGGTGCCCTCTACTACGCCGACCCGAGGGGGCATGTATTTCAGATCTCGTTGCGCATGACCATTGCGAGTCCGGAATATCCTGAGTTGCCTCCCAGCGTGGCAATGCCTCCGCTGCGAGATTGGCTCGCTCAGTTGGGTTCGACTCTTCGGCCAGGCCGTTCGTCTGGCTCTGCAGAAGCGAGGACGTTAACGATTCCGTACGAGGCAGATCGCATCCTCGTTGAGGTGCCACGCGGATGGTTCATCGACTACTTCGACGACGACGACGTACCCTTCGTCCGTATTGTTCGAGCAGCGCCTCTTGGCGAAAGATTGACCTACATAGAGGTCGAACGAGGAATCGCTGAGCCTTCCGATGGAGAGCCCCATGTCCTTACTATATTTGGGGAACATGCCAACTTTGTTCAGGTCGATGTTGGAGACGGCACCCGGCTTCTCGAGCACGTAGAGGAAGGGGAAGAGCTGTCCCTCACGATTCGAGTCGTTGGACCAAACGACCAGCAGATCGAGGACGGTGTGGCACTCGTGGAAAGAATGAGACGAGAGCGCTCCCAACAGCGTTGATGCTCGACCAGGGTGGCGTCAGCGATCGAGCCAGTAGCCAGGCCGGTGGCGTTGGTGTGCCACGGCCACGATCGTCACGACGTCGCCTGTGATTTCGAAGAACACCACATACGGGAAACGGCGGACGATCCGCTTGCGGTAGGGATGATTGAATCTCCACAGCGGCGAAGCTTCGGGGCGTGCCGCGTTCTTCTCCAGGGCTTCGTCGATCACGGCCACGAACTCGAGGCCCAGACCTCTTCGCTACGACTCGTACCAACGCATCGCTGTGCGGATCTCCACACGAACGGTCGAGAGGAGCTTGATGCGCTTCATCGTGTGCGAAGTTCGGCGAGCAGCTCCGCTCGGACCTCGGACCAGTCGGCGCCGGTCTCACCGTTCCGCTTTGCGGCCTCGACGCGCCGGTCTAGCTCGGCAAGCCATGCCTCGTCCCAATCGGCGTCCGGCGGTCCATCGAGGCTCGCGAGCAACTCCGTCGCGATGTGCGCGCGGTCTTCCTTGGGCAAGGTGAGCGCATCGTCCAGAAGCTTGCGCGCGGTGTTGGTCATCACCGAAGAGCCTAGCCCATGAAACAGGGGTCGCCACTCGGTCGTTCTGGCGCGTGGCGCGGCTCCCTGCTGTGGGCGGTTTACATGCCCATGCCCCTGCCCATGCCCGAAACGACGCAACGATTCGCGATGAGCGCCGGAGAGCATCGTGCGCGTGGCCCTCGAGCACGTGAGATGCGAGCGCTGACTCGGGCATGGGCATGGGCAGGGGCACATCTCGCCAGCCGTTCCGCTCTCACGATCTCTTGACAGTCGTCTGCCCCCACAAACCGGATCCGCGCCCGCAAGTGTCCGGTGGATCACTCTGCCCAATTGAGATCACCGATCACCTCGTTCATGCTGCCCGCGACAACGTCGCGGAGCTCTCACAACGAACGGAGACAAGAAATGGCATCAGGAAGCACGGATTGGTTCACACCGCGGGTTCAGGCTCGCACCGACCTCGCGAGCGCGCTTCAGGCGAAGGGCGCTGCGTGGCTTCGCGAAAGGCAGCTCAAGCTCAGCGATGTGCAGGTGCTCATCGAGAGCGGGACCGCCGCACGTCAGGCCGATCGCGAGCAACAAGAGCAGCTCGCCGAGCACGCCGTCCAGCGCAAGGAGCGCAGCGTCAACGCGTCGGAGGTGAGTGAGCGAGAGGACGTGCTGGCCGCTACGCTGCCTGCGGTGATCGATGATCTCGAGCGCGCGGGACAGCGCGAGCTCGCGCTCTTCCTCGCGCGCCTCTCGTTCGCTCGCTACCGGACCAAGGTGCTCTCCACCCCAGTGGATCCCGGAGCGCCGCTGCCCGACGAGGTGAAGAAGGTCGAGCGCGTCGAGAAGAGCGATCTGGCGACCCGCGCCGACGGGCTGGCCGCGCTCTGCGCCGCGCTGCGCAAGCCGGGACGCGAGGCGATCATCGCTGAATTGACCGAGCGTGGGATCGACGGCGCGGCGCTCGAGCAGCTCGAGTCCGACGCCACCGCGGTGGCCTCGCAGGGTCGCAATTATCGCCGTCCGATCGAGGCCACCACCCGCGAGCAAGAGGCTGTCTTGCAGCAGCGACGAAAGTGGTCGGCGCTCCGCAAGCTGATCCAACGAGCGGTCAAGGGCGATCGGGAGCTCGAAGCCCTCTATCGCGCATGTTGACCCTTGACGAGCGCGCGTCTTCCTGCCGCGGAAGTGCGCACATCGAGACCTTTCCTCGGCGGCCTGCAAGCCGCCGAGGAAGGGGAATGACGATGGTCCTGTTGCCATCGGATGACATTGAGACAGTGCTCGATGCTGGCGGCGAAGCGCTGCCCCACTTCGAGCGCCAAGTGCGGCAAGTCATCTTGTTGCTGGTGGAGAAGATCGAGGACCGAGCCGGAACGCTCCGGCCCAACGAGTAGTCAAGGGAAAATCGGACGCTCGTTGACGAACATTCGCGCTGAGCGCTCAAATGCTTCCGCTGGACTCCCGGAAACTTGCGCTACGCGTCCGGGATGCTTGCACTGCACACTCGCATACTTACGCTGCGCGCTCGGAACGCTTGCGCTGCGCGTCCGGGATGCTTGCGCTGCGCGCTCGGAATGCTTGCGCTACGCCACGGAATGCTTGCGCTGCGCGCTCGGAACGCTTGCGCTGGGCGGCCAGATGCTTGCGCCGAGCCAGCTGCGACGACCCTTCACGACAACGATCCTTGACGTTGACGGCGACGGCCCTGACCCGATGCATACGCTACGCTCCATCCAACCCCGAATCTGACCCACCATAGGGGCAGCCAAAGAAACGCCATCATCCCGCAATGGCCGCACCCAGGACGCACCGGCGATTCCGCTGTCGGCGGAGAGGCTCGATCTTCGTGCTCGTCTGTCGCAGGCGTTCGATCAGATTCATGTGCGGACGGGACATTCTCCTGCCGCTCGAGCCACGCTTCGAGCGGCTCCGACTCGCCCTCGATGCGTCGAATTACGTCTCCTGCGGATGGCTCTTGCAATACGCGCGAACACAGCCCAATCACGGCCAGCCCTCGCAAAGTGTCCGGTGGATCTTCGTGAAAACCTGCGGCTGATTGAGGTTGAATGAGATAGCGAGCACCCAGCTCGAAGGTGAACCCGCACCTGGCTTCATTCGACGGGGTCGCAACCACAATGACGCCAGAGGGCGCGTCTTCTCGGAAGCGTCTGACGACCTGAAGCGTCACCCGGTGCCAACCATCGTGCGATTCGATTCCGATGACATCAGCGAGCACCGCTCGGCGATCGAAGTCGCTTCCGCCGACACACGTACATGCTGTCGCCTTCGATGGAGCCCACGCCGCTGCAACGAATACCGCGAACCATAACAAAGCCCGGAGCGAACACACACACAGCGGACGCATGAGGCTCACCGGGCCCTCCGCATCAACGCTCCGCGAAGTCGTTCCAGGATCGCAGCCAAGTTTCAAAACAATGGAACGAAGACGTTCGAGATCGCGCACTTCCGTGCGCTCAGAATTCAACTCAAACTCAACCCACACGTTTGAGCTTCTAGAATCAGAAGACTGATTTTCACTGTAGTAGTACGGGACAACAACGTTGCGACGTTTGCGCAGCAATCGACCGCCGCATAGCGACATAGACCCGATGGTTTCAATATCATTCGTGTTCATCTACTCAAAACCCTTCCGACGATATCCCTCTATCTCTTGGCTCTCTACCACGTGAATGTCGCAAAGGAATGCTCCATGCCCTCGGTCGGAAAGAGTTCTCCAAAGGGATTGCCAAACACAATCGTGTCAGCGCCGTCGGTGTATTGAACTACGTGAATGTGGCGCGGTGCTGCGGGATCGAGGTCGACTTTCGGCGCAAGAGCGGGGTGCTCGTGCTCGATGAGCCCACCGCGAGCCTCGACGCCGAAGCGGAGTACGTGCCCTTCTTCGCGCGTCGTGAGCGCGAAGACCCAAAGCGACGCCCGCGTCACCGAACGTGCGCGCTGTGACGAAGTGCCAGGTCATGCTGCCGGCGCGCATCGTGATAGGCGTCTGTCCAGCGGTGAGCTCGGGCGCACCTTCCTCGAGGGCGGCCAGCGCTCTGTAAGCGGACGCGGGATCGCCGCCACACCGCCCTCGGCTTGCTGACGCGCCTCTTCGCGCGCCAGCGCCGACGAGGGCGAATGAGAGCTGACACGCGCCCGCAGACGAGCCACCTCATCGTCCTGTCCGCTCACCAGGCCAATGACGAGCACGACGAGGAGAGACAAGGCTTGGGGAGAGTTGGGCAATGTGTATTCCTATGCTGAGACGTCAAACTCGATTTGCTTACATACTCGTCATGGGCAGCACTCGCGTGCCGTGATGGCAATTTCTCACGATGCCAGTGATACCTATCCGCCGAAGTTGGAGCCGTGTGTTCAGCTTGGCTGGCGCTCGCGAAGCGTGGAGATGCGGGCCAGCACTCGATAGTCCCGATCGCGATGCAACACTTCGACGCTCGTGAAAATCGCGAAAGGGACACGCCGCGTACGACGTGAGCGATGCAGGCGCCGACCGGTGTACCTGTGAATTGTCCAGTCACGACCGCGGTAACGCGCAGCATCTCGGTCGTCTCGGTACGCCATATTCAGAATACCTATGCCGATTTGATTCGATGTGCTGCTTTACGTGGTTTACAAAAAAGGTCAGAACTCGTCCCTGACGTATGAGTGTTGTGCGAACCGTGTGTGTTCATTCGCTTCTGGGCAATCCACATCACTTGACGTGGATTGTCTATCTCACCTTCTTTGCACTCATCGCGTGCGGAGAGAGCAAAGCCATTTCGACTCCCGAATCGGCTCACGACGCGGGCATCCCGCCGCTCGCAATCGCTTCGCCAAGCCTGCCAGTGTTGACACCATGCCCGTCCGGTTGGAGCGAGCGCGAAGTCTCGGGTGGCATTCGTGGGTGCATGCCATGGAATGACGAGACGTTAGACGAGTGTCCGATGGGGACGGCGCGGTTCGTCGGCGAAGCGACGTGTGCCCCTGTCGGTGACGTCTGCCCAGCGACCGAATTTCCCATCGAAGATGCTGGAGGCCACACACTCTATGTCTCCGCGAACGCATCGCCGATAGGAGCGGATGGCTCACGCGCCCATCCATTTCCCGAAATCGCGGATGCGGCTCGCGAAGCAAGTACGGGGACTTCGATCGTGTTGGCACGCGGCACCTACCACGAGTCGCCCATCTTCCTGCGAGAGGGCGTCTCGCTGATCGGCGCGTGTGCGGCAGAAACAGTGATTCGCGGTCAATGGTTCGAGGACGACGAAATTCCAAGCGCGCCCGGTGTCGTGACCGTCATTGGGCCTGACGTAAGAATCCTCAATCTTCGCATTCAGGGTCACTCTGTCGGGCTTCGGATCGAGACCGTCGGTGTTTCGCCTGCGTCAGCCGCGATCGACGGGCTCATCATCGAGGACACGGCCTTCGTTGGTCTGCTCGTGATGGATGGCTCTGATGTGAGCGTGACAAATACCGTCGTACGCAACACGGACGCGGCATCGACCTGGCACGGCGGTGGGATCGTCATCTCGTCCAATAGTCGCGCCGAGCTATCTCGAGTCGATGTTCGTGCCAACGCAACCACCGGAATTGGAGTTTATGGTGGCACAGCGATCTTGCGGAGCGCATCAATCTCCGACTCTCGCCCTTCGAACGACGGCAGATTCGGGCGCGGCATCAACGTCACCGATGGACGAGTCGAGCTCGCTTCGGTATGGACCAGCGATCATCACGAGTGTGGGCTCGGCGCATATGGTGGGGTGGT
Source organism: uncultured Sandaracinus sp. (assembly GCA_964481145.1). Classification (GTDB taxonomy): domain Bacteria; phylum Myxococcota_A; class Polyangia; order Polyangiales; family Sandaracinaceae; genus Sandaracinus. The sequence goes on from CAYZTA010000037.1 coordinate 12,948, forward strand.
TCAGGCCGAGGATTGGGTCCTCGTGGGGAAACCCTCCGAAGAGCCGACCTTGAGGTGCGGCCTCTTCGCGGCAGAAGAGTCGTCGGTCACGATTCGCCGCATCCTCGTTCGCGATGTGCGCAATCATGCGATTGCGATGCAAGATTCACAGATCGAGCTCACCGACGCGGTGATTGTCGAGAGCCATGCGCAGCCGGATGAACTCGAAACGGGATGGGGCCTTGCTGCTGCGCGGGCGACCATCACTGCCACGAGGGTATCGATCGCCCATGCATCAGCTTCTGCTGTATTTCTCGAAGCGAGCACGGCAACGATCCGCGATCTCCGAGTGACGAGCACGAGACCACACCCGTCCTCTGGTCGAGGTTACGGCATCAGTGTCCAGCAGCGGACCACGCTCACGTTGGAGCGAGCGCTCATCGAACGAAGCATCGGAGCCGCGCTCGTGACGTTTCGTGAGGGGACGATCGTCAATGCACAACATGTCCGTATCCGTGAAGTCGTCCCGGGGTCGTGTGAAGCGCCGTGCTCTCGTCCAGGCCTCGGTAGTGGTGTCGCTGCAGTCAATGGCGCAACCATCGAACTCTCTCGCTTCGAGATCGAGGAAACGACTTGCGGCCTCCACGTTGTCGAAGGTGAGCTCGATGCAAGCCTCGGCCGAATCGCCAATAACGAGATCGGCGCTTGCATCCTGAGCCCTGGGTTCGATGTCCAGCGCATTCGGCACGAGGTCACGTACGAAGGCACCGATCAACGCAATGTGGATTACGGCGATCGCCGTATCGATGAGCCTTCTTCGATCGGTGCATTCCTGCCGGAGTCTTGATTTTCGAACCCGTCGTTCGCCGCACTATGGCGAAGACGTGTTTGCGAATCACCTCCGATCCGATCGTTCACGGCGTGATGAGAAGCTCCGTTTGGGGCGTTTTCCTGAAAGATTATCGGCCGACCCCCTGGTAGGAGGCCCGCGGAGCCGAAGTCCATGCACAATCGCGGAGCTCCCACTAAACTGCGGGCGCGATGCCGGACTTTCACTACCAAGAGCTGCTCCCTCTCGATCATCACGACTCCACCCCCTTTCGTCTGGTCACCTCCGATCATGTCAAGACGTTCGAAGCGGGTGGAAAGCGGTTCGTCGAAGTCGACCCTCAAGGGCTCACGCTGCTCACGCGCGAAGCGATGCATGACACCGCTCATTTCTTACGGCCAGGCCATCTCGCGCAGCTGCGGAAGATCTTGGATGACCCCGAGTCTTCTCCGAATGATCGATTCGTCGCGCTCGATCTTTTGAAGAACGCATGCATTGCGGCGGGTGGCGTGTTTCCGATGTGCCAGGACACAGGGACGGCCATCGTGATGGGGAAGAGGGGCCAGTTCGTCATCACCGGCGGAAACGACGAAGCCGCCATCGCGCGCGGCATCTTCGACGTCTACACGCAAACCAACCTGCGCTATTCGCAGCTCGCCCCGCTCGATATGTATCGAGAGGCCAACACCGGGACGAACCTGCCCGCGCAGATCGAGCTCTACGCGACGGACGACGATGAATATCGACTCCTCTTCATGGCCAAAGGCGGAGGCTCGGCCAACAAGAGCTACCTCTATCAAGAGACCAAGGCGCTCTTGAATCCAGAGTCGCTCATCGCCTTCCTCGACAAGGCGATTCGCTCGCTCGGCACGGCGGCTTGTCCGCCTTATCACCTCGGGATCGTCATCGGCGGAACGAGCGCCGAGCACACGCTCAAAACCGCAAAGCTCGCGACCGCGCGTTACCTCGATGGACTGCCGACCTCTGGCAACACGCTCGGGCGCGGGTTCCGCGATCTCGAGATGGAGGCCAAGGTGCTCGAGCTGACGCAGCGCATGGGGATCGGCGCGCAGTTCGGCGGCAAATATTTTTGTCACGACGTGCGGGTCGTCCGACTGCCACGCCATGGCGCGAGCTGTCCGGTGGGAATCGCCGTGAGCTGTTCCGCGGACCGACAGGTGCTCGGTAAAATCACGAGCGAAGGGATCTTCCTCGAACGACTCGAAACGGATCCCGCGAAATACTTGCCCGAGACCAAGGGGGAAGATCTCGGCAGCGAGGTCGTAAAAATCGATCTGAACCGTCCTATGAGTGAAATCCGCGCGGAGCTCTCTCGATATCCCATTCGGACACGGCTCTCTTTGAGCGGTCCAATGATCGTCGCCCGTGATATCGCACACGCAAAGTTGAAAGAACGCGTCGACCGAGGCGAAGGCGTGCCGCAGTACTTCAAAGATCATTGTGTCTATTACGCTGGCCCAGCCAAGACGCCGGAGGGTTTCGCATCCGGTAGCTTCGGCCCCACGACCGCGGGGCGAATGGACGCATACGTCGATTTTTTCCAGGCTCGAGGGGCCAGCCTCGTGATGCTCGCCAAAGGAAATCGCAGCAAGCAGGTCACCGAGGCTTGTGCCAAGCACGGCGGGTTTTATCTCGGGTCGATCGGCGGGCCCGCAGCTCGTCTCGCCAAGGACTGCATCAAAAAGGTCGACGTACTCGAGTTCGCCGACCTCGGAATGGAAGCTGTGTGGAAGATCGAAGTCGTCGACTTCCCCGCGTTCATCGTGGTGGATGACAAGGGCAATGATTTCTTCGCTGGAATGAGCGGAGGAAAAAGCGAAAAGAGCCTGCCCGTCGCTGGCTAGCTCACTCGCATCGAGGTCAGAGGGGACAGATGACGCGCGCCATGTTGCTCGGAGTTCTGGGTTCTGTTTTGACCTTGTCGGGTTGCTCACTCGCACGCTTCGAACTCAGCGGGCAGGATGTGATGACATCGATGGATGCTGACACTGGCGCCGCCCTCGACGCAGATGTCGGTATCGATGCGAATGTGCTTCTCGTCGATGCTTTCGTTCCTCCCGATGTGGGCATCGCGGAAGAAGATGCCGGCACATTTCCTCTGGACAGCGGCCCACTCGAATTGCGTTCTTGCCAAGAAATCTACGGAAGCCTTCAAGATTTTCTGCTCTGCGAAGAAGTCGAGAACGAATGTGTATTCTACACTTGGCTCAATCAGCTGAGCTGCTCCGAAGTCTGCGAGAGCGCGGGCGGGACATGCATCGGGGCGTACGGCAACGGGTTGCTTCTTCCATGTGTCACGCTCAGCGCTCCGCGCTCCTGTGACGAACGAAGGAACGACCATCTTTGCGTCTGTGATCGGATCCCGTGATCGGTCGCACTTTCTAAGAAGCTCTGTTAGGTTGGCGTTGCCATATGAGCCACGCGCCAACTTTTCATAGGCTCTTCATTGCCAATCGCGGCGAGGTCGCGGTGCGCATTGCGCGCGCCTGCGATGCGCTCGGGATCACACCGGTGTTCGGAGTCTCCGAGGCGGATCTCGAGGCGGACTATCTCATCGATCGCGAACACATCCTCTTGGGACCAGGGCGAGCTGCATCGAGCTATCTCGACATGCAACGGGTGGTGCAAGCTGCAAAGCAATCGCAGTGCAGTGCCCTCCATCCAGGATGGGGATTTCTCAGTGAGAATTCGGCCTTTGCGGCGCTCACCGAGCAGCACGGGATCACATTCGTTGGACCCCCAGCGCATGTGATGGCGCTCATGGGACGAAAGACACCCGCCAAGAACGCGATGCGCAAAGCCGGCCTCTCACTGATTCCTGGCAGTGAAGGTGTGCTCCGAGATGCTCAAGCCGCGCAGGACGCAGCGCTAAGCACGGGGTTTCCGGTCCTCTTCAAAGCAGAGAGCGGGGGCGGAGGCCGCGGAATGCGTATCGCGCGCAATGAAGGCGACGTTCGTGCGGCCTTCGATGAAGCCCGCGCCGAAGCTGCGGCTGCGTTCGGTGATCCCCGCATCTATATGGAGAAGCTTCTCGAGGGCGGCCGGCACGTCGAGATTCAAGTGATGGCCGATCGCCTCGGAAACGTGATTCACGTGGGTGAGCGCGATTGTTCGGTGCAGCGCAATCATCAAAAGCTCATCGAAGAATCCCCTTCGCCGGTCCTCTCTTCCGAGGAGCGGGTTCGAACACTCGCGGCTGCTGTGCGCGCCGCGAAAAGCATTGGATACGTCGGCGCCGGCACGATGGAATTTCTCATGGACGAGAGTGGCACTCTCCGGTTCATGGAGATGAACACGCGCCTTCAGGTCGAGCATCCGGTGAGCGAAATGAGGAGCGGACTCGATCTCATGACGGAGATGATTCGCGTCGCGGCCGGACATCCGCTCTCTGTTGCTCAGGAGAGAGTCGAGTTGCGAGGCCACTCGATCGAATGCCGCATCAATGCAGAAGACCCCGAAGACGATTTCCGACCGAGTCCTGGAACTATCACCGAATGGATCCTTCCTACGGGCGAAGGCGTGCGCGTGGACACGCACGTGACACGCGGAACCGTGGTGCCGCCCTTCTATGATTCTCTGATCGCAAAAGTGATCGTGCATGCGGCCCATCGCGAAGCAGCGATTGAAAAGATGATCTCCGCGCTCTCGGGCATGGTGGTGCACGGTGTCAAAACGACGATCCCGATGCACCTCGCCGTGCTGCGCTCACCTGAGTTTCGGGAGAATCGCTACGATACTCGGCGCATTCCGGGCTGGCCGAAGGCGCACTGAAAACGAGACAAACGACGATGGCACACGTTCCCTTGACTCCGATCGGAAAGCCGCGCGCCCACATCATCGATGATCGCACGTTCGGTGAAAACCGTACGAAGCTCGATGCCAAAGAAGAATATCTGCGCATCCAACGCACCGAGGTACAGGCGGGCTGGGGTCCTTCGTATATCGAGCGCGTCCACGCCAAAGGGAAACTCACCGCGCGCGAGCGCATCGAAATGCTGATCGATCCAGGCTCACGGATGTACGAAGTCGGGACCTTCGTCAATCACGGTGTGCTTTGGGGAAAACTGCGTTCACCAGCCGCAGGAGTCATCACGGCATTCGCTCGGATCGAGAACCGCTGGTGCATGATCATCGCGAATGACAACACCGTCGCGAGCGGGTCGTGGTGGCCGCGGACGCCAGAAAAGATTCAACGCGCACAACAGATGGCGCTTCGCCTTCGTCTGCCCACCATCTATCTGGTCGACTGCAGCGGCCTTTATCTCCCTGAGCAGAGCAAGTCGTTTCCCGGTGCGCTCGGCGCAGGCCACATCTTCAAGATGAACGCTCTCTTGAGCGATGCGGGGGTGCCACAGATCGCAGGCGTGTTCGGCGATTGCATCGCAGGTGGAGGCTACATGCCGATCATCAGCGATCGCGTGTACATGACCGAGCAGGCCTATATGGTCATCGCTGGGGCAGCGCTCATCAAAGGTGCGAAGAGCCAAAAACTGACGTCGCTCGATATCGGCGGCCCCGAAGTGCATGTGCATGCGAGCGGATGCGCCGACATGCGCGTGCCCGACGACGAGACGTTGCTCGCTCATGTCCGTGCCGATATCCGCAAACTCCCTTCGAGCGCGGCCGATTTCTATCGCGGCGCGATGGGCGCGATGGATCCTGCCTCTTCTCCGCACGAACTCGCGGGCATTCTGCCGGTCGATCATCGAGAGAGTTACGACGCCTTCGAAGTGCTCGCGCGTCTCACCGACCAAAGTCTGTTTTGGGAGTGCATGCCCGAAGTCGGAGAGGAGATCATCTGCGGAGTCGGCAAGGTGGGCGGGCTCTACGCGGGCTTCGTCATCAACCGTCAGGGGCTCGTGGGCGATCCCGATCATCCAGACGACGCGCGGCCAGCCGCCATCCTCTACCGCGGCGGAATCGCCAAAATCGCAGCCTTTTCGAGAGCTTGCAACGCCGACGGGATCCCGATCCTGTGGCTCCAGGACATCTCCGGATTCGACATTGGTGAGCAAGCCGAACGACAGGGACTGCTCGCGTATGGCTCGAGTCTCATCTACACGAACAGCACCAATGACGTGCCGATGTTCACCGTGCTGCTCCGCAAAGCGAGCGGCGCCGGCTACTACGCCATGAACGGTCTGCCATACGATCCCATCGTGCAACTCTCGACGAGCATTTCTCGATTGAGCGTCATGGAAGGTCGCACGCTCGCGATCGCCACCTACAACACCAAGCTCGATGACGATTTCCGGATCGCCGTGAACGATCCTGAAGAACGGCGCGCCATCGAAGAAGGCATGAAGCAGGTCGAAGCGCGCATCGAAGCGGACATGGATCCCTTCGTCGCCGCACGACAAATGGACACCGACGAGATCATCGAGCTCGGGGAGCTGCGCCGCTGGCTCGAAGTGCTCGTCGAGTGCGCGTATCAATCGACGGGCCATCGTCGCATCAAAAACCCGCGCATCTGGAGCCTCCACGATCTCGCTGAAATCGCAGGGGGTGTCCGATGAAAGCGCCCCTCGACGGACGACGCTTCGTCAAAGAGGTGCTCGCGCTCACCAGGAGCACGGACGCGGGTCACACGATCCTCGCAGCTCCGATGCCCGGCTTCTACCGCGACGCTCCGATGATCGGAGGAGCGCTCCAGCCTGGCAGCACACTCGGAGTGCTCGAGGTGCTCGGGGTGAGCCACCGATTGATCGTACCGGTCAATGTTCATGGCGTGGTCATCGCGACAGCAGCGAGCTCACGAAGGCTCGCGCGACGGCCAATCGCATACGGCGAGGCGCTGCTCACGATCGATCCCGAGCTTCGCGCGAGTATCGGCACATCGAACGCGGCTGCGGAAAGTACGAGCGCCAGCGCGGCAGGAACGCTCACTTTCTGCGCGCCCATGAGCGGACGCTATTACTCCAAGCCCGCCCCCGACGCAGAGCCTTTCGTGCGTGTCGACGAGATCATCGAGGCGGGCCAGAGCGTCGCGCTGTTCGAGGTGATGAAGACCTTCAATCGCGTGCAATACGGCGGCGCTGGAGTGCCTGCGCGCGCGAAGATCGTCTCGATCCTTCCGAGCGATGGCGATGACGTGCGCGGCGGAGATCCTCTCTTCGAGATCGAAAGCGCCTAATCGTTCATTGACAAGCAAACCTCTCTCGACTGACTCTTGGGAGTCGACGAGGCTTTATGCGTCTGCGAGCTCTCTCCTTTGGCAGTTGGCAAAGAGCATGGGGCTTCGGCATATCACTCACGGTCCTCTTCGCGATCGGTTGCTCTGGCACCATCATGAGCTCGGGCGATCCAGACGCCGCGCTCCCTGGGCCAGATGCTGCGAACACCGATCCAGACGCCTCGCTCTCTGGGCCAGATGCGAACACGGATGGAGGTCGCCCCCTCTTGCCGCCGGGCGATGTCCGGCCGGTGATCGTCGACGGAGAACATTCCTTCGCAGACGTCGCACGTGGCGTCGCGGTCGGCGAGTGGGTGCAGTACGACACCACCGCACCGGAAGGATATTTCGTCAACCGCAACGGTGGTCACGACCTGTCGTGGGGCGCCACTGCGGTCTGGGATGCGGAGTCGCAATGCATCCTCCACTACGGCGGTGGCCATCTTACGCTCCCGGCGCTCAGCATCTACTGCACGACGACCAACACCTGGATCCGCGGGCCGTTGCCCCACTGGCTCGACCTCGAGGGTGACATCTGGGCCTACACCAACCACGGCTACGATCGAAACGCCTTCGACCCCGAGACCCGTCGCCTCTTTTTCTACCGAGGCCTCTCCCTGTGGACATTCGATCTGGCGAGCGAGACATGGAGCGCTCACGAGCTCGATCGCGGCAACAGTTACCTGCGTGACTTTGCCGCCTTCGTACCCGGCTTGGGAGTCGTCGCAGGACGTGGAGAACCGCGAACACAGCTTTTCCGCATCGACCCAAACAACGGCAGCACCGAGATCATTGCCGATGCCCTTTTTCACTCTGCGCTGCACACCTTCGGCGTCTACTCCCCGGTGCATCAGCTGTTGTTTTACGGCGGCGGCGATGATCAGCGCGCCGTGTACGTGCTGCGGGCCGATGGAACGAGTACTCGCGTCACCGATTCCCCCGAGGTCATCCGCACTGTGGCAACAGGCGCGTCGGGCGGCTGGGCGCTCGTCGATCCCGATGGCGACGACTTCCTCGTGCTCTTTGCTCCCACCGGCGAGCTCCATCGCTACGACCCCATCGCAGACGAGTGGACCTTCGAGTCACGCAGCCCCTTCCAGCCTCAATTCGCACTCACACTGGCCTCGACGCTCCCTGAGCACGGAGTCTTGCTCTTCGCGACCAAAACCGGTTCTACCTCGGCCCGCATCACCCTCCATCGTCCGCGCTGATGACCTACTAAGTACAGCTCCTCGTGAGCTGCATCGCGATCTCGAGGAGCTCCTCGGGCACGCCGCCCAGCTGCGAAAGACCACGAGGTCCGAGCTCCCACGCGCAGTGAAGAAGCTCTCGCCGATCGAGTTCGGGCAAGAACGGCTCCTCCAGCGCAGAGAGCACCCTTCGCTCGAGCGCGTCACCGCGCGGCCCGTCCTTTCGACCGACGATCACGAGCACTCCGCAGCCTGCATCGCCACCGACGAGCTCCGGCATCACGCATCCCTCGAAGAGAAACGCAGCGCCGATGGGAATCCCGCGGCCCGGATGGAGATCCGGCATCCCCACCGCGCGAACGCACGATGGAAGGTGGGCAACCCGCGCGAGCTGCAGAGCCGCGTCCGACTCCATCCAGACGCCGTCATGCGCGAGGATCGAAGCGTGTGAAGGCAAAACCGAAGTCATTCAAGTGCTCCTCGGCCCGCCCCTAGAGCACGCTCCATGCCGCGCGGTTTTTCCTAGCTTTCGTGGATCACATCACAGGGATGATGCATGACTCACCATCTCATGAGCGGTGCAACATTCACCGCCCATGGTCCGCAGCGCACCACCCGCGCCTTTCTTCAGCCTGATGACAACAAACGTCCGCGTGCGACTGGGCCGGATGTGACGCCTCGATGGAGCACGATTTTCTCACCGGCAGCGCGGCCATGAGCGAACGCTTCCGGTTTGTGGCCACGGCCATACGGAGACTTTTGTACTCGCGGATGACGCTTGGCGTAGTACCTATCGAGATCGGCGTCCTTCACCCAGACCAAGCCCTCGGCGGCGTGTTGCTGAGTTTCTTTTGCGAGCTTGCTCGCAAAGCCGGCGATCACCCCGCTGAGAAACGAGCGTCGGTCGCGATTGCCACCGGCGCCGCTCTTTTTGTGGAAACGCCACAAACGCTCGGCGGTCTCGAGCAGATAACTGTGCACGTAGTCGGCGATCTCGAGGTTCGCCGCGGTGCCGCACAGCTCGAGCACGGTGCCGTGTTTGCCTTCGAGCGGCAGGTACACTGGGACCCAAATCGCTTCCACGAAAAAGTGGTCCTGGAGCAAAGTTCCAAGCCGTTTTTCGTGGTCGCCGTGCCGCGCGCTCGGGTGCCCGACGTGCCGGAACGTGTACCCTCGGGAATGCGCCCGAGCGCGGTGCTCGAGGTTGTGTTTGAGCAGAAGCTTTTGAGCTGCGCTCATCGCGGCCTGCGCCTCGTTCACGTTGGGCGACTCCGCGAGCGCGAGCAGCTTCGCGACCCGATCGAGGATTCGCTCCTCTTCAGCGCCCTTCTCATCGCTTGGGATCCCGCGAGCCGAAGCATCGATCCCGAGCCGCTCGCATACCTTACGGAACGCCGGACCGTGGGCGGACTCCTCGATCTTCAGCGCCTCGTCGATGTATTGATGCGCCATCTCGTGTTTGAGCACCTCGACGACCACACCCCAACGATGCTGCAGCACGAAGGAGCGTGAGAACTCGATCTTGCGCGCTTCACCCACCCAACGGCCGAGCACCGAGCTCGAATCGACGAGCTCGAAGATCGGCACGGACATCACCCTGTTGAAATGGGACCAATTCAGGCGCTTCCATTCCTCTTGAAGCGCACGCAAGAGCTCCGCTTCGAGCTCGGCCGAGAGGCTCTCTACCGACATCGCATCCATCACGCCAATCGAGCGTGTTTTGCATCGAACGTCAAGGCGCGGAACACCCATACGCGACTCATCACGAAGCTGGGGTTGATGTCGTTCCCCAATCGAGACGCCCGGTGACCTGCATCATCACGAAGAGCGTCATGATGGCGCCGACGGTGATGGAGAGCCCGGTGAAGCCCTCCCACATGAACGTGTAGGAGAAGAGAACCAGGTACAGGATCATCCAAGCCATGGCACATCCGAGCCACACCACGCCGATTCCAAGCAATCTCTTCATGCGCGCCTCCGTGTCCCGAATGTGACTTGGACGCGTGGCTCTCCTCGGGCGCGGTCGAGTCGAGTCTGAGGAGCTCTCATGGCTTTTGTGTGGCCGCGACGGACCCTTGACGTCCCGCATCATATCTAGACCTATCTAGACCGATGCAGACCGCACCACCTACGATGCTTTCCTCACCATGCGGCTCCTCCTGACTTGGACCGATCGCTCGAGCCTCGATTCTCCTCGCTCGCACCGCGTGAAGCGTGCAGCTTCCGACAAAGGCCCTCTGCTGCGCCTCCTCGAGCAAAAGGAGAGTGAGCGGGCCTACGACGAGGCGTGGGTGCTCACGACTCCTCTCTACGAGTCGACCACCCGAGAGCTCGCGTCCGCGATGAAGGAGTTCGTGCCCGAAGTGCGCGTGCTCGTGCTTCCGATCATCGATCCATCCGATCACGAGCTCCTCTTTCGCGCCCTCATGCCTGTCATTCATGAGGTGCCGGAAGATGCGCGGGTCACGACCGTTCTCAGCGCGGGCACACCGCAAGCGCAAACCCTCTGGGTCGTGCTCGTCAAATCGGGTCTTCTTCGAGCACGCATGGTGCAGGTGATTCCACCCGCCTTCGTTCCGCGCCCACATCCGCGCGCGATTCGAGAAGTCACGCTCGACATTCAGGGATTTCCCGAGATTCGCGCGTTGCGCGAAGAAGTGATTCAGCTGCGCGCCAAAGTCGAAGCACGCTCGGGGCTCATCGGCAATAGCCCCCTCTTCGAAGACCTCCTTCGGCGCATCGCGCGCGTGGCGACCGCGCGTGTGCCGGTGCTCGTGCTCGGCGAAACGGGGAGCGGCAAAGAGCTCGTGGCCCGCGCCATCCACAACGCAAGCGCGCGCAAAGACCAGCCGTTCCTCGCAGAGAATTGCGGCGCGCTCCCTGAAGGAACGCTCGAGAGCGAGCTCTTCGGCCATGAGCGCGGCGCCTTCACTGGTGCCACACAGCGCCGCAAAGGCCTCTTCGAGCTCGCCCACGGAGGAACGCTCTTCTTGGATGAGCTCGGTGAAGCCGGTCCGAAGGTCCAAGTGCGACTCTTGCGCGTGCTCGAAGAAGGAACCCTCCGTCGCGTGGGCGGTGAACAAGAGGTCAAGGTCGACGTTCGCGTCGTCGCCGCGACCCACCGCGATCTCTTACGAATGGTGCGCGAGGGCACCTTCCGCGAAGACCTCTACTATCGGCTCAAGGGCGCCGTCCTCGAAGTTCCCTCGCTTCGTGAACGCACCTCCGACCTCGAAGCGCTCGTCGTTCATTTCCTGAACCAGCAAGGCAGCCCCGGTTTGATGCCCACGAAACAAGCCTGGCGCGCCCTTCAAAGCTATGCATGGCCAGGCAACATTCGCGAGCTCCGCGCCGAAGTCGCGCGCTGGGCACTCTTCTGCGAAGGCCGCGTCGAGTTGGATGATCTCTCCCCCGAAATCCGAAACTCCATCGCGGAAGCGTCTGTCCGCAAAGACGAAGCAAAGGTCATCACGCGCGCCGTTCGCCAAGCCAAAAGCCAACCTCTTCGCGCCATCCTCGAAGAGGTCGAACAGCAAGTGATCACGGCGGTGCTCGAACGCAATGACGGCAACATTTCGAAGACCGCCCGAGAGCTCGAGATCGACCGCAACACCCTCAAAAGAAAGATGGCCGCACGCGAGTAACGTCCGTGCCGCGATTGGTTGCTGCGATTGCCAGCCGGCCGACACCCACACGATGCCCGCTTGACTTGCACAGTCAGTGTACTATTCGAAATATTACAATGCCGGCGCGAAAAAAAATCGCAAAACGGGCGGGCAAGACGACGAATGTCAGTGTCTCGCTCGACTCGTCCATCCTGCAGATGTTGCGTGAGCGAGCTGACTCCACGCACGCTGGAAATCTCTCCGCGGCAATTGCCGAGGCGGCTCGAGTGCTGCACCGCCAGGCAGCGCGCGACCACGTGGCCGACGAGCTCATGAGGGGGCACCCGCCGCTCTCGGAAAAGGAGCGCGAAGCGATCGACGCGGAACTCGACGAAGGGTGGAGGCACGCTCGTCGTCCGACGAAGAAGCGGACGAAAGCGGCATGAAACCCGGGGTGACGTTCGATACCGGAGCACTCATCGCCGTGGAGCGTGGGAGGGAGCGAGCCCGGAAGGTCTTTCAGCGACTGCGCGAACGGGACATCCTCATCACGACGCCACTGCCCGTGATCGGTGAGTGGTGGCGCGGACAGACCGATTGGAGAGAAAAGATTCTCACCGCTGTGTGGATTGAGCCGCTCACGCTTCACACAGTGAAGCTCGCGGGTGAGGCACTCGCGAGCTTGTCTTCGCAACGAAAAGGACGTGGTCCGGGAATCGTCGATGCGATCGTGATGGCTTCCGCTGCGTCGAGAGGGGACGTGGTGTACACGGGCGACCTCGACGATTTGGAGCGCTTGGCGTCGTTCTTCCCTGAGGTGCGCGTTCTTTCGCTGTAGTTCTTCCGATGATTCACAGCATCACGAGACTCGAGAATGCCGTTTGCATGGAACCTCGGTAGATTCATGCCCGACTCCACACGACGCACCATTGGACGCGACACCACGCTTTGCATGTCGCTCGCCGGACGGCCCGGAACGTTCGGTTCGCGCTTTCACAACCACCTCTACGAAGCGCTCGGCCTCGACTGGATCTATAAGGCGTTCTCCACCGCGGATTTGCACGCGGCGATCGGCGGAGTACGCGCACTTGGAATCCGCGGCTGTGCGATCTCGATGCCGTTCAAGGAAGCGTGCATTCCACTCCTCGATGAGCTCGCACCTTCCGCGCGCGCGATCGAATCGGTGAACACGATCGTCAACGACAGAGGCGTGCTCATCGGACACAACACCGATTACGCCGCCATCGCCACTCTCCTCCGCCGGCTCGCCCTTCCTCTTGACACGACGTTCGCGCTGCGCGGCAGCGGAGGCATGGCCAAAGCGATCGCCGCGGCGCTACGCGATACGGGTTTCACGCGCGGCATGATCGTCGCGCGCAACGAGCAAACCGGTCCCGTGCTCGCGCGCACCATGGGATTCACGTGGCAGCCCTCCCTCGGCGAAGCGCGCCCACAGCTCCTCATCAACGCGACGCCGCTCGGGATGAGCGGCAGCGATGCCCACGTGCTCGCCTTTCCTGATGACGCCATCGCAAAAGCCGACATCGCGTTTGATGTCGTCGCGATGCCGCGCGAGACGCCCTTCATCACGCGAGCACGTACCCTCGAAAAGCGAGTCGTCACCGGCGACGAGGTGATCGTGCTCCAAGGGGTCGATCAGTTCGTCCTCTACACCGGCATCACACCGAGCAGCGCGCAAATCGCCGCAGCCGCGACGTATGCCCTCACTTGAGACGCAATACGTGATTCAACGTCGAACGAGATGCAGCAGCGTACCGGCCGCCGTGACATCGACGTGAAGCGGACCGAGCGCCGCGCGAGCGCATCCTTCTTCCGGTGAACCGGCGAGCTCTCCTTCGAGCGTCCAACCGACGTCTCCAGAAGCGCTCCACGAAGCGCGCACCACCACGCGCTCGCGTGACGCACAAGCCAACACATCTTCCCGACGTGCATCGAGCAACGCGCGGACGAGAGACTCCGCCTCCACCCCCGCTCCGATCCCAGTCCCAGACTCCGCCCCAGCCCTCGCCCCACTCTCTTCCCCACCCGCACTCGCGATCCTCACCCGCGTGCAATACGGCTCATTCGTCGACGTCGTACAAGCCACACCCAGCGTACGCCCGCATCCGCTCGCTCGATACGCACTCTCGCCCACCGATTCGAGCGCAACCTCTTCGCAGTCCAACCACTCGCGAGCTTGATCTCTTGCGCGCGCTTCGGGATCCCACCCAGCGCATCCCAGCATCCATAACAAGAAAAGTCCAACGACCACTCGATTCATATCGACAACCATTCATCCACGCGAACGCATCATTCGTCGCAAAAACGGCAACATCACGCGCCGCGGCGTATGGCTTCCTACCACTGCACTCAGTCGATTCATGACTCCCGGCACGACCACGACACGCTCCGCCGCATATTCTCGAAGGGCGAGCTCGACTGTTTGCTGAGCGCTCCACACCAACGCTCGCTGCCCACCCGTGATATGCGTTCCAGCCCGCGCTTGAAAGCCCGTGGGCATCGGCCCAGGGCAAAGCACGCTCACGCGCACGCCTCGATCGCGCGTCTCTTCGGCGAGCGCCTCGCCAAAACTTCGCACGAAGGCCTTGCTCGCCGCATACACAGCGAACTTTGGAATCGGCTGAAACGAAGCCGTCGACGCCACGAGAATCACACCTCCAAAACGTCGCGCGATCATCTTCGCGAGGGTTCGATGCACCAACGCGACGAGCGACTCACAATTCACTCGCACCATTTCGGTTTGCGATTCGAGTGACGTCTCGTCGAACAATCCCCAATGGCCAAATCCTGCATTGGCAATCACATGATCAATCTCGAACAGCTCGAGATGATCCAAAAGCGACGCCATGCCCGCCTCCGATGCAAGGTCTGCATCCATCACGCGACATTGAACACCGTGCGCCGCATGGAGTCGCGCCGCGAGGGCGACGAGCTTCTCACGCGAACGAGCCGTCAACACGAGATGACATCCCTTGCGCGCAAGTTGCTTTGCGAACTCTTCACCAAGCCCTGAGCTCGCCCCCGTGATCAACGCCCAACGGTCGCGAAACAACTCTTCTGACATGTTCACCCTCGTCCCCCTTCATCGATTCGGCGGAGCGCAAGATGGCACCACGAAGTGGACGACATCCTGACAAAAGCTCGGGCTGTGCCCGCTGCTCAAACACCGCTCCGATTCCCCCGCTCCCACGAAACGCCCCGACAACACCACAGTCTCACCGCAATTGCGCACCGTGATGCGATAATCGACAGGTCGATCCTGAATACAACTTCTGTAATGAGCGACTCGCACGGAATACGTACCTCGTGGTGCGCGCCCCTGTCCCCAATAGATATGTTCGTTGTTCACCCCAAGATTGCCGCTGCATGCCGCGTTCGCATCCAAATCGAGGTGACCTCCACTCGTGCTCGTCGTGTTGCCAAAATAGATGGTCGCTCCCAACGGATCCGTCACGTAGAGATCGAGATCCGTCGGCTCACCCATCGTCAACGCCACCTCGACGTCCCCCGTTCCGACCGGAAGCACATTGAGATCCCTCGTGATCCAAGGTGAAACGCGACCTTGATCATCCATGGCCGCCACTCGCATCACGACAGGAAACTCTTGTCCAGGGGCCCCTGCGGCTCCGTTCGGACGAATCAATGCTCCGAGCGTGAATCGGATCGTGGCTCCATGGGATCCTCCTGCCGTCACCGGTCCGAGCTCTGTGGGGACCATTGCAGGAAGAACGAAATGCCCATCATACCCCACGAATGCGATGGCATATTGGACAATCCCCGGCCCTCCATTCGTATCGGCGGCGAGCACCTCTGCCTCTGCGGGCACCCCTGAAAGAACGGTCAGCGGTCGTGAAAGCTCCTGCCTGCGATCATGCTCGATCCGCGGAGCCGGCTGCGAGGTCGGAGCCGGGGCCGCGCCGCGCTCGAACCGCGCTCCATAGACAATCCACGGAGTTCCATCCGTATTTCCAGAGTGAAAACCATCGGACGCGCGGGTTGCGCCAAGAGCTCGCGACGACGGAATCATCCCTTCGATCCGAACATGCGGACCAGGTGTGTATCGGCGTCGCATGGTCGAAAGCGGATCCTCCTCAGGGCTCGGCCGAGCAGGCGCTCTCACGACATCTTCATCCACCTCCCCGTGTTCTCCCGGTCCGCTCGGGTCGGCTTGCGTCCTCATGGGAGAAACAAAGCGGTTCCATAGCCCAACACCAAGGCCGAACACCCCCGCCGTCAGAAGAATCAGAAGCGCCGTGATTCCGCATCCGATCGCGATTCGGCGTCCATCCCCCGAATCAGTCGGAGGGTCGGTCAATCTTTCCCTTGTCCTCGAATCGTGATCGCGCGACATCGTCACGCGCCATCGTACGATCGTTTCGACCAAGTTCACCCTGAAGAGGTTTTTCATTGAGCCCTGCGGAAAGCAACGACGCTCGCTCGCCTGTGGATCATGCGTTCGAACTCGGACAAGCCCGAGATCACGCCATCGATCGATCTTTCGCAAAGCGCCGTGGTGTGGTCCACACACCGAGCGCCGTCGCGCGCTTCATGTTGGAGACGACAGACCACCTCCTCCAAAGCGAGCTCGGCCTCACATGCGGTCTTGCGAGCAGCGACGTCGTCATCGTCGATCCTGCGACGGGTCCTGGCGTGTTCATCGCTTCCGCCATCGAACGCGCCGGGCATCGCGGCGCCCCTCGCGCATGCGTTGGCTTGGATGTCGATGACGTGGCGCTCCGAGATGCCGAGACGGTGCTCGCGTCTCACGCACGCCATCACGGTTGGCCCCTTCGCCTCGTGCATACCAACGCGCTCTCTTCTTCCGCTCCCGTTCCGGAGCTCGCAGATCACGACGTCGTCCGCGTCATCATTGGCAATCCGCCCTGGGCCGCACGCTCTGCGAACCGGAGCGCTGAATACACGGAGAGGCTCCTCGAAGATTTTCGTCGCGACCCCGATGGCAATCGTCTTCGTGAACGGCGCATCGGTGTGTTGTCCGATGACTACGTTCGGTTCCTTCGTTGGAGCGCAGAGCTCGTCCGCACCGCCCAACGCGGCGGCGTCCTGGCGTTCGTGACCAACGCTTCATTCCTCGACGGCCCCGTTCATCGCGCCATGCGTGCCGCGCTCGCTCGGTGGATGGATCGCATCGACATCGTCGACCTCGGCGGCTCGAGCCTCGTCGCGCGTTCGAGCGAACGGGACGAGAACATCTTTGGAGTGCGGCCCAACGTCGCGATCACAATCGCTGTGCGCCATCCAGATAGAGAACCACGCCGTGGTGCGCTCCGCATTGCGTCTCTGCGCGGTTCGAAAAGAGCGAAGCTCGAAGCCCTCTCTCGACCGCCTCTAAACTACATTGAGCGCACTTCGGAAGGTCCTTGGACATCACCTCCAACGCGTTCGTCGTCGCCTCGTTACGCCACGTGGCCGAGCCTCGCGACATGGATGCCCTTTCATCGTGAGGGGCTCCAAACCAATCGCGACGATCTCGTGACGGCCCACGATAGGCCCGCGCTCATCGCTCAGCTCGAACGTTTTGCGGAAGGTTCGGCGATCCGTGCGACCGAACATTGGGACCTCGATCGCGCCCGTTGCGTCGCGCGAGAGTTGCTCTCCGACGAAGCGCGTTTCGACGCCCACACGAGAGAGATCGCATATCGCCCTTTCGAGCCTCGAATCGCGCTCGTCCACCCCGCGCTTTGCCATCGACCGCGCCCCAAACTCGCTCGAGCCATGGATGTTTCGGAATTTGCGCTGATCACGACACGCAAAGATCGCGGACGCGTCGAATGGAACCATTTTGGAGCAGTTCGGACGATGCCCGACAACTGTTGGCTATCGACTCGCTCTTCGTGCCGCGCGCGCGCGTTTCCTCTCACCGATCCCCATGACGCTCCCAATCTCGACGCGCAGCTCGCCCTCGAAACATCCACCCAACTCGGCTGCGAGCTCGATGTCGCCACATTTGCCCATTGGACCCTCGCCTGGCTCTCCTCGCGGGTTTATCGCGAACGTGAATACGACGCGCTTTCAGCGGATTATCCTCGGATTCCTCCTCCTCGTGACCTCACCGAGCTCACGCTGTTCGTCCAACACGGCCAAACGATCGCCCGCGCCTTTCTCGAAACGGATGAAACCTCCGCGGGTGACGGCGCCTGTACCAGCGAACTCCAGATCGGACATCACGACGTGCTTTCTCGTTGGCGGAAGGCCCATCCACACGCAACGCATGAGTCGATCACTCAGCTCACCTCCCGGCTCGAACGGCTCGAACGCGCCCTCGCGGATGCGCACGAGATCCTCGGACCACGAATCGAGGCGCGATTGCGCGAGGATTGCCCGAAGATTGCCCAATGAGCACGCCATGACTTCGTCATGTAGGATAGGCCTCGATGAAATCGCGTCTCGCCGCTTGCGTTTGCTTGAGTCTCTCTGCGTGCATCACCGATGCATCATCGTCGCGTGCCATCACGCTGCGCGACCCACTTGGACTCATCGAAAACGTGTATGCGAGCGGTCATGCGCTCGAGCTTTATGTGCTTCCTAGCGGCACGTATGCGTGCACACCGAACACCGGCGAGATCTCCCCTGCATTGTCCGAAACGAATTCCGCGTCCGATGCGATCGTCAATGTGCGATTGAGCCGGGACGAACTCGAACGACGAGAGGTGATGGTCCCGGCAGGTCGCTACACGGTGTTCGCGCGCGGCAGGGGCACCGACAGCATCAGCGGCGAAAACGATACGACCATTGTCCGAGCATGCACCGATGCCGATGTCACCGAAGGCTCCACCGTGGGTGTCACCCTCACGCTCGTCCCCGTGGTGGGCATGGGCATCTGCGGAAATGGTGTCCTCAGCTCAGACGAGCAATGCGAGACATCCCTCGCCGAGTGCGACTCTGAATGCCGCACGGTGCGAGAGAATCTCAATACCACCACGGCCCTCATTCAAAATCGCGTACGCGTCGCGGCCACGAGCGGAAGGCGTGTCATCGCCGTTTGGGACTCGGATGCATCGAGTGTTGGAGTCCGCCTTTTCGATCCAGACGGTCGTGGTCTCCGAGGCCTGGGTCCTCTGGTGAACGACTTCACGCTCGACGAACTCAGTCGCCCCGAAGGGCTGCCCGGAGTGCAGACGAGCGGAGCTCCGGCCGTCGCACCCGACGGCCGCGTCGCGATCGCTTTCGTCGACTTCGGCATGGGCTCACCGCACATCCGAGTCGGATTCTTCTCAGACACCCTCATGCGCTCTGGGATGTATCGAACCCCCTATTCGACCGCCGCTGGGTCCCACGCTCGCCCCACGATCGCGTTCCATTCTTCGGGGCAGCTTGGGGTCGTCTTCGAAGACAGCGCTTCGAGCACCGGGCTCATGGCGAACCTCTTTCAGGCCGACGGCTCTCTTTCTTCGGCCGAGCCCTTCATCGTCGGCTCGAGCCAAACCAGCGGCCAAAACCCATCCATCGCAGCCCTTCCCAACGGTTTCGTGGTCGTCTTCGAGACTCGAACGGGCGTTCATTATCAGCGGTTTGGCATCGATGGAGCCGCGATCGATGCGAGCGCACGGGCGGTCGATGACGGGAGCAATCCGCGCAGCCATCCGAGCGTTGCCACGCTCTCGGATGGCCGTTTCCTCGTCGCGTGGACCGAGACAGGGGCCCCTTCGGATCGGATGGGAACAGGCGTTCGCGCCCGCGCATTCGACACCGAGGGCGAGCCTCGAGGAATGGCGTTCCAAGTCAATGAAGTCACGAATGGAGATCAAAGCCACGCGACCGTGGCGGCCAGCGACGATCGCTTCATCGTGGCATTCGAGAGCACCCACTCCATTCGTGCACGCGTGTTCTCGGACGAAGGCGAGCCACTCCTCAACCGAGAGCGGCCCCCCACATTGGGAGAATTCGAGGTCGCACCCGTGGGTTCCCGCCCCGCCGCAGCAGTCATCGGTCAGGGTCCCGAGCGTGTTTGGTGGATCGCCTACGAGGGTCCAGACAACTCTGGTGACATTTTTGCACGTCGCTTTATTTTCTGATCAACCCAGTTCGGGTACGCCCTCGGGCATTGACCTGCTACACATCCGCCGCGCGCATTGCGCGATCGTCCATTGGCCAAGCCTGTCCCCGCCCGAGATGCTGCGAAGTTGGGCCGTCACTTCGCAACTGCGCTTTACTGGATCGTAGTTGCCTACGCGACGGCTGCGGGTTTTATTTCCGTCGTTCCTCAGGTGTTTTGGCCGGCGGAAGCCTATCGTGTGCCCGCTGAAACACCTCCGAATGGCTGTGGTGCCGCGTTCCGCGAGCTTCATGGCGATCTGCTTCGCTTGACCGAAACCCGTCACGATCCGACTTCGAATCCACTCGCCCCCTTCCTCCGACCGTGGGACGAGCGCTATCGTGCTCTCGAATCCTCTTGTGGCCACCTTCACTCCTATACTCTCCTTTCCCGCCTGCGATATCGCCTCGAAGAAGATCTGCTCCGTTTCGATACGGAACTGGCCCCGCTCTCGGCCGCCACACTGCGAGCGATCGATGCCGGCGAATAAAGAAGCTTTCGCACTATGAATTCTGATCCCATCTCCCAACCTCCGCCTCAATCACCTCCTGCCCCCACCTTCGATGCCTTACCGCTCTCACCCGAGGTGAGGCGAGCGGTCGACGAGCTGGGCTTCACGGAACCCACACCCGTGCAGGTCGCGGTGTACGAACCCGCGACGAGCGGCGTCGATCTGATCGTGCAAGCGCGCACGGGCACCGGAAAAACGGCGGCCTTCGGTTTGCCTCTGGTCGACCGAAGAATCCGACTCGATGCCGGCCAACAAGCACTCATTCTCGCGCCCACGCGAGAGCTCGCGCTGCAGAGCGCACGCGAGATCGAACGGCTCGGCAAGCACAAAAACATCCGCGTCGTCGCGGTGTACGGTGGCGCTCCCATGGAGCGGCAGGTTCGCGAGATCGAATCGGGTGCGCAGATCATCTCAGGCACCCCCGGACGGGTCCTCGACCATCTGAGCCGCGGCACGCTTCGCGGCGAAGACATCCGTATTCTCGTGCTCGACGAAGCAGACGAGATGCTCTCGATGGGGTTTGCACGGGAGCTGAACGCCATCGTCGAACATCTCTCGGCCACACGCCAGACGATGCTCTTCTCCGCGACGCTCGACGACAGCGTCCAGCGACTTTCCCAGCGAATCACCCGCGATCCGATCACGATCACGCTCTCCACCGATGCCGTGGGTGCGCTGACGATCTCACACTTCGTCTACATGGTCTCGGGCGCCAAGAAGACGCACGACCTCATTCGCATTCTAGAGAGCGAGGACCCGGAGAGCGCGATCATCTTCTGCAACACGAAGGCTGTCACCGAGCAAGTTGCGGCCGAGCTCCAGCACGCGGGCTTTCAAGCCGATTGGTTGAACGGCGATCTTCCGCAGGGCGATCGCGAGAAAGTGCTCTTGCGCACCCGCAAGGGAGAACTGCGCTATCTCGTCGCCACCGATGTCGCCGCGCGGGGCATCGACATTTCGCATCTCACCCACGTCGTCAACTACGATTTCCCTGATCATATCGAGGCATACGTTCATCGCACGGGCCGCACGGGGCGCGCGGGGCGAACGGGCACCGCGATCTCTCTCATCACCCCGCAGGATTTGGGCGCGCTCTACTATGTGCGCCTCGCTTACAAGATCTTTCCCGTCGAACGTTCGCTCCCGAGCGCGGGTGAGATGCAAACGCGCAAAGAGCTCGATCGCGTCGAGCTTCTCTCCGAGGCCTTCAGTGCCGAGCCTGGTCCAGATGATCGCGCGATTGCACGACGTCTCTTGGTGCACGACGACGCCGAGCAAATCGTCGCGGGCCTGCTCAAAGCGTTCTTCGGATCGCGCGGAATCAGTGACGATGTCGAAGAGCAAGCCGCTGCGGCCAGACGCGCCCGCGCACCGCGGCAGGTGCCGATCGAACTCGACCGAAACACAGCGACGGCAGAAGGCGAAAAGGAAAAGGCGAAAGCGAGCGCCCATGAGTCCGAGGAGCCTCGCCGGCGTCGACGTCGTGAGCGTTCAGCACCATCTCGCACCGAATCTCCTCCCAGCGCAGAGCTCGAGACAGAGGTCACCCTTGCTCAAATGGTGGCTGTGCCGGCCCCCTCCGAAGGGCCCCCGGAGCGATTCGATGAAACGGTTCCGACCGGAGAAATCGCGGCGGAAGGCGATCCCGAGATGACCACGCTCTTCCTCAATCTGGGACGTCGCGATAGCGTCCGAGTTGGTGATATCCTTCGCCTTTTCGAGACATGGGCAGGTCTGACCAAAGACGAGCTCGGGCGGATCCGAATCCGCGATCGTCACACCTTCATCGGTGTCCCCAAAGGACGCACCGACGCCGTGCTGGCTGCCTTCTCCGGTCGAAGTGCTCACGAAAAAGAGCTTGTCGTGGAGATCGCTCGCGCGGAGCAGCGGACGAACGAAGCCACCCCCTCGTCGTGAGGGAGAGTGGAAACCGACACTTCACCGTGGCCTCCTCGAGACGAGGCGCGGTAGTCTTCTCCAGGACCAGTGGATCGCATCAATGAGCTGGATCGACTCCGTCGTGTGCTCGCCGTGCAGCGCGAGCTCATGGGTCTTGCCAACCTCGACGCGGTGATGCACACGATCGCCAAGCGATCCCAAGAGCTGACAGGTGCCACTGCGGTCGCCATCGAGCTGATGGAAGGCGAGTCGATGGTGTTTCGCCCCATGACGGCGAACGCCGCCTCCGCGGGAGTTCGGCTGCATATCGACTCCAGCCTCTCTGGGCATGCGATACGGGCAGGTCAGATTCTCGTTTGCAATGACACCGAGACCGATCCTCGCGTCGATCGCGAAGCGTGCCGAAGCCTCGGAATTCGTTCGATGATCGCCGCGCCGCTCGCACACGAGGGCACCAACATCGGTGTCTTGAAGGTGACCTCCAGCGAAGTCCATGCGTTCGCCGCCGAACATGTCGCCACGTTGGCCGAAATGGTGTCGTTTTTGTCGATCGCCATGGCGCGCGCCACCGCCGAACGAGAACGAACGGAGTTCGATCAACGCTTCCGGATGCTCGCCGAGCACGCATCGGACGCCATCATTTCGATGGACGATCAAGGCAAAGTCGTCTTCTGGAATCAATCGGCGAGCCGCATCTTCGGCTTTACCCTCGACGAAATGCTCGGTCACTCGCTCACCCGAATCATTCCGGAACGATACGCCGCAGCGCACACCGCCGCGGTCGCGCGCGGCGGTTCCGCGAGTGGCTCAGCCATCATCGGACGAACGGTCGAGATTGAAGCGCGTTGCCGAGATGGACGTGAGATCCCGATCGAGCTTTCGGTCTCGTCCTGGCATGCCGCGGGCCGCCGCTATTATACAGGCATCCTACGCGACGCGAGCGCGCGCCGCGCAGCGCTCGATGCAGCGAGAACGGATCATCTGACGGGGGCTCTGACGCGCGGAGCGGGCGAAGAAGCCATTGCGCGCACCGCCGTCCACGCACGCACCATCTCGTTCGCCCTTTTCGACCTCGATCGATTCAAAGATGTCAACGACGAACATGGCCATGGCGCAGGAGACGAAGTCCTGCGAGAAACCGGACAGCGCATCCGAGGAATTCTGCGCGCGAGCGATATCGTGGTCCGGTGGGGAGGCGAAGAGATCCTCGTCGCCCTACCCGACACCGCGATCCAGGGGGCACGCATCCTCGCCGAGCGCGTGCGATCCGCCGTCTCGGATCGCGCCATGCCGTTCGGGGGTACGGTGACGACGTCGGCCGGCATCTCCGAACGCCGCGAGAACGAAAACATCCACGATGCGATCAGCCGAGCCGACGCGGCACTCTACGACGCGAAGCGCACGGGACGTGATCGGGTGTGCGGCTGACTGGGCATTCCTGCCTGAGATTTTCTATCACTCCAAGAGGACTATTGAACCCAGAGGCGTGGCTCCGGTAGCTTGGAGTCCTCCTATGTCCACGACCACGGCCGCCCGTATCACTCCTCGAAGTTCAGGGCTCAAGCCAGGAATGGTCGTCAGCGGCCGATTCGAAGTCGAGCGCCATGTGGGCGATGACGCAATCGGAACGATCGTCGCCGCCCGCGATCAAAAGACAGGGCGTCCCATCGCTCTTCGTGTGCTCGATGCCCGACTTTTGACGCAGCCAGAAGCCATCGAGACCCTCCGAACCGAGATCAAAGGTGCCGCCGCGCTCACCCATCGGAATGTCGTCGCGACATTCGGCATGGGGGTCGAGCCAAACGGCGCGCGGTTCGTTGCGTGTGAATGGGTCGAAGGGCAACCGCTTGCGATCGTGGTGGCCCGCAAGAACGCCGATGGCGAAAAGCTCTCACTCCGCGGCGCCTACAACGTGATCGCCCATGTGGCCAAAGCGCTCGCGGCAGCGCACGAAGCAGGCCTCTGCCACGGCGCATTGAGACCGGCCGTCGTTTGGCTCTCGAAGGCAGGTCGTGTCCAAGTCGCGGAATTCGGGGTCGCACGAGCGATTTTGCAGAACGCTGGCGCCACGGCGCTCGGCGCGACCGAGCAGCCGTTCCTTGCGCCCGAAGTTCGCGGTGGCAGAGCCCCCGATCTCCGTACCGATGTCTTTGGTCTCGGTGGCCTCCTCTACACGATGCTGACGGGACGAAGCGCCGGTGAAGAGTTCGTTGCCCCTTCGGCGGCTCACCCCGAAGCCGGTTCCGAGATCGATGCCATTCTGCTTCGATGTCTGGCCGCCGATCCCGCAGCTCGATTCGCGAGCCCTGAGGAGGTTCGTGCGGCGTTGGCGCCCCATTGCGGCGGGGAAGAGGCATCCGAGCCAGGCAAGCTCGGAATCGATGTCGACATCGACGTCGACATGGCCGTCTCCGAGCTTCCACCGCCCTCCAAAACGGCATCTGCAGCGATGCCCGCCAACCTACGTGCCCCTGCGCCTCCCACGGCGCCACCGGCCATCTCAGCGAAGAAACCTGCTGCCCCGACTCCCAAACTCGCCCCGAATGGTGGAGCCGCAGCGCCTCACATCGGAGCGCGCATTTCGATTCACGAAGAGTTTCGCGCAAGCATTCCCCATCCCCAGCCCGATGTGGTCATTCGACCTTCCGAAGTCGATTTGGGCAAGCTCGTTCATCAAATCACCGAGAACGATGCCGCCCGATGGATGGTCGAAAAGGACAGGCTCGATCACGGCCCCTTCGCCGGTCGTGAGCTCATCAACATGATCGCCAATGGCGAAGTGCTCGGCGAGCACAGCCTTCTGAACATGGACACCGGAGAACGCAAGCAGGTCTGCGAATACCCGGAATTCATCGAATTCATCGAGCAATATCGGATCAAAAAGGCGGCTCTCGACGAAAAGCACGCCATCGCCAGTGCAGTCAAAGTCGAAAAGGCCTCCAACGCTGCGAAATTCATGGTCGCGAGCGGGGTCGTCATCTCGATTCTATTGCTCGTCGGAGTGTATTTCCTGACGCGAGAGAGTGAGCAAACACGGACCATCGCAGACGCGGATCTCGCCGACCTCTATGAGCGAGGCGACGTACAAATCGAAGGGAGCGCGGGCATTCTTCCAGATCCTCCTCGCGGTTCTGGCGGACGTCGTTCGGGGGCGCGGCGCGCGGGCGGCGGAGGCTCCACATCGTACGAAGACGCGATGAATCAGGTCGTCGAGATCGGCGATGCGACACGCTCGGGGGGTGAGGGGCGCTTGAGTCCAGCGCAGGTCGTCGGCGCAATGAACAGCCGCATCAACACACTCTTCTCATGCGTCAGCGAAGAGCTTCGCCGCGGTCGAACGCTCGGACGGGTGCGTGTCGACTTGGCGATCGCAGGCAGTGGCCAAGTGCTCGGCTCGAGCGTGCGCGCAGGCAGCCCAGAGTTCCAGCAATGCGTCCAACAGCGCATCGCTGCGGTACGTTTTCCGACTTTTGGTGCACCGCGGATGGGCGCGTCGTATACGTTCGACGCATCACAATGAGCACCTCCTGGTTCGCCTCGTTCAAAGCTCGCGCGTGCGCCTTGGGTCACGTCGCTCTTTCGTGTGCCCTGTTTGGAGCATTC
Organism: uncultured Sandaracinus sp.; assembly: GCA_964481145.1. Lineage (GTDB taxonomy): Bacteria > Myxococcota_A > Polyangia > Polyangiales > Sandaracinaceae > Sandaracinus. The sequence continues at coordinate 38,834 of CAYZTA010000037.1, forward strand.
GCGAGCGGCTGTCAGTCAACGCTCGAAAGCGGGCTTCCAGAAGCGCAGGCCAACGAGATCGTGGTGGCCCTCGATCGTCATGGCATTCACGCCCAGAAAGAGACGGATCGAGCCCCAGGCAGCACGAACACGTTTTCGGTGACGGTGGCTTCCGATGATATGGCCGCTGCGCTCACGATCCTCGACGCAGAGCACTTGCCGCGGCATGCAACGAGAGGTCTCTCCGAGATGTTCGATGAAGCGAGCCTCGTGCCCACCCACACGGAGGAGAGCGCCCGCCTCAGGGCCGCGCTCGCGGGCGAGCTCGCTCGGTCGATTCAATCGATCGATGGTGTGCTGACGGCGCGCGTGCACATCGCGCTCGCCGACACCGAGGCTCGCCTGCTCGACCAACCGCAAATAGAACCGCGGGCGTCGGTCCTCATCCGCCATCGCGGGCAGACACCGCCGTACGACGAAGAGGCGATCAAGCGTCTCGTGGCAGGGGCCGTCTCCGGAATGGAGACGAGCGCGGTCGCGATCGTCGGGGTCCCATCCGGAGAGCTCCCCATGAATCCCGCACGTTTGGTCAGCATCGGACCGATTGCCGTTGCACGAAGCTCGGCGCCGGGGTTGAAATTGGCGCTTGGAGCACTGCTCGGAACCAACCTCGTGCTCGCGATATTGTTGGCGATCACGATCAAAAGACGTCCTCGGCGCGTGAGCGATCCGAAGGTGTGAGAGAAGAGAGCGCAACATGGGTCGAAAGCTTTTTGGGACCGATGGAATCCGGGGGATGGCGAACGAAGGCTCGATGACGCCGGAGATCGCATTCAAAATCGGCGCGGGGATCACCTATCAGCTGCGTCAACGCATCCACCATGCACCGCGCGTCATCATCGGAAAAGACACGCGTGTGTCGGGCTATTTGCTCGAAACGGCGATCGCGTCAGGTGTTTGCACGTGGGGCGGTCGCGTGATGCTCGGTGGTCCATTGCCCACCCCCGCAGTTGCACATCTGACGACGAGCATGCGTGCGGATGCAGGCGTCGTGATCAGCGCATCACACAACGCATATGCGGATAACGGCATCAAGATCTTCGCAGCCGATGGGTTCAAGCTTCCCGATGCCGCAGAGCTCGAGCTCGAGCGCCTCATCGAAGATGGCGAGCTCGACAAGGCCCGTCCAACCGGCAAAGACGTGGGGCGCGCCGAGCGCCTCGACGATGCGCGCGGGCGTTATGTCGCCTTCGTCAAGCAGACGTTTCCACGCGACCTCTCACTCGAGGGGCTGAAGGTCGTCGTCGATGCCGCGCATGGAGCAGCCTATCGCGTGGCCCCGGCTGTGTTCGCCGAGCTCGGCGCCACCGTCATCGCGATCGGCGTCGACCCCGACGGCCAGAACATCAATGATGGCTGTGGAGCCCTCCATCCCGAATGCGTGGCCGCGGAAGTACACAAACATGGCGCCGATGTCGGCATCGCGCTCGATGGCGACGCCGATCGACTGATCGTCGTCGACGCGTCCGGCAAGCAAATCGATGGTGATGTCATCATGGCGCTCTGCGCGACGCGCATGCTCCGTGATGGACAGTTGCGCAAGAACACACTCGTGGCCACTGTCATGTCGAACCTCGGCCTCGAGCGCGCGATCGAAGCAGCGGGGGGAATGATGGTCCGAACCGCGGTGGGCGATCGCTACGTCGTCGAAGCCATGCGCAAGCACGACTACAATTTCGGTGGTGAACAATCGGGGCACATGGTCTTCATCGACCATGCCTCGACTGGAGATGGACTCATCGCAGCGCTTCAACTGCTCGCGATCACGTTGCGAGAACAACGCCCTCTTGCCGAGCTCGCAGGAGCTGCGATGACGCGTGTGCCTCAAATTCTTCTGAATGGCACACTCAAAACACGCAGGCCCCTCGAAGAAATGCCAGCCACCACGCGGGCAATCCGGAGCGCCGAAGAGGAACTCGGCAAGAGAGGCCGTGTCGTCGTGCGTTGGAGCGGCACCGAGCCCAAGCTCCGCGTCATGATCGAAGGCGAAGATGAGGCGCGGATTCATCACCTCGCAGAATCGATCCTCAGCGAAGCGCAAGCTGAGCTGAGCTGAGCATTGGTTTGCGCCCGCTTGGGACGGCGCTATCGTCCCCCATGCTTGATTCAAAAGTTATCGTTATTTGCTGTGCAATCATGATGTGTGCGTGCGGCGATCCAGAAATGATGTCCACGACCGCCGACGGCGGCACCATGCGCTCCGATAGCGGCTCGCCCACAGACGCAGGGTCGATTGCCATCGACGCTGGGGCTCCGGTCGATGCGGGCGAGAGTGTCGATACTGACGCGGGTGTGGCCGACGACGCCGACATCACCTTCGATGCGGGCACGCCAGACGGCGACGCCGACATCACCTTCGATGCGGGCACGCCAGACGGCGATGCCGACATCACCTTCGATGCGGGCTCGGCAAACGGCGATGCCGACATCACCTTCGATGCGGGCAGGGTTGTTGATGCGAGCATCACCGATCCCTGTGCCACGGATGACAATGCGATTTCTACAGTCGGATGCAACGGAGGCTTCTTGGCGAGCGAACCGGCGCCGAACACAACGGGTGGAACCTGTATTCAGAGCGAAGACGAAGAAGATCTTCAAGGCTCATGCGCAAGCGAAGAGTCTTTCTGTGCTGGTGATCTTCTTGAAGCCGAAGGCGTCTGCTTCACCGCGTGCACGCCAGCTTCGACTTACGTCTCGACGAGTGGATGTCCCACAGGCTTTCGCTGCTTCAGCTTGAATTTCGAGTACGCCATCTGTTTCCGTGATTGTGACGCGACCCATCCTTGCCCGACGGGGATGGAATGTGATGTGGAAGGCTCCTGCGTGATGGCGGCAGTGGACGAAGAGTGAACCGAGGGCAAGCGGCGCGGACCGTCCGCGTCGCTTGCGTTGAGGTTCGAGAGCGCTATCGTCGCAGCTCGACTTCAATGGAGGTTCCATGCTTCGTTCGATGATGGCTGTATTGGTGTGTGCACTCGCGCTCTGTGCATGCGGTGATGAGACGGCGATAGTGACAGACAGCGGTTCGGACACCGATGCTGGCATCACCGTTCGAACGGACGCGGGGTCTATGCGAGCCGACGCGGGTCCAACAGACGAATGTGCGGCTCAGCAAACCAACGCAGCTTCAACGGTGGGATGCAACGGAGGTTTCCTTACGAGCGATCCGGCGCCCAATGCGATCGGGGGCGTTTGCACTCGTGGTGACGAGGAAAATCCCCAAGGTTCGTGTACAGAGGAGTTGACATTCTGTGCTGGCGATTCTTCTGCCACTGAAGGCCTCTGCATCGTCGCATGTCCGCCAGCATCGACCTATGTTTCGACGGGTGATTGTCCGACGGGTTTCCGTTGCTTCCCCGTAACTGCTGAGTACGGAGTTTGTTACATCGACTGCGACGCGACCCATCCCTGCCCGACAGGGATGGAGTGTGATCGCGAAGGTTCCTGCGTTCCGGAAGAGGTCCCGATGATCGACGGTGGTGTCATTGCGGACGGTTCCGTTGGTGATGCAGGCACTGGAACGAGTGATCCCGATGCAGGCACTGATCCCGACGCAAGCACCGGAACGGGTGATCCCGATGCAGGCACTGGAACGAGTGATCCCGATGCAAGCACTGGTGATCCTGGGGTCGATCCCGAGGAATAGTTTCTAAACACATGGAAAAAGAGGGGTGAGTCTATAGACTCACCCCTCTTTTCGTTTCGGCGACTTCTACTCGAGCGTCATGGCATTCCTCTCCATTCGAAATCGACGACGATCGCTTCGTGATCCGAGAGAGGTTCCCCAGCTGCATTGACGAAGCGTGAGTCGATGTGCCAGAGCATCGGTGTGAGCTCGAGGCTGGCTGAGCTCCGATACATCACGCGATCGTGGAGCGCGGGTTGCTCGCAACCAAGCTGACGGCACGAATCGAGAAGCTCCAGTCCCGCCAGTAGATTGAGAAGAATGGGCTCGTCGCCCTCGCGCGCCTTGAGATTGGTGTCGCCTGCGACGATCACCGCTCGCCCTGCCGAGGCCGTGCGCGCATACTCGATGAGCTGCGCCACTTGCTCGGCACGAGCGGACTGATCATCCCGGTCACCACCTGCATCCATATGCACGTTGTAGACATCCAACTCGATGCCGGGTGCCAACTCATGCCGAGAAAGAGCAAACCCCTTGCCTGCGAGGCAGTCATTCCCGGCGTCGAACCTGCCGTTGCATTCATCCCATCTCTGATGATCGACGTGCACCAATGGAACTCGCGAAAATCCGGCGAGTCCATCTCCATAGAGTCGCGTCCCCGATCTCGATGAAGGATCGTAACGATGCTCGTACGTGATCGCTGAGGTCAGCTCTGCATGGTAGGCGAAATCTTCCTGCACGACGACGATGTCGAAGCCATTGAGGAGCGGACTTATCAAAGGCATGCTGGCCTGTGGATCCCTGTCTGAGACAATCCCAGGAAGCCCCGCAACATTGTAGGTCAAGAAGCGGACCGTTCCTTCAGGGCGCACCCCTCCCGCATCCTGTTCGACCCATGCGTCGTCTCGTGGATTCGCATCCAAAGGTGAACTCGAGTCCGAAAGCGAACCCGAGTCCGAAAGCGAACCCGAGTCCAAACGTGCGCCTGAATCTCCGGCGGCTCCGTCTCTCGGTGTCCGGCTCGAGTCAGGCGCAGACGAAGTTTCACTACACGCAATGAGCCCCGCACAGAGGACCATCACCAAGCATGTGCTTCGCCGAACTGGAATAGGCTTATGTTCCATGGCGAGCAGAATAGCATGAGTCCCTGTCAGCTCCTCGCTGGGGTAGCAAGCACATCAGCAGGTTCGATATCGACCAACTCTGCGCCGTCGGGAATTCCGCGGATTTGCACGGGAATGCTTTGTGTGCCTCGATCCGAATCGAGCTCGGACACGTCCACATAAGGAACGACTTGCATCGCATCCATGGCATCGCGCGTCGCCGGCGTGCCGCGCAGACGCACTCGAACCCGCGAGGGGCGCAGCTCACGCACGACCCCTCCAACGACCGCCACGTCCAGCCTCGGAAGTGATCGCTCCGCGATCTGCGGAGCAATCTCGAAGACGACGTTTGCCATCCCGTCCCCATCGTATTCGGCATGGGGTGGGAGACGCATCAAGGGAACACGGCGCTCGTGTCGCCCTGCGGGCAATCCGGTGATCATGACCGGATCCGTCGTGACGTGATCGAGCGGTGAAATCTCCGGCGCAGGGCCGCTCACAGCCACCGCCTGGGGTCGAACTTGAAGCTCGTCCACCAGCATCAGCCCGTCTCCTGGACGACCTTCGATCGTGGGACGCACGGGCAAAGTACGTTGGCTTCGATCGGCCCACTGCAAAGGAATCGTCGTCGGCGCGATCTGCGTGATCTCGACCCCCGCAGGGATCTCGATGCGCTCGGGATCGAGATAATAAATTCGTGCTTGAGGGTCATCGAGCACGACTTGGATCGGCGGGATGTCATCTCGCCGTATCGAGTTCAAAAGCGCCCGGCTTCCACGCAAGGTCACACGCACTCGGTCAGGGATATCGGACAGCAAGATTCGATTGCTCGTCGAATGAGGAAGCACCGCCACCACATCGACGAAGACCGAACGCTGTGCGTCTTCCGCCCCTCGAACGATCGAGAAGAGTGCGAGCGAAGCCACGATCGACAGCACCTTCAATAAGAGGTTGTCGAAGATCAGGCTTCGAAGCGAGATCCCCTCTTTGACACGGCCCGTGGTCGTCACCGCGTCGACTCCTCTTTGCGAGCCGTCGTGATGGTGCTGCTCCCCGCGCTCGGCGGCGGCACCGAAGGACGCTCCATCTGTGAAATCGTGCGCGACCGCATCGTGGTGTTGCCTTCACGCGGCTTCTTTCGAACAGGCGTCGAGAAAAGCCCCAACAGCGCCTGCCGGAGCGAGCCCGCATCCAAACCACGAGCCATGTTGCCATTGAAACAGAGGGAGATGCTTCCGCGCTCTTCGGAGCAAACCACGACGACCGCATCGGTTTCTTCCGATATGCCGATCGCCGCCCGATGCCTCGTTCCGAGCGAACGGTCGATTTTGGCGCTCGATGAAAGCGGCAAATGCCCGCCCGCTTGCCAGATTCTGCCTTCTCGAACGATGACAGCGCCGTCGTGAAGCGGGTTGTCGGCGCTCGGAACGAAAAGAGAATAAAGGAGCTCCTTGTTCACTTGCCCATCGATCGATGTGCCGTGTTCGACGAACTCATCCAGCGCTGCGTCGCGTTCGAAAACGATGATCGCGCCGATGTGCCGCTGCGCCATGTGGACCGCCGCTTTGACGACCTCTTCGATCGCTTGGACCTCACGAACATTGCGTGCCCCACGAAACCACGGCCGCTGACCCACTCGCGCGAGCAATCGCCTGATGTCGTTCTGGAAGATCACGACGATCAGCAACACAATGTATGTAAGCAAGGCGTCGAGAATCGTGTACAGCGTCACGAGACCGAGGCGACGAGCCAAGTGATAGACGAGAAAGACGAGGCCCAAGCCGATCGCCATCTGCATCGCGCGCGTGCCCTTCACGAGCAGCGTCAGCCGATAGAACACATAGGCGACGATCAGAACGTCGGCGACATCCACGACCGCACGGAGCGGCCCCCAATTCACGATGCCAGTCAGAAGATCGCCGAGATCAGGCATGGGCCTGTGCCTTCTTTTCGCGAGTTACAGCACTCACAAGCGCGGCTTGGCGCGAAGCCGCCACATCATGCACGCGAACCGCATGAGCGCCTGCCAGCGCTGCGATGGTCACGGCCGCGATCGATCCTCCGAGCCGCGCCGTGGAAGGGGGGAGCGAACCGTTCGGTTCCGGCGCGAGCTCCGCCAAAAATGATTTACGCGAAGCTCCCACCAAGACGCGATGTGGGCTCGCTACGAAACGATCGATCGACGAAAGCAACATCGCGGATTGGACGGAGGTCTTGGCGAAACCGATTCCAGGATCGATCCAAATCCGACTTGGCGAGATGCCATGGGTCACCGCTCTCTCGACCGCGCGCGAGAGCTCGAGGAGCACTTCGGCCACGACATCACGATAGGCTGTCGTTCGCGTGTCGACGCGTCCGCCCTCTCGTGAATGCATGAGCACGAGTTCGGCTCCTTTCTCGGCCACCACGTTCAAAAGCGAGTCGCTCGCCCCCATCGACACATCATTGACAATGGAAGCCCCTGCCGCGAGCGCCTCCTCGGCCACACGTGCATGCGTCGTATCCACGCTCGTACGGATCCCAAGCTTCGAGAGGGCCGCGATCACCGGTACGATGCGTTGAATTTCGTCTTCTTCGCGGACCGTGACCGCCCCTTCGCCATAGGTCTTTCCTGCCGGCCTCGACGAGGCTCCTCCGATGTCGATGACAGAAGCTCCCTCGGCCCACATTCGCTGGGCGTCGCGGACCGCTTCGTCCTCTGCAACCACACCCCCAGCAGAGACGAAACGCCCGCCATCGCTGAATGAATCGGGGGTCATGTTGAGCACCCCCCAAATCTCGACGTTGTGCGAGGGCGCACGCAAGCCACCTACGCCCGCCGTGGCGAACGCGGCCTTCTCATGCTCATGCTGCGGCGCATCGCGCCTTGTCACCGACTCTCGCTCTCTCCGCACCTCGAATGGGCGCAGAATCTAATCAACCCCCCGACGGAACTTCACGGGGCCGGGGTTGGAAAATGCTCGTTTTGCGTGCTTGCTTCGCTTTTTGCGATTTCTCCGAGTATCGCGGAATCACGACTCGTTGCCGAGGCGGCAACTCACGCCCTGTCATGATCGCCTCGATCTCTGCGCCATCGATCGTCTCGCGCTCGAGCAGCGCCTCCGCGATCGCGTCGAGCTTGTCCAAGTGCTCTTCGATGATTTTCTTGGCGCGCTCGTATTGCTCACCGATGATGCGACGCACCTCGGCGTCGATCTCCTGGGCCGTTTGCTCCGAGTAGTCCTTGTTGCGGAAGCTCGGACCCATCTGGAAGAGCGCATCCTCGCGCTCCCCATAGCTCATCGGACCCAGCTTCTCGCTCATCCCCCATTCGGTCACCATCGAGCGGCCGAGCTGGGTGGCCTTCTGGAAATCATTGGACGCGCCCGTCGTGATCTGACCGAATTTCACCTCTTCGGCGATGCGGCCTCCGAGGATCATCGCGATCCGATCGAGCACCCACTCTTTGCTCGTGCTGAGTCGGTCTTCCTTCGGGAGCGACATCGTGATTCCAAGCGCTTGCCCACGCGGAATGATGCTCACTTTCGTGATCGGGTCGTGATTGGGAACGAGGAGGCCAATCAAGGTATGGCCGGCTTCATGCCACGCCGTGGTCTTCTTTTCCTTTTCGGAGATGACCATCGAGCGGCGTTCGGAGCCCATGAGGACTTTGTCCTTGGCCATCTCGAAGTCGATCATGCTCACGAAGTCTTTGTCCTGACGAGCCGCCAAGAGCGCCGCTTCGTTCACGAGATTTTCGATATCGGCGCCGCTGAATCCAGGCGTTCCACGGGCGATGAGGTCGAGATCGACATCGTCGGCGAGCGGAACCTTCTTCGTATGCACATGAAGGATCCCCATCCGGCCTACGAGATCGGGGCGAGGCACGATGATCCGTCGATCGAAACGGCCTGGACGCAAGATGGCGGGGTCGAGTACGTCCGGACGGTTGGTCGCGGCGATGATGATGACCCCCTCGCTCGCTTCGAATCCGTCCATCTCGACCAGAAGCTGATTGAGCGTCTGCTCGCGCTCGTCGTGGCCGCCTCCCATGCCGCTGCCACGATGCCGACCCACAGCATCGATTTCATCGATGAAGACAATGCAGGGCGCGTGCTTCTTTCCCTGCTCGAACAGGTCGCGAACACGGCTTGCGCCGACCCCCACGAACATCTCGACGAAGTCAGAACCAGAAATGCTGAAGAAAGGAACCCCTGCTTCACCCGCGATGGCCCGTGCCAAGAGGGTTTTCCCTGTGCCCGGCGATCCCGCCAAGAGCACACCTTTCGGAATCCGACCCCCAAGGCGCTGGAACTTCTTTGGATCCTTCAAGAAGGCGATAATTTCTTCGCAATCGTCCTTGGCTTCGTCGATGCCTGCGACATCGGCGAAAGTGACTTTGTTTTGCGATTCATTCAGAAGGCGTGCCTTGGACTTCCCGAAACTCATCGCCTTCCCACCCGACGCCTGCATTTGCCGGATGAAGAAGAAGAAAAGCCCAAGAATAAAGAGCATGGGAAGCCACGACCACAAGATCGTCGTCAGGAGCGCGCCCTGCTCGGTGGGCTCATAGGTGTATTTGACCTGATGTTGGTCGAGGAGTTCCTCGGCGCGGTGACTCGACTCGGTGGAGCCGACCGTGGTGCGCTCTTCACGCCGATCGCCATCGACGAAAATGTACGTGTATTCGGAGTTTGCGCCGTGGGCTTCGATCTTGACGCGCTCGACCCTTCCAGCCCGCACATCCGTGACGAAGTCGCTGTAAGCGACCTGCTGCGGCGCGGGATCGTTCGTGACCAATCGAAAGATCGCATACATCATGACGATCAACGACAGCCAAAGGAGAAGGGTCTTATGGCTCTGCTTCACATGCACCTCGCGCACGCTCTCGGAATGAGAGGGCCGGAGAGGGGAAATGCCTGACTCCGACCGGCTCTGCTAGGGTGGCACACTGTCCAGAGAGCATCAATGATTCGAAACATTCTGGAAGCCAACGTTCATTCTTCTTCACGCACATTGGCTCGCTGACGAGCCTCGAGAACGGCCGCTCCGCCGCGCTCGAGGAGCACGACGCACCAACCACCGGGGAGCAACGCCTCCCCCTTTCCCTGGAGCGCGAGCTCGATGGCGTCCAGGTGGGCGCGACGAATCGCGCGTTTGGAGAGCGATTCCGCCCAGGAACGAAGCGCTTCGCGGCGGGCGGCGCGCGGCGCTTTCCGCATTTTTCCAGCATCGAGCACGGTGACGCCGATGCTCGTCCGTCCCAAAAGACGCGCGCCGTCCCTTCGCGACAAAGCGACGAGTGCCCGCGCATCGTCCGCGAGGTTCGCCAGATGCGCGACGAGGGCCGGGCTCTCCTCGGTGAGTCGGGGCAACAGCCCGTGGCGGATCCGAACCCGCTGAAAACGGTGGTTCGCGTTGCTGGGATCACTGGCAAAAACGAGCCCATGACCTTCATTCCACGAGTGAACGTCTTGTCGTGTCGCATCGATCAACGGGCGAATCACACCATCGGCGCGTTTGGGGGCGATCCCCGCGAGCCCACGCGGGCCGCTGCCCCGCAAAAGCCTGGCGATGACCGTCTCGGCTTGGTCGTCTTTCGTATGGCCCACGGCGATGCGCACGGCGCCACATCGATGAGCGAGCTCGGCGAGGGCCGCGTAGCGTGCGCTCCGCGCGCGGGCCTGCAGAGACCCACGAGGCTCGACGTGCACGCGCAGGACGTGGAACGGAATGCCGAGACGAGAAGCCTGCTCACCAGCGAGCGCGATTTCGGAGTCGGCCTCTTCTCTCAAGCCATGATGTACCGAAGCCGCCACCAAATCGAGGTCGAGCTCACGGCGCAAGCGCGCCAGGACATCCAACATGGCCGTCGAATCGGGGCCGCCACTCACTGCAACGAGCACCCGATCATGGCGCTCGACGAGTCGACGTGCGCGAATGGTGCGTCGGACACGGGCCAGAAGCATCTCGCAGTCTAAACGGCCCACAAATCAACCGCCAATGGATCGCGTCCCATGCCTCGAATGCTCGTCGCCTGACCGTATCCGCCTTGATGATTCCCATCCATGATTCGCGCGCTATGCTCGGGGGGTGAATGGGAAGGTCGCAATTGCACTGGCATCCTTGCTTTTGCTTGGAGCGGGTCCATTCAGGGGCTGCACCGATGAGAGCGCCCGACCGCTGCCCGAGAACCCTTCGGCAAGTTGTTTCTACGATGCCGATTGCGTGCCCACCGGATGCGAGCTCGTGCGTTGCGTGGCCGGACAATGCATCGAGGTTGCTCCGTTTCGAGACGAAGATGGAGATGGAGTCGCACCTTTCCCATGCGGCGAAGACTGCAATGATTCGGATCCTCTCATCGCTCCTGGTCAACGTGAACTTTGCGATCTCATCGACCAAGATTGCGATGAACGCATCGATGAAGATGCGTCTCCGAGCGCGCTGCGCTTCCCTTTGACGACATCCGATCCTTCGATGGCCATGGCGGCGTGGGAGAACGGAATCGTGATCTCCGATGCCACCTTCACACGCCGGGGAATCCGCTCGCGGCGTGTGGATCTGCGCGGTGAGCTCGGCACGATCGAGCCGCTCATGGACACGTCACGTGCCGTCGTCAGGGTCGAGGCAGACGACTCATTCGAGGGGGCATGGTTCGCCGTCGTTCTCGAACAGGAGTCGCTCGAAGGCACACAAGAGCTCGTGCTCCAACAATTACGACGAGGGGAAGACGGCGCCGTGATGAGCATGGACCCGCCGATCCTGCGCTCGGTTCGAGACGTGCAGTCACTCTCGATATTTTCCGAAGGCGCCGATGTCTTCGTGGGATGGGATGAGGGCACCGACACTCGACACGTGTGGTCGCCCCATTGGGGGGAGACGGTGAGCATCGCGCGTGAAGCACTCGGCGCGCTCGATCTCGCGATGGACGGGACCCACATCGTCGTGGCCACGGGCACGCGAGCTCTCGCGTTTCTTTCGCGGGTGGATGGTTCGCTCGTAAGCGAAGTCGAAACGAGCGGGGAATTGGTCAAAGGTCAGCCCATCGCATCCGATGATGGCTTCGTTTGGGCGCTCGTGAACGATGCTTCTGGAGCCTCGATTCAGCGAGTCGACGCCGGCATGGCAGGACCGACGAGCGTGTTGCCTGGCACAGAGAGCCATCTCTTCGGAGTCGAGCTGACCTCCGATGGGCTCGTGGTCACACGTGCCTCCGAAGCGCAGGCTCGCGCGTGGGTGCTCTCGCCCGCCCATCCCACGGAGGTCGTGCGTTCGTGGAATGCTGACGAAATCAGCGGACCAGCGCAGCCGATCGTTCATGTCGACGTGACGGAAACATTGAACGGAACCGCAATTCTCACAAATTTTGGGGCCGCGGGGAGTAGTCTCGCAGTGCTCGCATGCGGGACGGAGAGGTGACATGGCGGAAAGTGATTTCCTGGTGTGGATGGACATGGAGATGAGCGGTTTGTCTGTGGAACGGGAGCGGATCCTCGAGCTCGCGATCGTGATCACCGACGGACAGCTCCAAGTGATCGCGGAAGGTCCAGAACTGATCGTTCATCAGCCAGACTCTGTGCTCGATGCCATGGACGATTGGAATCGTCAGCATCATGGCGCCTCGGGGCTCGTCGATCGGGTGCGTGCTTCGACCCTCGATGAAGCCGCCGCTGAAACACAAATGCTCGAGTTCGTCAGCGCCCACGTAGGCCCCAAGAGCGCGCCCCTGGCAGGCAATAGCATTCATCAGGATCGGCTCTTCCTGGCGAAGTACATGCCGCGCCTCAACGAGCATCTGCACTATCGCAACGTCGATGTCTCGACGATCAAAGAGCTCGTGCGACGCTGGTACCCCACCGCTTATGGAGCAAGACCCACCAAGCGAGGCTCGCATCGCGCGCGCGGAGACATCTTGGAGTCGATCGACGAGCTCCGATACTACCGAAGCGCAGTGTTCATTCCCGGTTGACGTTCAAAACGTCGCCGAGACCAGTGGAACGTGGATGTCCGTCGTGGGGGGGAGATTCAGCGCTTCGGTCTCTTCCGCGGTGAACGTCGAGCGTCGAGAGATCATGGGAACGCCGAGCAATACCTGGCGGCCCTGACCATCGAAGCGCAAAATCCCCGGCCCGCCAGCGAGCAGGCGCTGAGAGCGGACACGCAGCGAGCTCTCACCGCCTTCGGCGGGGGCGGAGTTCGGTTGCTGAGGTTCAGAAGGCTCGTCACCGAATTCGGAATCTTGAACGGCTTCGGTCGTGGTCTCGTCTTCGAACGTCGGCTCTTCACCGCCCACTTGCCCCCCTGAATCTTGGCCGGGATCGTAGGCCGTCAGAGCGAGCGTCGCGACGAGGGTCGGAACGACGAGGGCCATGCCAATCGCCAGGATGGCGACGTCTATTTCGGGGGAATTCTGTGTCGCCTGCTCCACGAAATAGCCGCCCACGACACCGCCGACCGCACCGACCGCCGGAAACACGAGGTAGGGCCACCATTCATTCGTGCCAGCAGCCTCTTGAATGAGGGCGGGGACAATAAAGCCGAGTTCGAGACCAATGAGGCCCAAACCGATCATTCCTTTGCCGTCAGCGCTCACCTGAGAGCACGTCGGTGATGGAGCCGAGCACTGCGCAGCAACCCGCCCTGGAACGACCTCGAAGGACGCAATCAGCATCGCCGCTGCGACCACAGCGACCATCATTCCACGTCCAACCACGCCCATACGCTTGGAGCTCAAGCTCGCCTCCCTAGCATGATTCGCTACCAGCATCGCAAGATCGCTGGAGCCTGACACATCAAGGCCCAAACCCGCAACTGGGAGCCACGACTCGGAGTGTTCGGTGGTAGGCTTTTCGATCTACGCATGGCATTCGAAGACAAAGTGGTGATCACCTGTGCGCTCTCGGGCGTGCTCGCAAACCGCAAGCAGTGTCCAGCGATCCCGTACACGCCGGTCGAGATGGGCGAGGAGGCCAAGCGCGCCTACGATGCCGGCGCTTCAGTCGTGCATATTCACGCGCGCAACGAGGATGGCTCGCCGACGTACGAGCCGCGCGTGTTTGCGGCCATCAAAGACGAGATTCGCAAACGGTGCCCGATCCTTTTGAACTTCTCGACGGGCACGATTTCGGATGACGTCTCGATGCAGGTGGAGTGCATCAAGACGATTCGCCCGGAGATCGCGGCGCTCAACATGGGCACGATGAACTATGCGAAGTATTCGGAGAGCCGAAAGCAGTTCGTCTTCGACATGATCTTTCCGAACCCGTACGCGAAGATCATCGAACTCCTCGAGGCCATGAACGAGGCGGGCGTCAAACCCGAGCTCGAATGCTTCGATACGGGGCATACCGCAGGCGCCAAACCGCTCGAGCACATGGGCGTCCTCCGAGAGCCGCACCAATACTCGTTCATCGTGGGTGTCCTCGGAGGAATTCCCTCGAACATCGAGTCGCTCCAACTCCAAACGAAGATCATTCCAGAGGGACGAGACTGGGAAGTGATCGCGATCTCTCATGGACACTGGCGCATGCTCGCGAGCGCGCTGGTGCTCGGCGGAAACATTCGCACCGGACTCGAAGATCATTTCTATCTTCCCAATGGCGAGATGGCGAAGAACAACGGCGCACTCGTCGAAGTGGCGGCGCGCATGACGCGCGATGTGGGACGCGAGCCGGCCACCGTGGAGGAGGCGCGGAACATCTTGCGGTTGGATGAGCTCGAGGGGGGATGAGATGGAGCCGCGCACATTTCATACGATTCGCGTGGAGCTCACGGAGTCCATCGCGACCATCACCTTGAACAAGCCGGAGCGAAAAAACCCGCTCGGCACGGACATGGTGAACGAGCTTTGTTATGCCCTCGACGATTGCCGCGAGGCAGACGATGTGCGGGTCATCGTGCTGACGGGCGCAGGTCATGCTTTCAGCGCGGGCGGCGACCTTCAGCAAATGCTCGGTGGAGGCGCCGACGATGCGCTTCCTCATCGAGGCGATTACGCCGAGTTGCTTCTCCGCTTTCCGTCACTCGGAAAGCCCACCATCGCGCGCATCCCTGGAGTCGCCATGGGAGGCGCGCTTGGACTCATCGCATCGTGTGATTTCGCGATCGCCTGCGAGAGCGCGAAGCTCGGCACGCCGGAGATCAAGCGCGGATTTTTTCCGATGATGATCATGGCGGTGTTGCGAAGAGTCGTGAGCCGCAGGCGACTCATGGAAATGATTCTCCTCGGAGAGTCCATCAGCGCTCGTGAGGCGGAGCGCATCGAGCTCATCTCGAAAGCGGTTCCCGAGGATCGTTTGGACCTCGAGGTCTCCGCGCTTGCAACCAAACTCAGCGCGCAATCACCGAGCGCGATGCGGATGGGTTTGGCGGCATTCCATGCGCAAGCCGATCAGGATCTCGAGACCGCCCTTCCCTTCCTTCGTCAAGAGCTCGTGAAGATTCTCGGCACGGACGATGCGCGTGAAGGTGTGATGGCATTTTTGGAGAAACGAGCGCCTCGATGGACCGGACGATGATCTCTTACTTTCTCCTTGCGACATTCGCGTCCGCCTGTGGAAGCGCGACTCCAGTACCGAGCGAGCCGGAACCCGATGTGGTGTCGACGACACCCACCGCACCGCCACCTCCCGTGATGCACACGGTGTCGCTGGCCGCGGCATTTCCGGAGGCCACGCGAACCGCCTCGGGCCTCGCTCCCGATGGCAGCATCTTTTGTCGTCAAACGTATTTCGCATCCCCTCCCGAGGACGAGCGCCACTGCATCGCAGATGGTCATGGGATCACGGCGCGCGTGCTCCATGGCATCGACACGAACGGTCAATCACGCGTATGGCTCGAAGCGCCGCTCGAAATCAGGCGCATTCGTGATTGCGGCAACGATGAGCGAGTCGTGCGTCGGCCTCGTTCGAGTCAGCTTGCGCAGCTCGCACCCGATCTCGCGAGGGCGCGACCTGAAGTCGAAGTGGATTTGCGTTCGGTGCAATTCGCATCGTGTCCGGATGCTGGTTTGAAGCTCCGGTTCGCAGAGGATGTCGAGCTTCAGGTGCGTGGCTCGGTCTTGCGTCTCGTCCCGTCGGAAGGGGTCGCCACGATCGCTCTCGTCCGAGGTCAAGACAGCATCAAAGAATGGGTCTTCCCTGAAGACACCGCAGGTTTGGGCCTCGAGCTCGAAGTGCTCTGCAACGAGACGTTCGTCGTCGTGGCCGGCGGCCTCGCCACGCGCGCCATCGGCACCGCCACGACGTACGAAACGACGCTCGCGTGTGTGCCCGCGTCTACGGGACGAGCTTCGGAGTGGCAATCTTTCGAGCGAGTCAGGATCGATGTGCGCGATGGGAGCGTCACTCCGATCGTGATCGAAGCGCCGCATTTCTCTCCAAGTTGACGTAAAGACACTCAGTTTTACGAGATCATTCATGGCAGCGATCAATGTACGACTCGGAACGGAGGATGATTGTCTGGCCGCTCACGCGAGCTTCGTTCTACGGCCGCGGAAGCAGCGCGGTTCTTTATCTTTGGAGTGAATCTGGCGATGAGTGAACCGGACATCCTCACGTTCGACCTCGAGAGTTGGATCCATCGCGTTCCATTGAGCGAAGAG
Source organism: uncultured Sandaracinus sp. (assembly GCA_964481145.1). Classification (GTDB taxonomy): domain Bacteria; phylum Myxococcota_A; class Polyangia; order Polyangiales; family Sandaracinaceae; genus Sandaracinus. The sequence continues at coordinate 55,182 of CAYZTA010000037.1, forward strand.
AGAGCGCGAATCGAGTCCCGCTGTCGCGTCCGTTTCGATCCCGAGATGATGAGCAGCTCGCTTGAGGAGTATCTCGCGATGAACATGCCGGGAGGTGATTTCATCGTGGGACCAAGCTCGCTCGCGCTGCGCGAGCAGCTTCTTCGCGAGGCAGCAAGAACGCGCGATCTCGGTCGGGCAGTCGCGACCGATGTATTCGTCTGGGCAACGGGCGAAGCTCCGCGCCGTGATACCACGAAGTACGGCGGCCTACCGTATTGGCCGGCAAGACGCGCTTGGCCCCTCGACCACAACGGCAAACTTCACCGCTTCGTCGCGCAGCTCCGGATCTGTGAGTCGCGCGATCTGTTTTCCGATGCACCGAACGACCTTTTATTGCTCTTTGCTTCTCCTGATGCGCTCGAAAATGGGCTGCTGGAGAGCCGTGATATTCACCTCGAGTGGTCCTCCATCGAGCCGTCGGGCCGCGATCATCAGCTGATCGATGAACTGCCTTATGAGCCAACCTTGCGCCCGTGCTGGGGCCAACGCGCTCGAATCCACGATTATCCCGACGCATCGGATCGTCTCTCGCAATTCAAGTTGCCGGAGCAGATCGCGATCATCGAGGGCACGAAAATCGGCGGTATTCCTCCAGCGATCCAGCCCCACGATCCTGTTGACGCGCGTACGTATCGCGCAGCATTCGGCTCGATCAACGGAAGCCCGCTCACTCATTGGCCGTTCCTCGATATCGAGTGGCGCCAAGCCCGACTCCGACGGAGCGAGGAAGTCGGTTGGATGTGGGGCGACATGGGCAGCGCGCTCGTGATTGCGCAGCGCGACGGATTCGGGCTGAAGGTCGATTTCTATTGAGCGGTCCGCCGAACGAAGCGCCGCTTCTGATGCGCGGCCGCAAGGATCAATCTCGGCCAGCAACCGAGCCCCACGTCCCGCGCGTTGCTGCACGGTCCAGCGGATGGCGGCCGCGAGTTCGCTCGTTGCGCGCGCCCGAAGGCGAACAGGTCGGTTCAGGGTTTCTCGAGAACAAGACGCAACTGCTTGCGCACGAGCTCCAGTTCGAGGGCGCGCAATCGCACGCCGCATCAAGCTTTGTCCAGCTTGATGGCGTTCTGTCATACTTGGTCGATGCGCGTGTCCTTTGGCCCCCCTTATCTTGTCGTCAGCGGCGGTCCGGTTGCGATCCCAGTGCGCTTGCACTGGAGCCTTACGATCGGGCTCGCTGTGTTCGGCGGCTTCACACTGGGCGGCGCACTCGGATTCTTTCTGCTGATCTTGGTACACGAACTTGGCCACGCACTCCTCGTTCGCTCGCGTGGACTCCGTACGATCTCGATCGACATGCATTGGATGGGTGGCGAGTGCCGCTATTCATCGTCAGGTTCGGCTCTCGATCACGCGGTCATTGCGTGGGGCGGTGTCCTCGCACAATCGTTGCTGCTCGCCGTCACCGTCGCGTTCCTGGCGTGGTTCAATCCTTCAAACGACTTCGTTGCAGATCTTGCGAGCACCCTGATCATCGCAAATCTATGCTTAATCGTGGCCAATTTGCTTCCCCTGCCGTCTCTCGACGGCGCGAAGGCTTGGTCAGTCTTCCCGCTCCTCTTGGCGAAACGACGTCGTCGCGCGCTTGAACTTCGGCGCGACTCAATCCGCCGCGAACTCGACGAAATCGAGCAAGACGATGATGACGACAGTTCGAAACTTCTTCAGTGAGTCTCGACAACATTGGGCGCTCACGAATACGGCGTTGCCATTATGCAATGGGTCGACGGACCTTCGAGCTTAGTACAGCTCCCCACTGAAGAGTGATCAGCGTCCTCGCCACGCTCGTCTTGCTCGTGTTCGCGCGGCGTCGGGGTAGGAATCGTTGGGAAAACCCGCCACTCCGCGCTCGACTATGCAGCCCAATCGAAATTCGAATTGAAATTGATGAGCGGAAAGAACGAAGCGATGGCAAGGTAACCCAACTGTCCATCCAATCGGGGAAGTCCTATGGACTGCACGCGAGCGCCTCACCCCAAGAACCGATCATTGCGTTGGAGCAAGCGTTCCGTGCTCCTCCTGCTGATCACATGGTCCTTCGGGTGCGGGTCGCATCCTGAGTCAGCGCTTCAACCAGCAGATAGAGCACATCAATCAGCGTTGTCGGCCGATGAAGCAGAACAGCCGCTGACCGCGCTTGTCGGCGCGACACCTCTACCAGAACCGAGTCTAGCAACCGCAACCGATGGTCAGAGCACTCGCGAGTCTCTGATGTCCTCTCGCTGTGACCATCTTCTCGAGCAAGCCAGGCAAGATGTCCGTTTTCCCCGATCGAGACGTTTTGACGAAACCCAAGCAGCTGGGGACGCAATGCAGGCCCGGGTTCGACATCGCGCTCGCGAATATGAATCAGCGTTCGAGCTGTTCGAGCGCGCACAGCTGATTCATCCAGCGTACGAGTGCGAGGGAGGCCTCAGCGCCTTTCGAGCGGGGCATCTGCGGCGCGCGGAGGAGTTATTGCGCCTTCGTTCCGACGTGCGTTCGGCTTCCTGCTTGTACAATCTAGGGCTCGTCCTCGAAGCGTTCGGCAGGCGTTCCGAAGCGCGGCGGGCTTGGGAGGATGCACGTGCCTTGCGCAGCTCGGATGTGTTGATCGAAGCACTTGAACGAGTCCAAGACGTACCATCGACAGAGGACCCTCTTTACGAACGATTTGAACGTGCCGCGCGAACCTTCGTGAGAACGCGGAGCGGGGCTGCATCTCGGCGCGGCGACCTGTCGACCATCCATGTGACCCAGTGGCTTCCAGCCGGAACGCGTGCAAATATCCGATTTCTACGAATTGAAACCGGAGACTGCGTCTCGGACAGAGGCGTTCAGCTCGTCGTCGCTGCTCACAAGAATGGCGTCACATCCATTGCACTGGTGTCCGAGGATGACCCTTGCGGCAGCGAGCCGTACGGTTCCTGGGTTGAGCGATTCATCACCTTAGACGAGGGCGGTGGACTTGCCGCGTTGGCAGAGGTGATTGCGGAGCAGAACTTCGACGACTCCGAAGCACAGACGCAACGTCAGCATGCTCGACTTGTGCACGTCGAGTTCGATGGCGCGCGCTGGATCGGAACGACGATACAAACGGAGGATTGGCTCAGAGTCGATCAAACGTACGAGGACGAGACACGCTGTCGTTACGATGTGGGCTGGTGCCGTGACTGGACGGTCGTCGATGACCACCTCGAGCTTCGCACAGCAATCGTTCGTGGTGGGTCAGTCGAGGCGCTTCACTCCGGCGAATGCCATCCCACTCGCGAAGTATTCGTCGAGACGCTTGAACCGATCCGTGTGAACGCGCGGAGTTTGGACAGAACGGGTTCACACCAGGATCCCCGAACGGCGGCGGATCGCTTGTCCGATCCAGCGGGGGAGAGAGCGCGTGCTCGGCGCATGGGCGTGGACCAACTGGTATGGATCGAAGTGCCGGATTAAATCCTTCCGCCGACCGGTGAGACGAACGCGAGATAGCCCTCTGCCAAGCTCGCCTCAGTGATCGGTTTGGCCAAGGCGAACTTGCTCGGGTCCGAGCCTGCGCGTCTGGCACCTCGCTTGCGCAGACACTCCGAACGAACGACGAGAGCTGCGAAGGGAGCGCCGACGTAGCATTGGGGGCGAGCTACCTTCGTCACAGAAAGCAACGACAGGATCGTGAAGCGACCGCAGCCGCCAAGTGGGATCCAATCATCGCTGTCGGTGTGGTTGAACACCTCGTTGGGGAAGCAACGAAAGCCGTCCGTCTCGACGACAATGAGGCCAACACCGCCTGGTTTCTCCAGATCGGCGAGAAGCAGATCCTGTGCGTGTGGGACTGGGCGGACGACGCGACCGAACGTGTCGAGATCAAGCTCGTCCCAGGAAGCTCTCCCACTCCGTTGAAGATCTCGTGGACGGGCAAGAAGTTGACCCCGCTGAGGCCCAAAAGAAAGTTCAAGCGAGGAGAGCGTGAGCCTGAGCAATGCGAGGTCCTCGAAGGAACGCTCGAAGAGCTCGATGATCTCCTTCGCGAAGGATGGGCGGCAAAGCGCGCACCGAAAGCAAGAGCCAGAGCGGAAGTGACTCCCTCTACGAAGCTTGCGGACGACGTGGCCTCGCTCGGATTCTACAAGTACGCCGCCGTCGACCAGATAGACGAGATCAAGGGCGAGATCGAGAAGGGGGCTTACAACTGGTATCTCGCGGCAGGGCGCGCCTTCGCCGCTGACGCAGAGCGGCTGGCAGAAGGGGGCGTGAAGGACTTGCTCGATGACATGCGACCTGCGCTCAAGGTGGAGGGCTGGGATGTGGCCCCCGATATCGAAGAGTCCTACGACACCGAACAAGGCTACATGATTCGGATTGGTCCCGATCAAATCACGATGTGGGGTGAGGGTGAGGGGCAGAAATCCTGGGAGCTCACGACGACACGTACGATCGCGCTGATCAACAAACGGCTTACCAAGTTGGGGTCCCAGGAACGAGTCCATGTCCTCCACGGCGGCGAGGATGCGATCTTTATTTTGCTAACCACGGCCATGCAGCAGCTCATCACCGAGAGCGGCGTCTTCAAGGCCGCAGACATCCCGCTGTAAGACCTCGCGCGACGATCACCCGAACCAAGCGAGCTGTTCTTCGCGCAGAACGACTCGGCGCAAGAGCTCGCGTGGGGTGTTCGCTTCCTTGAGCGCCTGGGCCATGAAGCCCTCCCAGTCGCGATCGAGTTTCTTTCCGCGCACGAAGCGAGCAAATCGGTGCGCTTGCTCGGCGAGCACCCCAAGCGCGGCTTTGTCGAGCTTCTTGATTTGAATGGGCCGCGCGCGAAGAAGACGGCGCCTTAGTACGCGCTCCCCACTGAAGAGTGGTCAGGTCATCAGGCGGCCTCCACACGGCGGCTGTCGATTGCAGCTGCGATCTTGGCGAGGGTCTTGTCGAAGGATTG
>CAYZTA010000038.1:0-54952 GCA_964481145.1 uncultured Sandaracinus sp.
CCTCCCTTCCGCTTTCGCCCTCCCTTCCGCTTTCGCCCTCCCTTCCGCTTTCGCCTTCGCCCTCCCTTCCGCTTTCGCCTTCGCCCTCCCTTCCGCCTTCGCCCTCCCTTCCGCCTTCGCCCTCCCTTTCGCCTTCGCCTTCGCCTTCCCTTCCGCCTTCCCCCCTCGCTTCCTCCTTCGCCTTTCGCCTTCGCCCCAGGGCACACCAATGCCGGTCGCAACCGGGTTTTGATCGATCTACCGTACGTTCTTGGCGATCGCAGAAGCCACGCGCACCCCATCGAGCGCGGCACTGACGATTCCGCCCGCGTATCCGGCCCCCTCCCCTGCTGGGAAAAGCCCGTGAAGATCAGGGCTCTCAAGCGATTCCGGATGTCTTGGAACACGCACCGGAGCGCTCGTGCGCGACTCGACTCCGACGAGCACGCTCTCCTCGGTGAGATATCCGCGCATGCGCTTTTCAAATGCGCGGAGCGCTCCTTCGATGCGCCTCGAGAAACGAATCCCCGTCACATCGAGCACGTCGGCGACATTCGTCGCGGTGAGCCCGGGCAAATAACTCGATGGCGGCACGGTGCTCGAGCTGCGACGCGCGACGAAGTCGGTCGCGCGGGTGGCCGGCGCCGAGAGATGTCCCGAGCCCGCCTGCATGGCCGCGCGCTCGATCGCGCGCTGCAGCTCGATGCCACCGAGCGGCCCACGAAAACCAGCGTGCTCCCAGTCGGCCACTTCGACCGAGACCACCAGCCCTGAGTTCGCAAAGGGCGAATCCCGCCGCGACAAGCTCATGCCATTGACGACGAGACCATCCACTTCAGTCGACGCGGGCACGATCCAACCACCAGGACACATGCAAAACGAAAACACACCTCGTTCATCCACCGTCTCGGCGAGCCGATACGAAGCTGCCGGCAATTTCGGATGTGCATAGGCATCCCCATACTGAATGCGATCGATGAGCGGCTGTGGATGTTCGATCCGAACCCCGAGCGCAAAAGGTTTGGGCTCGAGCCGAACACCCGTCGCCACGAGCATCTCGAACACGTCGCGCGCCGAGTGTCCCGTCGCGAGGATCACCGCATCCGCTGCGAGCTCACGACCATCTTCGAGACGAACGCCGTAGACCCTGCGCAGGACGCCCTGCGTTCGAACCAGAATTTCCGTTAATTTTGCGCCGAATTCGAAGCGCACCCCGCATTCTTCGAGATGCTCGCGGATGGCCGTCACGACGCGCGGCAACTTGTTCGAACCAATGTGCGGCCGGGCATCGACGAGAATCGACTGTGGTGCGCCATGCGCCGCCAAGATCTCGATCACATCGCGCACCGGCCCGCGCTTGTGCGCACGCGTGTAGAGCTTGCCGTCAGAATAAGTGCCCGCGCCGCCTTCACCGAAACAATAATTGCTCTCCGGATCGATCCGCCCGGCCTTCTGTAAGCCCTTCAAGTCGTGCCGACGCGGTTGCACGGTTTTTCCGCGATCGATCACGACCGACGCGATGCCATCGCGTGCGAGCTGATAGGCCGCAAAGAGCCCGCACGGCCCATCGCCCACGATCACGACACGCGGCTCTCCCTTCACCTCACGCGGCGCGGGCTCGGCCAGCGGCCGGTCCTCCTCCTCCGACCCCAGGCCGAGCACGACATGAAAGCTCACCCGCCCTCGTCGCGCATCGATCGAGCGCTTCCGAACTGCGACATGAGGAAGCATCTCCGGCGGAACACGCAGCATCTTCGCGGCGCGCGCTCTGAGCGAGATCGGATCATCGGCCTCATCGAGGCCGACATCAAACTCGATCTCCTCCGGAATCGTGGGTTTTCTGGACTTCATGGCAGAGAGTTCAACACACTCTCAACCACGCGAACGAAGAGGCTGCAACACTTCATTGCTAGCTTTGCATACGCTGCATCACAACTATACAGGATCGCGTTGAGCGCGATCCTGTATAGACGTTTCTTTTCGGAGGGTCTGATGCCCGCAGGCTTCGAGTTCATCAATCCGGGCCTCCTGCTCGTCACGCCTGACCAGGTGTGGAAGGGCGGTGTGAGCGAACCACGCAACCCGCTGGTGCAGCGACTCTTTGGCTTCCTGCAGTTGGGCGAGCGCGAAGGTTCCGGCGGCCCGACGATCTTGCGCGCGTGGTCCGAGCAGCACTGGCGCCCACCGGAGTTGGTCGAGGACATCAAAAACTCCGAATTGCACTTGAAGCTGCGCCTCGTGAGCCTGTTGCCGAAGGAGTCGCTCGATGCCGTGCGTGCTGAGCTGGGCGGCGCCTTCGATACCCAGGACGAGCTCGGCAGGGTGGCGCTCGTCACCGCACACGCCGAACACGGCGTGACACACGCCCGCGTCGCCGGGCTGACTCGAGCTCACTCGAGGGATGTCACAATCAAGCTTCAGGAGCTGGTCCGCAAGGGCCTGCTCGTCGCCAGCGGCTCGGTCCGGACGCGGCACTATGCCTTGCCGAAGCATGGTGAACCGACCGAGACGAGCCCAGCCATGGGGCAAAGCATGGGGCAAAGCATGGGGCAAAGTTCCGAGACAGGATCTCGCGGTTGGGCCCCTGCTGCCGACCAGACCGAACGCCTGCTCGCTTACTGTTCGGGCGACTGGCGCACCGTCGCTCAGATCGCCGTGCACCTCGGACGAACTGAGGAGACCGTTCGCAAACGCTACATACCGCGGCTCATCAAGGGTGGTCTGCTGCTTCGCCGCTACCCAGAGGAACCCCGCCACCCGCTCCAAGCATACCGAACTGCAGCGGGAGCACCGTCGCATTGAGTTCTATGGAACACGAAAGCACGCCCGAAAAGAAGCTGCCGCCGCTTCCCGAACGCGAAACCCTTCGCTTGCACCAGGCCAACGAACGCACGCTGCTCGCGTGGATGCGGACCGCCCTCGCCATGATGGGCTTCGGCTTCGTCCTCGCGCGATTCGGCCTTTTTCTTCGTCAAATTGCCGGCCTCGATCCAAGTCATCCACCGCTCCCGAACAGCGCGCCCACCTCACTTTGGCTCGGGGTGACGTTGTCGGTGCTCGGGGCGATGACCATTCTCGCGGCGCTCATCCGTCATCGCGAAGTCGCGCGAGCCATCGAGCGTCATGACGTCGGACAGCCAGCAGGCGCCATGGTCTACGTCATCGGCGGGCTCGTCGCTGCGCTTGGCATCGCGATCGCTGCGCTGCTCATCGCGACGCGTTGATCTCCCGAGCGCCGCTTGCCTCTGCCGCCAGCGCGGGAAGACCGCTCTCTTCAAGGGCTTGCCCAATGAGACGCGTCGCCTCTTCGTAAGCGGAAGAGCCCACCGGAATGCTCGCCAAGAGCGCGGCCGCTTCGGAGATTTTTCGATCTTGAAGATAAGCGCGAGCCAAGAGGACGCGCGCCGTAGCGCCGCCTCCTCGCGCAATCGCGAGCTCGGCGATCTCCGCCGCTTGTCTCGGATCTCCAAGCGTCAGCCATGCCTCGGCCACACTCGCGATTTCTTCGACGGTCTCGGGCGTATACGTCAGAAGCAGCGCCTCGGCTTCGGAGCGAGCGCCCGCCGCGACCGCCGCACGAAGCAAGAGCGAACGCGAAACAGCGCCCTCGGGCAACATCACGAGCAATCGGTGCGCGATGATGGGGCGCCCAGCATCGAGCAGCTCCTCGGCCACACGAACGACTTCTCGCGCATGAAGCGGCGAACGCCGTACGAGCTCGAGCGCCGCAAGCCCCGCGGTCCGAAGGTCACTTCGTGACAGCGCAAGCGCCAAGAGCGTGCGAGCGGCGCCCGCCCCATCCGAGTGTTCGGCGAGATAACGCTCGAGCACAGCATTGGCCCGCGCCTCTGCGCCGCTCTCGCGAAGCACGCGCGAAAGCGCGATCACGGACTCTTCGTGCCCCTCGCTCAGCGCTGCTGCGCGCGCATAGCTCTCGATCGCTTGCTCGAGTTCTCCGTGACGCTCCGCGATCGCCCCTCGCGTGCTCCAAATCACCTCGGCGTCCGGATCGAGCCGCTCACCTTCATCGAGCGCGCGTCGAGCGCGGTCGCGATCTCCCATCGAGTCGCTCACCTCGGCGATGCGAGCGAGCAGGAGCGGATCATCCGCCGCTCCCGCGCGAGCCATCTCGTAATGTCCCAACGCGAGCTCGAAGTCACCCGCGACGCGCGCGAGCTCGCCGCGCACGAAGTGCTCGTACGAGTGCGGCGCGACGAACACTCCACGACGCGTCGCTCCTCCCACCGTACGTTCGATGGGAAAGCTTCTCCCAGCACCGCACGCCGACAAAAGCACGCTCGCAAGAAGGACGATGTGAACTCTCGTGCATCTCACGGGGCACCGTATCCGACTCAAACGCGGCGCAAACGACGGAGCACCGCGACCTTCGCGCCGCCCGAGATCGGATCGCGCGGCGGAAGGAGCGTCACCAGACGCTCGATCGCAGGCAGCGCGTGAATCAACGCAGCCTCGGCGTGCAGCTCCGAAAACCCGGCTTCGAACACCAGCACCAACCGATAAATATTAGCGAACTCGCGCACCATCACGTGAAGGCCTGACGGCATCTGGGGCGCGCCTTTCCCTTCTGCACCGCGCACCGCCGCGATCGCGCGCATCACCGCGATATGGCGGCGGTCGAGCACACGATCATCGAGCTCGCGCAAGCGCTCGAGATCACGCAAGAGAGCTGTGGTGTCATTTGACCCGAGCACCAAAAGACGCGCGCGCACCGCATCAGCGTCCGCTCGGAAAAGCTCGAACACATCGAGCCCGAGCGCTTCAAACGCATCCGCGATGCGTGCCACCGCGATCGCCTCTTCGAGATCCTCAGGGCCATGCGGAACGAGCGAGCTCCCCCAAATTACAGGGGAAGAATCATCGATGACGAGCGCCCCCTGAGCGCGGGCACGCTGGGCCAAAACATCCAATGCATCATCGAGCTCATGCCCTGCTCCCACACGCGACGCGGAGCTCGGCATGATGTCCTCACGCGCCTGAATGCTCGCAAAGGACTCGACGAGCGCTTGCAACTTCGTACGCAGCGACTCGACATGGGCAGGCGGAGCATCGAAGATCGCGACCACGCGAATCCCCCCCGGCATCATCTCGAAGATCGTATCGGGCCCCGGCTCTCGGCCGCCGATTTCGCCACGAACGTCATCTGCGCCGAGCTCACGACGAACGTATTCGAGAAATCGAAGAAGGGCGTGCATGAGGGAGCGAAGCCTACACCGAATCTTCGATTCTCGCCTGCTGCATCTTCAGCCGCATTCTCGAAATGCCTTCGAAGGGGGTCATCCGATATGGTCCATCCACGATTCGCTACGCGAGACGATCATTGCGAAAAGGTCGAGAACCCACGTTTTCGTCGAGCCAACGCAGGATCTCCGCCGCGACCTCGTCGCGGTTGATCTCGTTCAGCATTTCGTGACGACCGCCCGGATAGATGCGCTCGGTCACGTTCGACAACCCCGATGCACGAAGGGCCATCACCAGCTTTCGAACCCCTTTGCCCTTGTCGCCGACCGGATCCTGATCACCTGCGAATACATACATGGGCAATTCACGTGGCAGTCGGCTCCAATCGGCACGCCCAAGCTCGTCGAGTGCGCTGAACAGGTCGATCCAAAGCTGTGTGGTGGGACGAACGCCACACAGCGGGTCGGCAGCGTAGCAATCGACCTCCGCATGATCGCGAGAGATCCAGTCATGCGCCGTACGTCGCTCGAACGGAAGGTTGTATGTTCCGAACGAAAGCGCCACGAGCACCGCGCTCCGACCCCGCCGTCCTTTGCGAAGCCGCTCGGCCTTCGCAACTTGCTTGCCTGCCTGCACGAGCGGCCCTCCTCCGATATTCGTTCCCGAAAGGATGAGCGCGTCGACCTCCTGCGGATGGCGCAGCACCAAGGACTGTGAAAAGAAACTCCCCATCGAATGGCCGAACAAGACGAACGGCAAACCTGCGTGTTCGCCGCGCGCATGTCGCGCGATCATTCGAAGATCCGCGATCACGCGTGACCATCCGTCTTCGTCTGCAAAATGTCCCAGCGCTTCTTCGCCCTTCGCGGTGTGACCGTGTCCGCGATGATCGCTCGCAACCACAGCCCAACCAGCGCGGGTCAGGTGCTCGCCAAACCGCGCATACCGCGCGCCATGCTCCGAGAGGCCATGCACAATCTGCACGACCCCGCGAGGCGCGCCTTCCGGTAGCCAACGATAGACATGCACCTCGACGCCATCATCCGCCCTCAACTTGAACTCATCCGACTTCATAAGGGCCGCATCGTAATACGTCCTGGACGAAACGGGAGGACCTGTGGCCAATTTGAGCAGCCCCATCAATGCGGCGGCGTCGCGGGAGCACCTTCGCGCGCGAGATGGGCCATTCGCACAGCCCAATCGATGGCCGTGCGCACCGTGAATGAAGTGGTGTCGTCCATCATGATCTCGATCGCGAGGATCGATCGCATTCGATCTGTCTCCACCACGCGCACTGCAATCGGATGAATCGCGACCAAGAAATCCTGAATTTCAGCGTCTACCAACCACCGCACCCGACCCGCTGGAATCGGACCCTCGTCCACAGCGAACACAAATCGAAAATCCGAAGGCTGGGAAACACCCTCCTCTCCTTCGTGAGAGCTCCTCCACAGCGTCGCAGGTGCGAGGCGATCCGATCCGTCGAAGGACACCAAAAATCGAGTTCGCTTTCCGACGATCGCTTCGAGCTCCCAGGTCAGATCTTGCACCTGGCCGCGAATGCAAGCTCGACCGTCGGAGCGAGCTTCGAGCACAGCGTCGAAGAGCGCGGCCAACTCGGCCCACTGCAGCGCCTCATGACGATCGCGCCGCGCTCGTTCGAGACGGATAAAAGAAAAAGCGAGCACCCAAAGCCCGAGCAAAGCCGCAAGGACGAACAGCGCATTCATCATCTCGAAGGTGCACCTCCACTCGGCTCTTCGAGGATACGTGCGCTGCGAATCGCATCGAGCTCGGGAAACGACGTGCGGAGGTAGGCATTTCCTTCTTGTTGGATCCGAGCCTGCATCGGTCCCCGCCCCGAAGGGGCGCCCTCGCCATACCCGCCATAGAGCCGATCGACGACGCTCATATCCACCACACGACCGAAAGGAGCAAAGCCCATCGAATCGAGCCGGGAGTTGTCTCCAAAATTGATGAAGAACTGCGTGGTGCGAGTTCCGGGCCCGCCCATCGCGTACGAGACCATGCCGCGCGTGTTGCTCTGCACAGGCGGATCATCGGGAATGTTGGCATCGCGCCATGCGCGATTCACCTCGGGATTTCCGTGAATTCCCGCCTGCGCCATGAACCCTTCGATGACTCGGAAGAACACGACATCCGTATAGTACCCCGCACGCACGAGATTGTAGAAGCGGTCTGCGCCGTTCGGCGACCATGCGCGCGTCACTTCGATCCGCACGGGCCCTTTCGTCGTGTCGAACTCGACGACGAAATGGTCCGGCGCGCGTTCATTCAGTCGAGAAGGTTGAAGAAGGCGTTCTCCACCTGCCTCCGCTTGAACGGGAACCGCTTCTGCTCGCGGGCTTTCGTGATTCGGGAGTGTTTCTTCTTCACTCGAAGCGCGTACAGGTCGAAAGCTCGGCTCCTCACTGCGCACACACCCCAAGACCCAAAGCCCAACACTGGCGATCACCATCATTCGAACCGAAAGACCCATCGAACCTTCTCCTTGATCTGTCTCGTTCCCGCACGCCCGCCCGTCAAACACTTCCCAACGGGGGATGAAGCGGAGCGCCGGTTTTGGCACGCACTTCCTCGAAAGACACGCCCGGTGCGAGCGCGACGAGTCGGAACCCATCGGCCGTCACGTCGATGACTGCGAGCTCAGTGATGATTCGGTTCACACATCGCTGTGCGGTGAGCGGATACGTACATTCGCCCACGAGCTTGGGCTCGCCGCTTTTGGTCACATGTTGAGTCATGACCAGAATGCGTTGCGCACCGCTCGCGAGATCCATCGCGCCCCCAATTCCCATGATCTTTCCCCCTGGAATCGCCCAGTTTGCGAGGTCTCCATTCTTCGCGATTTGCATGGCGCCAAGGATCGCCAAGTCGACATGGCCTCCGCGAATCATCGAGAAGCTCAACGCACTATCGAAGGTCGAGCCGCCAGGGACGACCGTGACGGTTTGTTTGCCCGCGTTGATGAGCTGCGAATCTTCCTCTCCTTCGAACGGAAAAGGTCCCATCCCAAGCAGCCCGTTCTCGCTATGAAACCAAACACCCATCCCCTCGGGCAGGTAATCGGCCACGAGCGTGGGCAAGCCAATCCCCAAGTTCACGATGCTGCCCGGTTCGATCTCGCGCGCCGCGCGCGCTGCCATCTCTTCTTTGCTCCACGGCATGGTGTCTAACCCACCTTCTTGCGAACCGTACGGTATTCGAACGCATCTTCGTGCTCAGGCACGAGAACGACCTGATGAACGAAGATGCCGGGCAGATGCACATCATCGGGATCGAGCGCGCCGAGCGGGACGAGTTCATCGCATTCGAGGATCGTCATACGCGCCGCGGTCGCCATGACCGGCGAAAAGTTGCGCGCTGTTCGCCAGAACCGCGCGTTGCCGAACGCGTCCGCGCGACGCGCGCGAATCAGCGCGAAGTCGGCATGAAGAGCGTGCTCGAGCACGTATTGTCGGCCTCCGATCTCGCGCGTCTCTTTGCCGTCGGCCACCACGGTTCCGACGCCCGTCGGGGTATAAAACGCAGGGATCCCTGCACCCGCCGCGCGGATCCGTTCGACGAACGTGCCTTGCGGCACGATCTCGACTTCCACCGTCCCAGCCGCCATCGCGCGATGAAGCGCCTCGTTGGTCCCGATATACGAACCGATGAAGCGACGCACGATGCCGGCCTCCAGCCACGCATTCAGCCCTTTGCCAAGGTTGCCTGCGTTGTTGCTGATGAGCGTCAGATCGCGAACGCCTCGATCGAGCACCCCTCGGATCAAAGCTTCGGCATTGCCGGAAAGACCAAATCCACCCACGACGATGCGTGCGCCATCGAAGAGCGGCGCGAGCGCCTCAGAAGCGCTTTTCCTCACTTTGTCGCGATGCCGCCCTGGTTCTCGAGCCACGAGACTTGTCATCGGCTCGAAGATACCCCGCAACACAGCGTTGTGCTCGATTGGATCGAGAAGAAAAAACGACGCCCCCGGGATTCCGAGAGCGTCGCTCTTTCGACTCGACAGGTCGGATCAGCCCTTGCCGGTCGCGATCTGCCAGCTCTTGCGCTCCGTGCAGCGCTTCCACCAGCTCGCAACGTGAGGGCGCTTGTCGACCGCGCCGCCTTCGTTCGAAGCGTAGAGATAATCGATGTAGGGCAGATAGCCGATATCGGCGATGCTGAACTTCTCTCCCACGAGGAAGCTCTTGCCTTCGAGGTGACGATTGAGCACGTCGAGGCAAGGAGCCAACGCAACACGCCCTTCCTCAGCCTTCGCCGCGTTCGGCGTGGCCCCGAAAATCGGCGCGAAGAAGGTCTCATTCAGCGTCTTCATCGCAGCAGGCGTAAAATCCGACATCTCAACGCTGATCCATTGCTCCATCAGCGCGTGCTGCTTCGGATCGGAGGGAGTTAGCTTCTCTCCGGGAAGGACCTCATCGAGGTAGCGCATGATCGCGCGCGCTTCATAGAGGCGAAAGCCGTTGTCCTCGAGCACCGGGACCTGCCCGAACGGATGGAACTGCGACATGTAGTCGGACTTTTTGTGCTCACCCTTGGTGAGATCGATGAGCGAGAACTCGGGCTTGACGCCCTTCTCGGCAAAGAGACAGAGGACCTTGCGGGTCGCAGTGCTGATCGGATGACCGTAGACTTTCATCATGACTCCTCTCGAAAGAACACGGGGAGCATCGGACAAGTCGCGGGCCGTCGTCAATGACTACAAACGCGGTTCAATGAAAACGGAACCGCGACCCCCCTGATGCCATGTCGTGAATCGTAGTGAAATGCTTTGTAGCCCTTCATTTCAGACGATTCAAGCCCCAGATGCAGAATTGGCCTTCATCCGCGGTCTCGATGGGGTCTCCGATTGCTTAGGATGCCAACATATCTGAGACGAAAGGCGCATCCGAATCGATCCCGAAATGGCCTGTCGGCTGTGAACGAGAGCTGACAGTCTGCATTGTGACCATTTCACGCACCGATACGGCACGGTCTGCCTCGAAGCGCGTCGAGCTTGTCAAAAGGCCTGCAGACAGAGGATGTTCAAAAGCAGCCAAGCTCAATCACACTGGCACGAGCTTCGCCTTAGGGCCTTCATGATGACTCCGCGCAACATCCTCTTCGTCACGCTCGCGTTCTCGCTTCTCGTCCTCTCCGCCTGCCATCGTCGCGCACGACCAGCGCAATCCGTTTCGGTCGTGTCCACGGGTGGTCAGCAGTCTGTCACCATCTCACATCGACATCATCGCAATCTCTTGCGCGTGGCCTCGAGAGACATGCGCTGCCAAGGACGAGAGCTCGCGCCGCAAGAAGTCTCGCCCGGGATTTTCTCGGTGTCGGGATGCGGACAGCTTCGCGATTACGTCATGATCTGCACGCACCGACGACATTGCCGCTGGGTCGGCATCCAGCCGGTCGAGCATGTCGCGATGTACGAAACGCAGTGCCAAACAGGGCAGATCGTGGTTCACGCACCAGGACCTCTGAGTCGTCAGGTTTCCGCGTGCGGACAAGAGCTCACGTATGGGCTCGCCTGTGGGGCCGCAGATTGTGTGTGGACACGCGGAGCGATGCCCACCGCCGTGATGATGCAATCCGAGCCGGGGACATCGGTCATCGTCGTCGCAGACGAGGTCGAGTCCCCCGTCGTGCAAGCCGACGTTGCGGCGTCCACACCCGACACCCCCGATGTCGTGCAAATCGACGCAGCCGGCACGCTTCAATCACTCCTCATGACGCAGCTCGCAGCCCTGCGCACCTGCACGAACGGAGCGACCGTCACGCTTCATGTTCGATGGTCTGCGAGTGGCCAAATCAGCGTCGGCCTCGGAGCACCCCACACCGGAACACCCGTCGAAGCATGTGTCCAACAGGCGTTTGGTTCTTTCGTGCTCCAAGGCGCGACGGCTCCTGGTGATGTGCAGGTCACTCTCTGATCGCAGGGACTATTTCTTCGCGAAGTCGATCACGATTTCGCCCGGCTCGCGCTGCTTGTAGGTGATCGAAACGCTCTCACCGTACCGCGCTTCCAACTGACGAAGCAGCGGAATCGGATCGTGATCATTACAGAACCGCATCGTCTCGCCGGGATGGAGAGCATCCAAGGCTCCGAAAATCGCGGCATGCCGGAAGCGCTTCGCAATCCCGCGAGCATCGAAGGGATAAAGCTGATCGGATTGGAGATGAAGATGAACGTCGCTCATGGTTTTTCCTTATGTGTGGAACCTCGGGAGGTTCGAACGATTCAAATGGGAGGAGTGAGGAGATCGGCGCGGCGCGCGCGCAGCTCCGACCTGATTGCGTTCTGCTCCTCGATCGGAAGGAGCGCACGAATCGCCGGGAATATTACGTCTTCTTCGTTTTTGAGGTGCGGCTCGAACTCGGCAGACAAGTACCGCGCGACCCGAGTGAGCGCGGCACGCGCGGCGCCATCCGTCGGATTCAGGCGGACTTCCTTGCAATACTTCAGCAGTTCCTCGAGCCCGCCTGCGTGCTCATCGTGCTCTCTGGCCATCTTCGTCAAAGAGGAATCGAGCTCAGGAGAGCGGCCCCGAAGACGTGGCAGGACGCTTTCTTCTTCGTCCTTGAGATGACGCGGAAAAGCGATGGTGAAATACCGCTCCACCCGTTCGCAGCCATCGATGATATCCTCGCTCGAAGCATCGCTGCGCTCCCCCGCAGCAATGGCCAAGCCGGTAAAGAAGCGGATGCGGGCATGACATTCAATGAACAAATCGACGACATCGCCGTTTCGCGGTGCTCGGCCAATCGTATGCAGCATCGTGTTCCTCCCGTGATCGCCAGCGGTGGAGATCCACGCGTCCCGGCAAAGCACGGTTCATGCCGCCTTGGATCACAAGTGTTCTCCATCCCAGGCGACTCACTCGTCGTTCGAATTGATCTGCGTGTTCCAAAACGGAACACGCTCCATCTGCCATCGTGAAAAGCGAGCTCTCGATGAATGATATGAGAACCCAAATATTTCCATTGATTGCGTCTATTTTGGGGCTCGCCACCGCGGCGTGTGGCAGTGGAAACTCGGTTGCACCGGATGCCTCGGCACAGGACGCAGGGGCTGTGAACGACGCCGGCCACTTCGATGCAGGGGCATTGGATGGTGGGTCGCACGATGCGGGTCTCCCGGATGTGCTGGATGCACATGTCGAGGTCGACGCAGGCCCCCTGCTCGATGCAGGCATCATGAACGACTCGGGAACCATGGACGCTGCCAGCGATGCGGACATGAGGACCGATGCGGACATGAGGACCGATGCGGACATGAGGACCGATGCAGGTCCGCCGCCGCCCCCTGCACCGATCGATTGCGACAACGATCCCATTTCTTCTTTCGCGGGCGTCGTTCGAGCACTGAGCGGGAGTGGACCCATCGAAGGCGTCCGGGTCTGCGTCCTCGATCACCCCGAAATCCCCTGCGCGACAACGAACGCCGCCGGTTATTATGAGCTCGCTTGCGCGCCTGTCGCAGAGGCCGCGATTTCTTTCGAAGCCACCGATTATTCTACAGGGATTTGGCTGTGGAACGGAGAGGCCGAGACCACACATGAGCTCTCGGTTCTGCTCGAGACGCCCGAAGGAAATACGATCTATTTCGCATCCACCGGCATCGCTTATCCAGAAGGACCGAACGGGCTGCTCACTCTGACGTTCTCCGGAAACGCCACAGGCCTCACCGCGCGCTTGCGTTCGGGAGAAGGCCACGGCCCCTTCTACACCATCAACGAAGGTGGGCAGCTCTCCGCCACCGCCACCGAGCTCGCAGGGCCCAGCGAGCTCGCATTTTTCATCGCCCGCCCTGCCCACGGTTGGAGTGAAATCGAAATCGAGCTGAGTCCCAGCACGGGCGTCGTGTGCGGACATCCAGATGGCATTTGGCAGGCACGCGATGCGAGGCCGAACGTGATTCGAATGCCTCTTCGAACCGGTTCGGAAACTGTGTTCCCGATTCGGTGTGAATGAGCTTGAAACCATGGAGGAGGAATTCCTCAATTCCGTGATCCTCACCAAGTTCCGGTGGTCAAATGGACGTCATGGTGCTACCCGATGGGCAGTGCTTGTCGTAAAGCGGATCCACACCATCGGATTCGCCAGAAAGTGAGACGAGGACGAATGGGAACGCGAACCACGCTGCCCCCAGCTCCCGCAGAGCCTCATATGGCAGTACTGCAAGCCGGTGCGACCTGGGCGGAGGTCGAGATCGAGCGTTGTGGCCCGAGTTACGTGATGGTGCGGACGACGCTCGTGCCTGCCGTGGGCGAATCTGTCCGGCTCCACATCCCGGAAACCTGTTTCGGCGAACTCACGTTGGATACCATCGTGCGGTGGCATGACCACAATGGGGGTCTCGCACTTCAGCTTGGACAGCTCGGTCCCCGAGAGTTGGTCGCCCTACGGCGGCTGGTCCCCAAGCGGGCGCCCGATGGACGGGTTGCGACCCGTCGTCGTGGCTACCGTGTGGACGGGCGGATCGATCCTTTCGCACCGACTCCACAGACCACCATGCCCCTCGATGGCATCCCCGTCTCGCTGATTTTGCTGAACGGAGAAGTCGATGGGGTTGCGCTCGAGCTCGAAAGCGACCGCGCGATCGTTCATGCGTGGATCGACTTACCGCAAGGTGTGCATATCGCGCTGCGGGTATTCGAGGATGAGCTCATGGAGCGCTGGCGCGACCTACCGATGGTCGTGGTCGACAGCAATGACGGCATCTTGCATCTCACGCTACAGCGCGCCCGTTGGGCGAGTGAAGCCACTGCTTCGTAAGTCGAAGAGATCACGCCGTCTCGACGATCGCTTCCTCGATGGAGCGCAGCCCCTCTTCGAGATCTCGCTCGGAGATCACGAGAGGCGGTGCAAGAATCAACGTACGGATCCGAGCATTGGGATGCGTATAGACTCGTGCTTCCTCGAGCGCTCGCACGAGACGCGAAAAACGTGGGGCATCCCCTGCGATTTCGAGCGCTCCGAGGAGGCCCTTCGAACGTGTTTTTGGAATGAGCGCGGGTGATCGATCCTGAATCGCCGCGATCTGCTCCGCGAAGCGCTCTCCCAACACCGAAGCGCGTTCGATCAATCGCTCGTCTTCGTACATCGAAATGGATTCGAGTGCGGCGGCCACCCCGATGGGATGCCCATAAAACGTAAGCCCAGCCCAAAGGACTTCATCGTCGAACACACGCGCCACGCGCTCATGCACGAGCACTGCGCCCAGCGGCGCATATCCGCCCGTGAGGCCTTTGCTGACGGTGATGAGATCAGGGTCTGCACCCAAGCTCTCGAAGCCATACCAAGTCCCCAGACGTCCAAACCCATCGAGCACACAATCGGCGACGAGGAGTGTCCCCTGCCGATCACACGCCGCGCGAACCGCAGGCCAGTATCCGTCCGGAGGAACGAGAACCCCATTGGCGCCAGGCACAGGTTCGAGAAAAATCGCGGCCACACTCTGGGGGCCCTCGAGCTCGAGCGTGCGTTCGATGATGTCGGCGTCCGCGCCCCCTTCGACCCATCGAGCTCCGCCGGGCAGCCGCGATTCGTACTGATCGAGCACATGGATGACCCCGGGGAGACCTGGCTCGAGGGGCGGCCTTCGATGATCCCCCGAGAGAGAAAGCGCGCCCATCGTCGCCCCGTGATAGCTGCGATAACGCGCCACCGACTTGTGACGACGGGTCACCAAGCGAGCCATTTTTAATGCATTTTCGACAGATTCTGCGCCGCCCAGCGTAAAAAACACTTTGCTGAAACCAGGTGGCGCATGCTCGAGGAGCTTGCGCGCGAGCGTCTCTTTCTCTGGATAGGTCGCGCTCGGCACCGTCAGCAACAGCGAATCGCACTGACGCTTCATGGCTTCGATCACGCGCTTCGAACCGTGCCCAAGGCTCGCCTGATAACTGAGGCTGCCCATATCGAGCCAACGTTCGACCACGCCATCTACGTTTCGAACATCGAAAAACGCGCCCTCACCGCCCGTGATCGCGAAGGGTGCCGCGTGACGTTGGGTCGACCAGGTAAAGAAGAAGGGATGCTCGTTCATCTCGACGAAGTGAGCATACTCGGTCGCGAGCTGAACGCGAAAAGCCGCGCAGCGAAACCGCCGCGCGGCGAAGTTTCGCTTGTCCTACCGCTGTCGCTCGGTCGCGACGTTGACCACGATGTGGCGACCCTTGAGCTCGAAACCGTCGAGTTGCTCGATCGCACGAGGCGCATCCTTGCGGTTCTCCATCGTGACGAATCCGAACCCACGTGGAGCACGTGTTTCGCGATCCACGACGATCACCGCATCGGCGACGGGACCATGAGCGCCAAACACCTGGCGCAGATCTTCTTCCGTGGTGTCATCACTCAGACCCCCGACGAAGAGACGAGCCGGGATGCTCGACGCGGCGCGCGGAGCGCGATTCTCCAAGGCTCGCATGACCTCCTCGACCGAAGGCACATCGCCGATCACGTCAGCCGCGCTGACGACCGGGATTTCGGTCGGGCCACGCTCGCGCCGGTCCATCCGACGAGCCGCTTTATCCTGCTTTTTGCGCGCTTTATCCGTCTCGCGCTGACGCTTCGAAGGAGAGTAGTTTCCGCCGCGGCTCACAGAGCACCTCCGGCGAGGTCATGTGCGTACGATGCGTTCGTGATCAACGTGTGTGCCTCGTTTCTCGACGGGCTTTGGGGAGCAAAATTGCTCACTCCGGCCGAGCATAGCGCGCATCGAGGGATCTCGCCCGGAAGATGCGATCAGGCGGAGGCGAATTGAAGCTCGGTCGGTGCCTCACCATACAAGCACCCCGCACGCGCCCAAATGCGTTTCTGTGTAAGATTCATGAGAATGCCAGCACAAGTCAGCATCGCGTGAGGAGAAGCCGTCGTCGAAAGATGTGTGCACACGCTGCGCGGAAAGCCGTCATGGGACCCGAGCCGCGCCCAAAGATCCGCGCCACCCGTGATGGGCGTTTGTCGCAAGCTCGCTTCCAGAAACGCATGTCGCTCGAGCGTGGTGCTCATCGTCGCGACAGAGCTCACCTTCGCGACTTCGGTGCCAAGACAATGGTTTTCATGATGAAACGCGCTCCCCGGTTGGGTCATGTCGAGCTCCGACCAGAGCTCGACGAGCTGCCCGGAGGTCTCGATTCCAAAGCCGTGCATCGCGTCAGCCACCGCATAGTGATGCCCCGAGCCGAGCGGCGCGCCCATCACCACGTCTCGTCCTCCCGAAGCCGAGGTCTCCGCGAGCACACGCCGCACGAGCGCAGGCCACACCAAACCGACCCGCGCATCCTGACTTCTCAGATTGTTGATCGTGATGCCCACCCCGGCGGTATTCATCCCCGTCATCCCAAGGCAGCCCGCGATCGAGAGCAACCATGCCTCGGGGCGCGATCCAAGCGCAGGGACATGCAGCATCACGACGTAAGGAGCCGCCGTCCCATGCATGTCCCATGTCTGTCCAAGCAAGGCGCCTTCACTCGTGGCAGCGGCGATCATGCTGCATTCGTCATCACGATCGGGCGTGGTTCTTTGGACGTCCGCGACGTCAAGCACCTTCTTTGGATCGAGATCTTTTAGATCGGTGTAGTGGTTCAGCACGACGATCCGAGCCGGTGAAACCCGAGCTCCCTCGGCGATGCCGAGGAGCTCCTGATAAAGCGCCGAGTCGAAGGCTTCGAGAACAGGAAGATGGCGTTCGGCCACCTCGAGAAGCTCTCTTTCGGAGCGAAAGAGCCCTTGTGCTTGCGCAAGCTCACTTCGAATGCGGGCGATCTCATCGATTTCACGGGCGAGCGTGCGGCCATGAAAGACCCCGCGAGCAAACGGATCGGCATCCTGCGGAAGGTGAAGTGTGCGCATCGCCATCCGGGCTACCAGAGTCGCGTGGGTGTCGCAAATCGAAGCGCTTCGAGGATCGCCCGACATGAAGGGGCTTTTCGAGTTCGTCGCGTTCGACTACCCTCCCCTCTCACAGGGAAAAGGACGATGCTTTTTTTCATTTTGATCGTGGTCGGATTGATTGTCTCCTGCACCGCGTTCGCCATGCTGGGCGCGCGCCTGGGTGCACGGATGGAGGAGAAGCATTTCGGCGCAGGCTACGTCGAAACGAACATGCGCGAGGGGATGAGCGCGAGTGTGCTCGGCGCTCTGCTCGGCATCGTGCCCTTCCTCCTGTTTCTGGCCGTGCTGGTGGCCACGATCGTGACGAACCCGACACATCACGACGACGGAACCAGCGGAAGCCCAGCCGCCGCATCGTCTCATTGACGTTTCTCTTTGCCGGCCCTCGCGTTTCATCCCATTCGCAAAGGAGAGCTCCTCTTTCGCCCTTATGAAAGGGGCGATTTGGATCTACTCTCCTCGCTCGTCACGCGGAGCGACGTGATGTCACGTACAGGGGGAGCGTTGCACCGGGACGAAGTGCTCGGCCTCCTCGAACGCTATCTCGAGCCGAACGACCCCATCCTCTACGCGGCGCTCGCCGTGTTCCGTCACGAGGACATGGTCTACATCGGAAGCTGCATCCTTACGAAGTGCTGCGAGCTCGAAGAAGATGCGCCGGAGATCGGCTTCATCGTGCATCCCGACCACCAAGGTCGAGGTCACGCGACTCGCATGGCACGCTGCCTCATCGAGCTCGCCCGCGAACACCTCGAAGCGCCTCGAGTCTTTGCGAGAGTGGCCCGCGATCACGCTGCATCCATTCGGGTCCTGGAGAAGGCGGGGATGAAGAGCCTCCGTCCATGTGGCGCGGGCATGTCGCTGTATTCGGCGTAAGGTCAGATCACGCTCGTTCGTTCGCGAGCTCTCTCATCATCTCTTCGATCAGCTGACGACACTCGAGCCGACGCACGCCGACGAGATAGGTCTGCGTCGCGATCAATGCAGGCGTACACGCGAGAACGACCGAGGCGACCAAGCCGCCAAAAATGAAATACGTAGGAATCGCGGTCAGGGCGAATGCCGCAAGGTGATATCGACGCTCCCATGCGCGCTCCAGCTTCGCGAGCTCGCCTTTGAGGCGAGCAACTTCTGCTTTGAGCATGGTGATTCGGTTTGTCTCGCGCACTGCCATCGAGCTCCTGTCCTACTATTTCCGTTCGATGGTGTCGATGCCCGTCCATTCCGCGGGAACGCCGCCCAGGATGTACTCCTCCGAACGTTTCAAATAGCGTCGTGCGGTACGATCCCCGGGGTGTTGGGCCAACACGGCCGTGAATATCTCGATCGCATGGTCGAAATCCGCATTCTTCCATGCATCGAGACCGCGTTCGAAAAGGGGTCTCGTGGCGCGCTTCGCTGTTGCGTGCTCTTCGGCGTCGCCTCCGAAACACTCGTATACACGATGCACATGTGACTTCCCCTTCACACGAACATCACCCACTCTTCGCAACCGATCGCGCTCGTCTGGGCCGAGCCGAAGGACAGTGCTCTCACTGATCACGATGGAAGCATGGAACTCTTTCGTGAGCCCCTCCATCCGAGCTGCCGTATTGACCGTGTCAGATACGAGCGCTGTGTCCATGCGGTCTCGATCGCCGATGATTCCAACCATGAGCGGCCCCGTGTGCACACCCATCCCCACAGCGATCGCACGCCTCTCTTTCCTCTCACGCTCTTCGTTATAGAGAGCGACCGCCCGCTGCATCTCCACACATGCCGCGACCGCATCCTCGGGTCGCCGCGGAAAGAACGCCATCACACCATCTCCGATGAAATGATTGATCACCCCTTCGTGCTCCGCGATCGATGGAGTCATTCGCCGCAAAAATCCATTGATGAACTGAAAGTTGTCATTGGGTGACATTCCCTCTGCGAGCGAGGTATACGAACGAATATCGAGAAAGACGACGCTCATGTCCTCTTGACGGTGATCACCGACTTTGACTTGCAAAATCGACTCCTTCCCCAAGAAATCAAGAAACGCACGCGGGGTGAAACGACTGTATGCGTTTGTCAGCTCGACCTGCTTTTCGAGAGCCATCGTCAGATTGCGATAGAGCTTCGCGTTCTCGAGAGAGACCGCGATTTGTCCGCCGAGCATATGAACCAACGACACTCGTCCCTCCGTGAAGGAGCTCGGAGCGAGATTGTTCTCCAAGCATACGATCGCGACGAGCTCGTTTTGATGCAGAATAGGAGCGCAGAGGAGCGACCGAACCTTCTCTCGCGCAATGTAAGGATCGCGCGCAAAACGAGATTCTCTTTGTGCGTCATCGATGACGAGGGGTCGCTTCGAACGCGCGACATACATGACGACCGACTCGGGAATCTGATCTTGGCTTGCTCCCCGCGCCTCCTCGATGATCGCCGTCGATTCGTTGCGGTGAGAATGGCGAGCGATGATGCGAGGCCGATTCGCTTCGTAAAGCACCAACGAGCCGCGCTCGGCGCCCGCATTCTCGATCACGATTTCGAGAAGCTTCGAACATAGACGCTCGAGGACGATCTCTCGCGAGATCGCCGTCGTGGCTTTCAGCACAGATTCGAGATCGATGGCAATCGACTCTCGTGCGCCCTGAGGAAAATCGACGGAGCGCCGAGAGTCATGATGATTGAGAAATGGATATTGACTCTCGAGCGCATCGGCTTTGGCAAATGCGCCCCAGCGCACATAGTTTGTATATGCCTCGGTCAGATAGAATCGTCCAAGTTCGAACTGCTCGCGTCCGAAATGGAACTGTGCTGCGAGCTCCTGAGCCAGAGCCGCCTCTTGATGATAGCCATGAAGAATCGCGCCTTCGATGGCACGGTCGTAGAGCTCTCTGGCGGAGACACCATCCCCGGAAATCCTCGCGAGCTCCGCGGAGAGCAAGTTGTACTTGTGCTGATGGTTCATGGGTCCAAAACGGGCCCACTTGGCGAGCTTCTTGAGATGGGTACGCGCCGTTTTGAGGAGAGGCTTGGACGCCGAACCCGACGCTCTCGACGCCGCATGAACACGCACGAGTCCGTCGTAAAAGGAATACAGAGGGATGTCTGGCAGACCGGTGACCGACGTCAAGAACGCACGCGCCGCGTCACCATGATGTAAAGCATCGTCGATTCGACCAAAGAGAAATGAGAGGAATTGCTTGCCAGAGTGGTAGAAAAACCGGGAGGTCGCATCATCTCCACGCTCGGAGAGCGCGGCGATTTCGGAATCCGCATAAGCTTCTCCTCCGAAGGCGACGGGATCTCTGGTGCGCCCCATCAGGTTCAACACCATCTGTCGAAGCATATCGCAGCGACGATGAGCCGCTTGCTGCTTCAGCTGTTCGAAGATCGAACTGTATATCGATGCTTCGTGTTCGACATCGACGAGAGAACGTCCGAGATAATATTGCCAAAGCAACCAATAGAATGCCGACCACGTGGCACCCACCAGATTGCCTGTTTTCATTCCGCTGTGATACGCCTCGAGCAGAGGGTCACAGCAAGACGCGAGATGTTGCGTCCAATGTTGAATGAACACGTAAACGACGAAATAGACTTTGGCGAGGTTCGTCTCGGCCCCCAAATTCTTCATCGTCTCGAGAGCGGTCGTCGCGAACACCTCACCCGAACGAATTTCGCCAAGAACACCGGTCAATGTAATCGCATACGAGCCATATCCGAATGGCGACAGCGGAGAATTTCCATATTTGACAGAGAGCTCCACCATCGCGAAGACAAGCAGTGGAAAGAGCGAACTGCCAGACATGTATGCGGGTGGAACCATCCGCTCGAGGAGCACCATGGCCTCGAGTTTGTGGGGGTCTTCCATGCGTGGCTGTCTGGCGAGCTCCGGAATATTCCGGCCCGCCAACGTGACTTTCGTTCGTGCAAGCCCCGCAATCACATGGATGGTGCTGGGTGATCGCGGAAATTGAACGCCCAAGAGCGCGAGCGCTTCTTGTCCCACGACGAGCGCATCGGCGAGGCGGTTTTGAGAGGTATAGGCGTCGACTCGCAAATTGTAGACACGAATCGTCTCCAGAATGTTTCTCCCCTGCGCGATCACCGTATCGATGTATGTCTCCATTCGATCGAGGACGGTTGCGAGATATGCACACTCCGCAGCTTCCGTGTGAAGAACGAGTGCGAAATGACGATCACGAACCCACGCACTCGACCCCATGAGCTCGATCGCAATCTCGAGATGCGATAGAGCCGCCGTAAATGCAGAAGAGCGCTTCGCGATCAGCGCTGCCTCCAAATTGAGTACCGCGATTCGACGCTGCTCGTGGAGCTCGGTCACGCCCCCACGACCACGATTGTAATGGTGAACGATTTCGAAGATTCGAGCCGTCGTGTCGGGATGACGCATCGCGAGAGCTCGTGCCACACGAAGGTGCATGCTCTCTCGCTCGCGTTCTCCCATGAGGGAGTACACAGCTTGTTCGGTTCGATCGTGAGCGAATGCATAGAGCGCTTGAACATCTTCGGTCGAGCCAACCTGCGTGACGTGCTGATGACGGTTCAGAGGAACGAGCAGCCCGTCGATCATGGCTGGTAAGAGCGCTGCCACGATGTCGTGAGGAGCTCTTTCGAGCACGTCTGCGATGGTGCGCGCATCGAATCGACTCCCAATACAAGCGCCCACGATGAGAACCGTCTGCGTCGACTCCGGCAGTCGCATCGTCTTCGAGGTGATCAACCCGATGACATCGCGCTGTGCGTCACGTGGAGGCGTGCCGTCATTCGTATTCTCATCGAAGGAGCCCGTCGAACGTTCGTCAAAGTTCCATTCCCATTGGGAGATCGTTCGGTTGAACCTCAACGTGCGATCCTCATACATCGATCTCAAAAGCTGACTGACGAACAGGGCATTCCCCTCCGTGGCGTTCCAAAGAAATCGTGACAGTGCCGATAGCTGCGCGGGTTGTCCCGAGAGCGCATCGCTCACGAGGAGCCCGATCGCGTCTTCGGAGAGAGACCTCAACTCGATTTTCGATACGCGTGAGTGCTCGATCTCCTCACGAATGGATCGGCTCGCAAGGTCGAGCTCCTCCGTACGATAGGCGCCGATCACCAAGATGTTTCTGGCATCGCGGGCTCGGATGAGCGTCGTCAGGAGCTCGATCGACGCGAGGTCTGCCCATTGGAGATCGTCGATGAAGATCACGAGTGGACGAACATCGCTCGCGATCGCGAGCAAAAACCGGAGCAGCACATACTGGAATCGACTTCGCGCTTCGCTATAGCCGACCTTCGGCACAGGAGGCTGTGCGCCAATCACGAGCTCCAAATCCGGCACCAGCTCTGTGAGCAGCCCGCCCAAATCACCCACGGCCTGAGCGATGCGCGCCTGTTCGCGCTCGAACTCATCCTCATTTTCCGAAAGTACGAGCTGGACCCATGCATCGAAGGCGCGAATCAGAGCAGAAAACGGGCGATTTCGTTGATGTTGTTCGAACTTTCCTTCGATGAATCGGCCTCGTTTCGCGGTGACGGGCCTTTGCAATTCGTGAACGAGCTTGGTCTTGCCGATGCCAGGAGGACCATCGACGAGAACGAGCTCCATGCTTCCCTGCACAGCGCGTTCGAAGGCCGACAGCAATATCGAGAGCTCCGATTCCCGACCGTATAGCTTGCGAGGAAGTCGGAACCGTGCCGCGATATCGTTCGATGCAAGGGAGAAGGAATCAATGCGGCCCGTCGCGCGGAAACGTTCGAGGCAATGCGTGAGATCGAATCGTAAACCGTCGGCTGATTGATATCGATCTTCAGCATCCTTCGCGAGGAGTTTGCAAACGATCTTGGAAAGCGTTTGAGGGACATTGGGGTCCAGCTCGTGCGGGGCAGGTGGAATCACGGCCACGAGGTGATGCACGAGCTCGAGCGTTTCATGTTGGCCAAAAGGAGCGCTGCCCGTCAGCATCGCATAGAGGATTGCGCCGATGGAATAGAGGTCCGTACGAGAATCGACGGGGCGATTCATTCGACCAGTTTGCTCGGGCGATGCATATGGCGCTCGCTCATCCAAGAGCGTCGTCGCCCCAGAGGGCATTTCGACATCGAGTGGAGTTGCACGGCCCAATCCCGAAATTTCGATGTTCTGGAACGCCGCGTCGACTCGGATGTCGAAAGGCGACAGATGTCCATGAATCAAACGCGCGTTGTGCAATGCGCCCACGACATCCGTCATTCGAATCGCGAGCTGAAGCACCCGGTCGAGGCTCTGACGCGAAGCAATCGACGTCTGATGAAGCGTGTCTCCAGCGAGCCACGTCGTCCAAAACGCGGCTTTCCTTTCGATTCGTCCACGCTTGACGGTGCGCCGGATCCCCTCGATGTGAAGCTCGTGCGTCACACGGTATTCATGCTCGAGCTCCAACATGAAGGACGACACCGTCGATGCGCCCGCCTCGGGAGCATCGACGACTGTCACGAGAAAGGGTCCTTCCGGATCTTCATCGAGATAACACGTCGCCTCTGGAATCGTGTGCAAAAGTCGCATTCGACTCTCGACTTTTACACGATAACGACCGTCAAGGCATGATCGACTCTGCGCCAGGGAGCCCGATGTCTGCGTAGACAGGACGCAAATTCGTCTGTCCGTCACGCTGGAGCAGCGCTTGTGCTGCTTTCAATCCAGAGGTGACGGCCCCCTCCACATGTCCGATATTGAGCCCGAAATTCGTCCAATCCCCCGCAAGAAAAAGATTTCGAAACCCTGAGCCATCGACAGGGAGCCGATATCGATCGGTCCCAGGCCACGCGAGTGTATATTGTTCAGCGGGTGCCGCATTCACGACGAACCACTGTGCGCGAAGGCGTTTTTCACCAGGATGGTTTCGGGCGTTCTTCGGATCTTCAGGGTCGACGAGCAGTTTGAGATCGAACTCGTAGCCGCCCCCGGGCCGTTCCTTCATCGCCTTTGGGAAAAACCATCCCATATGTTGATCGAGCCATTCCCGCGTATAGACGATGAGTTTTTCCTTCTCCCGCTCGAGATACCCATGATCCGAGAAGGGGGGTAACTCAGAGACTGGCCAAGTCCCGCAATAATAACTGAGTTGACCAGGTTGGGCACTCGAAGGCCATCCTTCGAAAGGGAGCACCACTCCCATATCGGTCCATGAGTACAGCAGATCTGCGTAAATCACCGAATTCGGTTCAGCGCCCGCATCCATCCCCCAATCGGACGCATGCCATCCGAGCTCGGAAAGAATCGGTCGAAGCCACAATTGCACTCCGACTGTCACCGTGGAGCGGACCTCCGAGATTTTTTGCCAAGATGGCTTGCGATTGACGATCTCACTGCAAATTCGCTCGGTCTCTCGCAATGGGATCCCAAGAATAATATCGTCAAAATCGATACCACGCCGGAGAATGCGAGTTCTGACTGGAGTCCAATCGGCCCAAGGTGATTCCAAATCGATGCTTTTTTCTTTCAGACGTCTCACTTGTTCTGGCTCGAGCTGATCATAGCGAGGCTCGGACGGCCAAGCATCGACCCCTTTGGCCTTGACGAGAGGATTGTATTCATGACTTCGCCGACCATCGGCAAGATCGACCTGAATATCGATGGTCGCAGATTCGATAGAATCCCCGGACGACCAGTGGATCTCCTTTACGTCGTGGAAAAATTCAAACTTCACACCACGATGCAGAAGCATTTTGTAGACGGGCGCCGTCATGCTTCCTCCCGTGCCGGCCGTGAGTTTCCAGACGAGAGAGCCGCGATAAGTAATCGACGCGAGCAAGCTACGGAGGCCCATATCTGCAGCCAGTAAGCCTGGTCTTCCTCGATGCTGATTATGAAATGCGCCGCAGTAGATGAAGCGAATCGGTGCACAATCTTCGAGCGCGGAGGGCAATCCGTTGCGGAGAAGCCACGCACGATAGTCGTAATCATTGATCTGCTGAAAATGGAATTGATGCGTGCGCTCGTCGTACACATCATCGAGCAAGCCTCGCAGGTTCGCGAGCGCGAATTCAGCGAGGATATACGTGTGGATCAACCGATCATCGCGTGTGTAGTCCCTCGGACCCATCGCGCGCAGGAGTTGCACGAATCCCGCAAACATCGACGTCGCGACACGCAACGCGGACACCTCGGCACCGCCGAGAGAGAGCGTGGGTCGTGCCTCCATATCCAATAACAAACGGCGGGCTTGCTCGAGCCAACGCAACTCCGGGCGTTGACTCACCCGAGATTGGACCCGATCCGCAAGTGTCTTCGCGTGAGACCACCACTCAGGCTCGATCTTGTCCCAAGGAGGGGTGAACCAAGTGTCGATGACGAGTGGAGCGAGGAGTCGCTCGATCCAATTTTGCCCTTTTTGATAAGGAGAGCCGAGCACCAGCTGCGCAATGAGTCCCAATGCTTCTCCGAGCACTTCGGAGAGGGGCGGTGGCCCGCCTTCACCGGGTAGCTGTTCATTATAGGGGATGAGCACCGGCCAATTCGCCCATGTTCCGTCCATCGGATTCTGTTGGGTGAACAACGTGGCATCGTCTGGAACGAATGCATCAGTCCATTTCTGAAGAGGACTTCCCTTGGACAAGTGGTGAGCGGCTGCGTAATCGAATGCCTCCCGAACCATCCGAAACGCGTTGTGGTACCAGCCTTGAAAAATGTGAATGCCGCGCTCTTCGATCCGATCATAGGGTCCCACACCACAAGCTGTTTTGCCTCCCAGACGCCAACCGATTTGATAAAGAGTCACCTCATATCGTTCATGCCAGTCGGGATAACTCGTCAACTCGCATGCCGCGGCAAGGGAGGCGGGGCCACCACCCATAATCGCGATCTTCTTCTTCGTTGAATTCGATAGGACAGGCTCTTTCAGCGATTGAACCCTTGGCGACGGCATGAGATTGCCCGGATAACATGGCTTACCAAACTCGAGCAAACGCTCGAGGCCCGGCTGACCGACCCATGCCGCGACACGTCGATAAAGCTCGGGCAGTTGCGGGAGCACCAAGAGATCATCGACGAGGGCCGCCGCACCATCTTCGATCGAGTGGCCACGCCCGAGCATGTTGGCAGCATCCTCTTTCGAGAGGACGTAATTGCGAGGATAAAATGCCGGCAAATCAAGGAGCCAATCGACGGATGGCAATCGTGGGTCGGCGAGGATTCGTCCGAGAGATCCCAGCTCCAATCCCTCGACGACGCCATGGGCGTACAGCAATCGATAAAGCACGACATTGAGGAAGACTCGCTCGGACCATGGCTCCGCGTGAGCCAACTCGACCTCATCGAGATACCCACCGACGATGCTCCCATTGTGGGCGCGATACCACGTCGCAGGGCTTGGCGAACGCATGTAATGGCGCCAAAGCCGCACGGAGGTAATCCCGACATCGAGCGCAGGAAGATGCTCCTCCAACAGCACGGCAAGCTCTGCGTCGTACAGCAATCGTTCGTTGACGGCACGCCACCACGGACTGCCACCTTCCTCAGGGGTTCTTAGGACTCCTCGTTCGATCTCCCATCTCAAAAAATCGAGCTCCGAGCGCCCAAGGCCTGGGCCGCCTTGTCCGTCACCTCCCCAACGCGAATAAAAACGAACGCGCATCGCATAGCGTCCTTCAGGGTTGTTCCTTACTTCCACAACGCGAGCCTGCGCACACTGTTCAAGTTCTTCGAGTGTCGTCACGGGCGGAGCGTACCTGTGATACCGGAGACACCTCAACGGAAGGAATTTCCCTGTCCTGAGATACGGACACCTTGTTGAGGACATCCGATCCACGCCATGGGGTATTCCATGGTATGGACGTCGCGTGGATCGTCGACGACGGTGGCCCAAAGGGGCTTTCCCTGAGAAGTATCGCTGGAGGTCGGTCCAAACCCGCCTCGATGACGCACGGCCTTCGGAGAAGGCGGCGCCCGCGTTCGCCCTGTTGCGCGACAATGGATTTTCAGCGTTCGAGCTGCATTCAGATCCTTATGTCCAGGTATTCTCCTGCACAGTCGAGGAGATCGACGTGCGCTCACTCCAGAACCGATTGCGCGACGAACCTGTTTTCGTGTTCGAGTGGCTTGCTCCCGAACCAGAGGACGATCGCATCAAGCTCGGAGTGGTCGCCAGCGCCGATCCGATCGATGCCGTGGTGGCCGTGGGTGTCGCAGGCCCGCAACAAGGGATTGGAACGGCCGCGGTCGTGCGCTTTCTTCTCGCACTCCGCGCGTATGCCGAATATTCGATCGTGAGTCTCGGGGACGATTTCGTTCGACTCGAGATCTCGCCGCGAGACGAAGCCGCCGCCATCGCCGTCGCCGAGCGGGTGCTCGAGCTCTGTAAGGGCATGGCGCGCTCGGGTGCGAATGTCGATCAGTTGAAGAGCCGCATGATCGACGATCACGTCCTCGAGCTCGATTGGAGAGGATGAATGTTCGGTTTCGCGTAGTGCACGTTTGCGCGCGCCTTTCGCGGCATTTGCGCGTTGGCTCGTGACGACAGCGTGTGTGCGCTCCACATTCTTCTTGCGAGGTCCTCATGAGTGATTTGGTGCTCGATACGGCGCAGCTCGGTTTTCAGTGGCCGACGCTCGATCCGTTCCTCTTTTGCGTGCATCACCTCGATGCATATCCGCGTGGGAACCAAGCGCTCGGACCTGATCCGGCGCTCCTTCGCGGTCGTATGATCGGGCAGGACTTCGAAGGCAGAGATGGTTGGCGCATGTACCACGGCGACACCGTCCCTGGCTTTCCGCAGCATCCGCATCGCGGGTTCGAAACGGTGACGATCGTGCGGCGTGGGTTCGTGGATCATTCGGATTCACTCGGCGCCACCGCGCGCTTCGGCAATGGCGACACGCAATGGCTCACCGCGGGCGCGGGCATCGTGCATTCGGAGATGTTTCCACTCCTTCGAGGAGACGAGCCCAACCCGCTCGAGCTCTTTCAGATTTGGCTCAATCTGCCGAGCGCAAACAAGTTCGCGTCTCCTCATTTCACGATGTTTTTTCGGGAGGCGACGCCGCGCGTCACGATCATGGACGATGCCGGACGAAAGACCGCGCTCACGATCATCGCGGGTCAGTACGAAGAGAACCGCGCCCCTGCGCCGCCGCCCGATTCATGGGCCTCGCGCACAGATGCCGACGTGGCGATCTGGACCCTCGATCTCGAACCGCACGCGAAGTGCACGTTGCCGCCTGCTTCGAACCCGGAGAGCCATCGCATTCTCTACTTCTTCCGGGGAGAAGGCTTGCGCGTGGGAGCTCATCTCGCGCGTGGTCCCCAAGCGATGGTCGTCTCGAGCGAAAGACCGATTCCGCTCGAGGCAGGTGAGACGTCGTGCGAAATCTTGATGCTCCAAGGCCGTCCGATCGGAGAGCCCGTGGCGCAACACGGTCCCTTCGTCATGAACAGTCGCGCGGAGCTCCAGCGCGCATTCCTCGACTACGAAGCAACGCGCTTCGGCGGCTGGCCCTGGCCGAGCGACGGCCCCGTGCACGGACACGAGCCCGCGCGCTTCGCGCGGCACGCAGACGGCCGCGTCGAACGCAAAGAGCTTTGAAGCGCTGAAAGTCCGAAGGTGAGCAAAGAGCTTTGAAGCACGTGGAGGGTAAGGCTATGGTCGGCATCTCCTCGTACGAGCTTTCATCATGCCCTTCAACGTCCACGAGAACATCCTCGGCGCCATCGGGCGCACTCCGCTCATTCGCTTGAACCGCGTCACGCGCGAGGTGAGAGCCACGGTCTACGCAAAAGTGGAGACCTTCAATCCCGGTCACAGCATCAAAGACCGGATGGCCCTCAAGATGGTCGAGGATGCCGAAAAGAAGGGGCTGCTCAAGCCCGGCGGCACCATCATCGAAGGCACGAGCGGCAATACCGGCATGGGCCTCGCGATCGCGGCGATCGTCAAAGGCTATCAGTGCATCTTCACGACGACCGACAAGCAATCACGCGAGAAGGTCGACGCACTCCGCGCGTTCGGGGCCGAAGTCATCGTGTGCCCGACCGATGTCGATCCGGAAGATCCGCGCTCGTATTATTCGGTCTCGTCGCGCCTCGAACGCGAGACGCCCAATGCTTGGAAAGCCAACCAATACGACAATTTGAGCAACTCAGAGGCTCATTACGAGACGACAGGTCCCGAGATTTGGGAGCAAACGGGAGGCAAGATCGATCATCTGATCGTCGGCGTCGGAACGGGCGGCACCATCTCGGGCACGGGCCGCTATCTCAAAGAGAAGAACCCCGGCGTGAAAGTGTGGGGCATCGACACGTACGGCTCGGTCTTCAAGAAGTACAAAGAAACCGGCATCTTCGACAAACACGAGATCTATCCGTATGTGACCGAAGGCATCGGTGAGGATTTCCTTCCTGAGAACGTCGATTTCTCGGTGGTCGATCATTTCGAAAAAGTCACGGATCGCAACGCCGCGATCTGGACGCGAGAAATCGTTCGTCAGGAAGGCATTTGGGTCGGCAATTCCGGAGGCTCGGCGATTGCCGGATTGCTTCAACTCAAAGATCGTTTCCGCGAAGGCGAAACTGTGGTGGTGATCTTTCACGATCACGGCACGCGCTATGTCGGCAAGATGTTCAATCCCGAGTGGATGAGCGCGATGGGCTACGAGAACGTGAGCGGACCGACAGCACGTGATCTCGTGAAAAACAAGCGCGTGACCGATCTGATGAGCGTCGAAGAAACGGATACGGTCGGCCAGGCGATCGCGCTGATGAGCGAGCACAATTTCTCGCAGATCCCCGTGCTCGCAGAGGGTCGCATCGTCGGCTCACTCAGCGAATCACACGTCTATGCGCGCATGGTGAAGGAGCCCGCGATCCGCACCGAGCCGGTGCGTGCGGTCATGCAGAAAGCATTTCGCTACATCGACATCGAGACGCCAGTGCGACTGCTCGGGCCGATGATCACGCCCGAGAGTCCGGCCGTCTTGGTGCGCGATTTCCCCGCCGGCAAGACATACATCTTGACGGGATACGACGTCCTCTCAGCGATTTGAAGATCTATGAATACCCGAGCACGAGCGCTCGGGCGAGCAAGTACCAGCCATCGACGAGCACGAAGAGCAGCAGCTTGAAGGGCATGCTCATTTGTGTGGGCGAGAGCATGTGCATGCCGAGCGCGGAAAGCACGTTGGCGACGACCATGTCGATGACGAGGAAAGGCACGAACACGAGGAAGCCGATCTGAAAGGCCTCCGAGAGCTCGGTGATCACGAACGCGGGCAGCACGATCAAAAGATCGTGCTCGCTCACTTCGGCGCGCTGATCGGCAGGCCGAGCGCGACGCGCGAGATCCAAGAAGAGGCGAATCTCGCGGGCGCCCGCATTCCGCTCGAGAAACTGCTCGAGCGGAACGAGGCCCTGACGCACGGCTTCGAAGACTTCTTGGCTCGTGCGCAAAGGGTTCGTGGAATCGATGCGCGCAACCGAAGGCGCGCTCGCTTCCATGATTTGGGCGCCCACAGGCGCCATCACGTAGAGCGTGAGGATCGCCGAGAGCGCCGTGATGATCGCGCCGCTCGGCACTTGTCCCGCGCCGAGCGCGTTGCGAAGAATCGAAAAAACGACTGAGATCTTGAGGAAACTCGTCGCTGTCATGAACGCGAATGGCAGGAGTGTCAGCGCGCCGAGCGCGACGAATGTGACGAGCGATGGTCCTCCGGCATCTGGTTCCATGAGCCGAGCGCGAGCATTGTCAGGTCAGACGAACAGGTCAACCGCTATCGGGTCCGGATGTGCGGCGCGGTTTCGAACCGTCCTTCGACGGGCGACCGCATCTAAAATGATACATCAATTACCACAATTCTCAAATCAACACTTTTTGCTACGCTACGCGATCCTTTTTCTCCCCCTTGAATCAGCGAGGTGATCGTGAGCCGCCGATATCTCCTTTTATTTCCCGCAATGGTCGCCCTCCTGATCTCATGGAATCCAGGCATAGCAAGCGCGCAAGCGACTTTGATTTCGGAACTCGGTGGGCCGGCCAACTATGGAACTCAATGCCTCGGGCCAAATGACGATGGATCGTCTCGTGCCATCGATATCACGCCGGTGTTTCCAGGAGGCATTCGCTTTTTCGATCGAACGCACACACAAATGTTCGTCAACACGAATGGCAATGTGACGTTCAGCGGAGGTGTGCCTTCGTACACGCCGAATCCTTTTCCGGTCGCGAATCAACCGATGATCGCCCCGTTCTGGGCAGATGTGGACATTCGAACGGAAACCAACCCCGGAGCATGCGCCGAACGGCCCGGTGGAGCTGGGTACGCAGGAGATTGTCACAACCCCGCTTCCAACGGTGTGTGGTGGCATGTCGATGCGGCGAACTCCCGCATCGTGGTCACCTGGGATCGTGTCGGCTATTTCGCGTGCAAAACGAATCGCGTCATGAGCTTCCAACTCGTGCTGACGCCCTCCGAGACCGGGTCGTGCGGCGGCGGCGGCGATTTCGATGTCGAGTTTCGATACAACCGATGCGAATGGAACACCGGTGATGCGAGCGGAGGTGCGGATGGTCTCCAGCGAGTCGCGATGTGTGAACGCCCCCTCCCGTTCCTGCCTGCGCAGTGCCCACTCAACCCGTTTGCAGCTTGCGTCGACAATCAATGCATCGATGGTGTGGCTGCCCAGGCGGGCTTCGATGCTGGCAACAGCTCCGACTTCGTCGAGATCATGGGCTCACGCACGAACACGATTCACTCCACCCTTTGCGGTTCTTCGAACGTCGATGAGACGGGCATCTGGCGCTATCAAATTCGAAGTGGCGTCGTCATTTGTCCAGAAGCCGGTGCGGCCTGTGAAACGGGGATGATGGGCGTCTGCAGCGCGGGGCGCATGCAATGCGTTGGTGGTGGCACTGAATGCCGCCCCGAAGTGACCGCATCTGAAGAACGCTGTGATTCGCTCGACAACGATTGCGATGGACACATCGACGAGGGCGAGGCCATCTGTGGCGCACGCGAAATATGCGTTTCGGGTAGCTGCGTCGGCGCTTGTTTCGAAGGAAGCTGCGCGCGAGGCCAGGTCTGCACCGACGCAGGGCGCTGCGTGGAGGCCGGTTGCGAAGCCATCACGTGCCCCGAAGGGCAACGTTGTTCGGCGGGTGCGTGCGTGGGTGCATGCGATGGAATCACGTGTCCCCACGGGCTCGATTGTCGTGGCGGACGCTGTATCGACCTTTGCGCGGACGCTGTGTGCGACGATTGCACCGTGTGTGCAGCGGGTGCGTGCGAACCGCGCTGCCCCGAGACGTCGTGCGGAGCCGGTGAAGCTTGCCAAGAAGGTCGCTGTGTCGAATCAGGCTGCGCGACGGTGACGTGTCCTGCGGGTCAGTTCTGTCGCGCGGGGGCCTGTGTCGATGCGTGCGCAGACGCCGTCTGCCCGAATGGTGAAGTCTGTCAGCTCGGAATGTGTGTGCCAGAGAACCGACCGGATGCTGGGCCGCCTGTGGGTACTGATGCGGGCCCGAACGAGCCTGGAGACGGCGACGCTGGAGAGGCCTCGGAGATGGATGGGGGCATTGCCAATGCGGATGGTGGCAGAGGAGAACGGGATCGTCCCCGTTCGTCCGGATGTGGGTGCCGGGTGGGTGCCTCGTCGAGTCATGCTGCCATGTCTCTCGGGTTGCTCGCGCTCTTGGGCATGATCGCGCATCGCCGCCGGCGACGTGGGTGATCCGTGAATGATTCACCCGGACGATGGGTTGGGCTTGCGCTCACCCGAGTCCGGGTGAATGGATACGATCGATGACCGAGGCCAAAGACGATCACGATCTGCCGAACCCGCCTTCCGGTGAGCTCGGCGACCTATTCAGCATCATCGATCGGCTACCGTTCGTCGGATCGCTCAAAAAAGATTTGAGCGATCTCCGGCAGCTTCTTTACGATCGTCGGACCCCGCGGGTGCTCGCCATTGGCGCCGCGAAGAGCGGTCGGACGAGCCTCGCCAATACGCTGCTACGGCTCCCCGCATTGCCGATGGGAAAACATCCAGCGGCGCCCGCCAACGCATGGATTCGTATCGATGCAGGCGGACGGCATCTCGACTGGCTCGAGGTCGAGAGTGGAGCCATCGAGCACGAACAAAAAGCCATCTTTCGTCGAGCTCTCGACGAAAGCGCGCCGGATGTGATCGTCCTCGTCGTGCGCGCGGACGCCTCGGACGATGAGAGCCACAAGGCCGCGCAGTCGCTCGAAACCATCCGTACGATGCTCGATGACGCCCATATCCCGCGTCCCAAAACGATCTGTATCTTGACGCAAGTCGATCGCATCACCACGCCAGAGACCGATGAGTCGGGCCAAGGGATCCGATTTTCGATTGAAGATCTTGCGCGCATCGACGCGGCCACCCAGAGCCTCAAGGACATCCTCGAACGCGACATCCAACAGCGTGTGCAACGGCCTATCCCGGTGCTCACCGAAGGTGAGCCGAACGCCGACGGAACCCGTCGACAATGGAATATCGACGAAGTCGCGGACGCAATGTACGCCGCGTTGCCCCGCGCCACGCGGGTCGAAGCCGCACGCGCGCTTGCGGTTCACGAAGAGGTACGCCGTGATCTTGCGCGCTCGATCGTGAACCAGTGCGCCGCTGCGGCGGTGACCATCGGTCTGATGCCGATTCCATTTTCCGACGCGATTTTGCTCATGCCGCTCCAAGGAGTGATGATCAGCGCAGTGGCTTATCTCGCAGGTCAACCCTGGGACCGGCGTGCCGGGCTCGAGTGGCTCGGGTCGGTCGGATTGATGGGCGGCATCGGGTTTGGTTTGCGATGGACAGCGCAACAAGCCGCCAAGTTCATCCCTGGTGCAGGTACGCTCATTTCGGGCAGTGTGGCCGGGGCTGGAACACTCGCGATGGGTCGAAGCGCGGTGGCTTATTTCATCGATGGTCCGGGCGCTCGAGACCCACGGTTGCTCTTGACCGCGGAAACGAACGCAGAGCTCCGCGAAGATTGAAATCGCGAGAGATTTTCGAAAAAAATGTGCTCTTCCGAGACTGTGCGTGAACCGGGTAGGAGTGGATCGCAACCATGGTAGAACCAGGTCCCGATGCCGCCGCTGACCACCGTTCCCCCGCCCGCCATCGATGGGAAAGCGCTCTTTCCCGTGGCCGATATTCTCCTCGGCGCGGTGCACGCCGACACACGCTATTCCGAGCGCGAGCACGATGCCGTGCAACGCTGCCTGATCGATCTCCTCGGCACGCGCGAGCTTCCACGCGAACTCGAGCGACACCTCGAGGACTTCGATCCAGCCTACTTCGATCTGGAAGACGCGGTGCTCGCCTACTCGGCCGATCCGCCGATCAAAAGACGCGCGCTGCTCGCGCTCGCACGCCACGTATGCAAGGCCGACGGCACTTATGATTTGAGCGAAGACGCGTATTTGATGGCGCTCGCGTTCGCACTCTCGCTGGACGATCACGGAATCCGTGGATTGCTCTTGAGCTCTCCTTTCGAGCAACCCTGGGCCGAACGGCTCAAGCGCTTGGAAGATATCGTTCTCGGCGCGATGTTCTTGGCGGTCAGCGCCCCGGTCATGCTCGCCTGCGCGATCGGCATCAAGGCCACCAGCAAAGGGCCCGTCTTCTTCAAGCAACGCCGCTACGGCCTCGGCGGCCGCGAATTTCACGTGTGGAAGCTTCGTTCGATGGCCGTCGCCGAAGATGGTGATCGCGTGACACAAGCCAAAAAGAACGACGCCCGTGTGACTCCCCTCGGCGCATTTTTGCGGCGCACCTCACTCGATGAGCTCCCGCAATTCATCAATGTCCTGCTCGGAGATATGTCGATCGTCGGACCGCGTCCGCATGCCGTGGCGCACAACGAGCAATACAAAAAGCTGATCGATGCTTACATGCTGCGTCACAAGGTCAAACCCGGCATCACAGGTTGGGCGCAGGTCAACGGATGGCGTGGTGAGACAGATACGCTCGACAAGATGATCGCACGCGTCGAGCACGATCTCTATTACATCCAACATTGGAGCGTGCTCTTCGATCTCGAGATCGTGCTCCGGACGGTGTTTGGATCCGCAGTGCGGAGGAACGCGTATTGATGACTGACCTGGCACAACGAGATGCCAGTCTCGCGCATCATGCCGCGGTGCCCTTCGGTAAATACGTTCTCCTCGAACGAGTTGCCGTGGGTGGGATGGCGGAGGTTTGGCTCGGTCGCGCGATCGAAGCGGGGCGCGTCTCTCGTTTGATCGCCGTGAAGAGGCTTCTTCCCTCTTTCTCCAAGGACGACGAGTTCGTCGAGATGTTCATCGATGAGGCCTGCATCGCAGGACAACTCGATCATCCAGGGATCGTGCAAATCGGCGAACTCGGTCGCGTTGGTACTTCGTACTACATCGCGATGGAATTCGTATGGGGGCGCGACCTTTTGGGAATTATGCAGCGGCTGCATTCGCTTCGCCGTTCGCTCGAACCCACGATCGCGGCGTACATCGCAGCACGGATGTGTGAATCGCTTCATTTCGCACATACTGCAAAAGACGACGAGGGCCGCTCTCTCGACATCGTGCATCGCGATGTGTCGCCGCAAAACGTGATCGTGAGCTTCGATGGTGAGGTGAAGCTCATCGATTTTGGGATCGCGAAAGCCACATCCCGCAGCACCCAAACCCAAGACGGCACGCGCAAAGGAAAGATCGGCTACATGAGCCCCGAGCAAGCGCGGGGCGTATGCGTCGATCATCGGAGCGATCAATTCGCGGTGGGCACGGTGCTCTACGAGATGCTGACGGGACGCCCTCTCTTCCCGCGAAGCAACGACTACACGACGATGAGCTTGGTGCGGGAGGCAGAGCTTCCGCCTCTTAGAGAGCATGCACCGGAATGCCCGCCTGAACTCGCGGAAGTCATCATGAAGCTTCTGGCAAAGCGCCCCGAAGATCGTTTTCCGACTGCTCACGATGCACGCGTGGCCCTCGACCGGGTCGTTGCGAGTTTGGATTCTGGGTTCGAGCGCTTCGCGCTTCTTTCATGGATGCGCGCGCTCTTCGCGAAGGAAATGCGCACGGAAAAGGCACGGATCGAAGCGCTCGAGCATCTCTCGACCGCGCCGCTCGATGCGGGAAGTGAGCCCGCGATGGCCCAGGTCGATTTAGGAAGCGAAGAAGACGAAGAAGCCGACACGCGAGTCTTCCCTCAAGCCTCGAATCAAGCGCGTGATCTCCTCGATGCCAGTGGTGCATACGGTCTTCACGCTCCGTCTGATGCCGAGTCTCGTGAGGTGTTTTTTCGACGTGAGCTCGCGTTGGGATCCGACGATTCGACCCGGCCCTTCTCATCTGCATTCCTTTCGGGCCGCGCACTCACGGCGCAGTTAGAGGCCTCTCTTTTCAGGGAAATTGGTCCCTATCCAAGCCCGCGAGACATTCCAGCCGCATCCACGAGCCTCCAACCACGTTCCTCATCCACCCCCACGCCTCCCGGAGGCGAACACTCAAGACCTGCTCCCTTCGTTCACACACGAATGCGCACTCCTTCGCAGCGCGGCTCCTTCACCAGCAAGCCTCTTCTCATCGCCGCGATGATCGCGTTGCCGATCGTTGGACTCGTGCTCATCGGCATCGCCCTGCTCACGAACCACTAACCTACCCACACGTCCCAAATCTGGGACATGCTGGGGATATTTTCACAAAACTGGAAAGTCACACGCTTCTTTCATTGCTTCCGAGTGTCACTGATGGGTAGTTTCGTAGCGTGACACCAAGCCGCAGGGTGGCCGAGCTCGGCTTGAGAGCCGAGGAGCAGAACGCAGCTCGACCTCGGGTGCTCGTGATCGACGATGAACCGCTCATCGGGCGCGCGATCAAACGATCCCTTCCGGGATACGAAGTGATCTACGAAGAGCGTGCGAGTCGTGCGATCGAACGAGTGGGCGAAGGCGAGATGTTCGATATCGTCCTTTGTGATCTCACGATGCCGAGCACGGATGGGCTCTCCGTTCTTCAGGCGATCGTCAAGCTCGCGCCAGAGCTCGACGGCCGAATCGCTCTGATGACAGGTGGAGCCTCCGATGCTGCGTGGGAGGAGATCACGTCTCGAAAAGTCACCGTCATCAATAAACCCTTCGCCCCCGACGCGCTGATCTCGATGCTCGGCGAGTTATTGCAAAGCAGCCGGAAAAAGTCGTAAGTCACACCGCCATTGCTTGCGCAGATTTCGGAAGGACAGGTATCCTACAAGACTATCCACGCGCACCTCGCGCGATGGCATTGAATGTTTCGACGACCTCTTGAAGACGAGCCAACGCGGCCCCGTCGTCCTCCATGATTTCGACAAGTTCGGCACTCTCTATGCCCGCCTTTGCTAGGAGCTCCGACAAAAAGCGGCGATTGCAAACGAGCACCGTCAACGGTGAACGCATGTCGTGTAAAGCACGGGAAAGCCGCACAGCGTCGATTGCAACCATCTTTTCTTTCGCTCCAGTGGGCTCGCTTCCGTCCTCCGGAACGGGCGTCGATGTGAGTGCAGTCGGTCGCGGCCCTC
This sequence comes from uncultured Sandaracinus sp., assembly GCA_964481145.1. Classification (GTDB taxonomy): domain Bacteria; phylum Myxococcota_A; class Polyangia; order Polyangiales; family Sandaracinaceae; genus Sandaracinus. The sequence continues at coordinate 37,595 of CAYZTA010000038.1, forward strand.
GCAAGGCGTCCATCACATCTCTGGTTTCGGGCGATCACCAGCCATCCTTGAGCGTGGAGGTTCGCGAGTGAGCCTGCGCGTTCTCGTGGTGGAAGATCAACGCGAAGTTCGTCGCGTGATCGAGAGGCACCTCGGTCGACGAGGCATGGTCGTGGTCGGAGCAGCCACGGTTCAAGACGCGCGAGCGGCGTTGCTCGAACAATCGTTTCATGCGGCGCTCGTCGATGTTTGGTTGCCCGATGGCAAAGGTCTCGATGCGCTCGATGCGTTGCCCGCGAACGTCGCGAAACCGGCGACCATCGTGATGACGGGTGAGGCCACCGTCGAAGTGGCGGTCGGCGCGTTGCGCTCCGGCGCATTCGACTTTCTCCTGAAGCCGTTTTCGCTCGAAGCGCTGGATGCCGCGCTCGCCCGCGCCATATCGGGCCCTACGGCGCTCGTGACTGCGCTTGCCGAATCCGACGTGGGGGATGTGTGGCGTCACACATACGCGCCCGGGATTCTCGGTGAGCACCCGAAGTTGCGGGATGTTTTCCAAATCTTGGCGCGCGTCGCCGACACGGACTGCTCCGTCGTGATCCAGGGCGAAACGGGGACCGGAAAAGAGTTGGTCGCACGCGCGATTCACATCGCAAGCGGCCGCGCCAGCCACGCATTCGTCGCGGTCAATTGCGCCGCTCTGCCAGAACAGCTCATGGAAAGCGAGCTCTTTGGACATGCTCGTGGCGCCTTTACTGGAGCGATCGAAAAGCGGATTGGGCGGTTTGCTGCCGCCGACGGCGGCACGCTGCTCTTGGACGAGATCGGCGAGCTTCCATGGGCGATGCAAGCGAAGCTCTTGCGCGCGCTACAGGAAAAGGAGATCACCCCGGTGGGTGAATCCAAGGCCATGCCGATCGATGTGCGGGTGATCGCCGCGACCCACCGCGATCTCGAGAACATGGCAGCCAATCAGCAGTTCCGAGAGGACTTGCTGTATCGGCTCGACGTGATCCGCGTGGTGATGCCTGCGTTGCGAGACAGAGCGAGCGATATTCCACAGCTCGTTCATCATTTCATCGAGCGGACGAATGCACGCCGCGAGAGGCACGTGTCGGGGATTTCGCCCGATGCGCTGCGTGCGCTCTCGGGATTCGCGTGGCCAGGCAATATCCGGCAGCTCTCCAACGTGGTCGAGCGGATGGTGCTCATGCGCGGCGAAGGCATGCTCCAAACGAACGATCTCCCCGAGCGCATGCGAGCGCCAACCCCTCAAGCGAGCCTCCATATGCTCGAGCTCCCAGAAGAGGGTCTCGACCTCCGAGAGACACTCGAGTCGTTCGAGATGTCGCTCATCCAACAGGCCCTCTCACGCACCGGGGGCAACAAAAATCGCGCTGCCGCACTGCTTCGACTCCAACGTACGACCCTGGTCGAGAAGCTAAAGAAGCGCGGCGCCACGCATGAAGAGGAAGGTGAAGTGGGATAGGACTTCGCGCAGACCGCCGGGACTCTGACGCTCCAATCGCGCTTCTGACGGAGCATTGACGCTCCGAAACGATTTAAACGGAAAATTCCCGTAGTTTAGATCGCCTCAGTCCAGGCACAGTGGTTGCTCAATGGGGTCCATCCCGTGCGGTATGGCGGGAAGGAGGCTCCCGTGCACTCGATCATCCCCCTCAGCCCCCAGACCCGCCGCGAAGCTCTCGTTGCGCTCGGCCTTCCATTGGTCGAAAAGCTTTCGCTTCGGCTCGCTCGTCGACTGCCGCTTCATGTCGCCAAAGGTGATCTCGCAGGCGCAGGAGCGGAAGGGTTGATGCGCGCCATCGAGGGGTTTGATCCGACACGTGGAGAACGCTTCGAGCCCTACGCCGAAGCGCGCATTCGAGGGGCCATGCTCGACGAGCTTCGGGCAGGCGACACGCTGACGCGCCATGCGCGACGGCGCTTGGGCGCGATCACCCGGGCAACGCGCGCCATCGAGTCGTCTTCGGGGCGTCCTGCGATGGAGGAAGAGATTGCGAGCGCGCTTGGCATCGCGCTCGAGGAATATCAGCGCGTCACGAGCGAACTCGTGCGCGCTCCGGGGCTCCTTCGCGCAGGTGAGCTGGATCCTGATCTCGTCGATTCGAACGATCCCGATCCCGCCACCCTGTGCATGGAACGTGAGCTTCATATGCGGCTCTCAGCAGCGCTCGACACACTTCCCGTGCGAACACGCGAAATCATCCAGCTTTATTACGTCGAGGACCGCACTCAGGCGGATATCGGACGCATGCTGGGGGTGACCGAGAGCCGTGTTTGCCAGATTCTGCGCAAAGCGATCACGACGCTGCGCAATGCGCTCGAAGCGTCTGACGCTTCGCTCTGCTGAAGCCCTCAGCGTTTCAGTCGTTCGAGCTCCGCAAGAGCCTCTTCGAGGCGTCGTTCGGCTTCGGCGCGCAGACGCGCTTCTTCGGCGCGCAGACGCGCTTCTTCTTCGAGCTGCCGTGTGACCTCTTCCGCGCGTCGGATGGCAGCTTCGTACTTGCTCGAAATATCGGAGACGAGCGCATTGGCACGCATGAGGAGCTCTCGCGTCTCAGGGACAGCCGCCTCTCCGTAGAAAAAACGCAACGTCTCCCCCTCGATACCGAGATCGAGGCCGAGCACAGTGGAGCGGAACCGGCCTGCCTGGCCGAGCAGCGGTCGATACGTTTTGGCGCTGGGGTCTGGGAGCACCCAACCTCGGATCCGGCTTTGAAGAGGCTCGTAGACGAAGTATTCGGTGATCCCGAGCCGGGCAAACCACTCGACGTTGCGCACCAGGTCTTTGCTTCGATGACCCGCGACATGAACTTCGAGCACGAGGTCGAGCCCTTTCTCTTCTCTCTCGACCACCCACTTGTCTCGCGCATGCGATTCGACATCGATCACCGCGATGAGGTCCGGCGCGAACATCGGCTCTGCCGGGTAGTACACCGGCAGCTCCGAGCTGAGATACACACGACGACCGATCCGCTCGAAGAAGCCCTGGAGCGGGTCCAACGCTCGTTGCTTGGCTGCGCGATGAACATCGCCTTCCGGCAGCGCCTTCGTGAACTCCGACGGGAGCGCCTCGACCACGCGCTCTCGCTCATCAGGACTCATGGCCGCCCACTCCGCACTGGTCGGCGCACGAGGATCCTCGGAGTCGAGCGTCCATGTCGCGATGCGAAGGCGATTCATCTCTCGAAATTTACTTTCAACACCTGAGCGAGGCAACACCCCGTCATTCGACCTTGTCGTTGGTCCAAAGGCCAGTGCGCAAGCTCGTCATCTTCTGCTCGATCGCGTGGAGCCGCGCGAGCGACATGCCGGTCTGCGATTCGAGGCTCGCGAGATCGACATCCCCTCGCTGACGCGTTTCGCGCACGTGACGCACGACTTCCGCGATGCTGCGCGAGAGCTCTTCATTCGCGCTCTTCACGAACGAGATGAGCTTGTCGCCAAACTCATCGATGCTGCGATCGAATGCATCCGCCAAATCATTGGCCGCCTTGATCACGGCTTGCGGCGCTTCTTCAATCGCACGTCGCTTCAAATCGCGATCCGCGCGCTCACGAAACACGTATGCGAGCACGGGCGCAGCAAGCGCCATCGCGCCACCGACGAAGACGTTGCTCAGCGCCATCATGGTGACGCCGAAAGCACCGAGCGCGATCACGCCTACGTCGTAGGCGAGCGTGTTGACCGTGAGATCGACGTTCGGCGATTGACCAAAGGCCTCCGCGATCTTCTCTCCGCGGGCCCGCGCTTCTTCATCGACGAAGGCGATCGCTTCCTCCGCCACTCTCTCGAGGCGCTTTTGAATCTCTTGCCCTTGCCGATCCGCAAACGATCGGAAGCGCTCTTCCATGAATCCGGGGAGGTATCGTTTGAGATCCTCAGCCCGGCTCGACTCGATTTCTTGCGGCAATGCAGCCGAAAATCGCCTCCCGAAATCATCACATTCTTTGCGAACCAGCGCTTTGACGGCAGAAAGAGATTCGCGAATGATACGCTCGCGTCGCTCTGCGGCTTTCTCGGTGGACGAGAGATCGCCTTCGAGCGCCTTGAGGCGCCGCTCGAGATCGACCTGATCCATGGACATCGCTTGCCGCTGCACTTCGATGCCACGCTTGAGCGTATGGGCCGTCCGCACACCTTCATCGAGCGCGTTGTCCAAAAGCACGCGACCGCGTTCGTTTGCCAAGAAATCACGTAGGTCGCCGATCAATCGATGGAGGCCTGCGCCTTCACGATCGCCTCCGAGCGCCTGCTCGGAGCTGATCGCATACACCTTCGGCTCGGGGATCAATTTCGCGAGCTGCGTCCGTGCGTACGCCATCGCTTGCTCTTTTTCTTCTTCATCGAGCAGATCGATCTTGTTGATGATGAAGAGCACTTTGTCGCGCGACTGGGCGAGGAGTTTGTTTGCGAGGAAGGTTCGCTCGCTCTCTTTCAAGATCTGCCCTGCATCGAGCAAAAACAGGATCGCGTCGGCGCGCGGAACGTACGAATACGTGATCTCGGCGCGCGTCGAGTTGAGGTCGTTGACGCCAGGCGTGTCGACGAGCACGACGCCACCTTCGAGCAGAGGTGATGGATAGCTCACTTCGAGATAACGAACGTTGTCGCTCGAAGAAGCTCCGCCGACCTCGAATTGACCGACCTCCTCGAAGGCGATCCCACGCGCTCCGCCTTCTTCGTCGATCACGTTGGCACCACGTGTTCCGTGGATGACCTGGTGGATCACGGCCGTCGTCGGCGTCACGCCCATCGGCAGCACGGGAGCGCCCAAGAGCGCGTTCACGAACGTCGTCTTGCCGTGATTGAACTCGCCGAGCACGACGAGGTGAAACTTCTCCTCTTCGAGGCGCGGGATGCGATCGTCACGGAGCTTCTTCGCGAGTGTATTTGCACCCGCATCCTCGGCGAGGATCGCCACTTCGCGTAGACACGCAAGCACGTCCTGACGCTTTGCCTGATGATTGGACTTGAGGTCGTGCTCGCTCACGGTTCGCTTCCTCCCTGATCGCTCGCCGCGCTTTCTCCGCGCGACATGATCGCAATGATTCGACTCGTACGTTCGTCGACGTCTTCGATCGACAAACCACCCTCTTGCCCGAGATGTTTCCGAAACAGCTCACTGTCCGCGAAGGTGCGCAGTGCCTGGATGCGCTTGGGCAAGAATGGATGCGTCGCGAAGAATTCCGAGAAGCGACCCATCGACGTTTGGCCCTCCTCGATTTGCTTGATGTACTCGTCGACGTCCATCTCTTCGTAAAGACGTCGACTTCCGATGGCGAGCTTCATGAAGCTCGCCACGCCCGCGTCGAGATCGCCCGAGCAAAGAAGCCCCGCACGATCACATGTGATCTCCGCGCGGCGATACCACGCCCGAAGCGCGACGAGCGCCGGCTCGACCAAAGGTCCGAGCACCATCCCGAGCACACCGCTCGTCAGAATCGTAAGCGCCGTGCCGTAGACGACGTGCTTGTTCTGAATGTGACCGGTCTCGTGCCCGATCACGAAATGGAGCTCCTTTTCATCGAGTGCATCGACGAGCGCCGAATGAAGCACGATGAACGATTCTTCTTCGGTGCCAAACGTGAACGCGTTCACCATGGGATGGTTCACGACATACATCTGTGGCACTGGGACGCTGAGCACCTTCGCGCAGTCGGCTGCGATCGCATAAAGACGAGGGAACTGCTTCGGACCCACCTTGACGGCCTGGCCGAGGAGCTGCCCGCGCACCACTTCCTTGCCGGTGCGCACGACCGCTGCGGCCGCAAGCTCCACGGGGCGGATGCGCTGGAAGCTGCGCAGCATGGCCACGTCGGCAGAATATGCGTAGCGGGTCGCATCACCACGGCCGTAATCGCCAGTCTTCCGGGTCTCGATGTATCGATCGAATCGGAAGTCCTCGTTCATACGCCCCTCCTGCCCAGATCTTCGGGCCTCGGAAATCGAGCCATCACCACGGCATCCTACACAGGATTGCGTGCTGCGCGATCAGCTGTGTAGGGCCGGAACCCCACATCAGCAATTGGAGGGTGTTTTTGGCCCCATTTCGAGGCCTCTCATTCACCGGCCCCCAAAGGAGCCGGTGAATGGTTCGGTTTCAAGCCTCGGTCGGCTGCAACGTGGACACCCGCGATACACCCGGGCGCACATCGACGCGCCCGAGCTCACGACGGTTGAAGCGCGCCCCGATCACGCCGCCGAGCACCCCACATACGGCCGAAAGCAGCAGTGTGCCGAACGCGATCCACGATGCGATCGTCGACGCGCCCGCGACATCTTGCGCGGTGCCAGGATCCATTTGCATATCGGGCGTCGCTCCTTGCATGCCTCCGAGTTGCGAAGGATCGACCGCGATCATCCCACTGGCCTGTGCGATGACCGATTGGACTCCGCTCGTGACGAACCAAATCGTCAGCAGAAGTGAGAGCGCCCATACGAGCAACCCTTCGATCGAACCCAGCGTGCGCGTCAGCTCGCGCGCGCTGATTCCTGCGATGAGACCTCCGAAAAACACTGACAAAAGTGTGCTCACGAGATACCAAATGCCGACGCCAATCCCCGCCGCCCGCAGCGTGCGCGTACTCGTGCTCGCTTCGAGCGTCGTGGTGCCGATGGCCAGCCCTAGCGTCGTCAGTAGAATCTGCGTCGCAAGCGCGACCACGACGCCCGCAAAGACCGCGCGCCAACTGATGGTGCTGAGCGGTAGAGAAACGCCACTCATCCGCGGAATCGGACCGCGCACCTCTTCAACGACCTGTTCCATTTCGTGCCCTCCGTCATTGGGACGCTCCGATCGCCGCAACGCCCATGCCGAAAGTCACCCGCGATGGCGTCGCACGACGCCTCACCTGCCGATCACAACGAACCAGGCTCGAAGTTCGCCCCACCGCCGAGATGAATCGCCCACACGGCGGAATCTGCGCTCCCGAACCCGTCCGCCCCCCCGAGGTCGATCGTGCCACGCACAGTCAAAAACCCCGCCCCCAAAAGCACCCGTGCCCATGGCTCGATGGAAGGTTGAAACCGCGGATCGGGAGCCCCTTCTCCGATTCCCCAAGCGCTCACCGAGGCGCGAAGCCCCGCACGCAATTCGGGGAGAATCATGAATGCAACATCCCCCGCGCCTTGCACGACGGCCTCGTGATTTCCTCGACCTCCAAGCACGGGAATCGTCCACCCCATCGCCCACTCGATCGTAAACGCCACGATGTCGGCCCCAAAAGTCACTGAAATTGGGATAAAAAACGCAAGTCGCTCGGGAAGGAACCGCCACGCATCACGTCCTCCGTGCATCGCGAGCATCGCCTGATGTATCGCGATCGATGCTTCTCGTTGTGCCGCGCTCGGCCCATCGGACGGGGCGTGTGCGAGGGCAGCCATCGGAATGGATGTTCCCAATCCGATACGGAACGCCACATCACCCAAGGCAGGTGTCCAAGCCAACATCAAGGTCGGATTGCCTGCTTCGACTCGTTCGATTTCATGATGGAAGGGTTCAGCTCCCGATGCGCCTTCGTAGACCCCTCTCACCTTGGCCACGCCATAGGCAAACGCCCAACTGGCAGAAGCTGAAATCTCATCGGTCACCGCCAGCTGCAACCCCACCGAGGGGGCGATGAGCGTCGTGCGCGAGCCTCGCACCCTTCCACCGAACACCGCCGTCGAAGCCCACGCCCGCACGGCTTGGGTTCTTCCTTGTTCAGCTTCACCCCACGCGAGATCGAGCCCTTCGGCGCGTGCATCGTCCGCGCGTGATCGCGAAGGAAAACAGAGACACACGATCATTGCGAGCGAAGCCCAAGCCGAGCGCATGATCGCGGAACCTACCTGAACGACGTCCGCGAAGCGAGCGCTCGAGCTGCTATCGATCGTTCGCGGAAATCTCGCTCGAGGAGGCCTGAGGAAGCACGCGCGGCGAGAGGGCGATCTCATGTTCGCCGCTCGCCGCCGTCAGAGTTTCAGTCGTCCCATTCGAATCGATCGCAACGGCCCATCGCTCGCGACTGTATTCACCGCCTGGGATCCGCGCGTTCCAATCGAGGTTGAGCCACACCGGACACGTCGCATCCGAGCGATAGTGGATTTGTCCCACTGGGAATGACGGGGAGGAATTGCGATAAAATGCTGCGAGACGCGACGCCACGTCCGTCGCGGGCGCATGGATGCACACTTCGGCGTACGCATGACCGCCTTCGTCGCCCTCCACCATGACCATCCGACCTCTCCCGCCGATCGCTTGAAGCATCGCGATCACGACGGTCGCGAAATCATCGCAGTCACCCGCCAACCCGTTCTCGATGGTTTCGCTCGCGCGCGCGAAATACTCAGCGCCGAGCGGATCGCTGACATAGCGCCACTGTCTTCGTACGTGAGCCCACACCCGCGCGACCTGCTCGACGTGAAAAGGTCCGTCGTCATCGGCCGCAAGTTGCACAGCGAGATTGCGTGTTCGCGGATGATTGGGATCGATCGATGCCGCGATGCGGGACGCGATACGAGCACGAATCGAGGCTTCTTCACGGCTCGAAACGGCTCGCTCTTGCGGATGACTCACGAGCCCGAACGCATCTGCGATTCGCCCCCGAAAACGGTGGGCTGGGGTGTTCGAGAACGCCATCGCCGAGGCAATGCCCAAGAACATCAGGAGCGAGCACCCGGCAACCCATACGACGCGCGCAAGATTGCGTTTGCGAACGCGAGGAGGATTCCCCAGCACGAGCGCAGCCCCACACGCACCGCACGTGAACTGACCGCATTCGACATCCGACGGCAATAGACCGTGCACTCGACAAGCACCGCACACGAAGCGACGCCCGGAGATGGGCATGGCCGAAACGGGGTCGATGCGAAGTGTCGTTCGATGAGGCCCCGCGCGAAGAAACGCGCGCAATTTCGGCTCACTCCACACCACGGGCACCCGCCCGAGCACGAGCTCATCCCCCGGTCGAACGAGCGCTCTCGTGATCAGCCGACGTTCGACGAACGTGCCGTTGGCGCTCCCGAGATCTTCGACGGCGATCTGATCCCTTTCCCAATGAAGACGAGCATGGCGCGATGAGACGGACGGGTCATCGAGGACGATGTCGCAATCGTCCGCCCGGCCAAGGATCACATACGTGGTCGCGCCCCCCGTCATCTTCGTCTGCGAAGAAAGCAGGAGCGATGCCGCGCTCCAGGGGGGCGCGCGCGAAAAGCCAACGTTTCACGGGGAGGGGGGCTGCATCAGCATCATCCCGAGCGCCATGGCGCGAGATGCATCGCCATTGAGGCGCAATCGCCCAATGAGTTGTTGCGGATTGAGCTCGCCTTCGCGGAGGTCTTCGATGTCGTCGTAGCTGATTGCCGCGGTGAATTGAGGTTGGGCGGGCGGTGTGTCGGTACCAATTCCGATCTTGATGACGATGTCGTCATCGTGCTCGGGCACATCCCGAAGGAGCACGTGAAACTCGAGCTTCTGGCCTTCGAGCAAGCGCTCGGTGCGCGCAGAGAAAAGGCGCGCAAACCGCTTGGGCGCGTCAGGGTCGTCCATCTGACCGCTCTCTGCGAGAAGCGAGAGCGCCTCACGTGCGACATCGGCTCCGAACTCGATCGCCGCGCGCACCGGCACACCTTCCGGTTTGGAGTCGTGCGACGTCATGGCGCCATTCTCGACGCGCAACCACGCCTCGCCGGCACCATCCAGCATGATGCGAAGGGCCGCGCGCGCGGAGAGCACGTCTTCGAGCTGGGCCTTCGCAGAAGGAGCGCTCGAGTTGCGGAGGGCTTCGATGCCATGCGCGAAACGGGTGGGGAGTTCGTGCTTGAGGAACTGAATCGGCTCGGTGGTCATGATGCGCGAGTCCTAACACATCGAAGCGGCATTGACCGGCGGTTCGAAAACCTGACACTAGGCGCCCCATGAGTACCGCTCCCGAGATCGTCCACGCCCTCACCGAGCTCGGCTTCAGCTTGAACGAAAGCCGCGCGTACGAAGCGCTCCTGCGCTGGGGGCCTCAAACGGGATACGAAGTCGGACAACGTGCCCAGGTCCCACGAAGCGCGGTGTACGGCGCGCTTCGGCGGCTCGTGGCGACCGGCGCGGCTCGATCGATCGCAGGCTCTCCCGAACGGTTCGTCGCCGCTCCTCCGGAGACATTGCTTGCCTTGCTCCGCAAGCGCTTCGATGTTCAGGCCGACATGCTGGAGCACGCGATCTCCGCGCTGGATGTATCGCTCGAAGTGCCCGATGTGTTCAGCGTGCATGGATACGGACGTATCATAGAAGAGGCGGAACGCCTTTCGCGGACTGCGCAGAAGAGCTTATTGCTGAGCGGATGGCCGCGAGAGCTCGAGACGTTGCGGGAAGCGCTCGAGGATGCTTCGAAGCGAAGTGTATCGATTGTGATTTTTTCGCACGCCCATTTACCCCCGGAGCTCATGGGGACCCACTTCAGCTACGGGCTCGACGAACCATCGCTCGAGGCGTTCTGGAAGCATCGCCTCGTGGTGGTGGCTGACGATCGCCGAACTTTGATCGGCGCGACCGAACGCGCGGCATCCGACAACGCCGTGATCAGCGAGACCGAGGCGATCGCCGAGCTCGCAACGAGCCAAATCGCACTCGACATCACGCTGTTGGCGCAGCGTCATCGTTGGAATGCGCAAGGGGCCATGGCGAAGTTGCTCGGTGATCGTGTCGGGAGGCTCGATACACTCCTTGGAAAGGGCGAACATCCTGCGCTTGGAATCGAGCGTTCGCTCGACAGGAGACTCAGTGGCCCCCGATGATTCCGGTTGCGGCGAGCATCGCGAACGCAGCGGCTGCGAGTGACTCTCCCGCCACGGCACCCGATGCGATCGGAATGATGAAGCGCTCAGCGGTCTCTCGATGAAGACGCGTCCAGAGCGCTGCGAGCACGGCGCCAATGAAAAATGAAAGCGCATTCGCGAAAGGCACGACGAACGCGAGACCAAGGCCCATCGAGGAAGGAACGAACGGCTTGACGCTCTTGGGCGCAAGCCCCTCGATGAGCGAAAGCACGATGCCCACGAGCCCTCCGATCACGATCGCCGTTCGCGCGCTCTCGGGGATCGTCTCGACGCCGAGGGCGAGCGCCTGCGCCACCGCGTACCACATCGAGGTCGCCGGCGAATTGAACGCTTCGAGCGATTCACGATCCGGGACAAGGACGAACCATGCAGGGATGACGGCCACGACACCAAAGAAAACACCGAAGAATTGCGCGAGGAACTGCTTGCGCGGATTGGCGCCGAGCAGGTAGCCGCTCTTGAGATCGGTGAGCAGGTCGGCGCTGGAACCGGCGGCTCCTGCGGTGATGCCCGCGGTCATCAAGTTGACCGTCGTGTTTGCAGGGGCGAGCACGGCGTACGCAAACTGCGTGATCTTCCCCATCGCGCCGATTGGCGTGGTGTCGGTTTCCCCTGTCGCGCGCGCTGCGACCAACGCGAGCACGAACGAGAGCAACACACTCACGACCCCGAGCCATGGCGCGATACCGAACGAAAGCCAGCAAAGCAACGTGAGGCCGATCGTCACCGGCACACCACCGAGCATGAACCAGCTCACGGGCACCTCGAGCCGCGAGACGGGATCGTCTGCTGCGCCTGGGTCTTTCTTCTTTCCGATCCCCCGAATCGCCCTCAGAATCGTGCGATAACCAAGCGCGAATGAAGTCAGGCCCGACGCCACGAGCAACGCCGTGCCGAGCCAAAGCGACCAGCGCGTGAGGCGGAGCATCGCAATCAACGGGCGTTCGTGGAGCTGTGGTTGCGAGGGGGCGATCACCGTCCATCCGACCATCGCGCTCGACTCTGGAGTCGCCACCGGCTCACCAAGGCGAATGCGATCCTCCGAGATGCCTCGCGCAATCAGCGCATCACGCAGACGTTCAGCGCGCGCGGCGGCCATCGCCACCGTGCCGCCTTGCGCAGCGGAGGCCATGCCGGTGAGCTCGATCGCTTCGATCGCATCGCTCGACGCGATCGCTTCACTCACGGCCTCTGCCGCTTCGTCGTATCGTGCGGAGGAGAGCTCGGCCGAACCGAGATCGAACTCCATGCCGGGGTGGCTCGCCACTTCGAGGTGGCCGAAGAAGCGCTTGGGCCCTTCGACCCAATCCTCCAAACCAAGCGTCGCTGGAGCGAGCGCAACGTAGTTGATGGCCGAGCCCACGAGCATCCATGTCGAGACGCGCATCCCGACGATCATGCCGGCTGCGATCAAGAGCAGGCTCGGCTCGAACCACATGCCGAGCGCCTTGCCGGAGAAGCCCACTCCGCGCGCGCTCGTGACTTTGAAGTTGAGGAAGACCTGTTCGGGCACGCAGCCGAACGAACGCACCAGCGCGGTGCTCGCGCCCACCACGAGCGCAACGATCAACGCGCGCGCCTTGAGCATCGATTCACGCCCTGCGGCGTAGAGCGAGCGAAGTGTTTCGGCCGCGGCGATCCCGCTCGGGAAAGGCAGCTGCTCGCTGTTGATCATCTGGCGTTTCATCGGAATCGCCAAGAACACACCGAGCAACGCGGTGAGCAAGATCCACATCGCGACCGGGAACCAGTGCATTTGCACGCCCGTGATCATCAAGAGCGCGCCGACCGCGGTCGCGAGCGTGCCGCCTGTCGAGTACCCTGCTGCCGAAGCCGTCGACTGCATGCAGTTGTTCTCGAGGATCGTCATCTTCGTCTTCGCAAAGCCGAGCGCGACGAACGCGTTCCAGATCGCGTAGCTGAGCACGCACGCGGTGATCGCGACACCGAATGCCCAGCCGAGCTTGAGCGTCGTGTAGAGGTTCGAAATGCTCATCGCCGCGCCGAGTACGCCGCCCATCACGACCGCGCGCACCGTCAGCTGCGGGACGTCATCACCGCGGTAGTAGTGCTTGAACCACGCGGCGTCGCGCTCCTCCTCAGGGAGTTTGGCGAGATCGGGCAAGCCCTCGGACGGGGTGGAGGCGGTCTCGGAGCCAGCGACGGTCATGCGCTCTTCCTTTGAAAGAAGGCGGGACCATCGCACCGGAACGCAAGCGGTTCAAGAGGCAGGAGTATCCGTCGAAAGAGATCGATGCCGGCGGTCCTAACGGCCGACTGCTTGCGTGTCAATGTCGCGTCTTCCGCGCGATTTCGATCTCGCGGCGCAACTCTTCGTGGATGCGCCCATTGGTCACGAGCACGCGCTTCGAGCGCACATCGATCGGCGCGCCCTCGTAATCGGTGAGCTCCGCGCCCGCGGCCTTCGCGATGGCCGCGCCTGCACAAAGATCCCAAGGCGAGAGCTTTTGCTCCCAATAACCGTCGTAGGTTCCGTCCGCGACGAGCGCGAGATCGATCGCCGCCGAGCCGAGGCGGCGGATGCCTTGGACCTTCGGGATGATGTGCGCGGCTTCGCGCACATTGTTGTCGGGATCGCGCGCACGATCGTAAGGAAAGCCCGTCGCGATCATCGAATCGCCGAGCTTGTCGACCGATGAGACGCCACAAGCAACGCCATTCCGAAACGCGCCCATCCCTTCACCTCCGTGCCACGTGATCGAGATCGCTGGCGCGTGCACGACGCCCGCGATCGGCTCACCCTCGAACGCCAATCCGATCGCGATCGAAAACACGAAATGTCCATGCGCAAAGTTGGTGGTGCCATCGAGGGGATCGACATACCAAACCAATCCTCCACGCGCCTGACCACCGCCTTCTTCCGCGACCAAGCCGTGCTCGGGAAACGCGATGCGCATGCGCTCCTTGATCATCGCTTCGCTCTTCAGATCGAACTCGGTGACGAGATCGATCTCCCCTTTTTTCTGAACCACACCACCTTGGCGATGGCCATCGCGCAAGACCCTTCCAGCGTCCTCCGCGATGCGCTGCACTTGACTGAGCCAACCACGAAGCGTTTCGGATCCGGGCAACCGTTCGTTCATCCACGCGACTTGGCACGAAGCGCGAGGCCCGCAAGCACACGGTCGTAGAGCCCGCCAAAATCTCCGTTCGACATCATCACGACAGTGTCGCCCGGCTCTGCGCGTTCGACGATCACAGAGAGCACCTCATCGAGCGTCGCAGGCGCCATCGCTTGCTCACCACGGGCACGAATCGCCGATGCGATCGCCTGGGTATCGAGCCGCTCGGCTTCGGGAATGTTCGTCCGCCCGAGCGGCGCAAGCAGCGTGATATCGGCCGCGTAAAATGCGTCCAGATAGCTCTCTTGGTGAATCTTTCGACACGCCGTGGCGCTGCGCGGCTCGAAGACTGCGATGAGCGCGCCCTCCGGATGTCGCGCCCGCATCGCAGAGAGCGTCTCACGTACGGCCGTCGGATGATGTGCGAAATCATCGTAGACACGCACGCCGCCCGCTTCTCCGATCAGATCTTGCCGCCGTCGCACCCCCGAAAATCGACGCAGCGGCGTCATGATGTCTTGCACCGCCACCATGCCCTGACTCATCTCGGCGATGAGCGCGATGGCCGCGACGGTGTTCTTGACGTTGTGCGCGCCGATGAGTGGCGAAAGCACGGGACCACACGACGTGCCGCCCACGAAAAGATCGAAGGGTTGCATCCCCCCCTGCGCGGAAATGGGAGCGCCGATCCATGTCGGGGAGAGATCACCTGTGATATCGCCTTCGAGCGCATACCACACCACGCGACAACGCGCGGCCTTGGCCACCTCGCGCACGGCTTCGTCGCCCGCATACGCCACGAGCGTGCCGTGTTCGGGAATCTTCGCGACGAATCCCTCGAATGCGGCGCGATACGAAGCGGGATCAGGATAGATATCGATGTGGTCGTGCTCGATCGACGTGAGGATCACCGCGTGAGGCTTGTATCTCCACATCTTCGGCGTTTTTTCGAAGAATGCGCTGTCGTATTCATCGCCTTCGAGCACAAAAGGCGATGCGCTGCCGCCGAGCCGGAACGACTCGCCGAAGTCCTTCGGGATGCCGCCGACGAGCATCCCCGGATCGCGCCCGACACCATCCAAGAGATACGCAAGGAGCGCGGTCGTCGTCGTCTTGCCGTGCGTGCCAGCCACGACCCATCCAGGCCTTGCTCCGAGAAACAGCTCTTCGATCGCGCCCGGCATCGACGTCGTTCGAAACCCACGCTCGAACGCGGCGCGCGCTTCCGGGTTGTCGGCGCGACACACGTTGCCGATGATCACCAGATCGGGGGATTCCGAAAGATGCGCCGGATCGAAACCGCAATGCACCTCGATTCCCCAGCGCTCGAGGGCTTCTCCCATCGGCGGGTAAAACGCCGTGTCGCTCCCTGTCACACGATGCCCAGCGCTCTTGAGCAATCCCGCCAGAGCACCCATTCCGGTGCCAGCCACGCCGATCAAATGAACGTGCATCAGCCGCTCACGAGCTTGTCGACGGTGTCGCGGGCGCGACCTTCCACCAATGCTTCCAGCAGCGCGCGCACCTTCGGATATTGATCGAGCACACGTGCGATCCGATGCCGCGCGAACATGACCATCGTGACCGGTGTC
This sequence comes from uncultured Sandaracinus sp., assembly GCA_964481145.1. Taxonomy (GTDB): domain Bacteria; phylum Myxococcota_A; class Polyangia; order Polyangiales; family Sandaracinaceae; genus Sandaracinus. The sequence goes on from CAYZTA010000038.1 coordinate 53,088, forward strand.
ATGGCGATCACCGTGGCCGTGCGCGGTTCGCCGGTCAGCACCGAGACCTCCCCCACACACGCGCCGCGCCGGAGTTCGGCGAGCTGCAAAATCCCACTCGGAGTTCGCGTCTCGACGCGCAATGTACCCTCCATCACAAGGAACATCGTATCGCCCTCGGCACCTTCAGAGAGCACGACATCGCCGGCTTCGAAGCGCAACACCACACCGCTCTCGAGCAATTCCTGCCGACCTGTCTCTTCCAATGACTTGAAGAGATGACTGCCCAGGACGATCGCCTCCATGTCGCGCCCTAGCGCGTCGTGCTCGGCACGATCGAGGAGACGGCCTCCATGTGGAATACTCGACGGGAAATGCGCCACGCGCGCAGCCTATCACGGTCGAGAAGGGATCCAAAAATCCAGGTACAAGAAAAAATTCAGCGGAGCCAGGAGGATTCGAACCTCCGACAACTGGTTCCGTAGACCAGTGCTCTATCCAGCTGAGCTATGGCTCCAAGAGGGCGCGAACTCTAGCGGGTGTTCTGAGTTCGTCAAGCCAGATGCGTGAAGAGAGAAAGAGCACGGAGAGGGTGGGATTCGAACCCACGGTACCCTTTTGGAGTACTCTCCCTTAGCAAGGGAGTGCCTTAGGCCACTCGGCCACCTCTCCGGCGGCAGCGAAACCCGCCGCTCCTGCCTTTCGACAGGAATCGCGTTATTAGCTTCCGTGTGTGTTCGTGTCAATCGATGCGATTATCCTCCACTGCCCATGCCGCGCTTCGTCACAGTCTTCTTCGTCGGATGCATGATCGCGTTCAGCGATGTTCCAATCGCCGCTGCTTGCAGTTGCCATGAGCGCCCTTTCGAGGAACTCGCGGCGGAGGCCGATGCGATCTTCGAGGGTCGTGTGACGCGCATCGAACCGGATGACATGGCGCGACGTGTGTATCTGGATGTCGTTCAGACATGGCGTGGGGCAAACCAAGAGCACATCGAAGTGCGCACGCCGTCTTTGTCTTCGATGTGCGGCGTGGAATTCGAGCTTGGGCGTTCGTACCTGGTGCTCGCGTCCGAATCCGAAGGCGGGCTCACCGCTTCGCTTTGTGGAGGAACGCGCCTCATGGATTCCGCCCAGGACGAACGGCTTTCGCTCGGCTCTGGCGTGATTCCTGTCGATATCGAGGACGATTCCGGAGAAGCGCCTGAGCCGGCGCGGGCTCACCAAACACTCAGGCCACGGGGAGGTGGATGCGCCGGATGCGCGGTGTCGAATCGCAGCACCTTCTCTTTCGCATGGCTCCTCGTCCTACTTGCGTTCGATTTCAGGAGACGCTGCAGAAATCGTTGACAGCGTCGCCATGTAGGCTACAACCGCCGGCGGAGAGCTGGCCGAGTGGTCGAAGGCGCTTGATTCGAAATCAAGAGTGCCGGCAACGGTACCGTGGGTTCGAATCCCACGCTCTCCGCTACCCAATTCCATCTCACATCGACCGTTTTTTCTCGTAGAAATCGATTCGATGGGCAGCGGGTGTTGGAGGGGTGACCGAGTGGCCGAAGGTGCACGATTGGAAATCGTGTGTACCAGCGATGGTACCGAGGGTTCGAATCCCTCCCTCTCCGTTTCATGATGAAGCGCTTGCCGCGAGCCGCGGCAAGCGCTAGGAAGCGTTCTCCGGATTCGTCCGGTCTTTGGCCTCGCCAACGCTGGCCCGTCAACCCTGCCAGGCCCGGAAGGGAGCAACAGTCGCGGTGACCAGCGTGTGGCGGGGCCTTCATTATTTTCGGATTGTTGCATCGAGGTCGCGTCGCAGGGCCGTCTGTTTCGGCGTCTGTTGCCGACGCTGACGCCGACGCAGTTACCGACGCTGACGCCGACGCAGTTAC
>CAYZTA010000038.1:55052-60015 GCA_964481145.1 uncultured Sandaracinus sp.
GACGCCGACGCAGTTACCGACGCTGACGCCGACGCAGTTACTGACGCCGACGCCGACGCAGTTACTGACGCCGACGCTGCGTACTTGCGAGCTCGCGCTCGATCTCGGCTTCATTGGGCAAAGGCCGCGCGTGGCTCAAGATCTCATCCGCCCCTCCGAGCTCTTCGGCCCAACGCGCGAGCTGCTTCATCCCTTCGTCGACTGTGACGCTCGCTCGAAAATCGAGCTCGCCGATCGCGCGCTGAACATCGAATTGCGTGCTCCGCGCGCGGCGGACGATGTCTTCGGGCATGAGCCCTGCGCGAGCGCCACGCAGCTTTGCGAGCGGATACGAGAGCGCAAACGGCGGCCCTGGACGAGGCCCGGGCATGGCGAGGGCGCGGCTCAGAAACGAGAAAAATTCGCGCAATTCGAGGAATTCCGGGTCGCCGATGTAATAGGCGTGCGAGGCTGCGTTCGGTGATTTCGCAGCGGCCAGCACAGCCTCGGCGAGCGTCTCGACATAAGTCGTGGCCACGAGATTGCGGCCATCGCCGTACATGCGAATCCCACCCTCGCGCGCCTCGCGAATCAAATGCGGAAGGCTCGTGAGGTCTCCAGGGCCCCACACCCAACCTGGTCGAAGCGCACACACCGAGAGCTCGTGATCGCTCGACGTGAGCGCGATGTCCTCCGCGAGACGCAACGCGCGCGCGCGCTCACCGAGCGGCGGCTCCGGCAGCTCTCTCTTCTCGTCCCAATGCACTCGATCGACATTGGCAAGCGTCACATCGGCGCTCGAGATGAGCACCACACGCTCCGCTTTGACGTGCCGCGCTGCCGCGATCACGTTCTCGGTGCCGGCGATGATCGTCCAACGCAGCGCACGCGCCGGTGCGCGTGATGATGCAATGCCAGCCGCGTGAACGATGACGTCGGCGCCCTCAGCGGCCTCGGCGATCGCGTTCGGATCGAAAATGGATCCTCGTGAAACCTTGACTCCTCGTTCTCGGAGCGCGATCGCAGGCGGAGCGCTCGGCTCTCGCGTGAGCACTGAAACATCCATATGTCGTTCGAGGAGGCGCTTTACGATCGCCCCTCCGATGAACCCTGTCGCACCCGTCACGAAAACTCGCACCCGACATGCGTAGCAGTCAGCGGGCGCGCGCGAAAGCGGGGTATGCTCTCGCTCGCCATGAACATTCCGGTCGGCCCGGCCGCAGCGCTGCTGCTCATGATGATTTCTGGTTGTGATGCCGCAACCTGTGTCGACCGGGATCGAGACGGCCTCGGCGAGGGATGTGAAGCGGGACCCGATTGCGACGATGAAAACGCGGCGCGGGGCTCCGATTGCGAGCGCGTGCCACCTCCCGATTGCGCGGCCGACCCCACCGACACTGGATGTCCATGTTTGATCGGGAGCGCGACGGACTGCTTTCCTGGCACGCCAGGTACAGAATTCGTGGGGATTTGTCGTCCAGGTCGCGCGCGCTGCGTGGCTGGGCATTGGGGGCTCTGCGACGGATCACAAGCGGCCGAGCCCGAACGCTGTGATGAGATCGATCAAGACTGCGATGGTCGCGTGGACGAAGGAGTGCGCAGTCCTTGCGGTGGATGCCGTTCGGAGTGCCGAGGGGAGCTCTGGGGCGAGCCGTTCACGAACGAAGCGCCCGGATTGGCGATCACCGATGCCGGAGAGTTGACGCTCGCGCGGGTGCGCATCGTCGACAGCGCCACGGTGTGGGTCGCCAACAGCGCCGAAGGAACGGCGTCGCGGATCGACGCAGAGCGCGCCATCGAGACCGCGCGGTATCTGACGGGAGAGCCCACCCTCGCGCAAGAGCCGAGTCGGGTGGCCGTCGATTGGAACGGAGATGCGTGGATCGCCAATCGCGCCTTCGATGGCATCTCGAGCGTCGTGAAGATCGCTGGGACCACGGAGCGCTGTATCGATCGCAATGGTGACGGAAGGATCGATACATCGAGCGGTCCGGAGGATGTGCGCGCGTGGGGAGAAGATGAATGTGTCATCGCATCGATCGAGGTGGGCGAAGAGGGTGACGTCGCGCGCGCCATCGCGATCGATGGAGATCGAGGCCTCGACGGCATTTCCGGAGGAAATGTGTGGATCGGACTCCACGATGGCGAGGCGATCCTCGAGATCGATGGCATGACCGGCGCCCTCCGCCAGCGCGTGGAAACTCCTGGATTTGCACCCTATTCGGCGGTCTTCGACCCATGGGGCCGGCTTTGGGCGATCGATCGTGACGGGCATCTCACCGAGATCGATTCGAGCCTCGAGCCGCTCGAAGCCAAGATCATCGAGGTGCCGTTCGCGTGTTGGCTTCTTTATGGGCTCGCCGTCGATGCAGAGGGACGCATCGCGATGACGGGATTTTCTTGCGACCGGGTCACGGTCTACGATCCCAGGGACCGACGATTCGACACGCTGACCGTGCCTCCTTCGCCTCGCGGGGCGACCTTCATGGGGCGAGAGTTGTGGATCGCGCATACGGGTGGCTTGGTGTCCCGGCTCGAGGTGGCGCCGCTGCGATTGCGCGAGAGCTCAGCGCTCGTGAGTGATGGGTTCATGCCTCTCGAAACGATCGGCATGGGCGCGGATGCACTTGGGAACGTGTGGGCGATCAGCAGTCAGGGTGGACCGAACGAGAGAGGCGTGGCGAGCCGCATCGGCGCCGCCGGGGCCATCCCCACGGCGCACGTCGAGGTCGGATTGGCGCCCCACTGTCAAGGCGATCCGACGGGAGCGCAGTTGCATGAAGAGTTCGTCTCCGAAGGCAGCGCGACGAGGGTGTTTACCGGATGCGGGGTCGATGCCTCCACGCGTTGGCTGCGCGTGCATGTCGCAGCGGACACGGGGACGCACGGGCGGGTGAGAGTCGAAGGTCGCCATGCTCCAACGACGGCCTCTCTCACCGAAGCGACTTGGGTCGATGTGGGCACGGCACCCATCGACGCCCGTCCCTTCGAACTGGATTTTCCAGAAGGCGGCGCACTCGAACTGCGCATCACACTTTCAGTCTCGGCGCGCATCGGCGCACCGCGCGTTTCGCGGATCGGTCTCGAGTGGCGATGTCCTGGTCCAGACTGATGGACACCTTGGTTCCTTTGAGTTTTTACTCACCACGCGGGTATCATGAATACCCCGTAGAATTTCGAGCACTTATGACATTGGGTCCTGTCCTCATGAGGCTGTTGGTGTTGGTTGGGCTCCTGCTCTCCGCAATGCCTGTGCATGCGCAGTCGATGTCGCAAGCCACGACGCAAGAACAAGACATGGATGACGTGCGCGCACGCGCAGCGTTCCGGCTCGGGAGTCAGTACTACGATCAAGGCCTGTTCATAGAAGCCGCCACGGAGTTCGAGCGAGCCTACGGGCTCTCGGGTCGCGCGCAGCTTTTGTACAATGCGTACATCGCGTATCGCGATGCGCAGGACGACGTGAACGCCATTCGGACGCTGCGTGGGTATTTGAGCGGCGTACCCGACGCACCCAATCGTGCGAACCTCGAAGCAAGGCTCGCCGTGATGGAGCGAGGGCAGCGAGAGCAACGTGAGCGTGAAGCGCGTGTCCTCGCCGAAGCAGAACTTGCGCGACAGATGGCCGAAGAAGCAGAGAGGCGCGCCGCGCAACCAAGAGTGCGCGAAGTGGACGGGGAAGTATGGCCGTGGGTCGTCTTTGGCGCTGGCGGCGCGATGCTCGTGGCGGGCGCCATCACCGGCGGAGTGGCGTTGGCGCAACGCGGACAGCTCGACTCGGAATGTCCGATGCAGCTCTGCCCAGCAGGGTTCGACCTCACGGATCGACAGGGCTCCATCGAGTCTCTCGCGATCACGACCGATGTGCTCTTGATCGGTGGCGGCGTCATGGCCGCGACGGGCTTGGTGTTGGGCCTTGTGCTCGGGCCTCGAAGCGAGGCGATCTCAGAACCAGCTCCCATCGCGATGGGATGCAGCGCGACGGGCTGTTTCGCGACTGTGCGAGGAGAGTTTCAATGAACCGCGGCTTGGCTTTCACGGTGATGTTCTTCGCATGCGGGTGCACCTTCATCACGAGCAGCCGCGACTTCGAAGAGCGAGAGCCGCCGCTCGAATGCGGCAACGATCTCGGCTCGCCCATCGTGGACATGCGCCTCGATCTGACGGACATGAACGCTCACGAGGACAACCTCGTCATGGCGGATCTCGTGCAAGTCGGGCCTGCCATGCGAAGACAGGTGGGTCGCGTCATCTATGACCCGCTCGGGAGCGCGAATCTGCAACTCGAGCTTCCGTGTGCGGTGCGGGATGGAAATCACGACGTGGATCTCGTCGCCGATCTCACGGGCGATGGCACATTTCAACCATGCGATTTCATTCGAGGAGAACTCAGCTGTGGAGATCATCAGTGGCGGCTTCGATTGCAGGCCGATGGACGTCTCGCCTATCAGCACGATACGGATTTCACCGATGTGATCGGAGATCGTGCGACGCCGCGAGGAGAACTTCCGCTCCGTGCACTGTTCCGCAACCTCGAGCAGTTCGCAGGGATGATGATGGAGGTGCGGATCCGTCTCCTCGACGACAACGGGGAGTCGAAGAGCACCATCTTCATTTACCGACGGCAGCAAATCCCCGCGATGAACTTTGCATTCGGGATGCAATCTCAAGACAATCTCGTGATGCGCGGAGAGCGATTCAAGATCGCGATCTGGATCGATACCAATCGAGACGGCATCTACGATCCTCCGAGCGAAGAGCGCACTGATCGCGACTACGCGACCTTCATCGATGGATTGGCCGATGCGCCCAGCATCGTACCTCCTGATCCAGGAGGCCTCCGCATCGTCTTCGATGGCAATGCGCTGCCTCCGACAGCGGACGTGCTCTTCTGACGTATTCGCATCGGCATCGGCTTCCGCTCCCGCTTCGGCTTCCGACTATGAAGTGGCGTTGCTGTCCAGGGTAAAGCGGTGCCTGCGAG
>CAYZTA010000039.1:0-59178 GCA_964481145.1 uncultured Sandaracinus sp.
GGCTGGTCATGTCGCGCGATTCATTTGATCGCCAGTCCATGCGAAGCTGGTTAAAAAGGGCCACCGAGAATTCTCGGCGGCCCTTCTTTTTCGAGTGGTCTTTCGACGTGTTCAGTTTCGAAGCGGCTTGTTGTTCATCAACATGAACTGCATGCGCTCTTGCGACTTCGGCTCGCCACACAAGCTGAGGAACGCTTCGCACTCGAGGTCGAGCACTTCTTGCTCCGTGACCTCGTGGGTATGGCCGCCGCGGCCGCCGCAGAGCACTTCGGCGAGCTTGCGTGCAATCTTCGCGTCGTGCTCGCTCGCGTGTCCGCCTGCGACGAGGGAATCGACCATCATGCCGAGGGTTGCGATGCCGCTCTCGCCCGGGAGCACGAAGGCCTTCGGCGTGGGCGGGTGATAACCGCTTTCGGCCATTCCAATCGCACGCGCCTTGGCTTCATAGAGCTGACGTGCGCGGTCGAACGAAACACCATCGCTCTTTCGGAAATAGCCGAAGTGCTGGCCTTCGACGGCGCTCGTGGCGACGTTGGCCAAGGCGATGTTCTTGAAGACCTGCGTGACAATCGCGTAGGTGTCGACGTTCGCTCCCTGCATGATTCCGTCGAGTCCACGATAGAGCATGTTCATCGTGCCAGCTCCTCCAGGAATCAGACCGACGCCCACTTCGACGAGGCCCGAATACGTCTCCGCAGCCGCTTGTACGGCATCGCATCCGTAGCAGAGCTCGAGACCACCGCCGAGCGTCATTCCATACGGCGCCGCAACCACCGGAACGCTCGCGTACTTGAGACGCTGAGTCGCGTTCTGATAGCCCTTGATCATCTCGCGCAGCTGCTCCCACTGATTTTGCGACGCGGCCATCACCACGCCGAACAAGTTGGCGCCCACGCAGAAATGCTCTCCTTCATTGAAGAGCACGATCGCACGGAAATCTTCTTCGGCTTTCGCAGCCGCCTGATGGAGCATCGAGATCACATCGGGATCGATGCTGTTGGCCTTCGTCTTGAAGGTGACGCCGAGCACGCCATCTCCGAGATCCCATGCCTCGGCGCCGCCGTTGGTGAGCACCGGGCTCGCCCCACGCCGCATCTGCTTGAGCGTCACCTCACGCGGATCTTTCGCGCGCGCCACATAGGCGCCTTTGCCGAGATCGAAGACCGCTCCGTCTTCGCGGTAGAAGCCGGTCGCGCCGCTGTCCTTCATCGCGATGACCGACTTCGGAAGCGCGACGCCGTCCTTCACCATGCGTTCGGTCGTCTCTTTGAAGCCGAGAGCATCCCACGTCTCGAAGGGACCGAGCTCCCAGTTGTATCCCCACTTCATCGCGTCATCGATCGCGGCGATGTCGTCGGCGATCTCACCCACGCGGCGCGCTGAATACGCGAGCGAGCGCGAGAGGACCTTCCACGCGAATTCGCCCGTCGGTCCAGGAGACTTCACGAGCTCGCGCAGACGCTCTTTGACGTCTTCGATCTTCGAGAGCTTCTTCGTGATCTTCGCGATCTCTTCGGAGCCGCCCTTGGCGCGATAATCGACGGTGGCCGGGTCGATGACGAGGATGTCGTCTTTGCCTTTGCCCGTCTTCTTGTAGAAGCCGCCCTTGGTCTTGTTGCCGAGCAGCTTCTTCTCGACCATTTGCCGGATGAACTTCGGCACTTCGAAGACGGCGCGGTCTTCATCGTTCTTGAGCGAGTTGAAGCAGTTGTCGGCAACGTGGGCGAACGTGTCGAGGCCAACCAAGTCCGCGGTGCGGAACGACGCGCTCTTGGGATGACCCATCGGCAGCCCCGTGAGGTTGTCGACGTCTTCGATCGAAAGACCCATCTCCTGCATGAGATGGATGCCGGCCATCATCGAGTAGGTCCCGATGCGGTTGCCGACGAAGTTGGGCGTGTCTTTGCCGATGACGATGCCCTTGCCGAGCGCATCACGGCCGAATTTCGCGATGCGCTCGAGCGCTGCCGGATCGGTGTCGGGCCCGGTCACGAGCTCGAGGAGCTTCATGTAGCGAACCGGGTTGAAGAAGTGCATCACCAAGAAATTCTTCTTGAACTGCGCGGAGCGCCCTTCGACCATGTCGTGGATCCGCAGCCCGGACGTGTTCGAAGCGATGATCGTGTGGGGCTGCACGACCTTTTCGAGCCGCGTGAAGAGCGATTGCTTGATGTCGAGGCGTTCGACGATGGCCTCGATGATCAGATCGCATTGACCCGCCTTCTCGAGATCGTCGGTGAGGTTGCCAGTGCTGACGAGCTTGGCATTCGACGGGTGAAAAAATGCAGCCGGTCGCGCTTTGAGCAGCCCCGCCAGGGCCCCCGCCGCAATCGCATTGCGCTTGGCCTTCGGTGCGCCATCGGGCACGTCCTTCGGCACGATATCGAGCAGCAACACTTCGAGCCCCGCGTTCGCCATGTGCGCCGCAATGCCGCTTCCCATCACGCCGGAGCCGAGTACTGCCACCCGCCGGATCGCCTTCGCCATCGTTCGTCCTCCTCGAAGAATCTCGTCGTCCCGGTCTTCCGGGGTGCCCTACCATCCGCGGAAGCGAGAGCCGAGGCAAGCGCCATTTGGCGCCGTTTAGGACAATTGTGTGCTGGACGAGGAGCGTTCTCTTTCGCACGCTTGTCGCGTTATGGATCTCGAGACCGCCATCGCCGAACGGCGCAGTGTTCGTGCCTTTCTTCCCCGTGCAGTTCCTCGCGAGGTTTTGACGCGAATTTTTGCGCGAGCGCAGAGCGCGCCCTCGTGGTGCAACATTCAGCCGTGGCGGGTGTGGCTGGCGTCGGGCGAAGCAAGAAACCGCTTCATCTCAAAGATGGTGGAGTCCGCCAACGCGCGTATGCCCATGCCCGATGTTCCGTTCCCTGGTGAATATCCCGAGCCTTATGCGACGCATCGCAGGGCTTGCGGCAAAGCTCTCTATGAAGCGATGGGGGTCGAGCGGCACGATCGCGAAGGAAGGCACGCTGCATGGATGCGGAACTTCGTTGCCTTCGATGCGCCGCACGTTGCGCTGGTCGGAATCGATCGTCGTTTTGGGCCGTATGCAGCCCTCGATGTCGGTTGCTGGCTCGAAAGCGTGATGCTCTTGGCGACCGCCGAAGGGCTTTCGACATGCGCCATGGCATCCCTCGCGACGTATCCTGACGTGGCGCGAGAAACCCTCAAAATCCCAGAAGAAATCGCTCTTCTCTTCGGGATCGCCATCGGATATGAGGACACTTCGGCCAAGGCGAACGCTTGCCGCACGACCCGAGAGCCGCTTGCCGCCAATCTCGACTTCGTCGAATGATGGCGCTGGCTACCAACCGCCCAGCTCCATGACGTCCTCTACATTCTCGTCTTCGAGCCATCCACCGCGTGTCAACTCGATCGCTTCGGTGATCGTCGTGGCGAGATACACCTCTCGTGTTTCATCGCTCAGCAGTGACACCATACGTTCGCGCACGCCATGACGATCGAAGAGCACATTCACTGCGTGGACGAGACCACGCAGGGTGATGGTCGCGGGGCCCGTCTCGCCATCGTCATCGTCATCGTCATCGATAAGGGCCACGATGTGCTCTCCCGACCGAAGGATGAGGGGACCATCATCACCCATTCCGATTCGTTCGAGCACGATCTCTCCGAGCTCGGGTGCGACGTCGCCGAGCTGTGTGATCAGGGCGGTGGTCGTGACCGGTTCGGAGACGTGTTGGAGGAAAAACCGATCTTGACGTGAGCGCGTGCGGGCAAGTGCGAGATTGCCGCCCGCTTCGTAATATGCTTCGAGCAGATCGATGCGGCGCTCGAGCCCTTCGGCGTCGGGAACCGCGGTTGCGATCCGAAGCAACTCGTCTTCATCCAAATCTCGAATGAGCCCAGCTTGCTTCAAGACATCTAAGAACAGCAGATCGTCTGAATGCAGGAGCTGAGCGGCGAGCCGGTGGGCGCTCGCTTTGGGAGGAAGCCGAGAGAGCGGCGCTGATCTCGGAGGAGAAGACGGTGTAAAAGACTTCGGAGACGTGGAAATGACGCGCGCCATCGCGTCGGTCTCGGCGTCCGGTACGGTGGCTATCGGTTTGTTCGATCGAGAGGGGGCTTGGTCGCTCATCGGCTATCTCGAGAGGGACTGATCAGTCACGGTTGATCGAATCGGGCGAGAAGTAAACCGTGAGTTCAACTGGACTTGCCGGGATCGCGCGAAGGGCGCGGAAGAGGTGGGGGGATGCTGGTTTTGAGCATCGGGCGTTGGCTGGTTCGCGGCAGGGGAGGAGGAACCGAGCTCATTCGGGGCAGAAAGGGAGTGATTTCGACGTGATCGAGGACTTCTTCGAGTTCGTCCTCGCTGGCCTCCAATTCGGTTTCGCGAGGCTCTTCGTCCGGCGCCTCATCCGATTCCGATTCGTGTTCGATCCCGCTTGGGCTCGTATGTTCGGTGAGACGTCGAATGGCGTTCTCGGCTTCTCTGTCATGGGGCGCAAGCTTCCGCACCTTTTCCCACGACTCGAGCGCTTCCCATTTGTTCTTGAGATTGCGCTCCCACGTGAGCGCGCTCTCTTTGCGGAGCGCGAGCTCACGTTCGTGATCGCCGCGCGCTTTTGAGATTTCGAAATCGAGCGCAAGCAAGAGATCTTGATAGCGCTCGGCGGCTCGCAACGCAGCACGAAGCGCGGCACGCGCATCTTCGTCGTGGGGCGCCACCACTTTCAGACGCGCATAAACGTCAGCTGCATCGCTCCAGCGCTCTGCAGCCTCGAGCATCTTGCCACGACGTCTCAACAAGCTCGCAGCCGTGGATGAGTCGAGCGCGTCGCGGATCCAGTCTTCGAGATGTTCGTCCAAGAGCGCGAGCCGATCGGTGCTCGATGCGATCGCTTCGAGTGCGTCGAGGGATGCTTCATCGGAAGGCGCCATCGAGGCTCCTCTGACGAATGCATCCCACGCGCCGTTCGTCTCACCGAGCTCGAGGAGTCGTGCTCCGGCGCGTTGCCATAACAGCGCCGCATCGTTGCTATTCGAAGGCTGCGCGAGCGCGCAATACACCTCGACGAGCTTGCGCATCAGTCGTTTCGAGTCATCACCGAGGTCGAGATCGCGAATCACACGTTCAATCGATGTCGTGAGCTCGATCTTACGGATCGCGAGAGACACGGCTTGGGTCATGAACGACGTCACACGTGAGTCGTCACCGAGGTGAAGTGCGCACACACGCACTGCGCGAAGCAGCATCTCGACGCGCTCTCCATCCGTCGTCAGAGCCGCGCGTCGACGGTCGTAAGCGACGAGCAACTCCTCCGCGCGGTTGGCGCGCAGCGCGAGGTCTTCGGCTTTCTTCAACACCTCGTCTTCGTGCGGCACAAGAGCACACGCCCGAAGCACGCGATCGAGCGCCGCCGATGGATCTTCTTCGAGCAGCGTCGCGTGATGAAGCAAGAGCTCGGCCTTGGCTCTCGGCTCTTGGGCGCGTCGAATGAGCGTTTCGTAGACCTGTGCGAGACGCGGCCAGGCGTGTGCAGCCTTGGCCAATCGATCGATTTCATCGCGTACGTTGCGGTCATCGAGATCGACCGCAAAGGCTCGAAGCTTCGCCTCCAGCGATTCAGACGCGTTTTCGAGGAATTGTTCTTGAATTTCTGCTGCATCGAGGAAGCGACGCTTCTTGTCGTCGGTGTCGTTTGCGTCCTCTGCGAGCGAAACGTAGAAGGCTGCCAAACGCTCTCCGAGGCGTTCCGCTCGAGCGATTTCGCGAAGCTGCTTCTCGGCCTCCACATCGCCTTGGATCACGCGCGTCCGAAGGCGCTCCCATGCATCGTCGATATCGCCGAGATGGCGATACACGATGTCCGCGCTTTGTCTCGTGAGCTCTTCAATTTCGTTCGGGTCGTCCCCGAGATCGACGAGCGTGTCGAGCGCGATCACGAGATCCTTCCAGCGCTCGGCTCGCTCGAGCAGGCCCCTGAGGCGCTGGACGGGCGTGGGATCCGTCAGATCGGCCTCGGCCCATGCTTCGAGCGCTGCGATGGTGCGCGTGGGATCAGAGTCGCCATCGTACATCTCAGCGAGACGACGTGCGATGGACACTCGTTCCTCGGCGTCCTCAGTGATGCGAAGGATGCGCTCCAACGCGTCCGCCGTGCCCGGCGTGTCGTCTAAGCGTTCCGAGAGGGAAACGAGAGTGCGGAGGGCTACGAGATGGTTGGGATCGATCTCGGTCGTGACCGTACGCAACAGCTCGATGGCATCGCGAGGACGGTCGAGGCGTTCCGAGAAAAGGTGGGCGCGCTCGAGGAGAAGGTCGCGCTTTTTCTCAGGATCTGTTTCAATTTTCGTGAGTCGTTCGAGGAGCTCGTCGTACCCACCCCAATGTTCGAGATCGCGCGCGTAAGCACAGAGAAACGTGAGGGCTTCTGGGTCTTCGCCGAGCTCGAGCACCTCACGAAATGCATCCACCGCACGTTCTCGATCGAGAATGTGATCGCGATACATGTGCGCGATCCGGCGGTGGAGGAGCGTGAGGAGTTCGCGATTCGTTTCGAGATCGGCTCGTTCTCGAAGGAGAACGACGAGCTCCTGAAAACGTTCGCGGCGCTCGTAGGAAGAGCAGAGAGCTTCCAGGATGGTCTCGTCGCGCGGCGTGAGCTCGTGAGCATACTGATAGTATTTCGTGGCTTGCTCGACGTCGTTGAGCTTTTCATCCGCAATCTGGGCCATGCGGACGTAGATCGCGGCCCGCTCGGCCCCGAGCAAGAGATCGCTACGATGAGAAAGCGTCGTCAGGAGACGAGCGTAATTGCCAGAACGCTCATCGATATGCTCCATGCGTTCGAGTGCTTCTGCATCGCTTGGCTCCCTTTCGAGAACACGTGTCCATGCGATGAACGTCTCCTCGACATCGCCTCGGTATTGGTCCGTGGCGCGCGCGAGCACGCGCGCAAGCTCAGCGCGCTCAGCTCCTGTGGCTTCGTCGTGCCGCTGCTGCAGCATCGGCAGCGCTTCTTCGAAGGCGCGGGTGACGAGGAGCGCGTCACAGAGTGCATCTCGTGCAGAGGGATCTCCCGGGGCGAGATCGCGAAGACTTCGCAACGCGGAGAGCGCCTGATCGAGATCTCCTCGGCGTTCGCGATGCAGGTGCGCGAGGCGCTTGTAGTGCTCGGCCTTCTTTTGCGGGTCGAGAATCGAGATCGTCTCTCTTTCGAGGAGCTCTGCCAGTTCATCCCATCGCTCGGCGCTCTCGAGCATGTCTGCCCATTGGCGTCGCGCTTCGCGATCACTCGGATCGAGCTCCGTGATCGTGTTGAGCGCATCGAGCGCAGAATCGAGATCGAAGAGGCGCCGATCGCTTAGAAACACGACCTCTTGCAACCACTCTTTGCGGAGCCCGAGAGGGGCTCGATGCACCTCCGCGGCCGCAAGCAAAATGCTTCGAAGCGAAGGCCAGTCTTCCGCCTTTCGGAGGCGTTCGACGGCATAGGAAAGCGCGTGGGAATCGATCGCGTCGATGGCGAGGATCTCGCGCGCGGCCAAGAGCGCGGCATTGTCGTCGCCGCGTGCGCTCTGGAGTTGCATCAACTCTCGCAGAGGTGCGATTCGGTCGGCAGGGGGGAGGCCCCATGCTGCAACGGAGAGCGCCCTCGTGACGGCCTCTTCTCGTCCATGTTCGCGATAGAGCCGAACGAGATGCGCTGCGGCTTCGGCGTCACCTTCCTCGAGGAGCCATTCGAGGCACGTGATCGCATAGTCGATCTGACCCGCATCGAGGTACGCCTTGGCCAGACGTCGCCGTCTTTCGTGTGCGGATGGAGCATCGGGAGCGCGGGAGAGAAAAGCGACCCATCGATGAGGCAAGAGCGCGAAATGTCCGACTCTCTCTGCGATTCGTTCGAGCAGAGCAAGTGCCCCATCGTGATCGGGGACTCCATCGAGCGCAGTTTCGAGATACGGAACCGCGGTGGCTGGAGGCACCTTCTGTGCGATTTGATAGAGCACGTCCGCGGCACGCCGGAGATCGGCGTCCGCGACTCTGACATCTGGATTTCGCTCGGCGCGTTGACGATAAAACTCCGCCAAATCGATCATCACATCGAGATCGCCAGGCATGACGCCGAGTGCACGTTTGAGCGCAACCACCGCACCATCGAGATCCGACAGTTCGGTGGCGCGCACATGCGCGAGCTCGCGAAGAAGCGCGACCTTTCGTTCGGGTTGGGGCTCGGCTTTCGCCTCGAGCTCGCATAGCGCCGCTGCGGCTTTGATGTTGCCGGCCTGACGATAGATCTCCCGGGCCGCATACATCGCAGGGACGAGTGTCGGATCCAGCTCGAACGCTTTTCGATAATGAAAGACGGCTTTGTCCGCCCGTTTCCACGCGTGCTCCCAGATTTCTCCAAGCCGATGGTGGAGGGCGGCGATGTCGAGGGTCGTGCCTCCGGCCTGGGTCAGCGCGAGGATGCGACGCTCGAGCAATTCTGCGAGCCGACGTGGATCCCCAGATTCCTCATAGATTGCTTGGAGGCGCGAACCTGCTTCGACGTGGGCCGGATTTCGCTCGAGCGCCCGTTCGTAAAGACGAATCCCTCGCGATCGATCGCCGAGAGGGCCCAAGCTGAGCTCACCGACTTCGAAGAAGGCCTGAGCCGCAGCTTGGGGATCGGCGCTCCGGCCGGCCCATCCCTCGAGCAAGTTCGCGAGCGAGGCGTGATCGCCCGTTCGTTGATAGTGCGCACGGAGCGAAGCGTATGCGGACGCGTCGTCCGGATTACGGCGCAAGCGCGCGATGAGCTCGTCGGCCGTCGCGTCCATCTCTCCTGCTGCTGCTTTGGCTTTCGCGGTCTAAAGGAAAGTGTGCAGGCTAACACACGTTCGTCTGTGAGCGTAGAATGTCCCAACACATGGAAATGCCGCCCGATCCCATCACGCTTTTTCTCACAGTTCGCAGTCGTGCCGAACGGCAGGAGCCCTGGGAAGCCACGGCTTGTGTGCTTGCGACAGCGGATGCCCGCGGTCGCCCGTCTGCGCGATTCGTACTCGTGAAGGAAGTCGATGCCGACGGCTTTTGGTTCTACACGAACGAAGAGAGCCTCAAGGGGCGAGATTTGGCGGAAAATCCTTGGGCAGCGCTCTGTTTTCATTGGTCAAGCGAACACGTTCAATTTCGGGTCGAAGGGCGTGTCGAGAAAGCCAGGGCTGAACGAAGCGATGCGTATTTTGCAGGACGCCCGCGGATTTCACAGATCGGCGCGTGGGCGAGTGAGCAAAGTCGCCCTCTTGCGTCTCGCGATGCACTGCTCCAACGCGTGCGCGAGTTGGAAACCATGTACGAAGGCAAGCCCATCCCACGGCCTCCTCACTGGGGAGGCTACCGTGTGATTCCGGAACGGATCGAGCATTGGCAAGAGGGGGAGTTCCGTTTGCACGACCGACATCTTTATGAACGCCAGCCGGACGGTTCGTGGAATATCACCCGTCTTTCTCCCTGAGATCCGTCGTGCGTGGAATCGTGGGCAAAAAATCGCGAGGTCGGGGACGCGCATAAGGAAGATCCGTCGACTCGATCCAGAGGAGACGATCCCCTCGAAGTGCGCGCATCGCAGATTTTCGATGCAGCCACCCTTCGACACGCGGCGGCTCGAGCGCCCACACATCGAGCTCGTCGATCATCGCGTTTCGCCCCGGCACGCGATAGCCAATGCGAACGGCTCGTTTGCGGTCGTACGCCTCGCGCAATGTTCGCTCCATGTCTTCGCGAAGAGAAGCCGGTCCGCTTACGTTTTGAGCGAGCAAGAGATGTCGCGCGGTGGTGGGGCGAAGGACGCCTCGGACAGCTTGGAAGAGCGCGCGCGTGGCGATCACGTCTGGCTCTGCGCGGTGGGTGGGGAGCGGCAAGCCAAGGTCGTGTGCCAAGGCGGCGAGCGACGCGCTCCCGAGCCTCAGCGCACGTTCGGCGAGCCCGCGCGTGTCGAGTGCTTGCGTCGGTGTCCATGAAATCTCGCCGCGTGCTCTTGCCGCACTCAAAAATGCGAGATCGAACCGGATGGCGTGTCCGACGGGAATCGCCGAATCGAGCGACTCTGAGATTTCATGGCGCAGCTCGTCGAGCGTGGGCGCATCTCGAAGTATTTCGTCGTCAATATGATGAATCGCCACCGATTTGCCGACCGGGCGCCCTGGGCGCACGAGAGACACCATGCGAGCGACGGTTTGGCCTGCGATGACGCGATGAATCGCGATTTCACAAATCCGATCGCGAACAGGATCACGCCCCGTCATCTCGAGATCGAGAAATGCGAGCGGCACCTCGTCGAGGGGTGCATCCCAAAGAGGATCGTCGGGTGAGATCAAAAGAGTGGCCTGTGCGTGTGCGTATTCCCGCAGAATATCTTGCCAGAAACTTACTTGACTGAGGGACGGGCATGCCTATTCTCCTGCCGCCGGGGGTGTTCTCCATGTGAACTGTTTCCATCGCGTTGCGTTGGCGATCGGTTTGCGGGCGGGGGTTCGTGGAGGCGGGGTTTTCATACGTGTTGCGAAAGAGCTCGTCTCTTCTCGGAAGAGATGCTCTGGTCGGGCTTCAGAGCCGAGTCCAATCTTGGTTTCTCGAGAGATCACGCCTGCGGGGGCTTCCTGAAAGATTCACGAGGCAGAGGAAGGGCAGAATGGCAAGCGGTACTGTCAAATGGTTCAACAATGCCAAGGGCTGGGGCTTTATCAGCCAGGACCAAGGTCCAGACGTGTTCGTTCACTACTCGCAGATTACGGGAGAAGGCTTCCGTACATTGCGTGAGGGACAAACGGTTCAGTTCGATCTGAGAGCGGGTCCGAAGGGGCCGCTCGCCGAAGGGGTGCGTCGGCTCGAGTGAGAACACGAAAAGGAAACCGCGCGGGAGCGCGGTTTCCTTTTTAGGGGCTGCTTGGGGGAGGAACGTAGCGTTCCAGTGTGAGCGCCCAACGTATTTCGCGGATCATGTCTTCCGCATCGGAGGTGGGTCGGGTCCAGGAGACCTCGTGCCACACGTCCAAAATCTTTTCTGGGTCTTGAGGGTCGGCCACGTGTGTTGTGCCAGACCAGGTCTCGGCATAGCCGCGGGCCTGCGCGAGTGGGCCAATTACATCGCGGATTCGCGCGAAAAGGTCACTTTCGCTGGCATCTTCGGAGAAATCCGAGCGCTGCAATCGCGCTGTGAAGCCGACGCGGAGCTCATCCCCGAGTTTGACGCGAATACCCGAGTCCATGATGTGGACCCGCACCCGCTCCGCGACGTGGATTTCGTTGCTGCGGGTGCGATAGATTTCGATGCCCGCGGCAACGAGATGCTCCTTCGCCTTTTTGACGTCCATGCTCTACACGGGTGGGAGCGCCTCATACCGCAACCACCATGCAGCAGGGTAGCACGTCAGACGCCATTTCGTGGCATTCGTTCTTGGAACCCTCGAAAAGAGCGACGAGAAGGCCGAATCGAAACCGTCCTCTTGCTCAGTTCGCCTTGCGAACGTAGGGTGTCTCGTCCGAATGGACAGGGTCGTTGTCGTCCGGAGAGCTGGCGCTCCCCCGCTCCCACTGCTCGAGCTGCCGGGAGCGCATGCTGGCCCCGAGAACAGCGTCGTATTGGCGCGTGAAGGGGTCGGAGGAGCTCGCCGCATCGTCTCGATTCGGGTGATTGATCACGTCGAATCCGTGCAAACGGCGATGACAGGCGACGTCGACGTGTTGGTGCTGGATGCGCGCCATGAGGGTCTCGCGCTCTGTCTCGGGGTGCATGAGCACTTGTTTCCAAGCGGTGCGTTGTCGGGCCCGGTTCTTCCGGATCGCACGATCGCGATGGTCGATGTGGGTCGCGATGGGGCACGGGCCGCCTTCGCTCTTGGTCGTCGCGGCGTCGGACATGTCCTCATCGACACGGACTTGCGCGAGCTTCTCACGGAGATCGATCGACTGCTTTCGCGTCGAGGCCGCGGTCGAATCGCCGTGTGTTTGGCGGGCGGGGGCATCGAAGGGTTGCTCTGGGAACTCGGGGTGCTCCGCGCACTCGACGCGTGTCTCGTCGATCGTTCGATCGTCGATTTGGATTTTTTTTGTGGGATCAGCGCGGGTGCGCTCGTGGGGGCACTCCTCGCGAATGGGATCGGACCCGACGAGATCGCCCGCGCGCTGACGGGCCCTGGAAGCGCGCGGATTGCTCCGATTCATCGTTCCGATTTGTTTGATCCTGATTTCGGTGAATTGGCACGCCGCCTCTTGAGGCTCTCAATCGCGCTCGTTCACAGGGGAGAAGGACCTCGCGGCGCGGTCTCTTCTCTCGCGCGTGCCGTGCCGCCAGCCGCGTTTGCGGGCAAGCGTCTCGAGCGATGGATGAAAAGGCAGCTCGAACAGCCGGGGATGTCGAATCGGTTCGGCGATTTGCGGCGACCGTTGTTCGTGGGTGCGACCGATCAGGACACCTCGGAGGCCGTTCTTTTCAGTCATGAGACGACGCCCGAGGTGCCTGTGCATCTCGCCGTTCGAGCGAGCTCGGCGCTGATCCCGTTTTATGCACCGGCGCGCATCGGCGATCGGTATTACGTCGATGGCGCATTTTCCCGGACGACGAACATGCGAGTCGCTGTCGACGAAGGCGCGACTCTCGTGATCTTGATCGATCCGCTCGTGCCCGTGCACGCGCCGACGCCCGGCGAAGTGCGTGCGCGCGGTGGCATTTACGCGACGATGCAAGGGCTCAAAGCGTTGGTGAATGGCCGTTTCGACAAGGCCGCGCGCGCGATCGGCGCCATGTATCCGGACGTTGCCTTCCATTTGTTTCGCCCTGAGCAAGCCGACATGCGGATCCTTGCAGGTTCTCCGATGAAGATTTTCTATCGTCGTGAGATCGAGGAGATCGCATACCGCACGACCCTCGAACAGCTCGGTGAGCTCCATCCGACCTTGCATCGTGATTTTGCGCTTCACGGCGTGCGCTTTCGGGTGCCGACGTCGGTGGCGAAAGGAGCTCGCGATGAGCGTACGACATTCGATCCGTCGCTCCTCGGGGTCGACCCTCTCGTCGCGGATTGAACTGGGATGAGCGTGCGCGTGATCGACGCCTTGGGGCGAGAGCTCGTGTTCGAGCGCCCTGCCGTGCGTGTGGTGTCTTTGGTGCCGAGTGAGACCGAGACGGTCGCTGCGCTCGTGGGTCTCACACGATTGGTGGGGCGCACCGACTTTTGTGAAGAGCCGCAAGGGGCGATCGAATGCGTGCCGAGCGTGGGCGGAACCAAGAAGCTCGATGTGGGGGAGGTGGCTTCGCTCCGGCCCGACTTGATTCTGGCGAACAAGGAGGAGAACGGGCAGCGCGACATCGAAGCGCTCATCGCGCTCGGACTGCCTGTGTTCGTATCATTTCCGTGTACGTTGCAGGACTCGCTCGCTCATCTCGAGACGACGGCTCGGCTTTTGTTCGTCGATCCCGAATCTGTGTCTGAGCTCGTTGCGCTGAGGAATGCGCTCGCACGCATGGATGTGCCGCCCGTTCACCGCGCCCTTCGTGTGTTCGTTCCGATTTGGAAATCACCCTGGATGAGCTTCGATGGGCGCACCTATGGGAGCGATCTTTTGCGCATGGTCGGGTTCGAGAACGTGTTCGAGGAGCGCCCCCGGAAGTATCCACTTGCGGCGGATCTCGGGCGCGCCGATGCGGCGCCAAGCGAAGAACGCGATACGCGATATCCGCGATTCACACTCGACGAAGTGCGCAGTCGATGCCCCGATCTCGTGTTGCTTCCTGATGAGCCTTATCGATTCAGGGACGAAGACGCGCGCGAAATCACGGACTCGGGCTTGCCGGTGCCGATCGAATTCGTGAGCGGAAAAGACCTGTTTTGGTATGGAATTCGGTCCGCTCAGGCGATCGAGAAGCTCACGGTGCTCTCGGAGAAGCACCGCGAGCTTCATCCATGAACCTTCAGGGCATCCTGTTCGCTTCTCCCGGGGTCAGGATCGATGTGAATGCCCAATCGACCGATGCGTTGTCGGTATCGGAGCCGTTGGGGATGCGGCAGAGCGATCCGAGCGCGATATCGATAGCCGTCGTCGCTTCTTGTTCGACGAGCGAATAAGAACGACCGTCAATGCTGACCGCAGTGATTTCACCTTCGTACGAGAGGGCATCGATCAGCATGCCGCTCGGCACGTGAATGATGGCGATTCCATCGGGTGCGCCGTTTTGGATCTGGTCGGTGTTCCCCGGGAACGCGATGCGGCGGACTCCTGGAGGGGTCGTGACTCCCGTGCTCGCGATGACGAGATATTCGCCGGGACCGAGCGTGTCACTCAGCTCGATGCGTCGGTATTCGGATCCGGGGGCGGAGCCGTTGATGAGCACGACCGCCATGCCCGTCAAATCGACGGGAGTGACCCCCGGATTGAAGAGCTCGATGAATTCGGCCGTGTCTGCGCTTGGCTGGTCGTAATCGACTTCATTGATCACGACGTGACCAAGGCGACCCGCGACGACTTCGATCGACGCCGTGCGCATGATCGTGTCGAGTGACGCGGTCAATGTACCGGTCGATGCGGACGGACCTGCGATGAAATCGAATGTCGCGCTCAGCTCATTCTCTGGCACGACGACACTTGGTGGAAGCGAGCCACCCGTGTCTTCACCCAACAGGATGTCCGCGCCGCCAGGAGGCGCAGGGATGTCCAGTGTGACTCGGAAGGTTTGCATCCCTGAGATGGGCAGAATGAGCGAACTCGGCGTGAGCGTGAAATCGCCGGGAGCTTCATTTGCGTCGAGGACGCGGACCGAAGCGGTGTGCATCACGGTTCCGAGCGTCGCTGTGACCGTGACGGGGATGGCCGACGCCACCGTACCTTCCACAGGAATGACCGCGGTTGCGCTCCCCACAGGAACCGTCACGTCTGTGACGGAGAGACCTGCCTCTGCCGTGATCGTGACGACGGTGGGAGTCATCACTGCGCGGGTCAGACGAACAGTGAGCGCTTCGGGGAAGGTCGGAGCAGCTTCGGCTCCTTGCCGCACGTACGAGAGCACGGGATCGATGCTGAGCAGCTGCGGCGGACCCGCGACGACATCGCTCGCGTCACGCGGATGCAGCTTGTTTTGGCTGCGCCGATACGCGAGCACACCCGTGATCGAAGCAAACGTCTCGCCCATGACGGGGAGAGGATCGAGTCGATAGAAGAGATCATCGACACGGAGAGAGCCTGCGAGCTCGAACTCGTAGGTGGGGGCATTCTCTCCAACGGGGGGAGGCGTTGGATTGCTGACTGACACATCCACGACTCGGATGAGCGCGCCTGCGAGTGCGAGGGCACGAGGTCCCCCTGTCACCACGTCGGCCACGGAGACCATTTCGGGGGAGGGGATCGTGCCAGTTCCCATCGCCATGATGTGGGTCAGACCCGAGCTGATTTGCTTCTCACCGAAGAAGTTGGCGACGGTTCCTTCGACACGCACCGCATCACCACGTGTTTGCGTGGGGGCGCCCCCAGTGAACACGAAGATGGCGGAGTGATCGACCCCGGTGTAGCCCGGCGCGCCCGACGGGACCTGCATGAAGAAGCCGTTCGATGCGAGCGCAGTGACGACACCATCGGTCACGACACGAGCGCCGATGCCAAACACGTCCTGGTTGATTTGATAGACGGTGGCGGGGCATCCAGCATTTCCCGGATTCGGAGCCATGGGACAAGGATCACAGAGATCGCCTTTGCCATCCGAGTCGGTATCGAGCTGATCGGGATTCGCTACGTTCGGACAGTTGTCCGTCGCGTTGGGCGCGCCGTCGCGATCGCGATCGTTCGGATCGGGCAATGAACACGTGGTCGTATCGGCGTCGAGTGGACACGGGTCACATGCGTCTCCGACGCCATCGCGATCGGTATCGGCTTGCTCGCCGAGGTCCATGGGACGAATCGGGTTGAACACGCGTGGGCAGTTGTCGCCTTCGGCGGTGGGAATTCCATCCCCATCGGGGTCTTCGGACGAAGTGATTCCGGTATAACGGGTCGAGCCCATCACCGACGCGGTCTCTGCGTTGCGCTCGGGATGGCACGAGGGTTCGTCTTCGGGGTCATCGCAGAAGAAGAGATCGTAGGCAGGGCGGCCTTCGTTGGCGGCTGCTTGCAGCGCCTCGAGCGTCGTGCCGACTTCACTCATCACGCATGCTCGCCGCGGGCTTCCACACACATCGAGCTCATCGCAGCCAGTTCCTCCCATGGGAAGCGCTTCGACGACATGGGCTTCTCCGAAGAGAGGACGACCGCTGCGCAGGACGAGCGCGACGTCTGCGGCTTGGGCATCGATGACGGCACGATGATCGACGTGGATATGGGCGTCGAAGATCGCGATGTCCGCTGCGTGACCGACGGCCAAAACACCGATGACATCATCCATGTTCATCGCCATCGCCCCGTTTCGCGTGGCCATGAGCCAAAGCGCTTCATCGCTGAAGTGATCATCGAAATAAGTGGTGTCGAGCTCGTCTGCACACTGCAGCTCGCGCAACATATTCATCGATCCCGTGCTCACCCAATCGGTGCCGAGCGCGATCGAGACGCCCATCCGCTCGTACTCGGTGACACGTGCGGTCTCTCCGTAGAGCGTGATGTTGGTGCGCGGTGACCAAATCAGCATCGCGCCTTCGGCTGCGAGCTCACTCATTTCAGTGGGAAGCACCGCGATTCCGTGAATGAGCGCGGTCTTGTCTTCGATGAGGTCGTGTACGCCTTCGCGCATGCAAAGGAGCTCGTTCTGCGCCTCACGATCGATGCCCTCACCGATATGCGGTGTATATGAAGGCACCGACTCGATGTCCGCTGCGGTTCTTCGGCGGGAGGGGTATCCGTCACATCCATTCGACGCATAGACGCCATCGCTATCTCCCAGAGGGAAGGTGTCGTACTCGACGTCTGGTTCGCCCAACCCTTCATCGAGATCGACGCCTCCAGTGGTGACATCGACGTTGCGCACGAAGCCCGCGCGTCCGCCAGAACCATTCACCGAGGTGGCTCCTCCAAGGACCATTCGAAGCTCCGCCAACTGCGTTTCGGCCGCGCCCTCGGTCATGTTCGAGCGAATACGAGAGTGTCCGCGATTTCCGCCGCGCCAATCATGTCGATGCTCGTAGCGTTCGTCGGTGCGCGCGTAGGGCTCGCCCTGGAATGTCAGATGCTCGTGGGCGTTGATGAGGCCAGGTGAAATCACACCATCGGGGCATGTGATTCGTGTGGCATCACCTGCGCTCGAGGTGCAGTCGCAACCCACGCAAGCGATTGTCCCGCTCGCATCGACGAGCACTTGGCCGCCGCGAAACACCTCGCCGGGCGTGAGCACATCGCCCGTGATGAGAAGGGCGCTCGAGCCTGAGCTTACCTCGCAGATTCCTTCCGCGAGAGGTGGCAACGAATCACCTGGACAAATCGTGATTCTCGGACCTGTCTCGGTCATCCCTCCATCGGGACCTGGACCTGTGTCGGGCAGCACGCTGCCATCAGGACCAGGGCCCGAATCGCGGCCATTGTCGCCTTCGCCACCGCAGGCGACCAGACACAAGAAAGAAAACACAAGAGAGGATGACAGGGTACGGCGCATGAGCCCTCCAAACGGCGGGCACGGTATCGACGGACATGAGGCCTCCGTCAAGGCGCCATGTGTTTCGAATGAGAAACGAATCGTGCGCCCACTGGACGCAGAGGGGAAGATCCCTCACAGTTCGCGCACGACGGGTGGACCGCTCTTGGGGCGGCCGCCACGGACGGAGGTAGAGCCGATGCGGCGCAGGATGTTCCTTGGGAAGATCCATCGAGCGGTGGTCACCCATGCAGATCTCGAATACGAAGGCAGCTGTACGATCGATGCGGAATTGCTCGATGCAGCGGGGATGTTGGAGCACGAAGAGCTTCACATTTGGAATGTCACGCGCGGCACGCGCTTGATGACGTACACGCTGGCGGGACCGCGTGGTTCGGGTGTGATTTGCGTCAATGGTGCAGCAGCCCATTTGATGAAGCCGAACGATCTCGTCATCCTCGCGACCTTTGGCGAAATGGATGAAGAAGAGGCTCGAAAGCACAAACCGAAGGTCGTCCGTGTGGACGCGAACAATCGGATCCTTGGTTTCGAAGCCGAGCGCCCTGGTCCCGAAATGCCTTTACGATATTCGGCGACGGAGATTTCCGAAGCCTGATTCACAAAGCCGGGATGGCGAAATGGCAGACGCAGGGGATTTAAAATCCCGTGTCGCGAAAGTGACGTGCGGGTTCGAGTCCCGCTCCCGGCAACGATCTCGCAGGAACGTAAGGGGTTTTGAGTGGTCATAGGGGCTGACCGAGAGCTGGTTGGTGAGGGTCGGTGGGGTGTTTGGGATGTTTTGCCTCCCCATTGCCTCCCGAATTCAGTCAGCGGAATAGCCCCATGCGACGCAATGACCTCCACGGTCCGCGAAGCCATACGTCAGTCCTCACGAGTCGCGCCCGTCTAGACGCTTACGTATTGTCAATCGAGGCCACATCGCGCATATGTCTCGTAGCGGTAGCGGTAGAGAGAGAAGGGGCTGTTATGAGTGCGCTGCAACTTGCAGAATGGATTCTGGCGCGCGCCGCGCGCGACAAAGAACCCGTCACGCATCTCAAGTTGCAGAAGTTGATCTTCTACAGCTACGGCGCTGCTCTTGCTCACGGCGTTCATCACGAGCTTGGTGAGATTGCTTTCGAGGCGTGGAAGCACGGCCCGGTGAGTCGTGAGATCTACGGCCAGTATGTTGGGTTCGGTGCGAACGAGATCCCCGAACCCACTTCGGTCCCGAGATTCGGCCAAGCCCTCACAAAAGTCTTGGAAGACGTTTACGCCGTCTATGGCCGCCTCTCGCCTTGGGATCTCCGAAACGAATCCCATCTAGAGCGGCCTTGGGTCGTAGCGTTTGCGGAAAAGAGAACCGGCCTCACGCACGAGGAACTTCGTGTGCACTTCGCTAAGAAGTTCGAGCGTGGAAACGTGCAACTCCCGGTGCACTTATCAGGGGCTGCGAATGCTGCGATCGACGGAATCCCGCCGGCTCGCTTTGAGTCGCTAGCGACCATTGCAGATACATTGCGCGCCGTGTCGCAGTGACATTGAACAGAAAGCCAACAAAGTCGCGGAGCAATCGGTGTTGCGCATGCCTCTTTAGCGGTACAGCCGGCTATCGCGGTGGCACACCAGGTCCGGTGCACTGCAAGACGGCCCCGAACTCGAGGCTATGCGACCTGTTCGATATTTCCATGGTCGAAAAGTTTCCCGGGCTTCGGGTTCGCGATTACATCGAGAAGCACCGTCAGATTGCGAAGGGTTATTCCAAATCCGAGATCGTCCTAGGCTCGGGCACTGCGATCACAGGTGTGGAGTCATTTGTTGAATATATTCTAGAGCTTCACAAAACGATATTTGAAGAAGCATTTCCAACGATTGCAGGTCGATTTCGGTTGCCGACTGACCCCGGCGTAACGGTCGGGCACGGTGCTCATCGCTACGAAGGCGCTCTGCTGCAAGACATCGAGCCACGGCTTCGATCCCTGGCCCTTTCTCAGCCAATCTACAACGCCCCCGAGACCGTCGAAGCCTTCGCCCACTGGGCCGCGCGCTTCTGCCAGGCGTATTTCGCGATCCACCCATTCAATGATGGCAACGGAAGGACGGGGCGTTTTCTTGTCGAGGTCGCCGCCCGAAGGACGGGCACACTGCGGGTCAAATCCTTGAACTACGCCACTCGGGGCGAGCACACGAAAGATCGGAGCTCGTACCTGTACGCACTCCAGTACGCGCACAAATATTGCGGGCTGACGCCTGCCAGCCGCTACATACATCGCGGCTCCTTGGATCCGTTCATGTGGTTTGCCCAATGGTGGCGACTTCGAATCGAACCCGTGAGTGAGGAGCTGATTGAAGAGCCCCCCGATCCATCTGAGACAAGCGACCGAAAAGCCACCAGCGTGCGTCCGCCTGAGAGCTCCGAAGGTGTTGTGTCCGAGGCGATCTTAGATCTGGTATTCCCGCCCGTTCACCAAGAAAGCAAAAGGCGCCAGAGACATCGCAGGCCCTGACACGAGCAAATCTACATCAAGACAGAGCTTGATCCCGCGATAACTCGAACGAAATTGCTCTCGTGCTCGCCCGTGCCGCGGAGGAGGTCCATCAGGACGTCGCCACCAGATTTTCAGCAACGGACGAGACATCCCCCCGATCACGATGACGTCACGCTACGCGCACGTGGGCGACAGGCTCATGCACGACGCCGTAGCCGCGATGCCTAAGCCTTCCCGAACTTTATAAACGGCGAAAACCAAACGCTAATTGCGAGATTTGCGACTGTACGCATCAGAGTCGGATTCTCGAATGATACGGCACATGGATACGAGTTATATCGTATTATTTGGTTGACGCTGTACATGACCCCGATCGATGCTGAGTGGCGTCATGAGCAGGGGAGAACCATGAGCCGTCGATTTTGGATGATCTTCACCGTCGTCGTTTTTGCGGCATGCGATCCACAACCAGAAGTCGAACTGAACGACTCTGGAGTGCCCGATTCCGGAACATCGAGTGATTCAGGCTCGAGTATTTGTCGTTCCGACCGCGAGTGCAGTGCCATGGGCCGTATCTGCAATCGTATGCTCGGTATTTGTGTGGAATGCTTGCAAGATACGGACTGTGCATCGGGGGAGGCGTGTCGCTCGGGAGTCTGCGAAGCCGTTGTTCCGTGTGCATCGAGCCGGATGTGCGCTGGGCTCGTATGCGATTTGGAGCGCGGTTATTGCGTCGAGTGCATCACCCAGACCGACTGCGAGGGAGAACAAATATGTCGTGATGGAGACTGCGTCGATCCTCCTCGCGGATGTAGCTCGGATCGCGAGTGCAGCGAGATTGGGCTGGTGTGCTCGATGGCGGCCGGTCATTGCGTCGAATGCGTATCGGACCTCGACTGCTCGTCGGATCGCTACTGCGGCGAGGGTGGCGCGTGCCTCGCTGATATATGTACACCAGGGGAGACTCAATGCGTGAGCCCATTGGAACTCGCTGTTTGTCTCGATAATGGCGCTGGATTTGGTGTTGCCACCGCGTGTGGAGCCGCGGCCATGTGCATGGGAGGCGCTTGCCACGCGATCATGAGCGATGCTGGCATGAACGACGCGGGCATGAACGACGCGGGCATGAACGACGCGGGTCGTAGTTTCGATGCAGGTGTGGACGCAGGGGCCCCTCCTCTGATGTGTCGCCCCGCCGGCAGTAGCTGCGATCTTCTGAGACAAGATTGTCCTGGAGGACAGGCTTGCGCGTTCGTCGATGGAGCAGCTCGATGCGTCTCGAGCGGTGTCGGTGGAGACGGCTCTGGGTGCTCTAGACAGAGCGACTGCCGTGCTGGATTTTGGTGTGAATCGGGGATCTGCAGGCGCTATTGCTGCCACCAAGCCGATGAACAATGCCTCGAAGGCCAACGCTGCCTTCCTTATGGGGACGACATCGGCGCGTGCCGTGCCCCCGACGCATGCTCATTGGTTCCGCAAAGTGGTTGTCCCGCCAACCAAGGCTGCTACGTGACTCGAACGGACGGAGTACGGAATTGCGTTGGGGCAGGGACTGCGAGAGAAGGAGAATCGTGCTCGGCTCTCAACGAGTGCGAGCCTGGTACGATCTGCACGACAGAAGGTATCTGCGCGCGCTTCTGTCGCATCAGCGGCGATGATTGTCAGTCAGATCAACGCTGCATCTCTCTCGGGTTCTCGGACAGACCGGAAATTGGCCTCTGTTCGCCTCCGCGATTGCAGGATAATTCGATTCGAATCCCCACAGCCGCATCTCGCGTGCTGGTGACCGATGCGAGCGATCTGTACCCGCAGGTTTTCACTTACGAGCTCTGGATTGCCTTCGACTCGCTGGCAACGACGGATCCCGGACAGACCTTTCTATCCGCAGGGGGCACAGGCCTTTTTTACTTTCGAGCTTACCGAGGTCAGCTCGAATGCGTGATCGGCACCGGCACCGGAGAAACGAGGGTGCAAGCACCGCTTTCTTATATCACGGCAGGACGATGGAACCATATCGCGTGTACGCGGGACTCCAGCGGAAATCTTTCCCTGTGGCTCGACGGTGTTCGAGTGGGCATCACTTCAGCCCCCATCTATTCGGCTCCCAATACGGCATTAGGAATCGGCGGTGATTTCCGCACTCCGCCTGACGCATTCAATGTATTCACCGGCGTTGTCGACGAAGTCCGAATTTCGCGTGCCGTTGAGTATGTCAGCACATTCACTCCGTCTGCGAGATTGAGCGTGACTCCAAACACCATCGCTCTTTGGAATTTCGACGAAGGTTATGGAGATCGCGCGTTCGACGCGGCGAGACCGAGCCGTCAGCCTGCGCGGTTCGATTATGGGGCCACATGGCGAGAGCCATAACGCCCGCGTGCTCACCTACCGAGTGGCACACGGACTCTCGAAAGACCGATCGCGGTTCGGACGCCATCCGTGCCTGTGTAATAGAGACGTAATTCGTTACCCACGAGCACGGGTGCTGGGTCGTTGACCGAAAGGGAATCGAAACCAGCTCCCGAGCCACTTTGCACGGGAAGATCCTCGTTCACAGCATGCCAGTAGCGCCCATCCTGAGAGATCATGAGACCCATCGCCCATCGGGTACCGCGACGGCCTGCGTAATAGAGTCGTAAGACCCCACCATAATGAATGAGCGCAGGCGCTCTGACTTCATCTGCATCGAACCGCAGCGGAGCACTCGCGACACTGCGGACTGCGAGGGAAGAGTCGAGATCTCCTTCCGCACTCTCCGAAGTCGTCGCTGGCAATGGCGCGAGCGCATCCCCTTCCTCGATTGCGTGAATGATGATCTCCGCGCTCGCCCCCACCCCGCGACGCGCCGCAAGATAGCGTTGCGAAGTCGCGCCGGAGTTCAGCTCGAGATATGAAGGGCTGTCCCACTCGTCATCCTCTCCGTCTCTCGGAAGGAGATGTGAAAAGGTATGAAAATCCAGGGAAAATCCAGGGCCTCCAAGGGCTCGACCGATGGAGCGCTTTCCATCGTTTCCAATGCCCGTAAACCAAATTTCCCAATGATCATCGGCACGGACGAGCTCGGGATCGGAGACGCTCCTCGCGCGCCAGCTGTCTTCGGGGGAGGGGGTGACCTTTGCATTGGATTCGTTTTCGGGATCGGCGAGAGCACGGAAGCGTCCATCCGCGGTGCCACCCGCCAGATGAATGCGTCCCCGATATTCGAACGCCATGAGGGATCGCGTTTCGCCGGCTTCTTCGTAGACGACAACAGATGGGCTCCGCGGTCCTTCGGACGACAACCACCATCGATCGATGCTGTCGGGGAGAATGGGTGCGCTCGCGCGGGCGAGTGACTGAGGGGCATCGCAGATCGATGCGCGAAGCGAGAAATGGCGAATGGATGCAGAGGGTGGATCGCTGATTGCGCGGTTCGCGCCCCGTCCGTAGAGCAATATCGCGGAAGGCCCCCGAGGCGAGTAGGGAATGTTCGCAAAGACGAGACCCGAAGCCCCACCAGCGTGCGCGTGAAGCGATGTGAGCCCCTCGGGGGTCGTTTCGAGCTCGTAGTCGATGGCTTCGCCCGGGGCAGCCCCGAGCATCCTATGAACGCCTTCGATCGTGGCCGTGCGTGCGATCGCTCCTCCGACGAAGAGCCGGATTTCGCTGTGCGCAGTGCTGACCATCACGGCGAGATCGGGCTCGATGAACATCGCGCCAGTGGCGATCGGTTCGGCCGAGAGCGCGAACGCGACTGCATCGATGCACTCGGAACATCCTTCCCCAGCCGAGATTCGCGCACGCATCTCGAGCCGCTCCACCCGGGGATCGACTCGAATCGAGAGGGCGACTCCGCTGTCCGAACGGCCATCGCCCAGAGGAAGAAATGCGCCATCACGCAGCTCGGGCGTCGGGGCGCCAAAGAGGGTGGCGCCATGGGCACATGCCGAAAGCGCCTCGCTTCCGATGCCTTCGCACGTTGAAAACGCGATGGACGCGACGGTGCTTTCTTGGCAACAGGACTCACTCGAGCTGCCCACGCAGCAAAGAGGAACTCCAGCGCAGTCGAGATCGTCGCAGTCCGAATCTCCGTCTTGGTCCGTATCACGGAAGTCAAAGCAACCAACCCCATCCAAACCATCGGATTCGCTATGCGGCACTCCACCCGCATCGTCTTCGGCGGTCGATCCGTCCCTCGTTGGGAAGGCAGCGCCTGCGTCGTTGTACACGGCGCCGCCGTCCGATGTGTCTCGACCGTCAGGCTCGGACGAGCTTAGGCCGGCACAGCCAGCCGCGATGAACGCGACGCTCGTGATCGACACAGATGGAATGAGTGCGATGCGTCGGAGCAGGTGCATGAGGATCTCATTTTGGCACAACTCGGATTCGTCCGGATTGTACGAGCCAGTTTCGTGCCAGCATACGCCTTACGGGTGAGGGGCAGGCCAAACCTGTTCGAGCGGCACGAGGACGTGTCGGATCTCCGATGGCATGCGGATCGCGCGTGCGACGAACAGGCGCACTCGATGGGATGAGTTCGCCATACGCGTCACGGCGAGCGACTCGATTTCGCAGCTGTAGGTGTCGCATCCACCGAGGATGGGATCGTCGGCGCGAAGTACGGGATTGGCTGCATATGGCTCGAAGGTGGGCAGTGCGTCGGGAGGTCCCGAGGCCTCGGCGAAGGCAATGGCGGTCCGTCCACGGAGATCGCGGGTGACGAACCAGAGCCGGTGGATCACGAGTTCCTCATGAACGATCCAGGTCGCTCCATCGGCGGCGCGAAGCGCGATGCTTGCGAACGAGCCCAGCTGACTGGCTGTGAGAGCCACGCCCATCGGTCGCGCTCTTGGTCCATCGTCGCTCACCGAGAAGCGAGCGATTCGAACTTCGCGGAGGGAGCCATCACGTTCGCATGAGTAAAGCAACCACGCATCATCGGTGTCTGCGGAAGCGACAGGCAGCAATAAGGGATCGCGAAGTGAGGCGCATCCACCAAGCTCGCTTGCTGGAGTGAGCAGTGTGAATCTCGTGCCGCCGATACCGATGGGCGACGCGATGAGAGAGCGCGCTTCGAGCTCGAAGCGGCGGCCGCCGCTTCCTTCGATTTCACTCGCGTAGACGATCCATCCGCGGCTCGAGTGCGGCAATCCTCGATGGCCGGGGGAGCTGTCTGCATGATCTCGAACTGGCAATAAAATGGTGGGTTCGCGAACACTGGCGAGACATCCCGTACAATGTGGAGGATCGGCTCCGAGCAAAGGATCACCGCGAACCGTCCATCCGTCGCCCGTGCTTCGCGTCGATTGTGAGAGTCCAATCGAGAAACGCACCGGTGTGGTGAGCTCATTCGTACGCGGAACATTGGTTGCGTCGTAGAGCACAGTCCACGTTTCGGGCGGCTCGTCGTCGATGAAATAACTCGACAATGCGGGCGCTCCCACTCCGCCCGAAGACCAGCTGGGATCGACGCCCAGCGCCGCCCCTTCGAGAGGGGTCGTGCTCGAAGGCCGTTCGAAATGACTCGGGTTCGCACATTCGTAAGGATCGATGGTGATCGAGTCGATATCGACACCGTCTCCCAATCCTTCGAGCGCGAGGTAAAGACCGCGGGCTTCGGTGCATCCAAGGCTTGCGCCAATCAAGTCTTCACGTGGGACGAGTGGACGAAGGCCTTCCCAAGGTGACCACGTCAGATCCGCCGACACGATGCGGATATCGGCATAGATCCAAGCGCCTCCTCGTTCGTCGATGCCTGGCGTGAGGCGGATTCGAACATCGATGTTGCTTGCACCGAAGGGCGTCGGGCTTCGCGCGAGAACGGCCCCTGCGCGTCGCACCTCGATGCGGCTGTCCGCATCGAGCCGTACCGAAAGCTCATCCGCGAGTGGAACGCCGCGCGCCATCTCGGAGATCGGTGTCAACACGAGAGATGCGTAGGGACACGGCGAGTCTGGCGAACATCGCGGACCGCGCGCACGCAGGATCGAACGGATCTCCATTCCAAGATCGATCGAGAGACATTCGTCGTATCGAGTCGCGCGTGGCTCACTCGAGGGGAAGTTGGAGATGACGCCCCCCTCGGGTTCGATGTTCGGTAGGACACCGGTCGGGAGCGAGCGCCACCCGGCCCCCGTATCGAAGGAGAAGACGCGCTCCGCGCGCCCAGGTCCACAACAATAGAGAGCCCGACCACAATCGAAGTCGTTGCAGTCTGTGAGCCCGTCGCAATCGTCGTCGCGACGGTTGTCACAACTCGCTTCGTGTTGCTCGGCGATGATGCAAGCATCTCCTGCATCCAGGCTGCCATCTCCAGCGTCATCGGGGAGACCGACATCAGACCCCGCGTCCAAAGAGGCATCACGATCGAGTCGGGTGCGGTCTGGCAAGAGACAGCCCAACGTCACTGAGAACAGTCCGTAGACGAAGAATTGCCCGTAGCGGGTCATAGCGCGCCTCGAGCGGTGATCATCGCCCCTTCGGGGAAGAGGACAGGGATGAGCGCGAAGGATCCTGTCGAGGAGGCGTCCTGTTCACCGTGCGCGAGCAAAAGCGCAATCTCGGCAATGACCAGCGCGCCCGCGATTCCCCAGCTCGTGTACGCCGAAATCCCCCAAATTTCTGCGGTGTCTGCACGTGCTTCGCAGTCGGGTTGGCCTTCGGCGATGCACCTATCGAAGTCGTCCAATGCCGATACGGCAGCGAGGGTCGTGCCGAGGACGGCGACGAGGCTCCCTCCGACCGCAACGCCCACCGCGATTCTTGGCGCAGCGAGTGGATCTCCCTGCACCTCCGCGAGATCGACTCGCAATTCTTCGTTGTCATCGAGGGAGAACCGGTGTCGAGTCGAAAAGGGAACGTGGCGATCGGCTTCGACGCGGATTTCGTGTTCACCTTGCCTGATAGGGGTTTCGATCCGAGAGCCCCCGCCGACGAGCAGCCCGTCGATCATCACGCGCGCTGGATGATTCGTGATGACGGTCAACCTCGCTTCGATGGGGCGTGGGATGGCTGCGATCATGGGCGATAGATCGATGACCACGGGCGCCGCTCCCGGGGGGACATCGAAACGCCGCTCGATGGGGGCGAGTCCATCGATGTGCAGCGATAGGACGTGTGGGCCTGGTGCGATATCAAGGCGTTGACCTGCGGTGATCGAGTGATCATCCAACCGCACATCGGAGTCGGGAGGCGCGAGCACTTGAAGCGAAATAGGCTCGGGTTCGAGGGTCGTCTCGACGCTGGTGGTGCTGCCAAGCACAGCGACGACGGTCGTCTCGACTTCACGATAATTCGGTGTGCGCAACCAAAGGCGATGCTCGCCCGCGGTCGTCGCATGCTCGAGAGGAGTGCGGCCTCGGGGCGATAGATCGCGCCGATCGATCCACACTTCGGCAGGCGCGGGTGAGCTTCGGATCAAAAGCACCGCGACCCGAGGGCGAAGCACATCCTGTCGTGCGATGGCTTCTGCGCGCTCGGCTTCCGAAAGCCCCGGGACGGCAAGATATTCCGCGAGATAATTAAATGCGTCTTCGAATCGTTCGAGCTGCTCGAGTGCGAGTGATGCGTTGAAGAGCACGTTTCGACTGCGAACGATTCGTAAACTCTCGACATAGGCCGATAGTGCCGCGGTGAGCGCGCGTGTTCTCCGTGGACCTCGTACACCTTGCGCCGATTGCAGATGGCGATTTCCGCTTTCGAAAAGCGCCGCCGCTTCGCTCGTGTCGTCAGCACGTGCCACCGTGGCAAACGACGATAGTGCCGCTGTTTCGAGCGCGAGCACGAGCGCGGCAAGGCACAAGGCCCCCCTTCTCATTCAAAGCTCCGTTTTCATAGGAAGCGAAGTGGTGGTGGCGTCACGCGGACGACGTCGAAGGTGCACTCTTACTCGGGCGCCCTCCCTCGGCAAAAGCTCCTCGTAGACATCGATGAATCCTTCGCGGTGGAAGGTGAGGGCAGTCTCGACCCCCGGAGGCAGCGAAATCACGAGCGGAGTGCGGCCCAACAGATGTTCTCCGACTCTCACTTCGACTCCGCTCGGTACGGAATCGATCGGGACTTCGACCATTTCTGCTGTGTTTTCTGGGGTTTCGTCGGGGAGCGCGACGGGCCCCAGTGGGGGAGGCGGCGGCGAGGGCTCGGCGGACGGTGGGGGGACAGCCTCTGGCTGAGCTTGCTTGCCGAAGAACAGCCAACCTGCACCGAAGATCGCAAATCCGACAACGGCGATGAACCGCCACGCCAAAGAGAACCGCGGCGAATTGCCAGGATACGTTGGGTCGCTCGTATCGATTTCGGTGGCGCGGCGGAGCGCGGCACTGAACGCATCCATCGTCTCGAATCTCTCCTCTTTCGTTTTGGAGAGAGCGCGCAAGACGACGGACTCGATGGCGAGGGACACGTTTGGATTTCGGCGCGAGGGAGGTTCGGGAGGATCGTTTCCGTGCTTCCAGAGCAACTCGAAGTGGTTTCGACCGGCGAACGGAGGCGAGCCAGTCAGCATTTCATAGAGGATGACGCCCAAGGCATAGATATCGACCTTGTGATCGATCTCAGGTTCTCCTCGTGCTTGCTCGGGGGAGATGTACAGCGGGGTTCCGACGAGTTGTCCCGTGCGCGTGATTTTGATTTGCTCGGAGTCGGCGACTTTCACCTTCGAGATGCCGAAGTCCAAGACTTTGACTCGCTCTGCATCTCCTTTTTTTGCGAGGTAAATGTTTTCTGGCTTCAGATCGCGGTGCACGATTCCAGCTTCGTGCGCCTTGCCGAGAGCGCTCGCGATTTGATGGGCTATCGCGAGTGCCTCGTCTTGTGGCATGGGTCCGCGTGCGAGACGCGCCGCGAGGTCTTCACCGCGGAGCAACTCCATGACGATGAACATCGTCCCATCGACGTCGCGATCGAAGCTGATCACATCCACGATGTTGTCATGCTCGATGGAGCTCGCCGCGATGGCTTCTTGTTTGAGTCGCTCGATGGCCGTCGTGTTGGATGCAGCCGCCCCAATGAGCACTTTGACAGCGTATTGCTTGCCTAGGTGGACATGACGTGCCGCATAGACCGTGCCCATGCCGCCATGGCCGATCCTGGCTTCGATTCGATAGACATTGGCAAGAGTACGGCCGATCCACGGCGCGTCATCCACGTCTTCCATGATTCTATACGTCGATCGAGCTGGGGGCCGATCGCGTCGACTTTCGTCTTTTGGGCTGTCTCTTCCGCATCTGTTCGCGAGCCATCGTTGCGTCGCAGATGCGCTCTAACATATGCATGAGGAGGGCTGCTTCATGGTCGTTCCAACCTGGGACCATATTTCTTACGGCGGCGTCGATGAGTGGAGAGAGGGATTCTTCGAGGGCGCGCCCCTTGGGGGTGAGCCTGACGAGTCGTCGGCGACGATCGCGCGAATCGATTTTGATGGTCACGAGCTTCTCGTGGGCCATCCGCGCGACCAAACGACTGACCCCTGCGGCGTCGAGTCCTGCATCGAGCGTGAGCTCCTGTTGAGAAAGCGGTCCTTCGCTCGTCGCGAGCCGAAAAAGCACGTGATATTGGGGGGCTGTAACCTTCAAGGGTGAGAGCACCCGGCTCATTTCGTGGAGGACGACGCGTCGTAAGTACGCGAACCGCCATGCGATCTCACGAATGACATGACGCCCCTCGGTAGGGCGGTGTGGCCCTTCGGTCCGGGTGAGGTCGATCATGTCGTGCAAGCTCCTGCGTGAGTTCGATCTGTCCATCGATTGCGACGGCTTCGAACCGCATGCTACCCCTCTGCCGACCTCAACGTCATCCATTGGAGCAATATGGGCCTGCTGGATCTCACGCAAGAGTGCTTGGACATGGCGGAAGGGAAGCCTCCCGCGCCTGTGTTGGATGAAAGGAGCAAGCGGCTCAAGCCGCCGAAGCGCATCCAAGTGTTCAAGGATCGGCGCATCGAATGGTTTGCACAAGCACATCCGATCACGCCTGGAATCTGGTTCGGATGGATCGTCGTCTGGGGGCTGTGGTCTGGTGCATCCGATTTCGGATTGGGGGTGATTCCGCTCTTTTTGGGTGGGTTTTTCATCACGACGTTCATTGAATACGTGCTCCATCGATGGATTTTTCACTTCGAGCCCAAGACATCCAAAGAGCGGCTGCAGGTGTTCTTGCTGCATGGCTATCACCATGAGTTCATGAACGATCCCATGCGGCTCGTGCTCCCTCCGATCGGGATTTGGCCGGTGGCCGCGATCTTCGCGGTGATCTGGTATTTCGTATTCGGAGCGTACTGGCTACCGGTGTATGCAGGGACGGCGGCGGGCTACGTCGCGTACGACTGGATCCACTACTACACGCATTATTTCAACCCCAAGGGCGGCATCGGACGATGGTTGAAGCGCTATCACATGCTTCACCATCACGATTCACCCAACCACCGCTACGGCATCACATCGCCACTGTGGGATTTCGTGTTTGGAACGTATTTGCCCATGAACAAGATGGTTCGTCAGGCGGGGCGTCATACGGCCCCGAGCGACGCAGAATAGAACCATGGCGTATGTTCCGCCGCTCGGGATGAGCCCCGATGAGGTTCGACGTGAGCTCGATCGCATTCGACATCCGGTTCGAATTGCCGTTCGACGTTCGAAAAATCCGTTCAATGTAGGCGCCATCATACGTACGGCGCATTCATTCTTGGTTCGTGAGATCCTGCTCATCGGGGTGGATGCTTGGTATGAGCGGGCTGCGATGGGAATGCAGCGTTACGAGCATGTCGTCGAGATCGAAAGCGAAGCCGCGTTCGTCGAGATGGCAAAAGAGCGCGGCTGGTTCTTGTGTGCGCTCGAGAAAGACGATGCTCAGGTGGGTCTTTGGGACGCGAAGTTGCCCGAGGACGCGGTGATCGTGGTGGGGAACGAAGAGGAGGGTGTGGGCCCTGAGATCCTCGCAGCGGCCAATGAGATCATCGGGATCCCGATGTTTGGGATCAATCACAGCTACCCGATGACGGTCGCCACGGGCATTGCGCTCGCCGAATGGGCGCGCCGAAGATATGCGGGCCCTGGTCGCGTGGTCCTCACCCCCACGAATGAGGGTTGAGCTCTTCTTGTGCACGAAGGGCTTGCAGGCGCGGCATCAGCGGTTAGAATGCGCCCCCTCGTGGTGGCCGTAGCTCAGTTGGTAGAGCATCGGATTGTGGCTCCGAGTGTCGCGGGTTCAATCCCCGTCGGTCACCCTCGAATCAGCTCTAGATGGACGGATTGTTGAAGTTTCTAGTTATTGACAGGTCGCCTAGATCGAGTATGCAAGCGCCCTCCAAGGGCCCGTAGCTCAGCTGGATAGAGTGTCGGACTTCGAATCCGAATGTCGGGTGTTCGAATCACCCCGGGCCCGCTGAATCCAGGCAAACGTAGAAGTCGTCGTATAGCTTATCGAACAACTTACAGAAGGGTCATTAGCTCAATTGGTAGAGCAGCGGACTCTTAATCCGTTGGCTCTCGGTTCAAGTCCGAGATGACCCACTTGTTTTTCTTGGTGTTGCGCGTGCCGCGCCAGATGTGAGGCGCTGGCCGAGGGCAAAGAGGGGGCTAGGTGCGCATACCGCCGCCCGTGCCACGAAGCATCTCAGCATGAGCCTGAACCGTTACCGTGCCCAGCGCGGCGGTCGGTGGATCCGGCCGTTACGATCTTGGATTTGCTCCGGCAGGTGGCATGCGTCGAGATCACCTTCGCGAATCACGCGCGTAAACGAGGCGAGTCGCGATAGCTCGACGCTAGGTTTACGGTGGGGGTCACGCGAAATCGGAGCGAGAACACCTACTGGAAGGTCGAGCTCGTTGCGCACGGCCTTGATCGGAGCGACGAGGTCTGAATCATTTGAGACGATGACCGCACGCTCGAAGCGACCGCGGAAGCCGTCCACGAGGAGTTGCACGGCAAGGTTGACGTCAGAGCCCTTCTCGGATGTCTCAATCACCCGGACGAGGCCAGTCTCGGGAGGTGCTTTCCGACGGTCTCGTTTGTGGACGAGGAACTTGCCTTCATGAATCGCCACCCGATCGAAGGTTGCCAAGGCACGTAGGTAGACCTGTTGTCGTAGTCGGGGACCGGCGTCCCCGTCTCGGTCCTTCACGCGTGCCGTGAAGTAGTGGACGTGCCGAACCTCGTCGTCCGGGAGCATTCGCTCCGAGAGCTTGATGATGTCGAGCCATCGGTGAGGCGTCCCAGCGCAGCATCCGAAGTAGAGGTTGAAGCCGTCGATGTAGACGATGGTTCGCACGGGCGTATCAGGAAGGACCGCAGAAATGCGAAGGCCGCCTTGCGGCGGCCTTCGGTCCCCGCCGCCGAAGAGGCGGGGGTTGTTCTTTGGGAAGAGTAGGCGACCCGGCCGAGCTAAGCAAGCTCCCCCGTGTCGACATAGGCGCCATCTGAGGCCTTCACGCGAGGGCAAAGCGGGGGCAAAACGTCCGTCAACGACCCGATCCGACCGTCATCGTTCGTCGGTTCCGAAAGGCCGCATCGCCTTGATTTTTATGCGAATCGTGGGTTTTGTCGGGCAATCCGCGGCGGGGCTCGTTCCGACTCTTAATCCGTTGGCTCTCGGTTCAAGTCCGAGATGACCCACTTGTTTTTCTTGGTGTTGCGCGTGTCGCGCCAGATGTGAGACCGCTTGTGGTCACACTCTGCGAACGACGCGTCGAAGTCTCCCGCCCGTATGCGCCGTGTTTGTCGCCGTCCGCAGAAATGCGGGATGAGCTTCGGAATCAGTGGTTCGTGCGTATTTGAGAACGCATGACCGAAATGCCCTTGGAATCGGCGTCCTTCGCTCGTGGCAACTGGGTGATCGATCTTCGTTCCGTTCGGCTTGCACAGGTGTCCGCCGTGGGCGGTAAGGGCGCGAATCTGGGTGAGTTGATGGCAGCCGGAATCGATGTGCCGCCTGGATTCGCCGTGACCGCGGAGGCGTACCTCGATGCGATGACACGTGGAGGAATTCGGGCCCGGCTGCTCGAACGACTCCGTTCGGTCGATGTGGCGGATTCAGCGGCGCTCTCGGCGCTCAGTGATGAGCTGCGTCGCATGATTCACGATGTGGGCGTCCCGGAAGCGACCCGTGCTGCGATCACGCGGGCGTACCAAGCATTGGGGCAGGGGATCCGTGTTGCGGTGAGATCTTCCGCCACGATGGAGGACGCTGCGGGGACATCCTTTGCGGGGATGAACGAGACGTTCACCAATATCCTGGGCGAGCATGATGTCGTAGATGCCGTGCTGCGATGTTGGCAATCACTCTATGGGAAGAGAGTCATTGCATATCGATCGATGCAGCGCCTCTACGAAGAGCCGGCCATCGCTGTCGTCGTGCAGCAGCAGATCGATTCTGAACGTTCGGGCGTGATGTTCACGGCGGATCCGTCGAGTGGAGATCGTCATCACATGGTGATCGAAGCGGCCTACGGCCTTGGTGAAGTGGTCGTGAGCGGAGCGGTCGAGCCCGATACGTATGTCGTTGCGAAAGAAAATGGGGCTGTTCTCCAAGCACGCATCGGCAAAAAACATATCGAAATCGTGTCCGTCGACAAAGGACAGAAGACACGCGAGGTTGACAGCGCAAGGAGGACGTCTCGCGTTCTCGATGATGGCGATTTGCGGATCCTCGCCGAGGTCGGTGCACGCATCGAGAATCA
Organism: uncultured Sandaracinus sp.; assembly: GCA_964481145.1. Taxonomy (GTDB): domain Bacteria; phylum Myxococcota_A; class Polyangia; order Polyangiales; family Sandaracinaceae; genus Sandaracinus. The sequence continues at coordinate 33,694 of CAYZTA010000039.1, forward strand.
TTACGGAGCTCCGCAAGACATCGAATGGGCCCTGTCGGGGAAGCGGCTCTGGATCGTGCAATCGCGTCCCATCACGACGCTCCCCCCTGATACGACAGGCTCTTCGGAGAAGATGCTGCTCAAAGGGCTCGGCGCTGCCCCTGGCCGGGTGAGTGGTCCAGTTCGAATTCTCGCTTCACCGGATGATGAACATCGGTTCGAGAAGGGAAATGTTCTCGTCGCGGTCATGACGAGCCCTGATTGGATGCCGACCCTGAGGCGCGCCGCAGCGCTCGTAACCGATGGCGGTGGCATGACTTGCCATGCAGCGATCGTGAGTCGTGAGCTGCGGATCCCTTGCGTGGTGGGCACTCGAGATGCGACCCGGTTGCTTCGAGACGGTGAGATCGTGACCGTCGATGGAAGTCTGGGTCGTGTGTTCGCGGGAGTGGTCGAGGGCAGCGCGACGATCGCCACGAGCGAGATGCGAACACCGATCGTTTCCGCAGAAATGCCGATGAACGAGACTCCACTCGCGCTCGTGCCGGCACATGACGCGCGTCGCGAAATATGGCGCGTGACAGGCATCGAGCCCGTGGCAACACGTGTGTACGTGAATCTCGCGACGCCCGATCAGGCCGATGAAATCGCGCGTTTACCTGTGGATGGGGTGGGGCTTTTGCGTGCCGAGACGATGCTGATCGAATCGCTCTCGGGAATGCACCCGAACGCCATGATCGCACGCTCGGGGACGGAGTCGTTCATTGCGAAGATGAGCGCGAGCATTTTGCAGATCGCGCGCGCGTTCGCACCGCGTCCCGTCATCTATCGAACCTATGACTTCAGAACCAATGAGTTCGCTCGTCTGAAGGGCGGCGCGGAGCACGAGCCGCTCGAACGAAATCCGATGATTGGTTATCGAGGTGCATTTCGATACATCAAAGATCCTACGGTCTTCGATCTCGAGCTCGAAGTCCTTGCACGCGTCCGCGATGAGAGCCCGAACGTGCATGTGATGATTCCGTTCGTGCGGACCCTCTTCGAACTCGAGGCATGTCTCGCGCGTATCGATGCGCATCGTTTGGGCCACCAGCGCGGCCTTTTGCGCTGGATGATGGCCGAAGTGCCCTCGGTGACCTATCGGATTCCGGAATACGCCCGTCTCGGAATCGATGGGATTTCGATCGGTTCGAACGATCTGACTCAGCTTGTCTTGGGGGTCGATCGAGACTCGGAAATCTGCGCTGAGCTGTTCGACGAACGTGATCCCGCCGTGCTCGATTCGATTCGAAGAATCATCGAGACAGCAAAAGAGAGCGGACTCTCGACCTCTCTATGTGGACAGGCGCCATCCTTGTATCCGGATTATGCCGAACACTTGGTTCGTTTCGGGATCGATTCGATTTCAATCTCATCCGACGCATTGGCGCCCGCCCGGGAAGCAATCGCTCGAGCCGAGCGCAAGCTTTTGCTCGATGGGGTGCGTGCGCTTCGTGGAGCCGATGTGAACAGGATCCGTTAGAAAAGAAGTGGTCCGCACGTTCCGTTTGAAAGACAGACGAGAGGCGCGCAACAATCAGAATCGCTCTGACAGGGACCGCATTCACCGTCAATGCACGATTGACGTCCGCATTCATCGCACTCGGTGCAACCTTCGGGCGGCGGCGGAGTGTCGCATTCTTCATCGGCTCGTAGAATGGCGCGATCGTAGTGAACGGTCAGCCCGCCCGATGCGTGGATTCTATTCACGAACAGTGAGCCGTAGATTTCGTACGTCCCCTGCGGGGTGACGGTTGCGTTGGGTGCGTAGAGATTTCCTGCGAGCTCGCTTCCTCCTGCCAAGTTCACGTTCTCTGCGACATAGATGCGCACCGCGGCAGGGCGGCTTGGTGAGCCGAACGTTGCGTTCCCAAGGATGGAAAGAGAACCCGCGACGAAGATGTCGAGCTCTCCCGTCTCGCCGAGATCGACGTCGAGTGAGCCGTAGACCTCGAGAGGACCATCGATGAAGAGTGCAGTGCGACCATGAATACGAAGTGTGAGTCCGCCACGCACTTGAATTTGTGAGATGTCGAATCGACCGCACGGGATTTCGATGGTTTGATTGGGCCCGAGGATCGACGAGAGAGCCTCGCGATCGAAACCGTCATCGGCTGTTGCGATTCCAGCCGCCACAATCCCAGCGATATCCAGTCGATCCGAACAATCGCATGGCACAGGGATGTCCACCGACGTCCGTCGGGTCGTGCCCGAAACAACGATGTTTCCTGTCATGTTTGCATCGGACGGAAGGGCGAGATCTCGCGCAATTTGCAGACGACCTTGGACATCGATCGCCCCGCGTCCGATGAGGTCGCGCTCGACTTCTGTTCCACCGGCCACGTGCAATGGAGGAACGGTCGATAGGTCTCCTCGCACGCGATTGTTCACGCCCACGAAGCTGATGTGGCTCTCACCGCCAGGACTGTTCGTGAAACTGCCTCCAATGTCGATCGCACCTGCCACCTGAAAGTTACGATTCACTCCCACGGCGGCGCCTCCGTGCATGGTCGACATCGACATTTCAGAGTCGAACGCATCGGTCTTCAAAAGACCCTGAATCATGAGATCTTCACAGGTGCAGATGGCCTGTCGAAACACGCGAGTGGCGATGGTTCCGGTGCAGGTCTCATCCTCGCCGTCCTCGACTCGGATAAGAGGTCCTGAGCCTGCGCAGAACTCCTCGCGAGAGCTCCCGTCTCTTGGAGACGCGCTGCCATCTCTTGGAAGGACGCTTCCGTCTTCCACGGAGCTCCCGTCCGCGACATCCCCATCCAAAGGAGGTTGCCCCGTTCCCATGTCTCCGGAGCAGTCGCAACCACTCGCGAGTGCCAAAAGGAGTGCCATCGTGCAAGCTACCCACGCCTGTTCTGTCATGTGACCTCCGGACAATCTTGGTCCATCGCGAATGAACGTCTCGAGGGTACAATCGAAACGGCTCGAGCGCACATGACTGGAGTCGCGTTGAATCGATTTACCCAGAATTCATTGCTTTTGTGGCTTGGCGCTCGTGTTTACGAAGGAGGCGGGCCATCCGCTCCGCGGACTTCAACGTGCCTTCGGCCACCGCCGTATGTGCGGCATGGGTCATTGCCGCCTGTGGATCTCCACAACGATGTTCGAGATGCTTCGCCAGTGCGAGGTGCAGCGCAGCCCGTCTTTCATCGCTTTCACACGCATCGATCGCCTTCTGCAGGAGCAGACAGACCTCTTCGTGTTTGCGATGTGCACGCGCAACCTCGATTTCGACGAGACATGCGTCGACGGTCATGTCCGCTGAACCCGTGCTCGAGGCCGCCGCCTTCGCGAAGCGAATGGCGCGTTCGAAATCACCGTGTCGGAGCGCGAGACGCGCGATGCCCAATCGGTCGGCCGGAGCGTGCGTCGGTAACGCCGATTCCCATCGCTCTCCGAGCGCGGCGAGCAAGGCTGCGAGCGCGACGAGATCATTGGCATTGTGTTCGATGACGGGAGTGAGAATGGACTCTTCTCCGCCACGGATGAAATTCCAATACAAATGAGGGATTTCAGCGCCTTCGACATCATGCTTACGGACCATGCCGAGGACTTCGCTTTCGACTTGTACGAGTCGAACTCGACCCAAACGGCGTGCAAAGATACGACGTGCGCAATGCAGAAGATCGAGGTGTGCATTCGGTGTCGGGACGGGGACTCGGTTGATGATCGCGCGTGTTCGGAGGAGTGGCCAATCGAATGATTTTCCATTGTAGGTCACGATGCACGAGCTCTCGGCGATGCGTTCGGCGAGCCGTGAAAGAAGCGGTCGCTCTTCTCCAGGTCGTTTCAACAAGAGCTGTTCGATCCGCAATCCTTCATCCTCGAACCAAGCCATCCCGATAAGAAAAGGGAGGGTGCCCGTTCCTCCTGAAAGCCCCGTGGTTTCAGTGTCGAGCAAAAGCATGCGCGTGAAATCGACATTCGCGAAGTTCGAATCGAGTGCGAGTGCGCATGCGATGTGGCTCTCGATCTTGCGAGCGCGCGCGATCGGGATGTGACCATGACGATGTCCTGGCTCGAGTCGATGCACGATTCGATGGAGAGGACCATCCGTCGTGGATTCGACAGGAACATGCGTAGCGCGGGGTTCTCGGGGAGGCTCTGCATTGTCGAAGCTGGGTGGTACGGCGCCCCGAACGGGAGCGCCAAGCCGTGCGAGCTTCGTTTTCAGATTGAGTGTCATGGTGGGAGTCAACTCCGTGAAGAGCGAAAGTCGCGAGAAGTTAGTGCATCGTATGAGCACCCAATGCGTTCAGCAATTCGAGTCCGAGACGTTTCAAATCGAATGAAGTGGAGGGCATCTTTGTCTGCCCCGGTGTTGGCTCGAGAGCCAATGCGCCGATACAAGTAGGACATCCCCGTTCGCACGGACAGCCGTCCAAGAGCGCTCTTGTGCGGCGCAAAAGAGCTTCGCGATCTTCGAAAAGGCGTGGCGCGAGTCCCACCCCACCGGGGACGTGGTCGTAAAGGAAGATCGTCGGATCGAAACCCGGCCCCATCGCATCTCCGCGAGAAGGCAAGTCTCCGTCCCCACAATCCCCGAGCGCATGCCCGAGATCTCGCGGATCACACATGAGTCCCACCGATGCGACCAAATGCATCGCGTTCATCAGCCCTCGTATCGCGTCGAGCACGACAGCCCTTGGCGCGAGCTCACCATCCGGCAAACAAACATTGTGTATCATCGACTCGCCAAACGTGACCCAAAACGCGCTCGTATGCATTTGCATTTCGGGCAATCGAACGTCGCCATAACCGACGTTTTCGTGTGTGTGAAATTTGATCTTTTTGTATCCAACCACTTTTTCTACGACGGATACTTCTCCGATTCCGGTTGCGACACCCATGCCCTCCGGAGTGAGCCGCAGAATGACTCCGTCGTCTTCGTGTACGACGGAGATGTGCGTGTATGTCATTGCCGTCGTGTAATAGTCCGGGGCGACTTTTCGGACGAATGCTTTGTGGTTTTCGAAGTCGAGGCGTTCGACTTGATACTGCTCGCCTTCATGTTGATAAATCGCTTGGACATGGAGCATCGTATGTGTGGCTCGCCAATCCATCTCGGCGATGGTCTTGTTCCCATCCAGATCGATGATCACGAAATTGTCCCATCCGACACTTCGCAAACTGACGTGTGTGGCAGGATACGAATCGGTGGCCCAATGATAGAATTGCTTTCCTGAAGGGCCTGGAGCGGCGTGTACGATTCGATGTTGTGCGAGATACTCGAGCGCGTCATGGACGGAAGAGGCCGGGACTTCGCCAAATGGCTCACCTTCTTCGAAGGGAAGCTCGAACGACGCGCATTTCAAGTGTTGAATGAGAATCTCGACGTTGTCGGGGTCGACACGTGCATGTTCGACAGGAGCGCCCATGACGGCGTGTGACTCGTGTGCGACGTATTGATCGAGCGGCTGACTGGACGCGACGAGAAGCGCAAGAGATGGTTCATTGCGTCTTCCGGCACGACCGAATCGTTGCCAGAGCGCGGCGATGGACCCGGGGTAGCCCGCACATACGACCGCTTGCAGTGAACCGATATCGATCCCGAGCTCGAGCGCATTGGTGGCGACGACACCACGGATCGCACCGCTCCGCAATCCCTGTTCGATACGTCGTCGCGTCTCTGGCAAATACCCGCTTCGATATGCTTGAATGATTTCGGGATCGATCCGTTCCGAGACGAGCTTGTCGCGCAAATATTTGAGCATGACTTCGACGCCGTTGCGTGATTGACCAAAGACGAGGGTTGGCACTTCGGCACGCAGCAAGTCTGCCGTGAGCGCGACCGCGGTCTTGAGATAACTCGCGCGCACACCAAGCTCCGAGTTGAGCACGGGTGGGTTATAGACAATGACGTGACGCGGACCGGCGGGCGCACCGCTCTCGCAGACGAGTTCGACCTCGTGGCCCACCATGCGCTTCGCGTGCTCGCGTGGGTTTCCAATCGTGGCAGACGCCAAAACGAACACAGGATTTGCGCCATGAAAGCGCGCAATTCGTTGAAGACGGCGAAGAACATTGGCCAAATGTGAGCCGAAGACGCCGCGATAGGTGTGCAATTCGTCGATGACGACGAAGCGCAAACAAGCAAAAAATCGCGCCCAATTCGTGTGATGCGGCAGAATCCCCGAGTGCAACATATCGGGATTGGTCAAAAGCACGCCACAGCGCTCGCGGGCCGCGCGTCGTGCGTCTGCCGGAGTATCTCCGTCATAGGTGATGGCGCCTTGAGAGAGGCCGACGTCGTGCATCAGTTCGCGTAACGCGTTTTCTTGATCGCGCGCGAGTGCCTTGGTCGGAAAGAGATAGAGCGCGCGCGTGTCTGGCTCGCGCGCCAATCGATCGAGGACGGGCAAGTTGTAACAGAGGCTTTTGCCGGATGCGGTGGGTGTCGCGATGACGGTGCTCATGCCCGTCTGGACGTGCTCGAGGGACGTCCTCTGGTGCGAGTAGAGGCGATGAATTCCGCGTCGTGCGAGTGCATCACGGACCTGTGGATGAAGCGATTCCGGCAGCTCGAACGCGCAGGCGAGCCTTTCGGGGGAAGTTCCTTCGTAGGTGATCTGGCGTCGAATGGCGGGGTCTTCGCGCCATGCCGAAAGAACAGCGGGCAGACCACGTCGCATGCTCCAAGGCGACAGAGGACGTTCGAACGGGATATCACTCATCCGGGCCACTGTACAAATGCGCCCCCATGCCGATCAAGTGTTCAGCCGCGAGCGGATGGATCCCGGATCACGGCTGAGACGTATTGGGGGCCGCGCACAGCAACTTGAGGTGCGATGGCACGATGCAAGTCCTCGAAATTCGCAATGTGGGTATGGATCGGGCCTTGCTATGCCCACCGAGCCGCGGATGGGGAGCGACGACATGCATGAGAGGGAACTTATTTTCGAACAACGGCGGGCTGTATTGGAGCTGTTGTCAGCGGTGGACCGAACGCCGCGAGAGGACGTTCAGCGTCTGACCGAGCTTTCGGAGAATTTGGCGGCTTGTCTTCGAACTGAAGAGGAGATCCTTTTTCCATTGGCATGCACGAGCTTTATCGATGTCGATGATGGGTGGACCGTGGCAGGGCAGGTGCTGCGTCATTTGGGCTCGCTCGAGGATTCCAATCCATCGCATGAGAAGCTCGCGTGGGTGATCGAGCTGGCTGCGGAGTGTCTGGAGCCACTCGACTCCGGTCATCGAGATCCGAAGCGTTTTGAAATCGAACACGAGATGGTGGAAGAGATCGGAGAGTCACTCGCGGCCATCTTTGAGAATGGCGTCTCCTCTGCGCTCCACCGTGGGCTCAGTGAGACCCACCGAGAATGACGGCGCCCTGCAGCTCGGGGAATTTTCCCTTCACGTCTTGATAGAAGCGCCGGATCTTTTCGAAGTCTTCTTCGATCTTCCCGGTCGGTTCGAGCACCGTCCCAAAGCCACCGCGCTTTCTCGAAAAATCGAGAAAACCGAGGACGATGGGCACGCCGCTTTCGACAGCAATCCAATAAAATCCGGTTTTCCAACGACTCGCAGCGCCGCGCGTCCCTTCGGGCGGGACCACCAAGAGAAGATGGTCGTGCGCTTTGATCACATCGGCGATGGCCTTGACGGCGTCATTGCGTGTACGCCTGTCGACACCAATGCCGCCCAACGAGCGCAACACCTGACCCCAGACGGGTCGTTCGAAGAGCGTGTGTTTGCCGACCCATTTCATGTCGAGGTCGAGTGACCATGCGATGGCGAGAGCAAACGGCAAATCCCAATTCGAGGTGTGCGGCGCGGCGACGACGACGGCTTTGGGCGCGGATGGTCTACTCCCTTCGACCTTCCAGCCAAAAGCTTTGAGCCATGCCTGACCACATGCTTTTCGGAGCTGACGTCGCAATTTCATAGGTAACGATCACAGTGTAGAGAACCTGTCGGCGATTGGCCATGAGATCTCTTGTAAAGCGAGCGCTGGGAGGTAGGTGCCCATGATCGATGGTCCGCCCCCGCGCTCGAGCACTCGCATTTTCGACTTTCGGTGTCGCGATATGGGCTGGGCTCGTGGGGGTCTACTGGCCCTTCACCGTCGATGACAGCTTCATTTCGATGCGATATGCGCAGCACATCGCAGAGGGCATCGGCCCCACATGGAATGCGCACGCACCGCATGCCGAAGGCTATACGAGTCCGCTTTGGATTTGCACACTTTCGATCGCAGCTCTTCTCGAGCTTGATCTCGAATCGTGTGCGAAGCGACTTGGTGTCGTGATGGCGTTGGTCGCCATCACGTTGAGTGGGAGCCTTGCGTGGCAGCTCTCGAAATCGAAGCCGAACGAACATCGTTGGCTCGCTTTGGGGATGGCGATGTTCATCATTGGAGCCTTGCCAATGACTGCGGTGCATGCGGTCTCCGGAATGGAGACCGCGCTCGCGACCGCGTTGGGTGCGGCCTACGCCATTGTCTTGATTCGGTTCATCGAACATCAGGATCTTCGACATGCGTCGTGGGTTGCAATCGTTGGATTTTTCTTCGGGCTGTGTCGTCCAGAGGCGAATCTGATCGTCGCCATCGCCTCCCTCGTCACGTTCGCGCTCATCCAAGAAGCGCGCCTCGTTTTCGGAATGGCGGTTCTTGCGTTTCATGTTCTTCCTGGAGCGCTCTATTTTGGATGGCGATGGGCATACTATGATGTGTTATTGCCGCTTCCGTTTTATGTGAAGGCGGTATTGCCCGACTCGCGTTTTGCCGGCATGCCAGAGGTGATTGCGTTCGTGCGCACGATGCTCATCGAGCGTATCGACGTGGGCATCGCATGCGTGGTGGCTGTCGTTGCGCTGAAACGAAAATGCCTGCCACTCGTCTTATCTTCACTTGGGTTCATCGTTTTCTTTTCCATCCCTGCCCATCAGATGGGCTATGACTTTCGATATTTTCAACCGGTGATGCCTGTCGTCGCGGCGCTTGCTGGGGTTGGAATCGCAGAGCTATGGGCGCGTGCTGGCAAGATCGTCCCATTCATCGTGCTCTTGATTGCATTGATCTCCACCGCACCTTCGCTCGCGCGAAATATCGAAGACAAACGTAGCTATGGGCGGGGCATTGCCCGTGCGCATGCTGTCATTGGTCGCGCTCTCTTCTCGATCCGTGAAGAGAGCGCACGCCCGGTGCTTGCCGTGTTGGATAGCGGAGCCATCGCGTTTTATTCACGTTGGGATGTGATTGACACATGGGGGCTCAACGAGCCTGTGATCGCGACGAGCGGTATGCGTGACGCCGACTACGTATTCAGGCAAAGCCCATCCGTCGTCATCGTCGTATCCTCCTCTCCTCTCGAATTTCAACCGCATTTTGACTATGAACAGGCGATTTTCGAGGGCGGACCTGCGCAAGACCTCGAGCACGTCGCCACGTTCGAGTTCACGCCGGACTATCATCTCTTCGTACTTGCGCACCCCGAGAGCATTGAAGCCAGAACGTTGATGCGTGCTGCGTCGAGGTGAGGTGAGCTCCTACGATTTGCTTCAAAGTGGATCGAGGCGCTCGATTCATCGCATCCTATCTGGAAGGGGGGCGGTGTGACTCAATCGAAGAGAGCGTTACCGGCTGAGAGCGAACTCCGTGATCGCGCAAAAACTCTCAAGAGGTCGTTGCCGAGCGAAGCTCCCGATGTTGTCCCTGCTCGGATGATCAACGAGGCGATCTATTGTGAACGTCTCGTCTATCTCGAATGGGCTCAGAGCGAATTCCAAGACAACGTGTTTACCGTGGATGGTCGCATCCTGCATCGTCGAGTCGATGGTGGGGGAGGGGTCGTTCCCGACGCGAAACAGGATCCTGAAGACGAGTCACAAGAGGACGAAAAGCCTTTCAAAGCGCGCTCCGTATGGTTGACGTCCGAGAAGCTCGGCCTCACCGCCAAGATTGATCTCGTCGAGGGCGAGGATGGCCAGGTCACTCCCGTCGAATACAAGCGCGGACATGCTCCCGACATCAAAGGTGGAGCCTACTTGCCCGAGCGAGCGCAGGTGTGTGCACAAGTCCTCCTGTTGCGGGAGCACGGCCATCGCTGTGATCACGCAGAGATTTATTTCGCGGCCGATCGTCGACGTGTGAAGATCGAAATCGATGATTGGCTAATCCGAGAAACGTTGAATGCTGCACGTCGAGCACGCGAGATCACCACATCTGGAGTCATCCCACCTCCACTCGAAGATAGCCCAAAATGTGCGGGATGCTCTGTCGTGAGTGTGTGTATGCCCGAAGAAGTTGGGCTCTTGCGCGCGCTCGACGGGGGGCCGGTAGACATCGAACCTGTGCCACCTCCGGAACAACTTGCGTTTGCATTTGCATCCGACTCGCTGGGACCCATGAATGCCGACCCGTGGGGGCTTGGTGGAGAGATCAGAGATGCCACCGACCGTGAAATTCGGCGGCTCATTCCCCCTCGTGATGTAGGGCTCCCACTTTACGTGCAGGCGCAGGGAACAAGACTCGCTCTCTCGGGCGAGCGGCTGCGGGTAGAAACGACTGGCGAAAAACCAGCCGAAGCGCGGATTGCACACACTTCACATGTGGCGGTGTTTGGCAATGTGCAGATTACGACCCAGGCGATTGGGGCGCTATTGGATCGGGGAGTGCCTGTCGTCTTCTTTAGCGGGAGCGGCTGGTTTCGAGGGCGAACTGTAGGGCATGCCTCGAAAAACATCGAGCTACGGGTTGCACAACATCGCGCGGCTGGTGATTCGGAAATGGCCTTGAGATTGGCACGCACGTTCGTTGCGGCCAAGATCCGAAACCAACGGACACTCATGCGTCGGAACCATACGGCTCCCGATCCTGTGGTGCTTGGTGAGCTCGAGGCGATGGCGAAGAAGGCCGAGCGGTCCGAATCGATCCCTTCGTTGCTTGGCTTCGAGGGGACGGCTGCGAGATATTATTTGGGGGGATTTTCTGGGATGTTGAAAGGAGCGGCTTCGAGCGCGTTCGAGCTCGAAGGTCGAAACCGACGACCACCACGGGATCCAGTCAATGCAACTCTCTCCTTCGCATATTCTTTGTTGACGAAAGACTGTGTGCTTGCGATTGCCGCTGTAGGAATGGATCCGTTGCTTGGGTTCTTGCATCAACCCCGTTTCGGGAGACCGGCTCTCGCGCTCGATTTGATGGAAGAGATGCGCCCGCTCATTGCGGACTCCGTGGTCGTGACGGCGCTCAATACGCAAGTGATCGACGAGACCGACTTCGTCTATGCGTCCACGGGATGCGCGATGAGCTCGACAGGTCGACGTAAATTCATCGAAGCATACGAGCGGAGAATGGACCAACTCGTAACGCATCCTGTGTTCGGATATCGTCTCTCATATCGTCGTGTCATCGAAGTGCAGGCGCGATTGCTTGCACGGGTATTAACGGATGAGATCGATGGCTATCCCGCATTCCGAACGAGATGAGGAGGGCAAATGCGCACGACTTATGTGGTGACCTACGACATTCGAGACCCAAAGCGTCTTCGTCGCGTGTACCGGCTGATGCTTGGTTACGGTGAGCATGTGCAATACAGTGTGTTTCGATGTGACCTCACCTCTCGCGAGCTACTCGAGCTCAAGGGCAGGCTCGGCGAGGCGATTCATGGTCGTGCCCTCAGCGCATTTGCGTCCATGGGTCAGCGTTACGAACATGAAGAGCGCCGTGCCATCGTGATTTGAGCTTGCGCGAGCGGTGGGGGTGGCCCGAAAATCCCGGGAGGCGCTCGCACCGAGCGTAAGTCTTTGACAATTCAATAAGATTTGGTTTCTACTTGGATCGGATGAGCGGTGTCCCGTTGGGGCATGCGGCAAGCAAACGAGGGGCGCTCGCAATACGCCGTGCAAGTGTTTGAAAACAGAGAAGTTGTGCTGAGCCGGTTATTCCGCGATGAAAATCGCGGCTCCATTGAAGCAGCATGATGCCGATGCCGTAAAATGTGCCCCACGTACGCGTTATTCCGCGATGAAAATCGCGGCTCCATTGAAGCACCGGATGCGACTCGCGAAAGTACGCGCTTTGGTCCGGTTATTCCGCGATGAAAATCGCGGCTCCATTGAAGCCGATGATATCCGCGAGGTCGAGAAAGATCATCGAGGGTAGTTATTCCGCGATGAAAATCGCGGCTCCATTGAAGCGGCGTGCCCGGTGTGATTGACGTGACGGCGTTCACGCTCGTTATTCCGCGATGAAAATCGCGGCTCCATTGAAGCCGCACGCCAGAGGGCGAGTTGATGGCGGCACTCGCAAAGAGGTTATTCCGCGATGAAAATCGCGGCTCCATTGAAGCTGCTCGACGCGCACACGATGCGGACATCGATCGCACGTCGTTATTCCGCGATGAAAATCGCGGCTCCATTGAAGCGGATCTCCCGGTCTCAGCCGCCTCCTCCGCCGACACTGTCAGTTATTCCGCGATGAAAATCGCGGTTCCATTGAAGCACATCCGAGAGGCGCTCGGCGTGCGGGCAGAGGTTGCGGTTATTCCGCGATGAAAATCGCGGCTCCATTGAAGCGCAGGAGATGGCTTCGAAGGTTGCGGGCGCATCCGCGTTATTCCGCGATGAAAATCGCGGCTCCATTGAAGCAGGAGCTCGAGGCCGAGCTCGAGCGCTCCCGCGCCAGTTATTCCGCGATGAAAATCGCGGCTCCATTGAAGCTCGCGCACTGCCGATATGCGGTTTGGCGCGTGCCAGGGCGGTTATTCCGCGATGAAAATCGCGGCTCCATTGAAGCACTGCCTGGTTTATCGCAATGACATTTTGGCCTGTAGTGGTTATTCCGCGATGAAAATCGCGGCTCCATTGAAGCGCGGGCTGGCTATGAATCGGCCCAAACCGATCCGCTCGTTATTCCGCGATGAAAATCGCGGCTCCATTGAAGCGCGGTACCTACGCCGCGGGGATCAACGGCAACATCCGTGTTATTCCGCGATGAAAATCGCGGCTCCATTGAAGCCTCGTCCACCTCGACGAGACGCAACGAGGGAAGTTATTCCGCGATGAAAATCGCGGCTCCATTGAAGCCTCCGCCACCGGCCCAACAACGCGACCACCCGCGAACGTTATTCCGCGATGAAAATCGCGGCTCCATTGAAGCGCCTGGCTCGATGACAATCGCGATTGGCTCGCGAGCGTTATTCCGCGATGAAAATCGCGGCTCCATTGAAGCGGATCTCCCGTCGGTGAGCCTGGACGGGTGTATCAGAGTTATTCCGCGATGAAAATCGCGGCTCCATTGAAGCACCACCTGATCGACGACTGGCTCTCTATCGTACGAGAGGTTATTCCGCGATGAAAATCGCGGCTCCATTGAAGCCAGAAAACTGGATCGTCGACCGTTGGCGGCACAAACGTTATTCCGCGATGAAAATCGCGGCTCCATTGAAGCGGTGCGCTTGTCTTTGCGCCAATCGATGAGAGTCTTGCTCGTTATTCCGCGATGAAAATCGCGGCTCCATTGAAGCCATCGCTCCGGATGTCTGCGCTCGAGCCTCCACGCAGCGTTATTCCGCGATGAAAATCGCGGCTCCATTGAAGCTGGGCCTCCGCGCTTGATGAAAAGATTCTTCCGGGCAGTTATTCCGCGATGAAAATCGCGGCTCCATTGAAGCGACGGCCTTCGCATGTGCGGGCGACGCGTGCCCACGCAGCGTTATTCCGCGATGAAAATCGCGGCTCCATTGAAGCAACTCCGTCGAGTTCGACTTGCCGGTGATTTCCGCGAGGGTTATTCCGCGATGAAAATCGCGGCTCCATTGAAGCCGCGTCGACGCGCACGCCCACGCGCGTGGGGTTCGGCAGTTATTCCGCGATGAAAATCGCGGCTCCATTGAAGCTTGAAACATCTCGGCGTGGCCGCCACTGCGCCCGCGGAAGTGAAGGTTATTCCGCGATGAAAATCGCGGCTCCATTGAAGCTTGAAACGCTCGCCGTCCCATGCCAGCAGCAAGAAAGAGTTATTCCGCGATGAAAATCGCGGCTCCATTGAAGCGCGCCTTTGATTGTCACGTTCGGGGGAATCGCAGTTGGTTATTCCGCGATGAAAATCGCGGCTCCATTGAAGCACCTGTCCAGTCGATGGCCCAGCCATCGGGGAGGTGCGCGCGTTATTCCGCGATGAAAATCGCGGCTCCATTGAAGCGCACAGGTGCGTAAGCGCTTACGCGGCGGGTTACCTCGTTATTCCGCGATGAAAATCGCGGCTCCATTGAAGCGTGGGACACCGCGCTCCCCTCGCTGCTCCTGTGGGCGCGGTTATTCCGCGATGAAAATCGCGGCTCCATTGAAGCTGGTGACGGATCGAACAGGTCGCGGGCCGTCTATGCATGGTCGAGTTATTCCGCGATGAAAATCGCGGCTCCATTGAAGCTCCGCTACGACCCAACCTGGCCACACGAAAAACGCGCGGGCTATTCCGCGATGAAAATCGCGGCTCCATTGAAGCATGAAATTGCTGCGCACCGGATACGACGTCACGCCCATGGTTATTCCGCGATGAAAATCGCGGCTCCATTGAAGCGAGCAATCAGGTCTTGGCTGGTCATCTTCGCCTCTCCCCGTTATTCCGCGATGAAAATCGCGGCTCCATTGAAGCTTGCGGCGCTTTGCGAGCCGGAATATTTGTTGACTGGTTATTCCGCGATGAAAATCGCGGCTCCATTGAAGCGCGGCGGAGGCGGCTCGTATGGAGGCGTGTTCAGTTCTTGTTATTCCGCGATGAAAATCGCGGCTCCATTGAAGCCGGCGGCATGATGGCCGCTGCCATTTTCTCGTAATCGCTGTTATTCCGCGATGAAAATCGCGGCTCCATTGAAGCCGTCCCACGCGGGGCTGAGCACCGCGTCGACCATCCCAGGTTATTCCGCGATGAAAATCGCGGCTCCATTGAAGCTCGACACGTGCGGTATCGCGATTCTCGGCAACACCGGTTATTCCGCGATGAAAATCGCGGCTCCATTGAAGCGCGCATAGAAATTCATGTTCTTCGCCTTGAGCGCCGGTTATTCCGCGATGAAAATCGCGGCTCCATTGAAGCCTTGCCGAGCAGTTGTTCTTGCTCGCACAGAAGCGCAGGTTATTCCGCGATGAAAATCGCGGCTCCATTGAAGCATGGTGGTGTGGCCGAGAAAGTCGCGAACCTCTTCGAGTCGTTATTCCGCGATGAAAATCGCGGCTCCATTGAAGCTGGTCCGGATCGCCGGCATCGAGGACAAGCGCTTTGGGTTATTCCGCGATGAAAATCGCGGCTCCATTGAAGCCGAGCACGCCCATACGAGCGATGCGACCCATCCGACAAAGGTTATTCCGCGATGAAAATCGCGGCTCCATTGAAGCCCGGTGACCTTTGTGGGGAACGCAACGCGAAGCACGTCATTCCGCGATGAAAATCGCGGCTCCATTGAAGCCGATTACCGTCCTCGCAGTCGGCATCCGAGTGCCGGCCTGTTATTCCGCGATGAAAATCGCGGCTCCATTGAAGCATTTCTCGGTAGCGTGACATTGATTTTCGCGGTTATCCCGCGATGAAAGTCGCGGTTTCACGGAAGCTGTGCGCATCGCGAGCGGAATCGTCCGGGGCATGACCGACGCTCTTCCTTGTCGTAATCTTCCGCCGTCATGCCTCGATTTCCGTACGTCGCTGCATCTTCCGAAAGCCTCACGGATGGTGTGTTTTCACGTCTCGCCGCGCGAGCCAAGGAACGTGGAGGAGATGTCTTTCCCTTGCACGTCGGCGATACCTGGCTCGACCCACCACAGGCTGCGCGTGCAGAAGCGCAGCTGACGTCCGCTGTCTCGCGTTTGCACAACTATGCGCCCGTGCAGGGGGAGCCTGTGCTCATCGATGCCATTCTTCGTCATGTTGCGCGCCGCGCGGGGGTGCGTCTCGAACGTGAGCTCGTGCAAGTCATGAGCGGTGCCACGGCGGCGTTGTCGGTGATCGCCGATGCGTTGCTCGAGCCGGGCGAAGAGGTGCTTGTCCCAGCGCCGTTTTGGCCGCTGATTCGTGGGACGGTGCGTCGACGTGGCGGGCGCGCAATCGAAATCCCGTTCTTCGATCGGTTGCTCGATTCCTCATTCGATCCGGAGCGCGCGCTAGAAGAGGCGATTTCGCCGAAGACGGCTGCCATTTACATCAATACGCCACACAATCCGACTGGTGCGGTCTTGTCTTCGAATGTTCTCGAAGCCATCGCTCGTGTTGCCCAGCGGCATGAGCTTTGGATTTTCTGTGACGAGGTGTACGAAGATCTCTATTTCACCCAAGACCCGCCTGAACCTGTGTGGACGCGATCCGATTTTCGCGATCGCGCCATCGTCGTGCATTCTCTCTCGAAGGCATTCGGACTCGCAGGAGCACGGGTTGGATTCGTGCACGGGCCGATCGCTGCGATGAAAGCCATACGTGGAGTCCAAACGTTCTCTACGTATTGCGCTCCACGACCCATGCAATTCGGGGCCGCCAAGGCTCTGGATGAAGGGGAGCAATGGCTCTTCGAAGCACGCACTCTCTATCGCGAAGCCGCGCTCGAGACCGCCGAGGCCTTCGGAGTCAGAGCGCCCGATGGAGGGACGTTCCTTTTCGTGAATATCGAGCCCTATCTGCGTCCAGGAGAGAGCCCGCTCGGATTTCTGGAGCGCTGTCTCGATGCTGGGGTGCTCTTGACTCCAGGCAGCGCGTCCGGCGCCGATTATGAACATTGGGTGCGTGTGTGTTTTACGTCCGTGAAGCCCGAGGATTTGAGTGAAGCGCTGAAGCGCATGAAGTCGGTGATGGGTCGGTGAAACATCATTCGGGAGGTAGAAAACCAGAGGTGTAAGGAGGCAACGCTGCGTCGACGACCAATCCAGTTCTGAGATGACGCTCTTCAATCGCGTCTTCGGTGCCAGGCGGTGCGCCAACCGAGAGTGTCAGGTCGAGATCGTAGCGGCCTGCTTCGAGCGCGCACGGCAGCGGGACAGAGACGAAAAGCGCGCCACTCGTCCCGATCGCGGCGTGGTCTCGCACAGCCAACACGTCACCCACACAACCGGGGACCGGCACTCCGCTTTGCATCACGACGGCGCGGACGAAAGACGGGGTCAGTCGAAGCGGGATATCTCCCGTGTTTTCGACCTCGAGGTAGATTCGATATTCGGCCTGTGCTTCTTCGCGGATCGGGCCTACGGGTGAAACGCTGTAAGCGCGAAGTTCGATCGCCTGCGG
The DNA here is from genome assembly GCA_964481145.1 of uncultured Sandaracinus sp. GTDB lineage: Bacteria > Myxococcota_A > Polyangia > Polyangiales > Sandaracinaceae > Sandaracinus. Next base: position 50,936 of record CAYZTA010000039.1, read on the forward strand.
CGAAGGCAAAGCTCCTTCCTCTTCGGGGAGGGCAGCAGAGGCGGGGAAGATCAATGCTTCGCCCCCCATTTCGTCACGAGGCTTTTCAATTCGCTGGCGGGCCGCTTCGCTTCCACTCGATACGCATGCGATCCACAAGGTTCCGCCAAGCGCGATGAGAACTGCGAGACGCGAATACTTCATATGCTGTTCTCGGCAGCGTGCGTCCGATCGCGTGCTGCTCCGACTCTCGATACACTCGATCGTAGGAACCAAGCGGTCGTCACCAACGGGGGCACGATGTCTCGTGGCGTGTTGACTCGTGCCCGCCGTTCGTCGCTCTATGATTGTTTCGGATCGTTTTCTTTCGTGCGCGCTTCGAAGATTGCGAGTTTGCCTTTGACATCACGAAACTCGATCTTCAACTTCTCGAGTTCATCGCGCAATGCGGAGACTTCGCGCTGAGGTGCGTTGTGATCACGTAAATCTCGCACCGACTCTCGCGCCGCACGTCTCACACGACCGTCCAAGTCTCGATCGATGAGGCGTGCAATCGAGGTGGTGCCCTTGGCATCTTTGAGGTTGACGAGCGCGCGGCAAGCGCTGATCCGAACCCCCGGATCGAACGCATCCATCGTTCGTTCGATGGCTTCGCGAATCTTCACGAGCTCATGTTCTTCGCTGATGATTTCTCGTGAGCGGCCAAGTGCTGCAAGCGCCGCACGTCGCACCGATGACGCTCGAGCGTCGCCAAGGGCTTCGATGAGCAGTGGGATCGCACGTCGATCACGGGTGAGCGAGAGGCCATCGACTGTGCCTTGCAGCACCACGTCGGCCCATGAAGGAGGATCGCTCGTGAATCGCTCTCTAAGGATGTCGAACGCACGCATCGCGCGCGTTCGACCAAGCGCCCGACGCAGCTCGCTCTCGACGAGATAGCTGGGATCGCCTTGCTCGATCCAATCGATGAGCGCTTCGCTTGCGCGAGTGCCGAGATCGCCAGGCACAACTGCGCGAAAACGTCCAAGTGCGGCTGCCACATGTCGTCGCACCTTCGGATCGGGATCGCCCTTTGCGGCGATCAGTGCGTCGAGCGCGCTCTCGGTGCTCTGTTCTCCCAGAGCGCTCGCACATTCTGCACGAACCGCCCAAAAGGCATCTGACGAAAGTCCTTTGGCGAGCGCGCTTTGGGCGCGTGGTTCGTTTCTTTTCGCGAGGGCGCGCGCCGCACGCCAACGCGGTCGTGCACCTTCGGTGCTCGCGAGCTGTTCTGCCAACCACGCCGTGCCAAGGCGATTGTCAACGGTGCCGTACACGTGCATGTGAGGATCGACGATGACCATCTTGGGCTCCTGCTCGCTGCGCAGAGCGAAGGTCTCGCGGTGTTGAGTCACATGGAGGCGATGTTCGATACGGCCACCTTCGCTGATGACGATGACAGGCAAATCGAATGCGAAGAGGTGAGGTGATTCCGCGTTCGAGGCTTGTGTTTGCGTGATGGTGAGCTCAATGACGCCCGCTCGGTATTCGCCCGAGATCTCGAGATTGGGGTGACCGCTCTTCATGACCCATCGATCGAAGAACGCTTCGAGCGACCTGCCGGTGGCATCCTCCATGGCGCGCAGGAGGTCGCGCGTTTCGGCGCCTCGGCCACGCATCCGTTCGATGTAGTGGTGGATGCCAGCCCAGAAAGGTCCATCTCCCAGATGCATGCGGAGCGCATGTAAGGTGAGGCCACCTTTTTGATAGAGGTGGCGATCGAAGATGTCGATCGGCGCGGACCAGACGTTGGTCACGATCGGCCGTCTATAGCGATCGCGATCTTCGTCGAGATATGCATCGAGATCTTGTTCGAGCCCATAGTGGTAGGCGTCGATGCCTTCAGCATGCTCTCGCCAAATGTGTTCGAGATACGTTGCGAACCCCTCGTTCAACCACGCGTGACTCCAGTCGCGACAGGTGACCAGATCGCCGAACCATTGATGCGCAAGCTCATGGGCGACGAGTGAGTCCATGTCGACGTCGAGCGCGGCTCGCTCATCGAGGAGTACGCGATCGAAGAGCGTCGTTGCGCTCGTGTTCTCCATCCCGCCGAAAATGAAATCGCTGACGACGACTTGCGCGTATTTGTCCCAAGGAAATGGTGTTCCAAGCTTCTCTTGGAACAAACGAATCATGGTTGGAGTGCGCCCCAAAGAGCGCTCGATGTGGGCGGATTCGCCTTGGGGGACGTAGTAGTCGATCGGCAGGGAGCCTTCGAGCGCGTGCGCTTCATCGAACACACCACATGCCAGCGTGACGAGGTAGGAAGGGTGGGGCTCGTCTTGTCGCCAGTGAAATGTTTCATGATCTCCAGAAGGTGTCCGGGAGACCAAGATTCCATTGGAGAGGGCGAACATTCCCTTCGGCACCGTGACCTGCATCTCGGTGCGCATGCGCTGATTCGGATGATCGGCGCACGGGAACCAATGCCGATTGTCTTGATCTTGGCCTTGTGACCAGACTTCGGTGGGGCGGGCATGAGGATCAGTGGGAGCACGCAGCGGGCGTCGTGTGACGAAATAAAGCCCGCGCCGCGGTGTGGCGCGATATTTCACGCGCACGATGGCTCGGCCCTCGGACGCATTGCCAAGAGACGAACGAGCGATGCGAATCTCGCGATCATCGTAACGATACGAGAGATCGTTCCAGCGATCGGTTCCACCCATGAGCTGGACGCTCTGGATATCGAAATCGACGGCGTCGAGGACGAGCTCTGATGCATCCAAGTCGATTTGACGAACCGAGATTTCACAGTCGCCGTCCACGCGTCGCGCATCCAAGTCGAGCTTCACTCGAATGGTCAGCGCATCGATCGCGAAAGGACGAGGCGGACCCCATTGGACTTGATCGCCAGGAAGGGGAAATGCTCGACCCAGATCGTCGTTGGTGCTTCTCAGAAGCGCTTCGAGGCCATGACATCCACAGGAAAAATGCGACATCGCGCAAGCCTTGGTTCAGTTTTCTTGAATTAAGACACGAACGTCCGTCTGCCCCAGCGCGGGGGGTATACCCTGATTGCGTGGTTTGATTCAATTGTCTCACCGCCGCTTGACGTATGCCGCAGTCGGCGACGACAATCGGCACGAAATTCGTCTCATGCCGAGCCCGCCTCCGCCGGTTTCGAGTGGTCCGCCGTGCCCACATTGCGGTGACATACACTCTTCTTCGTATACGCATTGCCCGAACACGGGCAAAGCGCTCACGACGGGACGTGCGTTGATTGGTCGGGTGATCGCTGGACGATACCGAGTCATCGGGCTTCTCGGCGAAGGTGGAATGGGCGCGGTGTATGTGGCCGAGCACATCCTGATGGGACGCAAGGTCGCCATCAAGCGTCTGCATCCCGAACTCGCAAGCGACGAAAAGGCGGTGCAGCGTTTTCATCGCGAGGCGCGTGCCGCAGCCGCGACGGGTCACGAGCATATCGTCGAAATCCTGGATCTCGGCAACGCGGAAGATGGCGCGCCGTACCTCGTGATGGAGTACTTGCGCGGTCAAACGCTGGCGGCGTTGCTTCGCAAAGAACAGCGACTCGACGCAGGGGCCGCGTGTGATCTCGTGGGGCAAGCTCTCGCGGCGCTCGAAGCGGTGCATCGCGAAGGAATCCTCCATCGCGATCTCAAACCGGACAATCTCTTCCTGACGCGCGGAACAGATGGTTTGGATTGGGTCAAGATCCTGGATTTCGGCATCTCGAAGGTGAAACACGAGGAGGGCGAAGAGTTCGCCCTCACCCGCACCGGCGTGATGCTCGGAACGCCCTTTTATATGAGCCCTGAGCAGGCACGTGGGATGAAGCTGCTCGATCATCGGATCGACCTTTATGCGATGGGCATGATCCTTTACGAGTGCTTGACCGGTCGTGTCGCGTTCGAGGGCGACAACTATCACCAACTCCTTCAGTCGATTCTTCGAACCCCGCCGCCGGCTCCTCGCTCGATCGCACCCGACATCGATGTTGGGATCGACGCGTTGATCATGAAGGCGATCGCGAAGGACCCGAACGATCGCTTTCAAAGCGCGTCAGAGATGCTGTCCGCGCTTCAGGTTTTCAGGACGGCTTCGTCGAGGACGCGTGAGCATCTGGGGTTCAAGATTCCGAGCGGAATTCCGAACCGTTCGGCGACCCCTTCTTTTGGGGAGCTGTCACGGGGTGAAACGAACTCCGATGGGAGTCGCACCACATCCGGAGGACACGCTCATCGTTCGAGACCGTCGCCAAGCATGCCGCGATATTACTTCGCAGCGTCGGGCGATTGGGATGAAGGGCGAGCGCGAGCGGCGATTCGCCTCGCGGTCGCTCGAGAGCCAACTCCGACCGCACACATGACATCGAAGTTGCCGCGCGCGAGCATTTCATCGCGTGAAAGTCCGCCGCGTCTCCGCGACCTCGTGTCTCGAGACACATCGCGTGCAGCATCGTCTGCGGAATACGAGCGAACTCCAGCGCGAGAGGCGCTCTCGGTGCGTGAAGCATTGGCTGATTTTTCGCCACGAACACCACCACCTCTTTCGTGGTCATTGAGGAACCCACGGGTGTGTGCGAATTCGATCGAGACCGAGCTCAAGGGGTCGTTGTTCACCGCTGCCCTCGAACACATCGAAACGGTTCATGGTCACGCGACGCTCCTGCAAGTGCGACAACAGCTCGATCCCGAGCTTCGCGAGCGAATCAGCGGCGTCATTCTGCCCATGGCATGGCTTCCGCTCAGCCTCTACGAACAAATTTTGCGTGGAACCGAGCGGACGATTGGGGGCGTGGAAGGCACCACGGCATCCGGCATTGGTCGCTCGAGCGCCGACCGCGAACTTCCGACCACGCATCGGCTCTTCATGCAAAGCGCCAGCCCCGTCGTGGCGATCGGACGAATTCCCCATTTCTATCGGCTCTACCACTCGCGCGGAGAGGCGAAGGTGATGCCTACGCCGGGAGCCGGGGTGCGAGTCGAGATCGATGCTCTCGTGCCCGAATCACTTCCTTACGCATGGACGTTGGCTGGTTTTTGGCAACGTATGCTGGAGCTGACGGGCGCGCGGGAGGTTCGTGCTGGGGTGGTCAGCTGTCGAGGCCGAGGCGACGAAAAAACAGCGATCACCTTGCGTTGGCGCTGACGCGCCGTTCGTATTCAGCCTTCCTCTTCTTCTTCTGCAAATCGGAAGAGGGCCGTGATGCCGATGGCATGCGCGCATTTTTCGCAAAGTGGCGGCTCTTCGCGGTGAATGCCGTCACCGCGAGGAAAGAGCAAGAGGCCGCGAGCGGAAGGGGTGCCCTCGATATTCCGAGAACACGCATCACATTTCGCGGATTTCGCGACAGAACGAGATCTCAGCATGACGAGCGCGGAGGATAACGCCAGGATCCATCGGGCGCACGGACGATCTCGATTCGAGGGGAATTTCAAAGAGACTGGCACAACGGGGAAGGTCGCCTATGCTCGCGCCCCTTCGCTCGGGTGGGCGGGAAGAGGAATATTCCCATGCGGAAAATGCAACCGGACTTTCATTCCATGAGTACTCAAGTCGTGCGACTCGCACTGACGATCATCGCCATTCCAGTCGTCTACGGATGCACAGCACCTTCCGGAACACCGCAATGCGGTGATGGTCGCGTCGATGAACACGAGCGTTGTGACGACAACAACCTCGCTCTTGGCGATGGCTGCACGCTTGGATGCACGATCGAGCCGGGTTGGTATTGTCGTGGTGAAGCGCCCAGCGTGTGCGCGCGGATTGAGTGTGGCGATTCTGTCGTGAGCACTGGCGAAGAATGCGACACCGGTGAGAACACGAGCGAATGCGACGAAGATTGCACCGTCGCGATGTGTGGAGATGGCTTTCTGAACACCGCGAGCGGTGAGCAATGCGACGATGGAAATCGTCGGGGAGGGGATGGCTGCTCGCCTTCGTGCGAAGAGGAGCCGGACGGTTGCGGGAATGGCACGTGTGATTTCGCAGGGGGAGAGACTTGCTCCAACTGTGTTCCTGACTGCATGGGCACGCCCGAATGCAACGACTGCGTCGATGCAGACGGCGACAGCTATTTCGATGCTGAATGTGGGGGCAACGACTGCGACGATGCGGACTCCTCTGTGCATCCGGATGCGACCGAGATCGCCTGCAACATGCGCGATGACGACTGCAACAACGCGACCCGCGACGGTGTCGATTTGGACGGTGACGGAGCGCGGTGTGGACTCGATTGCGATGACTCCGATCCGGCTCGTTTTCCTGAAAATCGAGAGATTTGCGGCAACGAGATCGACGACGATTGCAACCCAGAAACGGCGGACATCGGAGATGCGGATGACGATGGCTATTCGTGCATCGATGATTGCGACGATTCGGATCCCATGATCCACCCTGGAATGACAGAGGTGTGCAACAACGGCCGCGATGATGACTGTAATCCCGAGACACGAGACGTCTTTGACGGCGATATGGACGGAGAATACTGCAATATCGATTGCGATGATGGCGACCCTCTGGCGTACCCCGGAAATGTCGAGGTGTGTGCGGATGGAATCGACAACGATTGCAATCCCGCGACGGAGGATATGGCCGACGTCGATCGCGATGGCTTCGACTGCTCCACGGATTGTGACGATACGCGTCCGAACGTGAACCCGGAGCGAATCGAGATTTGCGGAAACACGTTGGACGACGATTGTGACGATTCCACCCCCGATCTATGGGATCTCGACGGAGATGGTTTCGATTGTCGGGTGGATTGCTGGGATGGAAGTGCGAGTGTGTTTCCAGGTGCGTGCGGAAATCGCTTCTTGTACATCGAGAACTTCGAGGAGGGTGACGGAGGTTGGACCGCGAGCGGCGAAAACTCGAGCTGGGCACACGGAACTCCCTCCGGCAAGCGCCACATCACGGCTGCAGCGAGCGGGATGAATGCGTGGATCACGAGCCTGACGGGTGTCTATGCGAACGAGGAGCTCAGCTATCTGACCTCTCCCAGCTTCGATTTTTCGATGCTCAGCGGCGATCCTGAGCTGTCATTCAGCCATATCTTCGCGACGGAGAGTCCATACGATACCAGCTGGCTCGAGATGTCCACCGATGCTGGCGGGACGTGGACGAAGGTGGGCGCCGTGGGCTCAGGGACGAACTGGTACACCAATAGTTCGATGCAGGCGTGGAGCGGTTACTCTGGGAGTGCTGGGGTATGGAGAACGGCGCGCATTCCGTTGGTCGGAGTTGCTGGCAGGGCGGATGTGCGTCTTCGGTTCGTACTCAGCAGTGACGACATCCTTCCTCTCGAAGGAGTTGGAATCGATGATGTGCAAATCCGGGCACGCCTCAATGACCTGGTTGTCGAGAGTGTGACGCCTGTCAGTCTGCATGAGTGTGGAAGTAGCGCTGCGACTCTCCGTGTGAGAGTCGCGAACCGCGGGACATCCACGGCCACTTCGTTCAGCGTCGGGATTACCCTCGATGGAGGAACGGAAGTTCTCGCGAGGATAACGACACCGCTCGCTCCGGGGGCCGTGTACGAACATGATTTCGTTGAAATCGATTTGTCGACGGCTGGCAGGCGGACGATTCGCGCGCGCGTCGAGGTTCCGAACGACGAGGACCTCAGCAATGATCGTCGCCTCATCACCATCGACGTCTTGGGGACGGTTCCTCTCGGCGCTGGATTCTTCGCTGGATTCGAAGAGGGCGCAGACGGATTCACCGTGAGCGGGACGACAACATCGTGGGCGCGCGGCACACCCTCGGGCATGTTCATCACCGCGGCTGCCACGGGATCTTACGCGTTCGTTACCAATCCGGCTGGGAACTACTCGCCTCTCGAAACGGGCTATGTCACCTCACCCTGTTTCGACTTCTCGGAGATCGAGGCTGACCCGACGCTTGCGTTCAATCTCATTTACCGAACGGAGTCCAGACACGATTACGGATGGGTCGAGGTGCAAAGAGGACCCGGAGGGACGTGGACGAAGCTCGGCACCGCAGGGTCGGGGATGAGTTGGTACAACGAAACGACGAACCATCGCTGGGAAAATTCATCGGGTGCAGCTGGGACTTGGCTTCCTGCATCGCACGTCTTGACCGGCACGGCAGGGCAGACGCAGGTCCGATTCCGGTTTCATTTCCGCAGCGACGATAGCCTCCAATACGAAGGAATTGGCATCGACGATATTCGAGTGACGCCATAGCAGGCTGTTGAAAAACGTAAGTGCGCGAAATCAGATCGGAATTTGATCGTA
>CAYZTA010000040.1:0-56609 GCA_964481145.1 uncultured Sandaracinus sp.
GACCAGACTCCCTCTGCGCTGCGTCGAAACACATACACGGCGCCGCTGCTGGACGCACCGTTGTCGGTCTGGTTGCCATTGACGCCGGTGGCCGACGAAGACTCCACATATGCGCCCACGGCCAAGAGGTCGCCCGAGAGGGAGACCGACCGGCCGAAGTGATCGCTACTCTCGGTATTGGATGCCTTGATGTAGGCTTCCTGGGACCAAGTCCCTCCCGCGCTGCGCCGAAACACGTACACCGCGCCGCTCCAGACCGCGTCGTTGTTGGTCTGGTCACCGTTCACGCCGATGGCTGATGAGGACTCCCGAGGCGCGCCCACCGCCAAGAAGTCGCCCACGAGAAAAACCGACCAGCCGAACTGGTCGCCCCCATTGGCATTGGATGCCTTGATGTACGCCTCTTGGGACCAGACTCCCCCTGTGCTCCGTCGAAACACGTACACCGCGCCGCTCCAGGACGCGTCGTTGTTGGTCTGGTTGCCATTCACACCGGTGGCCGATGAGCCTTCCTGATACGCGCCCACGGCCAGGAGGTCGCCCGAGAGGGAGATGGAGTGGCCAAAGAGGTCACCTGCGCCGGTGTCGGAAGCCTTGAGATAAGCGTCGAGGGCGTCCGTGATACAGCGTCCCTCATGGCAGCCCCAGAGACATGGAACATCCATCGTCTCATATGAGCAGACGCCGCCACGACAAGTACCTGTCATCGCGTGACTACGTAAGTTCGTGCCGATGCACTCTGCGGGCGGCGGGGTTTGGCACGCATCACGACATTCAGTATCGGAGAACGCGGAGTCGAGCTCCTCGGGTGAGTTCATCTCCCTATCGAGAGGGGTGTAGTCGATGCGTCCACAGCCTGATGTGATCACCATCAGACCAAGCAACGCCGTGAGCCACAAGCGAATGCACCGCATTTTTGCTCCGACTCGAAAGGAGGTCATCCCATGTCGAAGACAATATCATACCGAGCGGCCCTTCCCACGATCTCAAGGACGCACGGCTCCCCACCGCGGCACCGCGCGACCTTCGATGATCGCGCCCATGTCCGGCGCGCTCCCCGAATATCCATCGGTGATATTCGGAATTTCGACACCTGCGTTCTTGGCGCTCGCAGTCGATGAGAGCGTCGGAACCACCTCCGACATGATCTCCGTGAGATGATTCGCACCGAGCGTGATCGGTGACACGAAGGGATTCGCCTCGCTGATGAGGTCGTGTTCATGCCGAGAGGACGAGGTGCCAAAGAGCGGGGATGTGGTCGACAAGCCCGCACGCGCGGCATTCAGCGAACCGAACGAGCCGCCCGAACTCGTCCACCACACCGATCCATCCGGATACCAAGCGTTGTGCGTGACATCGATGGGACTATTGCCAGTCGCCTCGACGGCGAGGAGGTTCCCCGTTCCCCCATGATAGAGAAGGATATTGTTGCGATACGACCAGTTGCGAAGCGCGCCGTTGTTGAATTGGACCCAGCCCCAATCGGTCTTGCCTTCGGTCCGAATGATGGTGTTGTTATAAATCAAAAACCCCGAGTTCGTGGCGTTGAGTTTGAACGGGCCGCGGAAGGTATTGATCATGACATTGCGAAAACAATAAAGCGGCCCACCCCAAAGAGGATCGAGGGAGAGAAATGTGGCTGAGTTGGTGACGTAGTTGTCATAGATGCCAATATTTCTCGTCGCGTAATCAGCCTCGAAGGCATCGTCGCCGGTCATCGTGATGCGGTTGCGGTAGACGTAGTTCGCCGCCGCGTGAACTCCGCTCTTCCATGACAACGCATCTCCAAAACCGCGAATGGTATTTTCGAAAACGCAGTTGCCCTCGCCGGCGACTTGAATTCCTTCATCGTTCCAGGTGCGATTGGACTCGATGAGTTCCATTGCCCACACGTTGTTCCCGCGCAGGGCGTTGTCGTAGACGAGAACACCACGAATGAAGCCTGGGGACACGATGCCTTGATCGACCTCGACGATATCGACGCTGCGAATGGTGATGTACTCTTGCGTCGCGCCGTCCCAGAACGCGATCCCACGCGAGCTCGCGTCTGTTCCTGAGTCCATCCCCGAACCTCGAAGCGTGAGATTCTCGATCACGACATGCGACGCCTCTTGGATCTGAAGGACATTGCCTGTCGCATCTCGAATGACGACGCCTTCGCGAGAAGCTCCTCGAATGAAAATGGGCTCGCTCTCGGTCCCTGAGGAGGCGAGATGAAGCCCGTCGACTTCGTACGTGCCGTTTGCGAGCTCGAGCACGTCCCCTGGAGCCAATGAATCGAGCTTTGCTTGAAGGTTGTCCGATGTCGTCGCCATCACGGTCCGCGCAGGAGCACTCCCCGGAAGCACACGCGTCCTCGTGAGCGTCCGAACCACTTGGCTCGGTTGGCCCGGCTCATCGAGGCTGACCTCCACTTCGTACGTTTCTCCCGGACGAAGATCGAAGATGGTGCCAGCGAACGCGTCCACCGGTGCTTCGGGTGCGCCCCCCTCGTTCCAATCCGGTTTGATGCGCAAGAGCGGATGTCCCGTTCGCCATTCGGTCGAAGACACGGCGCGATATCGAACGGTCCCAGTGCTCCCGTCCGAGAACGGTCGCCCCAGAACCAAATGAAGTCCGATCTGTTCCGGCGTGGACTCCTCGATATTCACCGTCACGCCGGAGATTGATCCACCATCGTAGGGTCCCACATCCATGGGAACCGGCGCCGCGTCGATCCGCTGTGCGCCATCCATTGAGACTGCGCCATCACCGAGGTCGGCAGGTGTCGACTCACACCCAACCCACATCACGATGCTCGTCACAATTGAGAAATGGGAGAACCTACGAAACAGGTACGACATCGCGCTTCTCCTTTGGGAGAGCCCGATATTATCCCAATGAACGACGATACCAAAGCCCTGTCTCGGACGGCTGTGAAGAGAGGGTTCGATCGACGATCGTTCGAAATCGCTCGGGCGCAGAGTAACGCGCGAACTGCTGCGCGATACGTCGAGCTGCCATGCGGAAATGTCCTTCGTGAAGGAGCCTCGTGAGGTGTTCTCGGAGCCGGATGGGTGAGACACAATCTTCTCGAAGTGAAAGCCCCGCGCCAGAGGTCACGACGAATTGCATGTTGAGGATTTGATCCAGATTGGAGGGGATGCCGAGCACCGGTGTCCCTTGCGCCAGCGCTTGATGGGCGCTTGGACTGCCGCCGTTGCACACGACGAGCGACGCCATCGCTGCGACTTGGTCGCCAGGTAGGTAGGGCACCACCGTGATGGAATCGTTCCGCAAGACAGAGGTCCCTTTTCCCCCCGTGGCCACCACGATCCGGCAACCGAGTTGCTCGCATGTGTCGATGATCGAGCTGATCATGCTTTGGTTTCCGGAGCTACCCATGGTGATATAAACGAGTGGTTTGGTGTCCCCCGTTGCTCTGAGCGAATCCGGGAGAGTCATCTCGGGCGACCACACGATGGGCCCAAGATAGCGATGAGGGGGAGCATTCTCAGGGACCCGGACCATCTCGGGAACATCGGCAAAGAGAGTCATGTCCGACTCTGTGACGACACGACAGAAGTCGAGCTCCGCCGATGTTCGGGCGAATCCATGTCTCCTACGCACTCGGAACATCGGCAAACTGTGATATGCCCAGAACGCCGGCCTCATCGGTTGAAAGAGTCGGTTTGCAGTTCGTGGGCCCAGCTTCTTGCTCAATGCATGCACAGGAACTTCGAACTGCGCTCCTGCCGCAGGGCTCCAATAAGCATTCGTGATGCTGAAATAAGGAACTTTCGCCAACCGCGCGCTCACAGCAAGAGACAATCGAAAATCACCGACGATGAGCTCTGGGCGTATTTCGGAGATCCACTTCAAATCATTCGCCACATATCTTTCCAAGATTGAATAAGGAAAGACAGGGCGTCCGTGGACGACAGCGTCGAGATAAGCGCGCGTGCCGATGCTCCAGAGCGGAATACACGAAAGTCCCGCTTTGGAAGGGAGCTCCCAATAGTCTGGCCCTGTCGCGAAGAACACATCGTAGCGACTCGCGGGAAGGGCGCGCGCGAGGACAACGGGCCGCGCCACGTGCGCGAGGGTGGCTGGCTCGGCGAAGAAAAGGACTCTCGGCTTTGCCGCACGCGACATCATCTCACCCGCGCAAACACGAGAACATCCTTGCCTGGATGGAGGATCCGGCCGAAGAACCCATGCCACAGCAGGCGAGGCGACTTCAGAATCAACGAATATCGAATCGGCTCGAAGATACTGTCCACCGCACCACCCGAGGCCTCGACGTAACGAAAGAAGAAGCGTGAGTTGAGGAAAGGAATCCAGGTATCGACGTACCACCGGGCAGTGGTGCGGAGGACTCGCGCCGAGCGCTTCTCGAGCAATCGCTCGAGCTGCATTCTCGTCAGAAGATGTCTGTGATAGGGCTGGTGTAAGTGTCCCACTCTGTCGATCGGATCTTTGAGGCTCAACTCCGCCGCATTGGGGGTTCCGATCGCGACGATCCCGCCCGACCGGACGAGCGAGATCATCTGGTCGAGGTGCTCGAGCGTGTCCGGCGCGTGCTCGATGACATCGCAGCTCACGACGTAGTCGTATTTCCTGCGAAGGATCGCCTCGTCCGAGAATTTCGTCGTAAATGGATCGTAGCCTTCCGCAGCCTGATACCCACGCTCTCGCAGATAGGCCACGAACCCTCCATTCCCGCATCCATAATCGAGAATGGAATGCTGTCGAGACAGGCCTCCTTCGACGAGCATCCGAAGTCGTGATTCGAAGAGGAATCGCGTGAACATATCCGATGTCTGGTGGTGCACCGGGTAGTCGCTGTAGTACTGCTGATAGTCGATGTCTTCGAGGCAGTGGAGTGAGCCACACCCCGTGCATCGCCACACCGTAAACTCGTGATCGCGATATCGGAGCACGTTCGATCGAACCTTCTCGACATCCACGGCCGTATCGAAATCGCCAGGTTCATCACAAAGGTTACATCTGCGACATTCCATTGGATCCACCTCGTGTCAATCGACGTCAACAAGGTGCTGGGCAATACGTCGATAAGAGCAGGGTGCTATCGGAAGACGTGGGGTAATTGGTCCTGATGCTCACCATCAGCACGCAGTCACCGACCCGAGCCGCAGTCGCCGAATAATTCCCCTTGTCATGGTTGGTAAGCTCGATACGTTGCAATACGGTGCCATCCAATGCGACGCGCACGATCATTGCCGTACTCCAACTGTCGGAATCCATCGCGGTGCCGTCTTCCAACCAAAGAAAGTCATGGGTGAACGAGAGAACGAAGAAGCCTTTGGCTCCGAGCGGAACCAGGGTGGTGTCAGCAGGCATTCCAAATCGCTCACCGATGGGCTCCACGACCGGAGCCACGGCGCGCCCCGTGTCGTCGAGCACCGCCATTCGAGGTGCATCAGCCCACCGACCGGGCTCGTAGCTCGACGTGCTCGAGTGCCACCATGCGAGCACCCGATCACAGGACGAAGACAGCGACACATGATCATGACTCAATGACTCACCATCTCGAACCGATGGCTCGAAGACAGCCGTGATCTGGTCGCCGCTCCCGACGGTGACGAGCCGTATATGAGACGATACGAACCTCGTTCGATCGAGCGCGGTGATCGAGCGCGGCGGCTGCAATGTCGAGCCAGGAAAGTTCGCCTCGATATCGAGCCGCGCCGGAGGGCCAAGAGCCGTCAGGGACGCATCAAAGCGTTGAACATACAGATCGACTGCACCAGGAACATCGGGGGTTTGTTGAACGCCGAACATGACGAGGAGCACACCGTCTGCCCATGCGATCCTTCCCCTTCCCTGCGCCACGGCTTCGATGAGCACCGGCGCACCCAAAAGTTCCCCCGTACGAGACACTCGCTGGATATGCATCGTCCCGGAGGACAGCCAGGCGAGCACGTACTCCTCACCCGTGTCGACGAGTTGACTCGGTTCGCGCAGGAAGAACGGACGCTGCTCGATGAGCCCCGTGGCGTTCACGCGCGTAAAGAAGCCTGTTCCGACGACCACCATCTCAGCGCCGCTGCTCGCCGCGCTCAAGCTCGGTTGAAACCCAGAGGGGAATGTCCCGAGCTCCATGAGCGAGCCCACCCGAGCAAAGCATTGGGGCCCGGTCGATGGTTGGCATTCTTCATCGAAGACGGGTTGGCAAGCGGGCTCGTCGATGTCTCCGTCGCAATCATCGTCGATGTCATTCGCACAGACTTCGGGGATCGGTACGCAGCGGCACAACGACGCATCGTCGATTTCTCCATTGCAGTCATTGTCGATTCCATCACCGCATCGCTCCGCGCTCGGTCCGACTGCGCCTTCACACACGCTCCAGACACCGCGCTCACACATCTGCCGGCCGGGCATGCAAGGCGCCACACGGAAATCTTCACCACACACACGGCTTATCCCGACCTCGCACGAACAGCCCTCATCGACAGCGCCATCACAATCATCGTCGTCACCATCGCAGACCTCGGCGTCGTTCGGCAGTGTCTCCCCGGTACACACGTAATCTCCCCAATCACCCCACTCCAGATGGGTCGACACGGCACACTCGATCATTCCGGGCCGACACGTCCCAATCCCGTTCGAAGGGTAATCACCCGAAAAACACGACTGGACCTCTCCAGGTCCGCACGGGCATCCATCATCGATTCGACCATCGCGATCGTCATCGAGCCCATTGCCGCATGATTCACGTCGAGGGCTGGGATCTGGAGGGTGGCTCTCGCCAATGACTCCCGTCTCGCTGCACGAAGCAACGAACACCACTGCCACCACGAACGCAATCGCAGAGTTGGGTCGCATGCTTTTTCCTAGATGTGCTGATGTGGGGAAAGCCCACTCAAGCACTCGTCATCCCTCTGTCGATCGAAACAATGCCCCATCGCGGCGCTCATTGTCAGCACGGTCCAGGCTGAGTGCGGACATTTGCGGACACGACCTAAGCCAGTGGGCGCTGGCGGGTGATTTTCTCATCGACGTGTTATTTTTTTTCGTCGATCAGCGAGAACCGAAGAGCGCGCGAATCCTGGATCGATAGGGTGAGCCTGGGCGCATGCGTTCGAACCGCTCCGCACGCGCGCGCGCTTGTTCGTTTCGGTCGAGACGATGAAGCGCCTCGATCGCGATCACCTCGCGCTCGTCCGCCACGACACCCTCCGGGAATTCGCTGGCGTGACGATTCGCGAGTTGGAGAGCTTGAGCCGGATTCCGAGCCAGCACCGCGCGCGCTCGATCGATGAGCTCGATCTCGTCGATGGGCGCAGGCGTCGAGTCCGATGATCCGTGGGAGCGACGCCGCACAAGACGCTTGCTCGGAGGAGCCGGAGCCGGCTCCTCCGCGGCTTCCAGAGCCTCAGGCTCTCGAACGATCACGGGTTCGACGCTCGGTTCAATCGGTGTCACCGCATGCTCTTGCGCCGCGTCATGGCTCGCAGGAGCGATTTCTTGCGGGGCAGGACGCAGAGCCCACCACACGCCGAATCCGACGAGGATGAGCCCCGTAGCGCCACCCATGGCCCATCTAACCGAGCTCGAGCTGGCGCTCGGAGCCGCCATTTTTCGGTGGAATCCATCGAGCATCGCGTCCACGTGTTCCGGACGAACACGATCGGCCCGCGCGGCTTCGATCGCGCGCCGTAAGAGAGGGTGATTTCCCTCGTCCTCGAGGTGGTCACTCATCGCATCTGCCCTCCAGCGCCTGGGAGAGCTGACGCCGGGCCGCGTAAAGCCGAGAATATGCAGTCTTCAGAGGGCATCCGACGATCGCTGCCACCTCTTCCATCGGAACCTCCTCGAGCTCAGAGAGCACGAACACCTCACGTTTGGGTGCGTCCAAGCGTTCGAGCGCCTGAAGGAGCCATGCGCGAAGCTCGGCTTGTGCGCGCTCTGTCTCCGGAGTCTGCTCTGCCACTTGTTCCGGCAACACATCCACCCGCAGTTCACGACGCCGAAACGCACGACGTCGCCAGTCGGACGCCACTCGCAAACAAATCCGATAGAGCCAGGTGCGAGGCGCCGCTCGCCCTTCGAATTCCATTCCCCGTCGGTGGGCCACCACGAACACCTCTTGGGTCACGTCGTCGATATCAGAGCTCGAAACGCCCAAATATTTGGCCGCACGGTGGACGAAGCCCGCATGCTCTCGAAACAACACATCGGCATCGAGGCCGGTCTGCTCGACTCTTTCCTCTTCCTCCACTTCTGCTGGTGGGGATATACCCACGTTTTTCTCATGGCCGAGCAACGAATCTCTCACGTCGAGGCGACAATAGTGCCGTCCCTCATGTTTCGGAGCCCTTTTTTGCCGCTCGTGCTGTGCTGCTTGGGATCGATGGTGACCTCGGCCGCTGCTCGAGCTCCGACCGCGACACTCCAGGTCGAATCAGCCCCTGGTTGCCCCGATGCCGCTCGGCTGATCGAGGCGGTCGAGACGCGCCTCTGCCGCGACGTGTTCGTCGAGACGCCGCCGAGCACGTTCGCCGTCCTTGTTCGCTTCGAAGACGATGGAGAACATGCGCTCGCACACGTTGAATTGCGCGAGCGCACTGGAGCGAGCCTCGGGCGCCGCACGTTGTACGCAGAACGACAATCGTGCGCATCACTTTTGCGCCCCGTGGCACTCGCCGTCGCATTGCTCGTCGATTCCCCACAGAACGAGTCCGTCATCACGCTTCCACCAGAGCCTCCGCCGGCTCCAACAGCCATCGAAGCGAGCTCGCGCGAGCGCATCGAAGAGACGACGTGGCACATCGATGTGGAGCTCGGCGCGGCCGCGAATCTGGGAGCCTATGGCCCTCTCTCCATAGGTGGAACGTTCGCTGCGGGTGTGCATGCCCCCGAACTCATCGAGCTGCGAGCCCGCGCGCAACTGACGTCGAGCGAAGCCGGGATTTCACCTGAGCGCGTGGCCATCGTCGCGTTCGGTGGAAGCCTCGATGTGTGTCTCGGCGATGACCTCAGTCCCGATGTCGCGCTCGGTGCATGCGCTGGCGCCTCGGTGTTTCTCGTGCGCGGCTCGGGCCGCGGACTTTTGATGGTGCGCTCGGTCGAGCTCACGAACATCGCACTCGAAGCCACTGCGCGACTTCGTGTCCGACTCCACCAGGCGCTTTGGGCAAGCCTCGAAGTCGGCGCCGAGATTCCTCTCCTCCGCGCACGATTCGCATATCTGGCAGAAGGCGAAATCCAGAGCGCATGGGAGCCTTGGCCCATCGCCCCCCTCGTTCGCATCGGTCTTTTGATACGTTTGCCCGACCCCTCGTAAGAGCGCGTGCACAACGTCCCGCCCCGGGTACAACACGCGCGTGCCCCGACCGCGCGTCTCCTTTTTCACGCTCTTTGCTGTACTGGCGCTGTTCGCTTGCGGCGTCTCGACGACCCCTCCGCGGGCGGAAACCCCACGCATCAATCTGGGGGCTGCGCCCACGCCCATGTGGGTGCTCGCTCCCCATCCCGATGACGAAGCGTTGATGGCAGCCCACGTGATCGCCACCGCCACCCGTCGAGGCCATCCCATCGTGGTTCATCTGATGACCAACGGAGACCTCGGATGCGAACGAAATGGCTTCTTGCGGCAGCGTGAAACGGTCGCCGCCATGCGAATCCTCGGATTGCCTGAACAGCGCATTCGATTTCTCGGATATCCCGATGGCGCCCTCGATGCGCTCGGGGCCGTGCCGCTCCCGCCGCGCCCGCGCACCCTGCTGGACGGCACCTGTGGCGAAGGTTCCACGACCTATTCGGCGCGTGGCGAAAACAGTCTCGATGTGCACACGGCCTGGACTGGAACGCCAGCCGCATACACTGCCTCGAACGCGATCGTCGATCTCGTGCACCTCCTCGAACGCGATCGTCCGATGGACGTGTATGTGTCTCATCCCATCGATGCACATCCCGATCACGCGATGACCTACATCCTCCTCCGACGCGCCCTCGAGCAAACCCACATCGAGCTCCCTCGACTCCACCGCGCGATCGTTCACGCAGGGGATTGTTGGCCCAACGGAAGCACGCCGCGAGAGCCCTGCCCCGATGCCGGGAATTCTCACGGAACGCCCTATCCTTCGTTGCCGGAGACACTGGCGCGTTACACCCCGACCGAGCGATTGCCCATCCCTGATGGAGGCACTCTGGCGAGACGGGCGATCGCCGAATACCGCTCGCAACTGCACACCGATGTGGAGCACGATTGGCTCGGCGATTTCGCGCGAGGGGAGTCGATCTACTGGACCGAGACATTGATGCGCGATGGCACTCGGGTGGTGCGACAGCCCTCACGTACGAGTCGAGTGGTCTCAGAGCACATAGAAACCGACCCCGAGGTGGAAGGTCTCTTTCACATTCGATCGCTCGAACATCGCGCACCTCGACATGTGCGGTTCGTGGCACCGGCGACGGGTGTGGGTTTCGTGCATCTCTTCGCATCCGCCGAACACGCCCATCGTGGATGGATCGTCGAGTTCCTGAGTGAGCGCGAGATCGAAGTGCGGCGCTCTTCCGGGCGGGTGCTGCGACGCATCCGCATTCCGGAGTCCACCCATGAACATCGCGTGCTCGAGCTAAATTTTGATCCGAGACCGGACGAAGGTCATGTCATCGAGATCGAAGTGCGCCTGAATGGTGTCCTCATGGCAGTCCTCGTCGATCCCGAACCCTTCGAATTCGGACCACTCGTACACACCTCGAACACGATCACAATTGCCGATATCGCAATCGATACATCCGAGATATCCCCATGAGATTGAATGGAATTCAGAATTGAGGGACAACACTGAATGAACAGCCAGGGTGCACGTCTACATGCCCGCGTACGTCCGCGCGGGCGCGTACGTCCTTGGTAGAGTAGAAACTCACGCGCCGCGCTCACAGCGGCGTACACGAGGAGAGGTGATGCGCTCGAATAAAAAGCTGGTTCGCGCCGCCGATCGGAGTCTGAAACCACGCTTGGTTCAAGCCAGGCCCAGTGTGCAGAAGAACCACCATGCGACGGGAGGATCTCTCGCCGTCGACATGACAGTCGACCCTCTCTCGGAAGCCATTCGAGACGAACTGGGGCTCGAGGAGCTCGGCGGACGCGAGCTCGCGGAGCTCACCGCCCGCGGCTCGCACTTGCGTCGCATTCGGCGGAGATCGCCCCGTGCAAGAGCCGGAGCTCGGCGCGCCGTCGAACCGAAATTCACGCGGGCCATGATCGCGTGGCGAGTCGCTCTCGCCAGCGTGGTGCTCATCACGTTTGCCGGGCTCGTGGCCCATAGCGTCGCCTCGCTCATCCTCGCACCGGGGACGCCTTCTTTGGTTTCGATGGTGCTCACTGGCTTTGGTGTGATCGCGAGCACGTATTTCGGGCTGACGCTGTGGCACGCGCTCCGCTATCGACCCGTCGCAGACGCATCGGAAGATGCCCTTCCGCACCTCGCGGTGATCGTGCCCGCCTTCAATGAAGGCCCGGCGGTGCGTGTGGCCCTCGAGTCTGCGCTCGCGAACGACTATCCCGAAGACAAGCTCCATGTGATCGCCATCGACGATGGGTCGAAGGACGATACGTGGGATCATATTTCAGCGGTCGCCGCCGCTCATCCGGGGCGGATCACGGCGATTCGCCAACCACAAAATGGCGGCAAACGCGAAGCGCTCCGCACTGCGTTCGAGCGCACCGATGCCGAGCTCGTGGTCACGGTCGACAGCGACTCGAAGCTCCATCCGAATGCGCTGCGCGCGATCGTCTCGCCCATGGTCGCCGACCCGGAGATCGCGGCGGTCGCAGGGCGCGTGCTCGTGCTCAACCGTGAAGACAATCTGATCACGCGCTTGCTCTCGGCGCGTTTCTATCTGACGTTCGATCTCGCGCGCGCCGCGCAATCCCGTTTTGGTGCGGTCCTCTGCACACCGGGAGCGCTGAGCGCATATCGAATGGACGCGGTGCGTCGCGTGCTCGATCGTTGGTCGACTCAAACCTTCATGGGCCAGCCCTGTACGATCGCAGAAGATCGGGCGCTGACGACATGGCTTCTGCGAGACGGCTACCGCTCGGTCTACCAGCGAACGGCCGTGGTCGAGACGCTCATGCCGACCACGCTCGGACGGATGGCACGGATGCTCATTCGTTGGGAGCGGGGAAATATCCGTGAAGATCTCGTGATGTTGCCGTTGCTCGGCACGCGTTGGCGAAAGCGCGATCGTCTTTGGCCCACGATGGAGATCTTGATCGAGTTGGTGCAATACCCCATCGCATGGATCGGGTTGACGCTCATCGTCGCGCGTCTCATCGCGCAGCCGAGCGCGCTCATCACAGTGGCTGGGCTCGTGGTGCTCTCCGCGGTCGTTCAAACGCTCTACTGCTTGCGAAGCGAGCGCACGTCGGATTTTTTCTACGGCATCGCCTACGCCATGTTTGCGTTCATCGGGCTTCAGTGGGTGTTCCCATATTCTCTTTTGACGGTTCGTGACGGGCGCTGGCTCACCCGCTGAGCGGGCGGGACTTTCGTGATTTGGGTCGTTGCGTTCGGCGCGCTGCTCTTGGCCGCCATCGTGCTCGCTGCGCTTCTGATGCCTGAAGCCAGCGGGTGCGAGCGTGCCTGCGGTGTCGCCGTTCTTTTCCCAGCGCTCGCCATCTTCATCATTCACGTGCTCGGTGCGATGAACGCAATCGCACCTTGGCCGTGGGTCCTCGCGACGATATCGAGCGCTGTGATCGCGCTCGTGGGGGGAGGCGCGGCGTCGCTCGCCGTGTTGACGCGCGACTTCATCGTCATCCGCGATGCCTTGTCGAAACTGGTGCGAGCCCCCTCTGCGATGGCAGCGCTCATGGTGGGGACGAGCGCCCTTGTCCTCGCCGTCATCGCCACGTACTTGCTCGTTCCATGGGCATGGGATTCGCTCGGCTATCATCTGCCGATCGTCCATGACGCACTGCAAACACATACCTTGCGGCATGTACCGACGAGCGTCGTCTACGTGAATGTCTATCCGAGACTCGTCGATATTTTCTTTGTCGCATGGCGTCTCTCTCTGGCGGACGAGACATGGGTCGAGCTCGGACAGTTGCCCTTCGCCTTGGGCGGTGTCGTCGCGATCGCGACGATCGCCGCACGCGCAAATGTACCTGTGTGGCGGGGGCTTGCTTTCGGCGCGCTCTGGCTCGCGGTTCCCGTGGCCATGCTCGAGCTCGCGAGTGTGTATGTCGATATTGCCGTGGGCGCGCTCGTCTTGCTTTCGTTTGCACTCGCAACAGGTTCCATGCGTCCTGGCAATATCCTCGTGACCGGAGTGGCCATTGGGCTTCTGCTTGGCAGTAAACCCTCGGCTCCTCCGATCGCAGCGCTCGCGATGGCGACGCTGCTCTGGCGAAGCCATCGAAACCGGCTGACGGGCTACGGGCTCATCGGATGTTTGCTCGGTGCGTCGATCGGCATCTGGAAATACGTCGAGAACATTCTCGAGTGGCAGAATCCCATCTGGCCCGCAGACGTTCGGATTCACGGCATTTCAATATTCGCCGGAAAGGCCGCGATGTCCGAGCTCGCGACGAGCGGTCTTCGCGAGCCTTATGTGTCGCAAGGATGGCTCGGCCGCGTGATGTCTTCGTGGACCGCGCTCCCCGACACCTTCGTCTATGACATGCGGATCGGGGGGTTCGGTCCGCTCTTCACGTTCGCGCTCCTGCCGCTCGCGCTCGTGTTGCCGTTCGTCTCGAGGGCGAGGCCCGAGTGGAGAGCGGCGTTGCGCCCGGTGACGTTGCCCGTCGCGCTCATCCTGTTTGCGAGTCTCGCGAGCCCCGGCGCATTCTGGGCGCGCTACACGATTGCGATCCCCGGCGCGTTCCTCGCGCTCGCCATCGCATTCACAGAAGCGCTTCCACGACGCGCGCGGCTCGGGAGCGAGGTGTTGGGAGTCGTGCTCGCAGGGCTCGGAATCCTTCTTTCGTGGCGCGGCTTCACCGATGGCGGACCGAGCCTCTGGGACATCGCACGCATGCCCGCCGAGGCGCGAATCTCAGCCTACGCCCTCGATGAACAAGAAGACGATTGGCACATGGCGCGTGAACGTATCCGTCCGGGAGAAGCGTTCGGATACGACTGGAGCTTTGGCTTGCCGGGTCGGCTCTTCCGGCATGATGGCCAAGGACGCGTCGCGTTTCTCGAAGAGACCACCCCAACCCTCGAAGCACTCCTCGCCTGGGTGCGCGAGGAGCGAGTGCGTGTGATCGTGCTCGGAGAAGGCCCCACCGGCGCCGCCGACACCGCCCGCGCCGCGCCCGAATATTTTCGCGAATTGTTCCGCTCGGATTATCCCGAATGGCAACCCTGCGCCGTCTTCGACATCCTGGAGCCGGTTCCAGGATCGTAACTTATTGAAACACAAGGTGTTTTTATGGTACCCGCGCGTTTTTTCATGGTCCCGCTTTGCTTCACGATTCTGTGTTCGATCGGCTGTACGGCCCGTCCGAACGAACGTCTCACACAAGACGCCACCACAGACTCGCTTGAAGACGCCGGTATGATCACTTCCCCATTCGATGCGGGAGAGCGACCGGATGTGCCCCGAAGCGATGCCGGCGTCTGCACCGATTCCGTCGATGTCGTCTTCGTGCTCGATGTCTCGAGCTCGATGAACTTCGTGCTCGAAGCCCTCGAGCGCGACGTTTCGCGCGTGGTCGATGCCGCCACAGCGCTCGCGCCCAACCCGCACTTCGGCTTCGTCGGTTACGCCGACAACCATGCGTTCGCGATGTTCGAGGGCGAAAGAGTGCATACCGAGGCTGCGACGTTGGAGGCTTCATTCCGCGAATTCCTCCGCACATACACGATGAATGACCGCAATCCTGGGGATGGACCGAGCGGTCCGACCACGCAGAATCCAATCTGCGAAGAGAACAGCCTCGATGCGCTCTATGCCGCCGCCACCGAGTTCCCATGGCGCGACAACGCGACGCGGGTGATCATCATCGCCACGGACGACACCTTCATCGAAAGCCCCGACAACTACGGCGATCGCGATGGGGATGGCGACACGACGAGCACCAGCTATCCGCGTGAAGGCGACTACCCAGCGCTCCACACGATGGCAGAGACCATCACCGCCATCCGCACCGCACGGGCGCGCGTCTTTTCGTTCACACGCCTCACACCACCAGGCCTGCTCGACTTTCGCCGTTGCGGAACTGGTCGTCGCAAGGATTGGTCACAAGTCGCCGATGGCTGGAGCCGTCCCTACGACGGCGCCACGCCGATCCCCGAGTCCACCGATGGGCGCAACTTCGATCTCGTGGCGGTCCGCGAAGGGAGCTTGAGCCTCGCTGACACGATCTCCGAGGTCGTCGTCGAGAGCTATTGTCAGCCGCCGCTCTTTTGAGGCAACGCTCGAATAAGCACCTCGACGACGACGAAGGCCGCGAGCGGCGCGAGCTGCAAGAGCAAACGGTTTGCAACAGTTCCTGTCAACGTAAACGCCACGATGCGTTCGCCTCCAAGGGCAAGCCCTGCCATGAGTGCAACCCAAGAGAGAGTCAGCGCGACGGACAATGGCCGCGCTGTACTCTCTCGAACGCCAGACAACAATGCAGCGCCGAGCACGATCGGCCACACGAGGCCCCAGCTGCGAATGTCGGTGAACGCGCGAACCAGCTCACTCGCGATCGCCCCAACGTGAGAGAAGCCCGCTCCCTCGAGCGCGTGGTCCGGCATCGAGATGCCATGCGTCCACAAGAGCGTGCGCCAGGTGATCGCGGCGACCAATGCGGGTGCGATCGCAAGCGCGCTCTCACGACGAGCACGCGGTCTCTCGTCACTCGAGAGCACGTGCGCGACACCGATCGCAAGCACATGCAAGAGCCCTTCGTCCTTCATCCCTGCGAGCAAAAAACCACTCGACATCGCGAGCGGCAACGCACGCTGCCCTGATCGCACCTGCGAAAGGCTCATCGCGAAGCAAAGCGCCAAAAAGCCCACCGCGAGATCGAGATGCGCGCTCCGCAAATGAATCCAAACGAGCGGCGCGGTGGCGAGCGCGAGCGCCCATGGAATACGCCGTCGTTCAGGCATCGAGAAGACCGCCGCTGTAAGCGTGAGAAGCACCAAGGCCGTCGCCCCTGCCACGAGCCAACTCGTCTCGACGCGTCCGAGCGCGAACCACGCCTCTGCCATCGACCCAAGAATCGGATATCCGTGCGGCACGACGTCCGCCCTCGCGTCGAGCGCCATCGTGCGAAGGGAAAGCGCGAACGGACCAGCGAGGCGCACTTTCGAAAGCCACACATGCTCATCCCAGTACAGCGGAACAGCGGGCCTCGAGCACGCGACGGCGCCAAAGAGCACGAGCACGAAGACCGCGCTCTTGGAGCCTTCGGTGACAGGCGCCACGTGCTCGCGACGCGCGAAGCGATTCTCGAACAGAGCAAGGGTCGCGAGCGCGATGAACGCCATCGGATGCAACGCCAACGCGAGGAGCGCGACCAAACCGGCAAACACACGCGCAACCCATCGCGATGCGCCTTCGATGTTCCAACGAAGCGCTCGGTCGACCGCAAACCCCAACACTGCGCACAAAAGCACAGCGGGCAACGCAATGACGACTGGCACGATCACGGAGCACCGCAAACGAGAGTACGTCCTCGCCGTTGGCACGCTCCTCCAAACGCGCGCGCTTGGAGCTCGATCGATGCCGGACGATCGCAACGCAAACCAGCGAGCGCGAGTCGAACGAGAGGCGCGCAGCTCACACACCGATCGAGCGTCGTTCGTGCACATCCCTCGGCCCGCGCGAAGGAACGGACGATATCGTGGAGTCGCATCGAAGCGACCGCCGTCACTTGGACACGACTCGGTCGATCTGCACGCTCATTCAAAAGCGCATAACCCCCTGGGATCGCACTCCCAATTGCGAGCAACACCACGAACGCCATTCGCACACGCAAAGACGGCCCTCTCGCGAGGAGCCACATCGCGATCAACACCGCTCCGAGCAAGAGCCCGCCGAAGCGGAGCGCACCGTGCTCATGAGAGCCGAGACGCGCATCGCGGCAGACGCCATTCGCTCCATCGATGAGGAGCGACTCGGGCGTCACGAGACAGCGCGGATCCGTCAGCGCATTTGGCATAGAGATATTCGCCGCGAGATGTACCCCACCCGCACGACTTGCGCCCGTCGACCCGAAATTCAACGCATAAATCGCTTTATTCGGCGGCGTCGGCTTCGATCCTTCGGTCGGACGCCTCGCTATCGAAATGCACCAAAGCGCCGACACCTCGAGCCATGACACGATCGCCGCGCGTGAATTCTCCAGCGAGAATCTTCGCGGCAAGCGGCGCTTCGACCATGCGCCCGAGGGTGCGTCGCATGGGCCTCGCACCGAGCGCTGCATCGAACCCGCCCGCTTCGATCAAAGCGTCGATGGCGCTCGCCTCGAACGAGATCTCCACGCCGTGCTCGCCATGCATCACCTCGGCGACCTTGCACAACATCCGTCGCGCGATCTCCGAGACGTCTTCACGCGTCAATGGGCCAAAGAAGAGCGGCTCATCGATGCGGTTCCAAAGCTCGGGTGGCATCGCGCGGCGCGCAGCCGAAATCGCACGCTCGGACGCTGTGATGGCGGACTCGCTCGCCGTCCCAGAACCAAAGCCGATCGATCGCGTCGATGCGAGAGACAACGCGGCGGCGCCGAGATTCGACGTCATCACGATCACGGTGTTCGTGAAATCGAACGTGCGCCCGCGACCATCGGTGACTCGCCCCTCATCGAGAAGAGGCAAGAGCGTGAGGAGCACATCGGGATGCGCCTTTTCGATCTCGTCGAGCAACACGAGCTGATACGGCTTCCGTCGCACGCATTCGGTCAGCTGACCTCCCTCGTCATGACCCACATACCCCGGAGGTGCGCCGAACAAGCGCGCGACAGAGTGCGGCTCGCCATATTCGCTCATATCGAAGCGGCTCATGCCCGAGGGGCCGAACATCAAGTCGGCGATCGCTTTGGCCGTCTCGGTTTTTCCTACGCCCGTCGGGCCGAGCAACAAAAACGTGCCGAGAGGGCGCTTGCCTCGAAATCCAGCCGCTCCTTTACGGAGCGCGTCTGCGATGCGGGCGAGCGGTCCGCGTTGCCCTACCACCTTCGATTCGAGATGAGCCTCGAGCGCAAGAAGACGCTCACTATCGCGCATGAGCAATCGCTCGAGCGGCACATGCGCCTCTTCCGCGATCACGCGCGCCACGGCTTCCACTTCCACCCGCTTCCCTCCCGCACGACGCACGCGAGCCGCCGCGAGATCGAGCGCGCCAAGGGCCTTGTCCGGCAGATGGCGCTCGGGAAGAAAGCGCACCGAAAGCGCGACCGCCGCGCGAATCGCGTCGGGCTCATAGGCCACACCGTGATGCGTCTCGTAGCCCGGCAAGAGCCCCTCTAAGATCTGCACAGCATCTTCGAACGAAGGCTCTTGCACCTCGATGCGCGTGAATCGACGTGCGAGCGCAGGATCGCGCTCGATATGCTTTTTATACTCTGCATCCGTCGTGGCTCCGATGCAGGAGAGCTCTCCGCGGCTGAGCGCACCTTTGAGCTCACTCGCGAGATCATCGGGTCCATCACCACCTGCAATCGCATGGATTTCGTCGATGAAGAGGAGCACGCGATCCTCGCTCTTCTGAACCTCTTCGCGCAGCTTGCGCAGCTTGTCTGCGAGCGCGCCGCGCACGCCCGTGCCCGAGACGAGAGAGCCCGCCGACACTTCGATGAGCACCTTGTTCTCGAGCCCCATGAGCGAGCCCGAACGCGCCATCGCCATCGCGAGCCCCTCGACGATCGCCGTTTTGCCGACGCCTGGAGGCCCCACGAGGAGCGGATTTCGAACGCGACGACGACCCAGCACATCGAGAAGCTGTTCGATCTCTTTTTGGCGACCGATCACAGGATCGATGCGGCCCAGAGCCGCCCACGCCGTCAGATTGCGGCCGATCGCGTGGAGCACTGGGAATTGATCGCGATCGAGCTCGAAGGGATTCGACGTGTTCTCGACGCCAGAGCTCTTTTTTGGATTGGGTTTGTCAGGGCGCACACGCCGATTTACGGGTTTGGTGCAGGATGGAGCGCTCTCGGGGCGCGCGGCCGCGCGCGTGCGCGTGATGGGCGGGACGATGGGCGCGGGTCGAGTTCGAATGGGCGCGGTGGGACGCGCGGCGTTCACTCGAACATGATGCGCAGGCTCGACATGCGCCGTGGTCCGCCCCAGCGCGTCCTCGAGTCCTTCGCGAATCCGAACGGTGTTGGCGCCTGAATGCTCGAGGCAACGATAGGCCATCGAACGTGGTTCTCGAAGCATCGCGAGGAGGAGATGGAGCGGACGAACATGGGTGGCGGCGGATCGTGTGGCGAGTGCCACGGCACGCTCGACCGCGACCTCGACCGCGCTCACGGGTTCGTCATCGGCCACCTTCAATGCCGACACGAGATCTCGTTCGCGCACCTGATGCGCAAAAAGTACACGGGCCGACTCCGGGTCGTGTTGCAGAATCGTGAGCAGCAAGTGCGCTGTGCTCGGAGTTTGATGACGTGCACGCGCCGTACGCTTGGCCACGCCGAGGAGTCCTTCGAGCACACCTGCCTGAGTCATTCTTCGCGCATACCCGGTGAGCGGTCGAAAAGTCCATTTTGTGACAGCTCCTAAATAAACGATCACACCCCACCGTCGACGAAGGCCGGAGACCTTGGTAGCCTCGGATCTTCTCAAGGAGCCTTGATGTTGCCTCGAAAGTCACGCACGACCGCGCTTTTTGCTCTCGCCGCGCTCTCGACCCTCGCCTTTGGAATCGCTGGCGCGATCCTTCCAGGAGGCTCGGATGCGCCCCTCGTGATCTCGCGGGCCGAAGCCCAACGTCTGAGGGCGCAGGTCTACGTGACCCAGGCCGCGATCCCGCGCGGATTGACCGAGAAAGCGCTGATCGGGTTTGCCCGAGGGCATCAAGCGCGCACGATGAACGAATCGAGCGAGCCAGCGATTGCCGATCGCCATTGGCTCGGCAACATGGTGGTCTCGTTCAATGCGCCTCCCGGCGATCTCGAGTACCACGCGCTTTTTTACGATGTCACCGACGGCGCGCGGAATTTCGTCGATGACATGGCGATCTATTTGAATGGTCGCGATCAGCGCACCTATGTTCAGCGCATCAACCTCGCACGCCCGCGGTTTCGTCCCAATCGGCGCTACGAGCTCGTGATCACCGTGCGACACGCCGAAGTGGGAAGCGCACGTTTCGAAACGCGTGGTGAAGAGCCTCGTCATTCGGGTCAGGTCGACTTCACGGCCGAGGATACCCGCGCTAGAGATTAGCGCGTGAGCGACGAACGCGACATTCAATGGCTCATCGGTGAAGCACGCGCCGGCCGGTTCATCCCGGTCGTCGTGCTGGTGGGCTCAGAACGGTTTCTTGCCGATCGTGCCACGAAGCTGCTCAAAAAGGCGGCTCTTGGCGAGGGTCCGCCGGGTTTCAACGACGATGTGTTTCAAGGCGCGCAGGTCAACGCGCGCAAGGTGGTCGGCGCGGCGCGCACGTTGCCGATGATGGCGAGCGCGCGCTTCGTGCTCATTCGCGATGCGGACTCGATCCCGACAGCCGAGCTCGACGGACTCGCCGCATACATCAATGCCCCCTCCCCGAGCACATGTGTCGTCCTCGTCGCGAACAAGCTCGATGGGAGGAGCAAGCTCGCAAAAGCCGCGAAGTCAGCGGGGGCATGGATCGACTGCGAACCGCTCAAGGGCGCGATTCTCGAGCGATTCATCGTGGGCGAAACCAAAAGGCGAGGCCACGCGATCGAGCCTTCGGCGGCGAGCGCGTTGCTCGATGCGATCGGCAATGATCTCGCCGCATTGGATGATGCAATCGAACGCCTTTCGCTCTACGTCGGCAAAGGCACCAAGATTCACGCGCAAGCCATCGAGGCCTCCATCACCCGCGTCCGGGTCGACACCATCTGGACGGTGGTCGACGCGGTCGCCGCACGAAAGGCCTCGGTCGCGCTCGCAGGCGTCGGATCACTGCTCAGTGATCGCGAGCCTCCGCTCAAGATTTTGGCCATGGTCGCGCGCCAGCTTCGAATGGTGGCCAAAGCCAAGCAAGCGCTCGCCGATGGTTTGCGCGGCGCTGAAATGGCGCGCGTCGCTGGAGCGCTTCCATTCAAAGCGCGAGACCTCGAGAACGCCGCGCGAAAATTCGACGACGCTGCGCTGCACGCTGCATTCCGCGCCTTGGCCGAGGCTGACCTCGCGCTCAAGGGGAGCAAACGCCCCGGTGAAGTGGTGATTCAAGAGACGATCCTCGCGCTGTGTTCAGGGCGCGAACTGCCGCTCGTCTCCGAGTGGCAGTTCCGGGTGTGATGAATGGTGGACAAGAAGACGCGCAGCATCGTGATTCAGGGCTCAACAGCCTCGCGTTGTCACCAAGCGGCAAGACTGTCTCGTGAGTGGAGCTTCCAGCGCACGCTCGCGAAGGTGAACTATCGGATCCACACCGACGCGATCTAGGAGCACCTCATCCAGCTCAACACGATCGTCCTCTTGGCGCATTCGGTCGTAAAAAATTGGCACCGGAGAAGAAGCAGTGAGCGCGTGAAATTGGCTGTATGATTCAAAGGACAATCCTCACGCCTTGCACCTCGAATTCATTTCGCCAACCTTCTCACCCATGGCAAAGCCCAACTTCACAAATCTCGTACGCGAGATCGTCCAGGAAGTCCTACCGGCGTACCGTCTTGCGGAGTCCGTCGGCGGCAGCGCCCCGCAGTTGCTGTTCCTGCGGCCAGATTCCAACGAGCATCCACTTCTCCAAGAATACGTCTGGTTTTCGAAGCTTCGTTGGGGCATCCCTGAGTTCGACATCGGGCTCAACCTCAAGTATCTCGGTCCCGCCGTCGGTGGAGTTCCTCGCGCCTACGCTGTGCCGCTGGGCGACGAACCGCGTGGGCTACCCATTGACGCGAAGGTCACAGAGACGTTGCGCCGCGAGCTTCCCAACATCGATCGCCACGCGTCCGATGTCTTCAGCCGCCATGACTCGCTGTATCCGAAGATGCACGCACTCGGAGAAGATCTCGCCCAGCTCTATATTGCTTGGCGGGACCAAATGCCCGCCAATCTGAAGGATGTACGCGCGATGATCGCGAGCGCGCCCGAGCTTCACGGCGTTGATGAGGAGACAGCGACGCTTCGTCGGCACCAATTATTTCCATATCCATCTCGTCAATTGCAGGAACGTCGGCTTGCGGATTTTCGAAAATGGTTGGTGCAGCAAGGGCGACTCCGCTCTGCGGATGATCCTGCTGGACATTGGCTATATGGCTTCTGGTACGAAGGTCGCCCGCGAACCACAGAGGAGTTCAAGATCGACAAGAATGTCGGCGACGAATGCGCCGTGTGCCACGAGACACGCACGCGTGGGAGCGTGGTCACCCAATCTGACCCTGTGTTTGGGTCGCACACAGAGTTCGTCTGCGCCAAGTGCGCACCCAAGTGACTGGTCAGTCACAGCTCTTGGCGGCTTGGCGGTTGAACTCTCCTCTTCTCCCGCACGAAAACGCGAAAACGGCCGACCCATGATGGGTGCGGCCGTCGTTCCAAAGGTCGATGAGCTGCTCAAGAACCGAGCTTGCCGACCTGCTCGCTCAGACGCGAGATGTAACGCGAACCAGTCTTCGCATGATAGACGCCCTTGGTCACGGCCTTGTCAATCTTGCGGATCGCCTCGGCAAGGGCGCTCTTCGCAGCCGCTTTGTCTCCGGATTTGAGCGCCTCGCGAACACGCTTGACGTAGGTACGCACGGTGCTGCGGACGTGACGGTTGCGTTCAGTGCGCTTTTCAGTCTGGCGAATGCGCTTCTTCGCCGATTCGACGTTGGCCATACGGGCTCCAGGGAACGTGAGGGGCCGGAAGATTAGCCGGGGCTCATTTCCTGTCAAGGATCTTCCAGCGCTTTGGGATTTTCGCGATATGTAGGAGCCACGAAATCTATGACGAACGACACCGAGCGCAAAGCCCTCACGGCCCGAGCGGGAATCGTCGCAGCAGGCACGCTCGTGTCGCGTGCCCTCGGGGTCGTGCGCGAATCGGTGATGGCAGCGTATTTCGACAAAGCGATGATCGATCTCTTCGTCGTTGCGTTCACGATCCCCAACGCATTGCGGGGGCTCTTTGCCGAGGGCGCCGCCTCGGCCGCGTTCGTGCCAATCTACTCTGAGCTACGCGCCCACGAAGGTCCCCATCGCGCCAAAGAGTTTCACGCGCGTGCGGTCGGCGTTTTGATGGTGGTGCTGCTCGCGCTCTCGATCGCCGGCGTGCTCGGCGCTCCTTGGCTCGTCACCGCGTTCGCTTCGGGGTACCGACAAGACGCCGCGCGCTTCGCCGATGCCGTCACGCTCGCACGTTGGACATTTCCTTACATTTTTTTCATGGGCATGGCCGCGCTCTCCGCTGGAGTGCTCAACGCCAATCGATACTTCGCCGTGCCTGCGCTCACCCCTGCGCTGCTCAACGTCGTGCTCATCGCCGCGCCGCTCACTCTGATTCCAATCGCCATCTCGCTCGGCATGCCGCCCATCGGGGCCTTGGCCATCGGCGCCCTCATCGGTGGGCTTCTGCAAATGATCGCTCAATGGCCAGCGCTCATGCGCGCTGGGCTTTGGGTTCGTGCGCGGCCAGCATGGACCGATCCCGCGATCCAAAAAGCCATTCGCCTGCTCGGTCCCGTGGCCGCAGGGCTCGGTGTGTATCAAATCAACTTGATGCTCGCGCGCACCCTCGCCTCGTATCTTCCCGAGGGCTCGCAGGCTTATTTGTGGTTCGGCACACGTCTCATCGAGATCCCGCAAGGCGTGTTCGCGCTCGCGTTCGCAACCGCGCTTCTTCCCACGCTCTCGGACTTGGTCGCGCGAGGAGAAAACGACGAGCTGCGCCGCACTTTCACGTTTGCCATGCGCTCGATGCTCTTCATCGCGCTGCCCGCGAGCGCGCTCCTCTTCGTCCTCGCAGAGCCGCTCGTGGTCGCATTCTTCATGCGCGGCGCGTTCGGATATGGTGAGGCCATCGAGACGTCCCGCTCACTCGCGTGGCAAGCCGCGGGCGTATGGGCGATTGCGAGCGTGCGGGTCGTGGTTCCCGTCTTTCACGCATACGGCGATACACGCACACCCGTGATCGCGAGCGTGGTCAATCTCGTGATCTTCGCAGCGCTCGGGATCACACTCAGCCAAGTGGTGGCGCACGTCGGCATCGCGATCGCCATCAGCATGGCCGGCGTGGTGCAGCTCGTGGTGCTGCTTGCGCTTTTGCGTCGAAAAATCACGAGGATCGGCCTCGTCGAACTCACCAAGAGCGCCCTCCGCATCGCCCTCGCGTGCGTGCTGATGAGCGCCACCGCATTCACGATCGCACGGCTGGGACGATGGGAGGATGGAGCCAGCTTGATGGACGTCGCCGTGCTCGTCCTGGCGCTCCTCAGTGGAGCATTGATTTACGTCGGTACTTCATGGGCCTTGGGAGCCCCCGAGCTCGCGCCTGTCGTGGCGAAACTTACGCGACGATTCAAGTAAAAAGCACCTGCTTCGAACAACTTGCCCTATCGATCGTTCGGCTCCAGAATCGCCCAGCTCGCGAGTATTCCCTTGCGATATTTGCCTCTTTCAGGGCAGGTCAGGCACCATGTCGGCCGTAGATCACGACACGTCGTTGCGTCCCCCTCCCCCGCTCGCGAAGCGCCTCGCGCTCCTCTTCGCGATCCTCATCATCGCGGGTCTCTTCGTCGGCATTGGCGTGCGCTTGGTCGAAGCATCTCGCGAACAAGAAGAGTTCGCACGCGCCCGAGAGGCTTCGGCCGCACGCGCAGGGGAAGCTCCAGAGGTCGAAGTGATGCGTCCTCTCGAAGCGACCTACACCCCCGTGGTCGTCTTGCAGGGGACGCTCGAACCCGTGCGTTCGGCGGATTTGGGCTTCCAAATCTCAGGGCGTATCCTGCGAGTCGACGTTGCGCTCGGTCAGCAGGTGCGCGACGGCGAAACACTCGTGACGCTCGACCGCGCATCACTCGGCGCACTCAGCGCACAGAGTGAAGCTGCCATTGCGGTCGCAGAAGCCAATGTCGAGATGTCGAGAGATCGCGTTTCGGTCCTCGAGAGATTGACGACCAGCGGAGCCGCGCCCGAGCGCGAGCTCACCACGGCAAGGCAACAGCTCGCCGTCGCCGAGGCTCAGCTCGCACAAGCACGAACCGGAAGGCGACAGATCACGACGTCCACCGCGGACCACGTGCTTCGCGCGCCTTTCAACGGTGTGGCGACAGACGTGCCCACCGGCGTGGGGGCCGTCACCGGTCCTGGTGTCAGCTTGGTGCGAATCGAGGATTTGTCTTCTCTTCGACTGCGCACGACGGTCAATCAGAGTGAGCTCGAAGCGCTCAGGGTGGGCGCGACGGCGATCATCGAAGGCCATGAAGGCGTTCATGGCACGATTCAAAGCGTCGTTCGCTCACTCGACCCACAAACACGTCGCGCGCCGGTCGAAGTCCTCGTGCCCAACCCCACGGGTAGACTCATCGCCAACGCCGTCGTACGTGCAAACGTCGTGGTCGGCACACCGAGTCCGGCGCTCCGCATCGCAGCCACCGCGCGCCGACCAAATGGGACGGTGCTCGTCGTTCCTGAAAGCGGACAAGTCGAGTCTCGTGCGATCGAGGCGATCTCCGATCTCGACGGTTCTTGGCTCGTGACATCGGGGCTCTCACCTCGAGATCAAGTCGTCCGTCGTCCAGCGACGACACGCGAAGGCCAAACCGTGGTGGCCCGCCTCTCCGAAGAAACCGAGTCCGCTTCTGCGCGAACCGCGCTCGCCGACTGAGCGAATATTCCTAACAACGCCGCATTTTCGTGCGGTGGAATGGATGCATAGCCATGACGTTGTCCGACGTTGCCATCAAGCGTCCGGTGTTCACTACGATGATTTCGGTCGGAATCATCGTCCTTGGAATTCTCGGCTACGCGCGCCTTGGCGTGAACCTCTTCCCGGATGTCGAGTTCCCCGCTGTGACGGTGACGACGATCTATCCGGGGGCGAGCCCAGCCGAGATGGAATCGCAGGTCACCGAGAAGATCGAAGACGCGATCGTCTCGCTGCCGGGCATCGATCGTGTTCAGAGCTGGTCGCTCGAGTCAGTATCGAACGTCGTCATCTTCTTCGAGCTCGATGTCGATCCCATTCTCGCCGCGACCCAAGTGCGCGAACGCGTCTCCCAAATCCAATCGCAGCTCCCGCGAGCGATCGAAGAGCCCACCGTCACGCGCCTCGACATCAGCGCGGCGCCGATCATGACGTACACGCTCTCGGGCTCGACCGACTTGAACGTGCTGCGTGAGATCGCCGAGGACGACATCCGTCCCCAACTCGAACAGGTGAGCGGTGTCGCTCGCGTGACCGTGCTCGGCGGGCGCGAGCGACAAATCAACGTCGAACTCGATCTCGATCGCATCCAGTCGATCGGGCAAACGCCACTTTCGATCGTCGACCTGATTTCACGGGAAAATATGAGCGTTCCCGCCGGTGCATTCGACGAAGGAGAGCGTCGTATCGTCGTACGCACCCTCGGCGATCTGCAATCGGTCGAAGAGCTTCGCCAATTGCCCGTGGGCGCGGCCCCCGATGGTTCGATCGTGCGTTTGGGCGAAGTCGGCACCATCGAAGACGGCTTCGAAGACGAAAAGACGATCGTTCGAAGCAATGGACAACAGGCCGTCGTCTTCGAGATCCTCAAGGCCTCGGGCAGCAACACGGTCGAGATCGCGGCTTCGGTCCAAGAGCGACTCGCCGCGATGAATCTCCCAGCTGGGGTCACCGCGAACATCGTCATGGATCAAGCCGAGTTCGTGCTGGAGAACGCACACGAAGTGCAGATCGCGCTCTTCTTCGGTGGCGCGATGGCGATCTTGGTCATCCTCGTCTTCCTGCTCGACTTGCGCAGCACCTTCATCAGTGCGTTGGCGCTGCCCACCAGCGTGCTCGGCGCGTTCTTCTTCATGTATCTGCTCGATTTCACCCTGAACATGATGACCCTCATGGGGCTATCGCTCGCGATTGGTCTCTTGATCGACGACTCGATCGTCGTGCGCGAGAACATCATGAAGCACCTCGAGCGCGGCGCCGACCCCGTCACGGCGGCATCGAAAGGAACACGCGAAATTGCGCTCGCCGTGCTTGCCACCACGGCCACGCTCTGCGCCGTGTTCGTCCCCGTGGCGTTCACGGGAGGGATGGTCGGTCAGTTCTTCCGCGAGTTCGGGATCACCGTCGCCGTCGCGACGATCCTGAGCGCATGGGTCGCTTTCACACTCGACCCGATGCTCTCGGCGCGAATGGCCGTGCAACGCGCGCCTGGGGAGCATCACGACGATGGCGCGTTCGGTTGGCTCAAGAGGCCCATGCGGCGCGGATACGAGATCTTGGATTCGCTTTACGGATCTTTTTTGCAGTGGATCCTCGCACGACGATGGCGCATGGGGCTCGTCCTCGTCCTTGCTGGATTCTCGCTCGTCAGCTCGTGTGCGCTCATGCCGATGATGGGCAGCGAATTCACGGCCGCCGAAGACCGTGGACAATTCACCGTCGACATCGAGCTGCCCGCAGGTACGCGCCTCGAGGAAACAGCGCGCCTCTCGGAGCTAGCAGAGCGCGAGCTCGCCCAAGATCCACTGTTCATCAATATTTATTCGCGCGCAGGTCTCAACGGTGCGTCGAACAAGGCCACATGGATCGTCGTCGCGGTCCCCAAGACCGAACGTACCATCACTCAAATCGATCTCGAGCATCAGGTCCGCGCCACGATTCTGAGACATATCCCCGAAGCAGAAATCGCGATCTCTCCACCGGGCATCGCCGACGGCGCGCGCGAGTACGGAATGGAGCTCCACGTCGTTGGCAACGACTTCGAAGCCATCTCGGAGACCGCCACCTATTTCGCCGAAACCCTTCGGGCCATTCCCGGCGCTCGCGACGTCGACATTCAATATTCGCCAGGAAGCCCTCAGCTCGAAGTCCACGTCGATCGTGATCGCGCCTCGCAGCTGCAGATCCCACTCGCGCTCATCGCACGCACGGTGCGGGCATCCCTCGAGGGTGAAGTCGCGGGTCGCTACCGTGATGGGGACGACGAAATCGACATCCGCGTCCGGTTGCGCGACGAAGACCGCGCGAGCGCCCATCACATCGCCAACCTCCGCATTCCAATGGCCGCGGGCTTCGTCCCTCTCCTGGATGTCGCGAACGTCACGCGCGGTGAAGGACCCACCGAGATTCAGCGTTCGAATCGAAGACGCGCCATCATCGTCACCGCATCCGCAGATGGGAGACCGATCGGCGACGTGCTCTCCGAATTCCAAACGCGCATCGCCGAACACGAGATGCCTCAGGGCGTCACGTGGTTGCTGGAGGGTCAGGCCGCGCGAATGAACGAATCGAACGAGAGCATGGCGATCGCGCTCTTGCTCGGGATCGTCTTCATCTACCTCGTGCTCGCATCGCAGTTCGAATCGTTCATGCATCCGGTGACGATCATGATGGCGCTGCCGCTCGCATTCGTCGGTGCACTCGTCGCTCTGTTCCTCTCACATTCTTCGCTCTCGATGGGCGCGATGATCGGGTTCATCTTGCTCATGGGCCTGGTGACGAAGAACGGCATTCTGCTCATCGATCATGCCGTCGTTCGAGTACGCGAAGATGGTTTCTCACCCGCACGCGCCATCCTCGACGCGGGCCCCGCACGCATGAGACCCATCCTCATGACGAGCGCGGCCATGGTGCTCGGCATGCTCCCCACCGCATTGAACAACGGCCCCGGCAGCGAATTCCGCGCACCGATGGCCATCGGCATCATCGGCGGCGTCATCAGCTCGACCTTCCTAACGCTCCTCGTGGTCCCGGTCGTCTATCTCTTCATGGAGGGCTTGCGCGAACGACTGACCGATTTTGTCGTGCGCTGGGTGCTCGGAAGACCACGTGCCGTATCCAAAGCTCCGCAGATCCTCCACGCGAGCACGCCTCCGGCCACCTCTGTTCCAGACGCAGCGGAAGAGTAGATTCTCAGTCATCATCGACGGCACCCATCGAGGGCGAACACGCGTTCTGTACTCGATCGCGGGCGTTTATTTCGATTGCATTCAGTCGTGATCGAAACTTGACGACCGAACACGCACGCACCTACACAGCGCATGGGGCACCGTGCGTTCGCGTGCGGGTTTCTGTAAAGGAGGGTCGAAGGATGACCCTTGTCCGGGAAATGCCGGACACCCAAGGGGGATGTTCGCGCGCAACGCGAGCTCACCCAAGGTGTCATGCACGCCTTACGAGTTCGAGCAATCCTTAGCTCCAGGCCTACCGTGTCATCGTATTTCGAACATGATGAGCTCGCGACTGATCACAAAAATATGCGGGCCAACCTCGACAGCACATTCCACGTTGCATCGGTCTCGCGCATCGTGACGAGGCCTGCCTTCGAATCGGAGGTTCGCCTTCAACCCTCGTTTCCCATTGCAGCCATCGGAGCCTCTACAGGAGGACTCCCCGCGATCGAAGAGTTGATCTCGCAGCTCGCAACGAGCGAGATGGCCTTCGTGATCCTGCACATCGGCCCGGATCAAGAACGACGTCTCGCGGCCATTCTGGCCCACTCCGCGCCCATGCAAATCGTGCCGATCGCGGACGGCACGCGTCTCGAGCCAAACGTGATCTACGTCGCGCTCACCGACGACGCCGTGACCCTCGATGGCACGGTGTTCCGCATGACACCGCACACAAACGCGGAGAGCACACTCGATCTCTTCTTTCGTAGTCTCGCCGAGAACGCACCTTCTCGCGCGATCGGGATCGTGCTCTCAGGCACCGGCGGCAATGGCGTCGCGGGGCTCGCCGCGATCAAGGCTTCAGGAGGAATCACGTTCGTCGAAGATCCGTCGAGCGCCCCCGAACCCGCCATGCCGCAACACGCGATCGACGCGGGTGCAGCTGATTTCGTCCTGCGTCCAACTGAAATTGCGTCCGAGCTCAATGAGCTCGCGCTGCATCCGTTCATTGCCCAAAGGAGCGCGCCGCGTCTCTTTAGCGAAGAGTTCCTCGCGCAGATCTTCGATCTGCTCAAGCGCACTCACGGCGTCGATTTCGGTGCCTACAAGAGGCGCACGGTCGAACGTCGAATCGAGAGGCGAATGGTCCTGGAGAAGCTCGATCGCGCTGAGGACTATTTGAGATTTCTGAAGACGAGCACCACCGAGCTCCGGGCTCTGTACAGTGACCTTCTGATCACGGTGACATCGTTCTTCCGCGATCGAGAGCCCTTTCACTTTCTCTCGAGCACCGTGTTCCCTCGGCTCTTCGAAGATCGGAATGCCGAGCAACCGATTCGCATCTGGGTCCCCGGTTGCGCAAGCGGTGAGGAGGCGTATTCGATCGCCATCTCGCTATTGGAGTTTCTCGGCGATGAAGCGCCACTTCATGCCATCCAAATTTTCGCGACCGACATCGATGAGCGCGCGCTCCAAATTGCTCGCTCGGGAGTGTATCCACAACTGATCGAACAGAACGTCAGCCGAGAACGGCTGCAACGCTTTTTCGTACGACACGAAAAGGGATATCAGCTCGCCCGCCACGTGCGGGATCTCGTCGTCTTCGCTCGACACAACGTGGGACGAGACCCTCCCTTCTCGCGACTCGATCTCATCAGCTGTCGCAACATGCTGATTTACATGCAGGCACCACTTCAACGACGGGTGCTTCGAACGTTTCATTATGCCCTCACAGCCGACGCATTTCTGATGCTCGGCACATCGGAGACCATCGGCGACGGCGCTGATTTGTTTTCACCGCTCGATCGAAGAATGAAGATCTATCAAAAGAAAAATGCCCATTCGCCAGCAGTCTTCGATTTCGCGATGAGCTCGAGGTCCGCAGCCAATGAACTCACCCCAAGTGACGGGCGCGCTTCGCTCGTCAAGCCGCTCACCAGAAGGTCCGCGCACGCGCTGCAACCCCATCGTCCGATGCTCAACGCTCAGCAGCTCGCCGACCGAAAAGTCATCGAGAAATATGGCCCTCCGGCCGTGCTGCTGAATGAATCGTTCGAGGTGATCCAGTTCCGCGGCCAGACGGGCCCCTTCTTGGCGCCCGCGCCTGGCATGGCCACGTTCAACATCTTCAAATTGGCGCGGCCCGAATTAGTGATGGAGCTTCGCGCCACCATTCAAGAAGCGCTCGAGCGGGGAATCGCAGTGAGCTCGGCTCCGATCCACTGCGCGAATCCACTCTCGGCCGAGGTCACGATCGACGTCATGCCTGTTCACGAAGGCATCACCGAACGCCGTTGTGTGCTGGTCTCGTTTCGAATCGACGACGAACGTCTACGTGAGTGGAACTCGCAGTCACGCGAGGCAGCGAATGCAGCGGTGCTCGACCTCGAGCGCGAGCTCCTCTTGACCAAGGAGTACTTGCAGACGACTGTCCACGAACTCGAGGCCGCAAACGAAGAGCTCCAGAGCGCAAACGAAGAGCTCCAGAGCGCAAACGAAGAGCTCCAGACTTCGAAGGAAGAACTTCAGAGCACCAACGAAGAGCTCGAGATGGCCAACGAGGAGCTTCGAACACGAATGCA
Organism: uncultured Sandaracinus sp.; assembly: GCA_964481145.1. Classification (GTDB taxonomy): domain Bacteria; phylum Myxococcota_A; class Polyangia; order Polyangiales; family Sandaracinaceae; genus Sandaracinus. The sequence continues at coordinate 31,691 of CAYZTA010000040.1, forward strand.
GCAGCTCAGCATCGCCAACGACGACGTGAACAGCATCCTCACATTCATGAGCACCACGATCGTCGTCGTCGATCATGAGCTGCGGATTCGGCGCTTCTCGAAAGCCGCCGAGGAGCTCTTGAATCTCATCTCCTCAGACTTGGGACGTCCCATCGGGGTTCTCTCCACGGTGGTGAAGGCGCCGCGACTCGAACGTCTCGTCGCACAATCGCTCGAATCGTGTGCGCGACGCGAACAACGTGTTCGCTGTTCCGACGGCCTCTGGTACACCATGCACGTGTGTCCGTATCGGACGACGGAAGGCACCATCGCCGGAGCCACCTTGGAGTTTTCGCGTTCTCCTCTCGCCAGTCGCGTTCGTCCTGAGTTGGTGGAGATCCACGAACTCGTCTCGAAAGTCTTGGGGATTTTACCCGATGCGCTTCTCTTGCTCGATGACCAGCTGCGGGTGGTGTGGATACGCAAACAGGTCTTCGAGCGCTACGGCATCAATGACGAAGTGTTGGGTCTTCCACTCGAAGATCTCTGGCCCGCATGGGCGGAAGAATCAGAGTTGTGGGCACGCTTGGAGTTCGCAGCTTGCACAGCAAGCGGCTTCGAGAATGTCGTGGTCTCCTCACCATTCGAGCCCGATCGTGAACAGCCGGTGAAAATTTCGGCGCACACGATCGCGGGCGAAGGAGCACGGAAGGCATTGGTGCTCCTGGTGATGGAAGAGGTGCTCGAGGGGGCGTAAGGGATGGACCACCGGGGGAAGAGTGCGGACGAGCTCCGGTTGGAGCTCGAACGTTTGACAGCTGAACTTGGTCAGCTGCGAGAAGCACACGCGCGTGCAAACAAGCACGAGCGAGTCGTGCAGGAGCTTCGTGTCCACGAGCTCGAGCTCGAGCTGCAAAACCGAGAGCTTCGTGAAGCCCATGCAGCACTCGAGGAGTCGCGTTCCCGTTACGCAGATCTTTATGATTTCGCTCCAGTCGCCTATCTCACGCTCGACCCGCGAGCATTGATCCTCGATATCAATCTGACGGGCGCTACGATGCTTGGACGCGATCGCGCCCGACTGCTCGGAATGCCTTTGCCGATGCTCGTGAAACTGGAGCGCCCACAAGCTCTGATGGCGCACTTGCACCGTTGCACCACGAACAGACGGCCCACCATGAGTGAGCTTCGCTTCACGACGCCCGAGCGCACATCGATCGATGTCCAAATGGTCAGCGCACCTGTGATCGACGCCGCAGGGCGTGTCGTCGCATTTCGCACGGCGTTCACCGACATCAGCGAACGACTTCGCATCGAGCGCGAGCTCGAACGAGTCACCGCCGAAGAGAATCGCTTGAGGCGGCGCTCGGAGGCGCTCGACGCGACAGGTGTCGCGCTCAGCAACGCGTTGACACGAATCGGCATCGCGCCCACAGAAGAGTTGCTCGAGGTCATCGTCGAGCGAGCGCGCGCCGTCATGGATGCTGATTATTGCGCGCTCGGAGTAGGCAATGACCCCACGAGAGCTTTTTCTTCTTGGATCTTGTTTGGCCCGGAAGGACGCATCGTCGATGAAGAGCTCTCTCGACCGGTGGGCATCCTTGCCGACTTGACTCGCTCGGGTCGCCCCATCCGAACGGCCGACATGGAATCGCTGAGAGGAGGTCCATTCGGCTCCGCTCTCCGTAATCTATTGGGCACACCGATCGGCTTTGGAGGTCCAAGCCTTGGATGCCTTCTCGTATTCAACAAGCGCTCCGGACGTGATTTCGACGACGACGATCAGAGCCTCCTACACATGCTCGCGGAGCGAGTGGGCATGGCCATGGAAGTCGCGCGTTTGATGGAAGTCGAGACCCGTGAACGCACGGGTCTCCGTTCTCTCGCGGAGAGCGGCACGGCTTTGCTTTCGACGCTCGAACGAGGCGGCGCGCTGAAGGCACTCTGTCGCGGAGGTCTCCCGTGGCTCGCCGACGCGGGCGTGGTCCACGAAATTGATGGCGACGTCCTGCGCGCGGTCGAAGTTGGACATGTCGACTCCGAGACCGAGGCCGAGCTCGAAAAGCTCCGAGAGCGCGAGGAGATCCCTTGTGATCATCCGACTCAACTTCAAGCGCATGTTTGGCGTACGGGTGAGCCCATCGTCGTCAGCGGACGCGAAGCCGTTGCCGAAGGCAGCGCACGGCTTGATTTGATGGTCAAGAGAGCCGATCCACGTTCGGTCCTCGTGGTCCCCATCCGCTCGAGATCGGGCATCGTAGGGACGCTCACACTCATCTATTCCCGCTCGGGGAGACGGCATCGTTTGCTCGATGTGCCCTATGCGGATGGGATTGCGCAGCAGGGCGCGCTCGCGCTCGAAAATGCGCGCCTTTACGAACAGAGTCGAGCTGCGACCCGCGCAAGAGACGACTTGCTCGCGGTGGTGTCGCACGATTTGCGCACACCCCTCGCATCGATCGCCCTCTCGGCAGCAGTGCTCGCCCACCCCGGTGGAAACGGCGAACGACGTCGCGGACGAAAGCAGGTGGATGTCATCCTGCGGTCGACGGCTCGCATGGGACGACTGATCGACGATTTGCTCGAAGCCGCCACGATCGAAGCCGGAAACTTCACGGTCGTGGTGCGCGAAGAACATCCAGGTTCGATTGCCGAAGAGGCGCTCGAGATCCTCGGCCCCATCGCGGCTCAAAAATCAGTGCACTTGCATTCGGACGTTCCACCGGATCTCCCGATGATCGCGTGTGATCGTCGTCGTGTCATGCAGGTGCTTTCGAATCTCGTCGGAAACGCGATCAAGTTCGTTCCACCGCAAGGGCGAATCGGTCTGCGCGCTCGTGCGCTCGAACGCGAAGTGTGCTTCTCCGTTGCCGACACGGGGCCCGGCATCGCGCCTTCGGAGATCCCGCGCCTCTTCGATAGATATTGGCGAGGCTCTCAAGGTGGCACGGGGCTGGGCCTCTACATCGCGCGCGGCATCATCGAAGGACATGGGGGAAGGATCTCAGTCGAGAGCCGACCTTCCGAGGGCTGCACATTTCATTTCACGATCCCCATCGCGGAACGAACCGAAGAGCCACTCCAAGAAGAGCGGTGCCTTCCCTCCTGATACAGACTCACTCAGGGGCCGCGTCCTTCTGATGCCCATGCACCGTGAAAGCCGAGCGGGACGTGGTGTTCCAAGTGAACCTTCGCGAGCGGACCATCGCAGAGGTGATTCACGTCGAACACCGCCCAGTGACTCCGATGCAAACGTGCATCGTAAACGAGTGAGACGAGCCACCCATCGTCGGGGTCGCTCGCGTTTGGACGAGGCACGAACACACCTTCCGACGGCGACTCGTGCTCCTCGAAGCGATATTCGGAGCTCGACCCTCCTTCGGCATCGATGCGCACGAGCGTGTCAGGAAGGCCGCGGCGCGCCACATCGAACGAGGAGTGCTCTGCGCAAAACAAAAATCGATGCGAACGCCCTTCGTAGAAGGGCGCGACGCGCGGAAACTCACCCGTCCGTTCGCGCATTTTCTCCGTACGTAATCGTCTGCGCAACACATCGATCCGAACGCGATGAAGCACTCCGTCGACCGCCCCACCCGGCGCGCCTCGCATCACCCCATCGAGCCAACCTGCGCTCGTCGGGAAATCTGAATAGCGAAAGAGATCGACCACGATCTCTCCGTCACGTTCGAATGCGTTGCCCATATGCCACGCCCAAAACGGCTCGGTCTTGAATCGAATCGGTGAAGCCGGTGCATCGAGCGGAACGATGACGACTTCGGAGCCGCGCTCTGGGACCCAATTCATCGCATCCGAAAACGCGACTCGCCCAAACAGCACGCGATAAAGCGAAATCTCGAGCGGGGCAAGAAAGAGAACGAGGTATCGCGAAGTCGCCGCGAAGTCGTGGACCAACGTGGGATATGCGAGCGGAATTTCCGCGATGCGACCTGCACTCCCATCGGGACGAAGAGCATAAAGGTCGATCACGTTGGGACGACCAAGACGCGTCCCGAAGTTATACACATAGCCCGTGTCGGCGATGCGATGGGGATGCGCAGAAAACGGCTGATGGATCGCGCCTCCGAGATCGCTCTCACCGATCGTCTCCAATGTGGCGGGATCGATCTCGGTCGGGCGGCCCACTTCGCACAGCGCAAACACCCGATCATCCCAACACAGCACCGACGTGTTCGCGGGGTTCTTTCCTCCTTCGCGCACGAATCGTACCGCGCGCCAAGGATTCCATCGCCCCGGTGACTTCGTCCCATACGCACCGAAATAAGCGCGCCCGCGGCGACGCTCTTCTTCGAGGCCACGACTCCGAATCAATCGCGCGGCGCCATCCGCGCGACCTTCCCGAAAGCGAACGGCCGTGATGAGCCCATCGCCATCGAACCAATGTCGATAGCGATGATCGAACACCGAGAAGAGCCCCGGCCCATTACGAAACATCGTGCCCGCGAGCGCCATCGGGAGCTTGCCCTCGACACGCAAAGGCTCGAACCCATATTCGCGCGGGATCTCGACGAATGATCGCGCATACGTCGCTCCGGAATCTTGCATGCTCACATGAGGCAATCGCACAGCGTTCGTGTAGCCGAGGTTCGATGAACGAACAACATACTTCAAAAACTGAGAACCATCGTATTGTCTCCCCATGATCGAAATCGTTCTTCGGGCCAAAAATGGTCATAACGCGCCGCTGTGGCTCGACGTGCAAGACCCGAGTCCTCAGGAGATCGAGCAACTCGCCACCGAATATTCGATTCCTCACGCGGCCATCGAAGAGGGTCTTGCCCCGCTTCATCTGCCGAAACACGAGCGTCTGGAGGACATGACCTTCATCATCGCGCGAACCTACGATGAAGAGGCTCCGAGCGAAGCCGATGAGTTCCTCACGATGTCGCGAAAGTTGGTGCTCTTCATCGGCGATCGTTTCCTCATCACGATCCATCGGCGCTCTCTGCCCTACCTCGATGCGATCAAGGAACGCGCGAAGCGCTCGAAGAAGACACAAGTCGGCCCCGTGATGCTCGAGATCCTCTTGGCGGGCATCGATACGTTTTACGCGCCCCTCGAAGAAGCCGAGCTGCGCGTGAATGAATTCGAATCGAAGCTACTCGCGCAAGCCGCCGCCGCGCGCATTCAATGGAAAGACGTATTTCGTACGAAGGTTCGGATCCAGATCATCAAGCGTCTGCTCTGGCACACCCAGAACATCGCTCAAAAGTTCGCGCCTCATGGCGCGGGCGTCTCACTCGCTGCGGAAATTCGAGAACGCGTCAATAGCCTCTCGTTCCTCGCTGAAAGCCTCGACGACGACCTCGACAACCTCCTCAATGTACAGCTCTCGCTCTCTGCCGATCGCACCAATGACGTCGTTCGAGTGCTCACAATCTTTTCTGCGTTCTTCCTTCCTCTGACCTTCATCGTCGGCATCTACGGAATGAACTTTCAATACATGCCCGAGCTCTCGTCGCGCTATGGCTATCCGCTCGTGTGGCTGGCGATCTTTCTGACGGTCGCAGGCATCTACGGTTGGTTCCGATATCGAGGATGGATGCGATGAACCTCAATAATGCCAAGGAAAACGCTTGAAATCTCGTGTGCGCTTCTCGACGAAAGCATCGCGGCCCTCACGCGCTTCTTCGCTTCCATACGCGAGGCGCGTGGCCTCGCCCGCGAAGAGCTGCTGACCAACGAGCCCATCGTCGATCATATTGAACGCGTACTTCAGCATCCGAATCGCCGTCGGGCTCTTCGTATTGATCTCCGCCGCCCATTCGAGCGCTCGCGTCTCGAGCTCCGCATGCGGCACCACGGCGTTCACCATCCCCATCGCGAACGCATCACGCGCGCGATAATCGCGACCCACGAAGAAAATCTCGCGCGCGAACTTTTGTCCCACCTGACGCGCGAGATAGGCCGATCCGAATCCACCGTCGAAGCTCGCGACATCCGCGTCGGTTTGTTTGAAAATCGCGTGTTCTTCGCTCGCGATCGTCATGTCACACACGACATGGAGGCTGTGTCCACCGCCCACGGCCCAACCGGGCACCACGGCGATCACGACCTTGGGCATGAAGCGAATGAGCCGTTGCGCATGAAGGATATGCAAACGCCCGAGCCGCGCCGCATCGACTCCGTCCTGTCCTTCGTATTTGTATCCGTCTTTGCCGCGCACCCGCTGATCGCCACCTGAACAGAAGGCCCAACCCCCATCTTTGGGCGATGGCCCGTTGCCCGTCAGCAATACGACCCCCACATCGCTCGACTCGTAGGCATGTTCGAGCACCGCGCACAGCTCATCGACGGTGTGCGGACGAAACGCATTGCGCACCTCGGGCCGATGGAAGGCAATACGAACCGTGCCTTGATCTTTGGCGCGATGATAGGTGATGTCGGTCAACGAAAAGCCGGGAACGGGCTCCCAGCGCGAAGCATCGAAAATCGCAGAGACCATGGGTCGCCATTTAGCATGCCTCGAGGCGCCGACACGCAGCTATTCTCCGGTTCATGGAAACGGCCCCCTCGAACACCGCCGTCACGCCCTCCCCCGAGCGATTCACGCCTTATCAGAAGCAGCTCTTTTTGTTTCTCGGTGTGGCCACGTTCTTCGAGGGCTTCGACAACCTCGCGCTGGCGCAGCTTCTGCCGACGTTGCGAACGGAGATGCAGCTCGATGATCTGGAAACGGGTCTGCTCCTTTCGGTCGCAAATATTGGAACGGTCGTCGCGTACCTCCTCGTAAGGCAGGCCGATCGCGTGGGCCGCAAGCCAGTTCTGTCTTTGACGATCGCGGGCTACACGCTGTTCTCGTTTGCGAGCGGTCTTGCGCCTTCGGCGTGGATCTTCGCCATCCTCCAGTTCTTTGCGCGCATCTTTCTCATCGGAGAGTGGGCTGTCTCGATGATCTATGCAGCCGAGGAATTTCCCGCGTCGCGTCGCGGGCACGTGATCGGCATCATCAGCGGCTTTAGCGCGCTTGGTTCCGTCGTGTGTGCGGGCGTCGTTCCGTTCCTCATCCAATCACCGTTCGGATGGCGCACGGTGTACTTCGTTGGAACGGTGCCCCTCGTGCTCTTGGCGTTTGCGCGACGCAATCTGCGTGAGACCGCGCGCTTCGAGGCCCTCGCGCCCTCTGAACGCGGCTCACCATCCCTCTTTCGAATCCTCCGCACACCCTATTTGCCACGAGTCCTTCAGCTCGCGTTGATCGTCGGACTCACCTTCTTGTGCACCAACACCGCGATCACCTTTTTCAAGCAACACGTGGTCGAGGACTTGGGCATGGACGATCGCCGCGTCGGGATGCTCATCGCCATCGCAGCCATTGTCTCGATGCCCTTCGTGTTCCTGGCAGGCCGCATGCTCGATGTGATCGGGCGAAAGCGTGGTTCGATCATCATCTTCGTCCTCACGAGCCTCGGCGCATTCGGTTCGTATCTTCTCGAGGGCGAGTTCCTCCTCTTCATCTCGATCGCGTTTGCGATCTTCGGCGCATCCGCCGTCATCCCCGCGCTGAACTCATTCTCGACCGAGCTCTTTCCCACAGAGCTTCGGAGCGACGCCTTCGCATGGTCGAACAATCTCTTGGGACGCATCGGCTATGTGAGCGCACCCTTCCTGGTGGGGTTCATCGCGGACGACATCGGTTGGGGCCCTGCCGTGGCCGCCACAGGTTTTGGCCCGCTCATCGCACTCATTCTCATCTTGCGTTGGATGCCCGAAACTCGCGGCAAAGAGCTCGAAGAGACCTCGAAGCTCGCATGAATAAAAAAGCAGGACCTTCAAAGACCTCCCAAGAGCTTCTGCATAGGAATCTCGAAGGAGATTCTCATGGAAATGCCTCTGCTTCGGCGCGCTCTATCGGCTTTGTGACCGCTCTTGGCCATCTTGGGTTGTACTCCCACGATTCGATGTGAATGCGTTGGGACCATCGAGGGTGCGTACGTTACCTCGGAGAGTTCAGAACTCCAGAGCTGCATCGAACTGGCATCACGGGATCACTCGACGCACCGCGCATGTATGCGTGCGGACTGTACTTGATGATCTCGCAGAACATTCTGAGATAGTCTTCTTTGGAGATGCCTCGATCCACGGCAATGCTCCGTGTCTTTCTCTTGCCTGGCCTCCTTGGCCTCAGCGCCTGCGAACACGATGAGCCGGCACCGAACACACGTGTCCCGGTCAACGTGTACTCCGAGTTCCTTGCCTATCCCGACGTCGAAGCCCAACTGCCCGCGCTCGCTTCGCGCCACGCGTCCGTGTCGGTCGCCGTGCCTGACACCCAAATCGGCGACCCCGCGCTCGCTTCGCTCCTCCGAGCCGCCAAAGAACAAAACGTCGATGTCCGCCTCTGGCTCGTGCTCGATCTCGAACGAGGTTATTGGCCCAACGAAACCAACCTCGCAGAGTTCGAGCGGGCGCTCACAGAGTTGCTCGCGTGGTTGGAAAGCGAAGAGCTCATCGCGAGCGCCGTCGTCTTCGATTTGGAGCCCGCTCACGCGTATGCCGAAGAACTTCGCGTCTTGGGCGCAGAAGCAAACCTCATGGCGATCACGACGCTGATGACCTCCCACATCGATCCCGTCGCCCACGAGGCCGCACGCGCCACCCTTTCAGGGTTGGTTCATCGCATTCAGAGCGCGGGGTTGCGCGCAGAATGCGTCACCTTCCCTCAAGTGCTCGACGATCTCCTCGATGGCGATACGGATTTCCAAGATGCACTCGATATCCCGGTCAGTGGCGTCGCATGGGATGGTGTCTCGTTCATGCTCTATCAAACCACCTTCGCCGAAGCCGCAAACGGGCAATGGCTTGGAGCAGGTCTCATACGCAGCTACGCCGAAGATGCCCGAACCCACTTTGGTGATCGAGCGAGCATCGCCCTCGGCACCGTCGGACGGGCCGGCATCTTCGTCGCCACTGGACCCGTATACGAAGAGCCAGAAGCACTCTCCGTCGACGTGGCCGCGGCTCTTGCTGCGGGAATCGAAAAAATAGAAATCTATTCTCTCGATGGCATGGTCGAAAGCGGCCTCGGGGAGGCTTGGCTCGATGGCACGAACACGATTCCTATACAGCCGACCATCTCCGCCAGCGTTCGATTCGTGCGCTCACTCGCCGCCAACCTCGATCGTGAGTTCGATTCGACACACGAATAAGTTCGATATCCCTCGAGCGAATGGAACGTGCTTGCCGCGAGATGTCGACTCGACGAGTGAAAACGCACTTCGAGCCCACGCCCTCGGCGGCTAAAAATTCCTTCAAAATATCACAGTACGAACGAGAATTCGTTCTCTGGATCGTTTTTGTATTCATCGAGATAAGGCGAATACGTCTGTACATCGACCTCTGTGCCACCATTGCGGAAAGTCATGATACGTAGGAAACCGGCTCCGCCTTCGGATTCATGCTGAAAGTTGGCGAGCAATTGATGGACTTCATCTCCGTCGTCCTGCTCACTCGTGAGGCGGCCGACTCCATCATTCAGCACATGGCCCGAAATCACGATATCGACGTTCGAATTCTGTCGAATGAACGATTGGAACATCTCCTCACCGTCCTGAACACCTCCCGGCAATGACGCGAGTCCGTACGAATGAGGATTCCACATCTGATCAGGACGGGTATTCCAGTCATATCGCGTATCGTCGGAATAGAGATACGCATGCGTGACGATGATCGCCGGCATCGACGAATGAAGAGCAATCACATCGTTCGCCCATCGCGCCACGTCTTGCCGCGGACCGAATTCGAGCGCGACCACGAGCCATGGCCCCGACGGGGTTTCGAACACATGAAAGCTATTCTCGATCGAGTCCTCGGCAAAGGTTCCACCGAACGAAGGCCATTCCTCGTACGTCGTCGCAATAGGGAAATACATATTCATCCACGTGTCGCGATTGAGCGCCGAACCGTTTGGGCCGTAGTCATGATTGCCGGGCACGAGCACATAAGGCACTCGCCCATCCAAAAGACGCATCGACGATTCCGCAACTTCCCATTGCGACGGAATATTGTCATCGACGATATCACCGACATGGAGCACGAACTGAAGATTCAACGCATCTCGGTTCGTCACAATCCATCGTGTTTGCGCCTCGAATATCTCTGGATAGTCCTGCGCGAGGATTTGCGTGTCGGGCAGCACGATGATCGACCATGCATCATCCTCAAGGACGCGCCCAGCATCGCTCGAGCGTTCTTGTGTATCGCCACACGCCACGAGGTGGCACACGGCGAGTCCACACATGGCGAATGTGGCTGCCCCCTTTCTTCGATGAATCCAACGCATATTGCGGCCTTGCAATGTTGGTCGGAGTGGACATCGACCCTTTCCAGGGGGGGAGATCGATTTTTTGGTGTCTTGATGGTCCCTGGGTTCAGGTTCGCTTGCGCGCCCGACGTGTCCGCCATACACATCAGGCACTTGGGTGCGGCGGCGAAGTCCTCCGCAGGTGATTTGGTTGGTCGGGCCGCCAGCCACAGGGCTCATCCCCGTAGGATCACGGCTCCATGCACCCCTCCAATTCGACTCGCCCACCAGTTCACACACCTCCGCCGGGTTCGTGGCTCCCGATGCATCGCGTCGTCCATCGCGTCACGGGTTCTGTCGAACGTTTCCTTCGTACCGAAGCCGCGGGCGGGATCGTCCTCTTGTTCACGACACTCGTGGCGCTCGGCTGGGCGAACTCCTCTTTTCGCGAGAGTTATCACGCACTGTGGCACAGCCCCGTCGGGTTTCGCATGGGCCCCTTCGAACTCGTGCACCCATTGCATTTCTGGGTGAACGATGTCCTGATGACGCTCTTCTTTTTCGTCGTCGGGCTCGAAATTCGCCGCGAGGTCGCGCGCGGAGAGCTGAGCGACATCCAACGCGCGTCCTTGCCTCTCGCCGCAGCGCTCGGCGGCATGATCGCTCCTGCGATCATCTACATCGCGATCAACACAGGACGTCCAAACGCATCGGGTTGGGCCGTCCCCATGGCCACCGACATCGCGTTTGCGGTGGGCATCCTCACGTTGCTCGGCAAGCGTGTGCCTTTTGCATTGCGTGTGCTCTTGCTCGCCCTCGCGGTGATCGATGATGTCGGCGCAATCCTCGTCATCGGGCTTTTCTATTCTTCATCGTTCGAGCCGATGGGGCTGGCGGTCGCTGCCATCGGAATTGTCGGTATTTTGACGATGCAATGGGCCGGCATTCGCCGCGCGTGGCTCTATATCGGCCCCGGACTCGTCGTCTGGTACGGCATTCACACAGCCGGCATCCACGCCACGTTGGCAGGTGTGATCATCGGGCTCTTGACACCGGTCAAGGCCTGGTTCGATCGCAGCGCATTCATGCACATCGTCGAAGAGGTTCACCGCGAAGAAGAGCCCTCGAGCGAGCAGCTCGATCTCCTCGCGGAGGCGCAACGCGAGTTCGTGGCGCCCGTCGATTCTCTTCAACATGCACTGCATCGATGGGTCGCTTACGTCATCATGCCGCTCTTCGCGCTCGCCAACGCAGGGGTATCACTCTCGTCGGTCACGCTCGACAGCGCTTCCATCCCATTGCTCGCCGGCGTCATTCTGGGCCTCACGATCGGCAAACCGCTCGGCATCACGCTAGGCATCTTCGTTCTCGTCCAACTCGGCGCAGCGAAGTTGCCGCGTGGCATCACTTGGCGCGGCATCTTCGTGGTCGGACTCGTCGGCGGCATCGGGTTCACCATGAGCCTCTTCATCGCCGAACTGGCGTTCGAAGGCGCGACCCTCGACGCCGCCAAATTCGCGATCCTCATCGGCTCTGCGCTCGCAGCGCTCGCTGGGATCAGCCTCGGTCGCGTCGTTTTACCCGACCCCGAGACAGAGATTCATCGGCACTGACTCGCTGAGTCGGTCGTCACTTCCGCCCGAAGTGACTCCACGTGATCGAGCCATGCTTGCTGGATGTCGTCTGGCACGCCATGAGCGACCAGCACCTGACGCAAGATCTCTTTCCTTCGCGCGAAATGCCCCCCAAAGATGCGCATTCGACCATGCGCCGCGCGCAACGGCCGGCCGCTGTACACCACGGGTCCACCCAAATGCTCCGCAGCATGCTCGTATTCTTTGGCCTTCAGACGCCGAAGATCGACGCGCGCGAAGAAAAAACCAATCATGATGTCGCGCGCCATCCGATCCACGAACTCGTCGATGATCGCGGTGAGGACGGGCTCGCCGCCGATGACTTCGAAATGGCTGCTCATAGACTCCTGTTTCCTTTCATCACCCACTCGTGCCAAGTGTGAGACTCGCACCTTCTATGTTCACGCGCCGCCCTCTCGTATATGGTCATCGTGGCACCTCCCGAGCACCCGAAAACACTCAACGCGCGTTCGCGCTTGCGCTCTCGGAAGGCGCCGACGGTGTCGAGCTCGATGTTCGGTTGAGCCGAGATGGCATCGTCGTCGTCGTCCACGATCCTGATTTGACGCGCGTCGCAGGTCGCCCATGGCGAGTGGCTGAGCTCGATGCCCATGTCCTTCGGCACATCGACGTGGGGGGCGACGTGATCCCGACCCTCGACGAGGTGTTGGACTCGCTATGCCCTCTCGAAGCCCGCATCCACATCGAGGTCAAAGGCGACGTCCCGAATCGATGGTCCCTCGTTCGTGCGGTTTCGAAGCTGCTCTCCAAAAGACATCCTCGCGAGCGCGAACAGCTCGTCATTTCCTCGTTTTGGCCTGGAATTTTGGCAGGTTTGCGCATTTTGGGCCCACCCATGACGCACGCTTTCTTATTTGATCTCGAGCACACCGGCATGGTTCGCGCCGCTGGGCTCATCCGCGCCCTTCGCCCCGAAGGGCTCCATCCACACCATCGGGCTTGCGATTCGCGCTCCATGGCCCGATGGCATGCCCGCGGGCTCTTCGTGAACGCATGGACAGTGGATTGCCCCATCGAAGCACAGAGGCTGGCAAGAATCGGTATCGATGGAATCATCACCAACGATCCCGCAGGGATTCTCCGCGCTCTTCACCGCGGGTAGACGCACAATCAAACCGCGTGCCGTTGCGGTATCGCGTCAAAATCATTATATAGGCGCGCCCGAGACGACGAATGGCTTGGCAGCGGCCGGGCCGAAGGAGCATTCATGGCAAGAAAGCGAAGAGAATACGACGAGGAAGATAACGATCGTGATGATCACGTCAAACTGGACGGCGTCATCTCACAGGTCTTTGCGGGTGGGCAGTTCGAGATTCAGACGGATGCCGGCGCCGTCGTGCGAGCCCAGCTTTGCGGACGAATGCGCAAATACAGAATCCGCGTGATTCTCGGGGACCGCGTCACCGTGGCGCTCAGCCCCTATGATCTCACCCACGGCATGATCGTCTACCGAGCCAAGTGAGCGGACGGCTCGCGCTCTATATCATCTCGCCCGAGGAACATCTCAGCGTACGCGGCGGATTTCCGTGATCCCCAGCCGATGCTGGCGCGTGGTGCCCTCGAGGACGGTTCCAACCCAAACCCGATACACGCCTTCAGACCAGCTCTCCTGAAACACATCGGGGAGCGCTCGGGTCCCAATGTCGCAAAGAAAGCGACCGTCGGGTGTCTGCACGATGAGGGTCAGCTCACGGGGCACATCGGGAGGGATCTCGAGATAAAGCTGCATGAAATCGAACGGCACGAGCAGCGTAATCACATGCGTCGGACGCGCGGTCACGTAACCTCGGCAACTTCCTCCAAGAGCTCCCGCATCCACGGTGCCTCCTGCGGTGCCCTCACGGAATTGAGGATCTGGAAGGAAGCCACGACGCAGCTGGATGGGATCGAACAGCCCCTCTGTCGCCTCGACCTCGAGGCCCACATCACGAGCCAACGTCGTGGTGTCCCCGGCCACCATCTCAGCGCCGATACCGGGTCGAATGCTGCGCGTCTCGGTGATTCGAAGCGTGTAATCCGCACGAGCACCAGGATTGTGCGTTCCCACCCAAACTTCGACACGACCAGGAAAAAGTCGCCCTTCAATCGCAGGATGAGTGCCGAAACGATCATCGCTGCACATCCACTCGCCTGAAGCCGTGCGCACGGCCAACACGAGATCGACCTCGGACATGGCAAACACACGCAGGTATCCGAAGCGGCTGTCGAGCGTCAGCACATGATTGGGGGATTCGCCCACAAACCCATTGCATTCCGAGGAAAACGAGGCCGCTGGGCGGATGCCCTCCACGCTCCCATCGATCGCCATGGGATCGGGAAGGAACCCCGTGGCGAGATGCATCGTCGGATCGACTTCCGGCGCTGGCGGGGAGTCTTGCGCGATCGCCAACCATGGCGTCCACGCAAGCAATACGAGCCACCAGCGACGCCCTGCATGCATCATGAGTGCTTCCAAGATAGCGCGCCCAGCCGCTCGAGCATCTGGGCTGCATAGAGACTCCTGGCCGAGAGCTCGCGTTTCACGTGCTCGTCGTGCGTTCGATGCACTTCTGCTTCGCAGCGGCAGAGCGCGTAATGAAAGCGGGCGATGGCCTCTCCCACGAGATCGAGCGAATAAAACTGCTCTGCTTGCCGAAGCGAAAGGTCGATTTGCTCGATGGGAGTGATGATGTCCCGCGTGCTCATGGACCTTCATGTTCGGACGAAGAGCTCTCCAACAACCTCCTCGATAGAGGCTCTTGGTGTTTCGATCGCCAGCAGAGCACATCGTGCTAGAGTCCCGCGACTTTTGGAGGGTCACGATGTCTCAGCATCCGGTGAACGACAACGGCGGTTTCTGGATTGGAGTAGTTCTGTTTTCAGCGTTGATTCCTGCGCTCTTCGGAATCGCGGTGGCCCTGTCGCCCAATTGAGCTCAACTTTGCTGCGCAGCGATCGCCAAAGGTCGCACCCGTTCCGGACCGAGCTTCGCTAGCACTGCGAGCATGTCGGGGTCGAGCGTTCGTAAAATCCCGAGCGCTCGATCGTGCTCTCCTTTCGCATCGAGCCCGGCGGCACGTAAGACGCGTAGCTCGGCTTGCAGCGATTCATCGTTGGGCAACCGCTTCTCGACGGCGTCAGCGACCTCCAACGCCACTTCGGGGTTGCCCCGTTCGAGTGCGATCATCCCACCGAGCAAATCGAGACGTGCGTCCATGTCGGGCTCACCGCTCTCCGGCGCACGCGTGGCGAGCACCGTCTCGGCCTCATCGAGCAGCCCAGCCGAAAGATAAAGAACCGTCTTCGCATGTCGTACGACGACCGCGCGCGACGGGGAAAGCGCATCCAAATCGATCTGGGCGAGCACGCGAATGCCTTCTGGTGCCCGACCACTCGCATCGAGGAGCTCCGCCAATATGACCGAAAGATGAGCCTGCTCCTGGCGTAGGCGCGCCCCGAAACGTTTCGAACGAGCGAGAGCTCTCTGCACCTCCGCGATCGCGTGGTTTCGCGCGCTGGGCTCGAAGATCGTCGCTTCCCAACGATCCCAGTCAGCCACCTTTTTACGTCGCACCCACACACGGCGCGCTTGCTCTGCGAACCACAATAAAAAAACGATCCCCACGATCGGCAAGAACCACGACACAAGCCCTTGCCGATCGAGAACCTCGTAGAGAACACCCGCCACGATCGCCATGAACGCGGCGCGTACAACGCGATAACCCCAAGTGCGCATCGAACCGCACCATACTCGAATCACCGCTCTGCACCATCGAGACACGCGAAACGTCTGGCTTGCGGCCCGCACCTGCTCCGCCTATGGATGCGGCGTGTGTGTCTCGAAACGACTCTTGCTTGCGCTGGCTTTGGGTATAAGCGCGTGTGGCGAGCCGCAGCCAGAATTGCGTGAGTGGCAGCCGTCCGATCATCGCGGCCCCAGCGCTGCGTCGGATGATACTCGTGCCGCGCCTCCGGAGGACGCAACCCCTCTACAGACCGAAATCCGCGCAGCTACAGCGCTTTTCGGCTCGATGTGCGCGAGCTGCCACGGTCCGACTGGACGAGGCGATGGTGAAGGGCGACCTCCCGTCGCGCCCATCGCAGACTTCACCACCGACGACTTCCAGTCGTCGCGCAGTGACGATGACATCGCGCGGGCGATTCGCGACGGTCGCGGCGGTTTCATGCCCTCCTTCGGAGATCGTTTGAACTCCGCAGGCGTCCAAGCCCTCGTCAGACATGTTCGTCGACTGGGCTCGGCTCCCCCCGAGGGAGAAGATCCCGAATAACGCGTAGGCTCAGCAGAATATGTGGCGCCCTCTCCCATTTGTGTTTCTCTTCGCGTGTGCACACGTCCCATCTCCTATACCCAGCGAGAGCGCCGGTGGGAGTGGGAGCGCGAGCCCAACCATCGTCGTATCGGAAGGCTCTCGCAACGGTACGGCAAGAAGCCTCCCCAGCCCCCCCGTTCAGGTCGCGCCCACCGAAACCGCGCCGCTTTTGAGCATCGAGCCGGGCTTCCAACCCGATCCCATCATCCGTCACGGCATGGGCGGGGGCGTCATTGCCGCGGACACCTTGATCGATGATTGCCCTGGTTTCGTCCCCGCACAGCCCTCATTGATCCTCAAGCTCGATCGTCCCATCCCCGCCTTGCGGGTGCTCGCTCACATGCAAGACGACGCCATTCTCGTGGTGCAACTCGAGAACGGACGTGTGCTCTGCAATGACGACAGCGACGGGCTCGATCCCAGCATCGAAACTTCTTTTCCAGCGGGTCGACATCGAATCTGGGTAGGGACCTACGCAGAACCACCCGCACCCATCCCCTATGTTCTCGGACTGACAGAACAACGCTCCCTGTCCCCGCACGACCTCGACGGGATGGCACAAACCCCCTGATCACAAAACGCAAATTCTCGTTAAGAACGCCTCGTCATGGCGTACTCTCGGGCGGATTCCATAGGTACGGAAGAGGGAGAGGCGAGGGACATGCTCAAGCGATGGTTGGTCGTCATGACGATTGCGGTGGCCATGTTGGGGGTGGAAGGTTGCTGCTTTGGGGGATTGCCGACGAGTGGCCCGCAGCCGACCCCCACGCCCGATCCTTTTGGAGGATCCACCCCGCCGATCGTGCAAGCACCCACCGCAGGACCAGTCGTCATCACCATCGCTCCTGGCTTCATCCCCGATCCACAAACTTCAGGAGGCACCGCCGGAGGTCCGATTGCGGCGAGTGGGATGAGCGCGGAATGCCGCGGTTACATCGCCGCGCAGCCCAACGTGATCCTCAACACCACAAGTCCGTTCGCCAATTTGCGGATCATCGTGAATTCAAACGCCGATACGACGCTCGTGGTGCAGCGCGCGGATGGAACGTTCGCCTGTAACGATGATACGGAAGGCCTCAACCCGCACGTGTCCGGCCCGTTGGGCCTGGGTCAGCATCGAGTCTGGATCGGCACATACAGCTCATCCCAAGCCGGAGCGGCCTATACGATCGGCTTCACTGAGCTCATGCACGTAACCTCCGCATCACTCGGCCAGGCCATGCCCATTCCCAACACGGGTGGGGTCATCGCAGGTGGCGGCATTCCACAAGAGTGTGGAATGGCCGTACCGAATTACGGATCTGTCACGGTGGGCACGAGCCTCGTCCTTGGTGTGCACACGCCGTGGAGTGGACCGGACGGACAAGGGGGCACCGCCAATCTCGACACCAACTGGACGCAAGAAATGCAACCCTGGGTGGGTCAACGTACAACGGTCACGGCACTCGCAGGCCTCGATCAATCAGGCTGCCCCGGCATCCGAGTGGCTGCCGATAACGGTCAGTATTTCTGGCGTCTGCGCAACACTTCGCTCTGAAATTCGATCGAGCGTGTCCTTTCTACGAATAGCGATCGCGGTCACGATTCTTTCGTTTGCTCCGTTGGCACATGCCGAATCGATCCGCCTTGGATCGATTCGCGCTACGTCCTCGAGCGGCATCGAGCTCGTCAACGAACGTGTGCGCCTCGAATGCAACGAGAGCACCCCCGATCAGTTGGAATGCGCACTTCGAGTCCAATGGGAGCTGCGCCACGCGAGCACCGATACCCGGACCGCACACATCCTCCTCACTTGGCCTCAAGACCTCGATGCGGAGCTCTTGCTCGCGGGCACCTCGCTCGAGGAGCTTCCTCGACTGCGCCCCCTCGCCATCGTCGTTCCACCTCAGACATCGACGACTCTCGAGTTGCGAGCGACGCTCCACCTCGAGCGCAATTTCACCGGAGCTCTCGGCGGCGAGCTCCTTCCCACGCTCGATCCCGTCGCCGCACGGCACCCTGTCCTGGGTGACTCATGGCAAAGCGTCAGCCGAGGCTTCGTCTGGATTCGCCCCGACGACCTCCGCTTCGCCAGCGTGGGCCCCACTTCCATCGAAGTGCAGGTTCCACACGGTTGGTTCGGAAGCGCCGACTTGAAGAGCTCCGAAGACGCACTCGTATTTACGTATTCATCATCCCAAAACAGCACACATCGCGAGATCACACTCCAACTCTCTCGGGGTCATCGCGCCAATTTCGTTCGTCATGGCGGCCCCTTTCTCGCCCTCGGCGGAACCATCGATGCAGGTGTCCGAGCCCGTGTGGGATACACCTTGGGGCTTGGAGAATTCGTCCTTGTTTCTCTCGCCGTCGATTCGGACTTCGAACGTCAGGTGATCATCACGCCACAGGTCGAAATCGCGAGTTGGTCCATGGTGCTCATTCCTAGCCTCTCGCTCGGGCTCGGCGTTCCCATCCGCGTCACGGATCACGAAATGTATGCGCGCACAGCCGGCTTGCGCGTCGAAGCAAGCGCCACCTTCCTTGCTCTTGGCTTCGTTGCAACGCTCGATATTTGGCCTGCGATCGAGAGCTATCAAATCACGCTGCTCGGCCGAGTCGGCCTTTGATCTCGCTTCGCGAAAGCGGCGAGCAAAGCCGGCAGTAGAAGAAGCTGTGCGATCAGCGCGAATGCCATCGCAACCGCAGAGAGCTCGCCAAACAATCGCACAGGTTCGAACGCGCTCTGCAAGAGCGCGCCATATCCCACCAAGAGAGTCGCCGTCGAGAGCACCACCCCTCGACCGCTCATCACCATCGTGCGGACGAGCGCCTCTTGCCCTGAAGCCCCTCGCTCGCTCTCCTCGCGAAATCGCGCGATCACGTGTGTCGCGCCATCGACAGCCAAGCCCACGGTCACCGTGAACGCGATGATCGTACCTGCATGCAGCGGAATCTCGCGAAACGCCATATACGCCAATGTCATGACGAGCGGCAGTGCATTGGGTGGAACACTGAGCAGACCGAGCCGCAAACTTCGAAAAAGCATCGTCATCACGACGAAAATCATCACAATCGCGGACGCCAAACCACCGAGCGAATCCGTAATCCGAGTGAGCCCGCGCGACGCATCCCAAGCCTCACCGCTGAACGTCACATTCGTCACCCCAAGAGCGCGCGCCTTTTGTTCGAACCGATCGAGCAAATCGAGAATCCGGTGTGCTCCGTCATCCCGAAGCCGCACCTCGATCCGAACGCGCGAGCCATCTTCAGTCACGAATCGCGAGAGCGGATCACGGGATCCTGAAGCAATCAACGAATGAAGTGCGCGTGCCTGCGATTCGGAGCGAAACGCCTCCTCTCGGGCACGCGCATCCCCCGTGATCAAAGCCCAGGCTTCATGCAGCCAATCCGCGTGCGTCGTCGCACGCAACACCGTGGGCTCGGTTCGCAACCATCCACTCAATTCCTCGAGCTCGGAGATCCCCTCCGGGCTCCAAAAATACCCTGCATCTCGCGCCACCCCAATCGAGAGCCCACGAACACCATCGAGCTCACGCTCGAGCACGCGCG
The DNA here is from genome assembly GCA_964481145.1 of uncultured Sandaracinus sp. Classification (GTDB taxonomy): domain Bacteria; phylum Myxococcota_A; class Polyangia; order Polyangiales; family Sandaracinaceae; genus Sandaracinus. The sequence goes on from CAYZTA010000040.1 coordinate 51,448, forward strand.
TCACCTCTGCGATCTCCGAATTCGAATCGAACTGATCAAGCAATCGGCTATCGACCACCACATCACGTGATGCGATGAGTGACCCGACGAAGAGGAACGCCGCAATACCAATCGTCACCCAAGGCCGATTCGACGTCGCACGCGCCAACGCAAACACGAATCGATCGAGATGCTCCCTCGCGGGCATGACCCGCTCTCTCTCGTCCTGCGAAACCGAAACCCCATCGAACGAAGGCAGGGATGCGGGCACGAACAAGACGGTCACCGCATACGAGATCATGGTGCCGATCGCCGCGATCAAGCCGAATCGGATCAGGATCGAATTACCATCGAAAACAAGCGCGATGAATCCTATCGCGGTCGTCGATGCGGTCACCAAACACGGCCGCCACATCCACGCGAGCGTCCGCGATGCGGCGAGCTGGCGATCGACATTTCCGCCGTCGCGTTCATCGCGATAGCGCAGCACCACGTGCACGGCATCCGAAAGACCGATCGTCACGAGCAAAGGTGGAATCACGTTGGTGAGCAAGTTGATCGGCTCCCCCGCGATCGCCATTCCGCCCATCGTCATCGCGAGCGTGATGCCGACCACGCTCATCGGAAGCACCACGCCCACCAGCGTTTGCATCCCCAAAATGAGCACCAGAAAACTTCCGATCGCCGCCAGTGTGATCAACTGCACCTGATCCGCCGTGAGCTCGCTGACCATGGTCACACGCATCACAGGCAATCCCGCGAGGTGTGCCCGCCCTCCGGAAGGTGGGGGAGCATCACGTATCCGCACGAGTCCGGCGTTCACCGTCTCTGTAAGCGCTTGCTCCGTCGCATTGGGATGAACAATGGCCGCGACGATCAACGCCCGGCGATTCTCACTCACGAGGCGACGTCGAATCAGCGCATTTCTCTCGACGACATCGAGGATGGTGCGCCGCTCGACATTCGAGACTGGACCTGCCGCCACGATGGGTGCGATCTCGACCACGGGCGCACCGCGCTCGGACAGCGACACGAGCCCCAGTGGAAACCGCATGGGATCGGCCTCGATCGCCATGCTCACCGCTTCTTCGATCCGATCTCGGCGGACTTGTTCCTCCTCGCCCACGAGCGAAAGGGATTCGAGTGTCTCGCTCTGTTCCAAACGAACATGTGGCAACGGCGTTGTCCCAAGACTCTCGACGCGCGCAATCGCAGGCTGTGCTTCGAAGAACTCTGCGACGTCATGCGACCATTCGATCATGCTCGGAGCGAGCACGTCAGGCGCTTCGAGAAGCACGATCAATGCTTCCTCGTCCTGCCCGAAGTCACGCACCATCTCATGGGTCGCCGCCCGGGTTTCATCCTCCAGGCGCACCAACTCTTCAGGGGCAAATCGCGTCTCGAGCTTTGGAATTTGAAGCGCGAACCCAATCGCGAGCAGCACGATCGCACCGCAAACGAAACCACGATGACGCACGACCGGACTCAGCTCCCCGTTGCGCTCAGTCACAGCAGATTCAGCTTCCATCAAGGATCTGAGATGGATTCATCGTGAACGATCACCTCTCCATCGAGTGCTTCGTCCCACATCACATCGGTGCCGCGAAAAGTCGACTGAAAGGGGAGCTCGGCAGCGTGCCCCCCGAACTCGCGAGGCTCGGGAAGTACAGCGCCCTCACGATGAAAACGAAACGCCGCGAGCTCCTCGATCCCTTCGGCCACAGCGGTCGAATCGAAGCGCCCTCGATCTCCCAACACCCTCAAAAACCGGGAGATCCGTCCCACCCACGAGGGGGGAAGAGCGCCCTCTTCCCAATGCACATGATAACGGCGTGGATTGGGCAAGATCGACGCGAGATACGCAGCTTGCGCAGGTGACAACTCCGCCGGCGACACCCCAAAATAATGCATCGCAGCGTTCCGGATGCCGTACACCGAAGGTCCGTATTCGATCACGTTGAGATAAAGCTCGAGGATCGTCTCTTTGGGCCATGCGCTTTCGATCCACCAAGTCAGCAGCACCTCCTGCACCTTGCGGGCGAGCGTCTTCTGGCGTCTCAAAAAAACATTTTTGACGAGCTGCATCGAAATCGTCGATGCCCCCATCACATAACGCCCCTCTCGCAAATTACGAACGAGAGCCTCCCGAATCGAAAACGTCGAAAACCCTCCATGCCGGAAGAACCCCGCGTCCTCGTGACCCAAAACGGCATGCAGCATCAGAGGACTGATTTCATGAATCGAAGTCCACTCCGGAGTGCCAGGCCCCGTCGTCATCTCGAATACAGTTCCGTCGGGTTCCTCGACACGATGCACAAAAGGACCTCTGAATCGTCCCAGATCTGCGAGTGTCGGCACAGCTTCGAACTCACACCCGTCCGCGACTCGAATCGATAGAACGCTCGAATCGAGATCGCGAGAATCGAGATGGGCCAACACATTTCCGGCGAAGTTGCCGCGAAGAGAAAATCCGTTCAATTCTTGAAGAAAATCTCGTGGAATCGCCGAAACCACGTCGCTACACGGCGTTGGAGGAAGACGCGCATCCAGATCGATCAAATAGTGATCGGCGGTCCATTCCAGCGCCCCGACGATCACGGCGCTGGCAGCTCCTGAATCCAACTCCAAACGAGTGAGCTCGAGTCTCCTTCGTTCGGGCCAAAATTTCGCGGCGCCTTCGATCTCGAGAGCGATCGCCGTGACCGGAAGAGGCGCTATGCGCGGAGAAGAAATCGCCAGATCATGCACGACAAGGCGCCCATTGCCCTCGAGCATCTCACCATGACTCACGATCTGCAGCGCCCCGTCGAGCCGCGTATCCTCTGGCCGATACAACGGAAGCTCATCCGGCACGATCGGTTCGAAGATCGCGAGGGCCACCCGCTCCAATTCGAGTTCACCCGTCACTCGCAACTCAGCAGGCTCCACCCGCAGATTCCATCGGAGACGCCCTCCGAGCTCCGGCTGGCCGTGGCCGCGGGTTCTCAAAGCCTCTTCTTCTCTCACCACTTCACACTCGAGATCTGTCAGCAGATCCCGCGTCCCGTGGGGAGTTCTCTTACGCAGCGCAAGTCCGCTCATCCTCGCGCTGAACGCATCGCCAAGAAAGGAGAGATTTTGCCCGCGATCTCCAGGTTCTTCACCGGTCTGCGGGAAATCCCTCGTTCCACCCAGCTTGCGCCGAAATACGGCCACACGATCTGAAAAGGAATGCTCCGATTCCGACTCCGCGAGATCGACCGCGACCTCACGCACTTCGATTCGATCGACGACCCGTTCTCGCAACGAACCCGAAAACTCGGCCATTCCAATCCGAACTGAATCGTCTGGGTGAGACCCCACAGTGAGCCGTTGGCCAGAACCGGCCACGGTTCCATCCGAAACAAGGATCTCCAATGCCTCGACCAAAAATAGAGGCCCGACTTCATCGCGAAGCTCGAACGAGACTCCTTCGACATGCATCGCTGGAAGCGATCTCGCATTCGTCTCCTCCAGAGGCTCATCGCTGCGCTGTGTCCTGCGAGACACCAAAGAGGCGAATTCTTCTGCGGCGCTATCGATTCGAATGCGTCCTCCACGAATCACGATCGTGTGAAGAGCATTCATTCTCTCGATCGCCAATGAGATTGGCCCTGCGTCCAACAAAACTTCATCCAGGTGTGCCTCGATCGCTCCACCAGGACTTCTGATCTCGATCCTTTCGAGGACGATCTCTTCGAGAGAGATACGGACTCGAGCGACAGCACATGAAAAGCCTCGCTGCTCCGCCCTCGAAACCAGTTCACGTGAAATCAATGTTGGGAGAAACAGCCATATCGCAACGCCACCAAGCACCAGGCTGATGGCAAAAATCGCGAGTGGGATGGCTATTCGCCTTTGAATCACATCGAACTGCTACCACGGATGACGGAATAGGCGAACCCCGCATTGCGATGATTCGCGATGCGGGGTTCTAAAATAGACCCGGCGGCGTCCTACTCTCCCACTCACTCACGCGAGCAGTACCATCGGCTCTGGAGGGCTTGACTTCCGAGTTCGGGATGGGATCGGGTATGGCCCCTCCGACGTAGCCACCGGAAGGCTTGGAAGCGTGAACCCGAACCGAAGAACGTTTTCTTGCTCTCGCGGGTCGGGCGATACGCACAGTCATTCCCGACTGGCGCTCTTACTCCCAACCCTGATCTCGAATCTTTCGACGTTTGCCTTAGAGGTAGGTCAAGCCGCACGGCCGATTAGTACGGGTCAGCTCCACGCATTGCTGCGCTTCCACACCCCGCCTATTACCTTGTAGTCTTCAAGGGGCCTTCAGGGGACTTGCGTCCCGGGATACCTGGTCTTGAGGCCGGCTTCCCGCTTAGATGCTTTCAGCGGTTATCCGTTCCGTACATGGCTACCCGGCTATGCCACTGGCGTGACAACCGGTACACTAGAGGTACGTCCGTTCAGGTCCTCTCGTACTATGAACAGCTCCTCTCAAGTATCCTACGCCCACGGCAGATAGGGACCGAACTGTCTCACGACGTTCTAAACCCAGCTCGCGTACCGCTTTAATTGGCGAACAGCCAAACCCTTGGGACCTGCTCCAGCCCCAGGATGCGATGAGCCGACATCGAGGTGCCAAACTGCGCCGCCGATATGAACTCTCAGGCGCAATCAGCCTGTTATCCCCAGAGTACCTTTTGTCCGATGAGCGATGGCCCTTCCATACGGGACCACCGGATCACTAACGCCTGCTTTCGCACCTGCTCGAGGTGTCCCTCTCACAGTTAAGCACCCTTGTGCGTTTGCACTCTACGGCTGGTTTCCAATCAGCCTGAGGGTACCTTCGCGCGCCTCCGTTACTTTTTAGGAGGCGACCGCCCCAGTCAAACTGCCCACCAGACAGTGTCCCGCATCCAGATCATGGATGTCGGTTAGAAGCCCAGAACAGCCAGGGTGGTATTTCAACGTTGACTCCATCGAGGCCAGAACCCCGACTTCAAAGTCTCCCACCTATCCTACGCAGACTGTCCCGAGCCTCACTGTCAAGTTGCAGTAAAGGTTCATGGGGTCTTTCCGTCTTGCCGCGGGTAGAGGGTATCTTCACCCCCGATACAATTTCGCTGAGTTGCTGGCCGAGACAGTGGGGATGTCGTTACGCCATTCGTGCAGGTCGGAACTTACCCGACAAGGAATTTCGCTAC
>CAYZTA010000041.1:0-54826 GCA_964481145.1 uncultured Sandaracinus sp.
GGGGGGAGGGTCTGCATCAGACCCTCCGAAAAGAAACGACTCTACAGGATCGCGCGGAGCGCGATCCTGTAGTACTTCATTCGACCCAGGAGTGATGAGACGTGAATAAGAGCTTCGATGCGATCGTGATCGGCGGCGGCCCCGGCGGTTACCCGTGCGCTATCCGCCTTGGCCAACTCAAGCAAAAAGTGTTGGTCGTCGAGAAAGAATACATGGGCGGGGTCTGCCTGAACTGGGGCTGCATCCCCAGCAAAGCGCTCATCGCCGCGTCAGGTTTGTACGAGCGCATTCAGCATGCCGAGAAGATGGGCATCACGGCGCAAGGCCTCGCGATCGATGTCGGCAAAATGCAGGATTGGAAGGAAGGGATCGTCAAGAAGCTCACCGGCGGAGTGGCCCAGCTCGTCAAGGCCAATGGCGGGGAGATCGTCATGGGCACAGCGCGCGTGACCGGACCCAAAACGGTCGAGGTGACGAAAGCCGACGGCTCGAAGGAGAGCTTCGACGCCAAGAACGGTATCGTGATCGCGACGGGCGCGACCCCGATCGAGCTGCCGCACCTTCCCATCGATGGAGACGTCGTCATCACGGCGCGACAGGCCGTCTCTCTTCGCGAAGCGAAGGGCACGATGGTCGTCGTCGGTGGCGGCGTCATCGGGATGGAGCTGGGCATGGTCTACCAGAAGCTCGGCATGAAGGTGATCATCGTCGAATTGCTCGACCAACTGCTCGGCGCGACGGACCCCGATCTCGTGCAGGTCGTCCAGAAGGCGTTCGAAAAAGCGGGAGGCGAGGTGCTCCTCAAGACCAAAGCGAAGTCGCTCACGGTCAAGGGCAAGAAGGCCACGCTCACGGTCGAGATGGAGGGCGGCAAAGAGCGGTCGATCGAAGCCGACAAAGTGCTCGTCTCCATTGGATTCCGCCCGAACGGCCCAGGTCTCGGCCTCGAGAACGTCGGCGTAAAATTGGACGCACGTGGACACGTGCTCGTCGACGATCGGCTCGAGACGAACGTCAAAGGCATCTACGCCATCGGCGATGTCAGCGGCCCTCCTTATCTCGCCCACAAAGCGACGAAGGAAGGCGAGATCGCGGCGGAAGTCATCGGAGGCAAGAAGGCGCTGCGCGATTGGCGTGCGATGCCGAGCGCGATCTTCACCGAGCCCGAGATCGCGACCACAGGCATGAGCGAGCGCGAGGCAAAGGCCGCAGGTCGCGCCGTCAAGCTCGGGAAGTTCCCGTTCAGCGTGCTCGGCCGCGCGATGGCGATCGACAGCACCGAGGGCTTCGTCAAAGTCATCTTGGATGAAAAGACGAACGAGGTCTTGGGTGTCGCGATCGTCGGGCCCGAAGCGAGCGACCTCATCAGTGAAGCGACCTTGGCCATCGAGATGTGTGCGTTTGCAGAAGACGTCGCGATGACGGTGCATCCGCACCCGACCCTTGGTGAGGGCGTCATGGAGGCGTTCCATCAAGCGCTCGGACACGCGATTCACACGAACAACCGTGCCCCGCGCCCGAGCGTGTAGGGCAACCGATGACAAAATTGCCCTAAATTGACGTTTCTGTGATATTCGCACGTCGGTCGTTCGGTTCATCCGAGACCGTCGTGCAATTCGCAGAAAGGATCGCATCATGAAGGGCTTCCTTTCGTTCAACAGGCGTTCGACGCGTCCTCCGCGCTATGGAACGAGTACGGGGCTCACCCTTCGTCCGATGAAATCCCCATCCACCACGACTTCGTCCGTTCGTAGGCTTGTCCGTGTCCATCGACTGGGTCGCATGCCCTACGCCGAGGCACACGCGCTTCAAGAGCGCCTGCAGAATGCGCGTGCCGAAGGTCGTGTTCCCGACACGTTGTTGCTGCTCGAACACGACCCGGTGATCACCCTTGGTCGCGGCGCAAAAGTGGGCAACGTTCTGCTCGCGAAAGAGATGCTCGCCGAGCGCGGCCTCGACCTCCACGAGACCGGGCGCGGAGGCGATGTGACCTACCACGGTCCGGGACAGCTCGTGGGTTATCCCATCGTCGACCTCTCTCCGGATCGACGTGACGTGCGACGCTACGTCCGAGATCTCGAAGAGATGATGATTGGGATCTCGGCAGATTACGGACTCTGCGCAGAGCGCATCGAAGGGCTCAACGGAACCTGGCTCCGCGACGACGAACTCGGAGATCGAAAGATCGGAGCGATCGGAGTTCGAATCAGTCGCTGGGTCACGATGCATGGATTCGCATTCAACGTGACGACGAACCTCGATCATTTTTCGGTCATCGTTCCATGCGGAATCCGCGGCAAAGGCGTGACATCGCTCGAACGTGAGCTCGGAAAGCCCGTGCCCATGGACGAAGTCATGGACGCTTGTGAGCGGCGATTCGCCGACGTATTCGATGCCGATTTGCTCCCAGGGGAAGGCCATCCTCTGGAGGCCGAGTGGGCTCGAGGCAAGCCCGCTTGAGCCCACCATGATCCGCGGCGCAGTCCTCGTCGCCTCTGCCGCATGCGCATGGGGCATGTGGAGCTTGTTTCTGCGCCCGGCGGCGTTGCCGGCAGCGTGGAGCTCATTCTTGGTCTTCATCTTCGTCGGATTCGGAGCGCTGCCTCTTTTTCGCATGGACTCCGAGCCGCGATGGAGCGCCTCCACATACGCCCTGCTCGGTGTCTTTGCGCTCTCGGATGCGATCAACGTCGGCACGTTCTTCTACGCGATGAGCGTCACCTCGGTCGCGGTCGCCGTGCTCACCCATTCCTTCGCCCCCATCTTCGTTGCGCTCGCCGCGCCGTTCATCGATGGGCAACGTGTGCGAGGCGCCGCCTTCGCAGCGATCATCGCCGTTTGCGGCATCGGCCTCGTGCTCCGACCGTGGGAAGCGAGCGCGCTCGACGGAGATGTCCAGACGGGTGCGGTGTTTGGTTTGATGAGCGCCCTCGCCTACGCGGCGAATGTCTTTCTCTCGCGACGATTGACGATCGCCATCGGCGCAGCCCGCACCATGGGGCTCCATTCCTTTGGCGCGGCGCTGCTCCTTTTGCCTCTCGCGTTCATCACGCCCGTGAGCATCGGGTCGAGTGACGTGGGCATCATTGCGTTCGCTGCGTTGCTCTTAGGTGTCGTCGCCAACATCGCATTCGCCCGCGGGCTCGTCGTGATTGGTTCGGCGCGCGCATCCGTGCTCGCGCTCCTCGAGCCGCTCGTCGCCTGCCTCGTCGGTTGGCTCATGTGGGAGGAGTCGCTCGACGAGCGCGCGTTCTTCGGAGCTGCATTGATTCTCGGCGCCGGCATCTTCGTCGCACGCGCCGGACGAGAATCATCTGCTACCACTCAAGAGCCATGAGTGGGTTTCACGAAGAGATTGCTATCAATCGCGACAATCCAGCAAGCCTCCTCCGACTACGACGCGATGGAGAGAAGGCGTTGCTCATGCGGCCACTCCGCGTGAGCGACGCACAGCTCGTCGTTCGCGCGGTCGACTCGAGCTTGCCGGAACTGCGGCGCTTCATGCCTTGGGCGCACTTCCCCAATACACTCTTTGGGCAAGTCGCGCGACTCAAACGAGTCGAATACGACAATCTCACTGGGCACGAGTTGCAGTTCGGATTGTTCGAAGAAGGTGACGATGAGCTTCGCTGTGTCATGGGATTACATCCGCGCGTGCCTCTCAATCCTCGAGGACTCGAAATCGGATACTGGACCGTCAGCGCACATACGAGTCGAGGCCTGTGCACACTCGGAGTGAAGATCATCACGATCTACGCGATCGAACTGCTTTCTTGCGATCGGGTTCAAATTCTGACCGATGACGCAAATCGCGCGAGTCAGCGCGTCGCAGAGAAAGCTGGTTTCGCACTCGAAGGGCGCATGCACCGGATCATGGAGCGGACCGATGAGGCACTCACGCGCAATGGCTTCGAGGGTACGGATTTCACTCTCATGTGGGCCATGTCGCCGGAAGCACTTCGAGAACAGCCCTGGTATGACGAGCTCGGGGCACGACTCGAGATGCTCGATATCTTGGGACGAAGAACAATGGGATGGCCGTTCTCAACGAGATAACGGTGCGGTCATTCCGTGCCTGACAATGTGCAGCGTGTGTTGCAGAAAAATCAGGTAAAGTCGATCACGAAAAGTCCATCGCAGGGGCGAAACAGGCAGGAGTAAGCGTCCCTTTCGGTTTCTCGACCGCCGACACTGGCCCATCCCATCACATCGACCAGAAGCCCCGGCGTTCGGTCCATATCGAAGCCCTTGTGACGTGCCAAAACCAATCAACGACTTTCAGGTCGGTCGATCGACGTCTGAGATGCTCGCCCGCCGAGCGCCCCTGTATCGATCACGGTCGATGCACCACCGAGGCGGCTCAACCCGCCCGAGACGACGAATGCCATGAATTGCGCGGGATCGGCGTCGACGAATTCGACGCGAGTTCTCGGTACGATGATCACGTTGCCCGCGAAGTTGTAGGCTTGTGGCAAGTACACCGCCACCCATCCATTGAATCGTGGGTCTTCGAATTGCTCCGCGGTCACGAACCCCAAGAGCTTCACTTGCCTCGCATCATCCACTGCGACCATCGCCGGACGATCGAAGCTCTTTTTGTCGCCCACGAACGCGCCGAGGAGATCTTTGATGCTCGCATAAAGAACGCTCACCACAGGCAAGTGCTGTATCGCTCGCTCCAACACACCGATGGCCGCTTGCCCTGCGACCTGGGTCGCCACAAACCCCGTCAGCAGAATCAAGAGCAATGTAAGCAAAAGCCCAAGCCCCGGAATCGGAACGGGGATGAGCGAGTCGAGCCAGCTGAGGACGAGCCAGACCGTGTAGAGCGTGCCGACCGTCGGCACGAACACCAAGAGCCCCTGGGCAAACCAACGCGCCGCACGAGCGAGTGGGTCATTGTTACGAAGTCGCCTTTGTGCCATGCCGTGCAGCCTACGCGATCATGGGCTCAGGCACCGCCCGCACGTGTGCCGAACCGAACGCGATAGCACCCAAAAGAACAAATGCGATCCACGCAAGGTCTGCGAGCAAGAGGTGAACGAGCTGCATCCAGACGGGTGCGAGCATGGCGAGGTTCAAGAGCCCGGCCGCCATTTGCACGACCATGACCAAAATGAGCGATGTGGCCGCGCGCTTCACACGAGGCATGGGGCGCTGCATCGCGACGAAACCCGACATCATCGCGAGGTACATGAATGTGAGGGTCGCGACGATCGGATGAATCACACGAAGGCGCACGAGGAAGTGCGCGGTGGGTGAAAGATCGTGAGCAAGCCCTTCAGCGAGGGTTCGCGCGGGAAAGAGCGTGTCACCGAGGGCCGTCACGGCTCCTGCAGCACCAGTGGCGAGCAACGCACACGCGCCGATGAGAAACCAGAGACCGAGCCCCCCTTGCGAATCGAACTGCATGGGCTCGCGTTCGCTCGCAAACCACGCCGTCAGCGAGAGCGCCGCCACCAGGAGGAAGGTGTTCACCAGGTGAAGCGCCATCCAACCAGCGCGCCCGAGGGACGCATCCTCCGCGACGTACTCGAAGAGCACGATCCCCGCGCCAAGAGCCGCTTCCATCACCATGAACAACATGGCCGCGGACACCGCTCGACGCGCCCAATGCCCTTTCGCGAATCGCCTCCACGCCCAGATCCACTGCACCACCACGAGCACCAATGCGAGCCCTGACGTGATGCGATGGGTGAACTCGATCATCGTCGCGATCGACGGCGCGACCGGAACAATCTCACCATTGCAGTCGGGCCAATGCGAACCGCATCCCGCACCCGATCCCGACGCGCGCACGAACGCACCCCAGAGAATCACCGCGAGGTTGTACGCGAGCACGCCCCACGAAAACCGCGCGAAAGCCGAATGTGTCGATTGGGCACTCATGGCTGACGCGGGTTCACGCTAGGGGCATCGGGGGATGAAAGGCAATGCAGGTCGATCGAGGATTTCTTCGAATCGTCCCTGACCTCACCAAGGAGAACCGGCGCTCCGGTATCTCCCGCGCCCATGAGCCACACCTTCTCTCCAACCTCGACGAGCCACAGCGTTCGCTTCGCATCGAGATGCGTGCGCTCGAGCACCTGAATGCGCCCGCCTTTCGTCCTCCCCACGAACCCACGTTGCGCGAGCGCGCGCAGCACCACCCACGCAAGAACGCATACCGCCAGAAGCGCGAACAACGTCTGAATGAGAGCCATGCCGTAGCCACCCGGTAGTTCGGGGGGCACGGCATCAGCTTGCAAGAACAGCGGGCTCACGCTCAGTTCGCTTCGTCACCGGCGTTCGATCGCTCCGAATAATCGATCGAGAGATCGAGAAGCTCTGCAATATCGAGATTTTCGACCGACGCGCCCTGGTCTTCACCCGCGATGCCATCGCCGATCATCGTCGAACAGAACGGACAAGCCGTCGCAATCTTGCTAGCTCCAGTGTCGAGAAGCTGAAGTGTGCGCTTCTTGTTCACGCGCTCCTTGCCGTGCTCCTCTTCTTTCCAGAACTGCGCGCCACCAGCGCCACAGCAAAGCCCCTTCTGCTTGTTCCAGTAGGCTGGCTCGACCAGCGTCACTCCAGGGATGGCCTGCAGCACCTCGCGCGGCGAATCGTAAATCTCATTGTAGCGGCCGAGATAACAGCTGTCGTGGTAGGTCACTTTGGCTTCGACCCGCTTCACGGGCTTGAGCTTCCGCCGAGCGATGAGGCCATTCAGATAATCGGCATGGTGCACGACATCGTATTTGCCGCCGAACGAAGGATACTCGTTCTTGATGGTATTGAAGCAGTGCGGGCAGGCCGTGATGATCACCTTCTTGTCCACACCGTGACCATTCAACGTCTCGACGTTGGCCTTGGCCAACGTCTGGAAGAGGAACTCGTTGCCAGCGCGCCGCGCCGGATCCCCCGTGCACGTCGCCTCGCTCCCCATCACCGCGAAATCAACGCCCGCGTGGTCGAGAAGCTTCGCAACTGCACGCGCAACCTTCTTGGCGCGATCATCGTATTCCGCAGCACAGCCCACCCAATAGACAACCTCTGCATCGAGGTGATCCGCAAGGAAACGAACGGTGACGCCTTCCTGATCGAGCCCCGTCGTCCAGTTGCCTCGATCCATCGCGGGCAAGTTCCAAGGATTGCCGTTGGTCTCGAGACCACGAAACGCCTTGGCGAGATCCGGCGGAAACTCGTTCTTCACCATCATCTCGTGCCTTCGCATCTCGACGATCTTGTCGACATACGAAATTTGGACGGGGCATTGCTCTTCGCAGGCACGACACGTCGTGCATGCCCAGATCACCTCGGGATGGATGATGTCAGGGAGAAGGTCGACGTGCTGTGACTTCCTAAAATAGGCACCCTCAGGAGGATCTCCGTGCACGGTCTTGTGGGCATCGTCTCCACTCTTGGCCGTGTCGATGCCGCCTGTCCCGATCAGCTGATCTTCGAGATCATAAAGATGATCGCGGAGCGCGAGCGTGAGGTGTTTGGGGGAGAGCTTCTTGCCCGTGGTGAACGCAGGACAGTTGTCGCTACAGCGTCCGCACTCGGTGCATGTGTAGAGATCGAGGTTGTGCTTCCAGCTGAGGTTCTCGATTTTCGCGACGCCAATCGGCTCGTCGCGCTCGATCTTGCCCTCGATATCATCGACGTCCGGCAACTTTCCACGCGGTTCGAGCACCTGGAAAAAGACGTTGGGCGCCGATGTAATGATGTGAAAGTGCTTCGAATACGGCAGCAGATTCAGGAAGATGAGCACCCATGACGCGTGCCACCAGAACCCCGCGTGCTCGAGCACGGTCAGGGTCGACGTCGACAGCCCCGCAAGCGCTATCCCAAGTGGGGAGCCCACGGGCTCGAACCATCGGAAGCCATACTCTTGCCCTGCCACCCTCGCTTCGAGCACACCACGTGCCCCCACGTAGAGGAAGTCGGAGAGCATCATCGTGATGATGATCCCGAGGATGAGGAGCCCCTCGAATCCGAACGTCATGCGCGGAGGCTTCGGTCCGAGTCGGTAATAGACGAACACGAACGAACCGATGACCGTGGCGAGTGCGATCACTTCTTTCGCAAAGAAGTAGAGCTGCCCAAAGATTCCGTCTTCGGCCAAGATGCCGAACAGATCGAAGTGCTCGTCGTAAGCCCGCCCCCAGAGCAAAATCGTATTCAAAAGCAGGATGTTGAAGCCTGCAAAGATCGAAATATGCGCCAAACCAGCGATACGATATCGCTCGTTCATCGGCATCTTGCGCTGCAGACCCGCAATCAGCAGCACCTGCCGGAAACGCTGGTAGAGGGAGTCGGGATCAAGGGTGACCCGTGGCTCGGGTGCGCCCACCATCAGGAGGCGATATCGACGCACCGCAGACCAGGCAAACATGCCCAGCGTCAGCACGAAGATGACCGTCATCGCAATCGGATTCATCGCGAATGCTTCCGCCTCACAGTGAGGCTGTGTGAGTTCCGCCGAGGCACCAGCCAAAAGGGCCGGGGCCCGGCCGCCTACTTAGTGCACACCCGCGCTGGTGTCCACGTTGTGTTGCTCAGGGCCATTGGGGGCAGTCCGGATGGACGGCCAGCCCCAACCCCGAGCCCACATGTTTATTTGGGGAGCTTCGCCTCGAAATATGCGCGCAACTTGATGAGGTTTCGCTCTTCTCGAGCCAGCGAGGGTGCCTCGTAGCTCGTGGCGAATCCACGGACTTCGCCGAGAAACGCCTCACGCACTTCCGCATTTCCAAGAATATCGCCGACCGAGCGCCCTCGCGCTGCCCCTTTTCGAAGACCTTTCACGTAAGTCTCGAGCCGGACGTAGTCTTTGGCGAGGAAGTCGCGAATGAGCTCACAATCGTTCGCGAGTGGGGTGAGAATGCCATTGGCCTCGGCGGGAAGATCATCCGCCGCCCGGAGCGCGAGATCCGCCGCGATTCGAAGCACGAAAGCATCGTCCAAATAGCCGATGTCGTCGATTCCATCCGGGATCAGGTCGAGCGACTTGAAGAGATAATTGAGCCCGCCTGCGACCGCCTCTCGAAGAGGCTCGGGCAGGCTCTCATCTGCGAGCAGTGTCCCAAGTTTTTCCGTATCTTCCCCGAGGGCTCGCAGCCACGCGGGGAAGGTTTCGAGACACTGAGAATCCGTCTCCGACATCGCTCCTCCGTCACCTTTGGATGCGGGGACTCTACCCGATCCCATCGGCGTGGTGTCAACCGCAGGGCCCTTGGCTCGGGGTCACGAGCCTCGATGCGGCGTTGGTCATGAGCGATGTCATACGTTTCGTGAATCGCCCCGGATCGTCGATCGGGCTGCCTTCGGCGACGAGCGCGGCCTCGTAGAGCATGTCGATCCACTCATCGATCTCCGGACGATCGCTTTGTTTTTCGACCAGCTGGACGAGCGCACGAATCAGCGGATGATCCGGGTTCAACTCCAAGATGCGCTTCTGCGTGGGCATGCCCTGCTGGGACGCCCGCAAGATGCGCTCGAGATGCGGCGGCAGCCCGTTTTCCGGGATGACCAAACACGCAGGGGAGTCGATCAATCGATGGCTTGCTCGCACTTCGCTCACGTGCTCTTGGAGACGTGCGCGCATCCGCGAACGCAATTCGCCTAGATTTTCCTTGGCCTCCTCGCTGCCTTCGTTCGACGTGCTCACGCCGAGGTCGAGGTCTGCCGCGCTCGCGGATTGAAGTGAGACTCCGTCGAACTCCCGCAGCGATTGCACCGCGAACTGATCGACCGGGTCGATCATGAAGATCACCTCGTAGCCGCGCTTGATGAGTCCTTCGATGTGCGGGCTCGACTCGATCTGCTTACGCGACTCTCCGAGCGCGTAATAAATCGCCTTTTGCCCTTCTTTCATGCGGCCTTTGTAGTCGGCGAGCGAGACCATATCGCCCGCCGAAGACGCATATCGGAGCAGCTTCGAGAGACGTTCCGTCTGCTCGGGCTCGTAGTGGAGCCCCTCCTTGAGCACCGCACCCAACGTCTTCCAGAAGAGCGCATAATCCTCGGGCCTTTTCTCAGCGAGCTCCGAGAACGCGTCGAGCGCTTGTTTGATGACCTGCTTGCGTATCCCCTTGGTGATACGCGAATCCTGCAACATCTCGCGGCTCACGTTGAGCGGCAAATCTTCGCTGTCGACGACCCCCCGCACGAAGCGCAACCAACGCGGGAGCACTTCATCGCAATCTTCCATCACGAACACGCGCTTGACGTGCAGACGCACGCCGTGCTTCGGCTCGGGCGAGAAAAGGTCGAAGGGAGCTTGCCGCGGAATGTAGAGCAGACCCGCGAACTCCTGCGTCCCTTCGATCTTGAAGTGACGCCACGCGAGCGGCTTCTCCCAATCGTGGGAAATATGGCGATAGAGCTCTTCGTATTGTTCAGCGGTGACCTCGTTCGCAGGGCGCTGCCACACGGGGCTACCGCGGTTCACTCGGCGCCACTCGAGCGGCGCCGTCTCGTCGGCTTTTTCGCGTTCGAGCCGCAGCTCGATCGGCCACTCGAGGTAGTCACTCCATTTGCGAACGAGCTCCTCGAGCTTCCAAGTTCGCAAAAAGTCCAAGTGATCCGAGCCAAGATGGAGCACGATACCCGTGCCGCACACGTCACGCTTGGCCGGCTCGAGCGTGAATGTGCCCTGGGCATCCGAAGACCAACGCCACGCTTCATCGCTGCCCGCGGCACGCGAGATCACGTCCACCCGTTCGGCCACCAAGAACGAGCTGTAAAACCCAACGCCGAATTGGCCTATCAACGCGAGGTCGGCGGTGGCTTGTCCCGATGCCTTCACCCGCTCGAGCAGCTCGCGTGTGCCTGACTTCGCGATCGTTCCCAAGTTGGCAGTGAGCTCGTCTTTGCTCATGCCAATCCCATTGTCCCAAATCGTCAGCGTCTTCTCGGCTGCGTTGGCGTCGATTCGAATCCGTAGCTCTTCACCGGGCAAAAGTGACGGCTCGGTCAACGCGCGAAAGCGCAGCTTGTCGAGGGCGTCCGACGCGTTCGAGAGGAGTTCGCGAAGGAAAATCTCCTTGTTCGAATAGAGCGAGCGGATGACCAGGCGCAGAACCTGATCGACCTCGGCCTCGAAGCGATGGGTGGTTTTGGGGCTCGAAGTGGCTGTCGTTTGTGCTTCGGTCATGACGGCGCCGGAACATCGGCATTCGAAGCGCATTGGTCAAGAGGGTGGCGAAAAGACACTCTATGGAGCCATGCCCCCCATCTCAGAAGACATCGCTCACGCCATCGGACGTCGCCTCCCGCTGTTCGAGCGCCTACAGCGAGAAGACACCGACTGCCTGCGCCTCTTCCACGGAATCGTCGAAGGAAGACCAGGACTCACGATCGACCGATACGGCCCCGTGCTCCTCGTACAAACGTGGCGCGAACCGCTGACCGAGGGGGAGCTCGAATCGATCGCGACGGTCATTCATCGCGAGCTCGGCGTCGAGCTTGTGCCCTGTTGGAATCATCGAGGTCAAGAGCGACGCGAAGGCCTCTTTGGGAGCGCGTGCGACGATCCTCGACTTCGTTCCCCGATCGGTGTGGAGCTCGGCATCCGATACGATGTGCGGCCGCGTCATCGTGGTCAGGATCCTCTCTTGTTCTTGGATTTGAGGGTCGGACGGCGATGGATTCACCGTTCGAGCGAAGGCCGCTCCGTGCTCAATTTGTTCGCCTACACCTGTGGAATGGGGGTCGCTGCGGCCCTCGGCGGTGCGCGCGAAGTGTGGAACGTCGACTTTGCAGAATCGGCACTCGCGGTTGGACGTTCCAATGCAGAGCGCAACGACCTCTCGAGCGACCGATTCATCGTGAAATGCGAGAACGTCATCCCCACACTGCGTCAGCTCGCAGGCCTCTCCGTCAAAGGCCGCGGCGCGAGGACGCAGGCGTTCCCTCGTTACGCTCCGCGCTCGTTCGATGTCGTCGTCTTGGATCCGCCGCGATGGGCGCGCACGCCTTTCGGCGCGATCGATGTCGTGCGCGACTACCCGTCGCTCTTCAAGCCTGCATGGCTCGCATGTGCTCCGAACGGCATGGTGTTCGCCACCAATCACGTTCCACACGTCAGCCTCGAAGACTGGCTCGCCATGCTGAAGCGCACGGCAGAAAAAGCGGGTCGACCGATCGCCGAGATGGAGGTCCTCGAGCCTGACGAAGATTTCCCCTCGCCCGATCAAAAGCCACCCCTCAAGATCGCCCTGCTGAGGACACCCGCGTGAACCTCGTTCTCCTCGACCGCAGCGAACTCGATTCAGAAGGTCGCGTCACGCTCGATGATCATCGCGCTCGACACCTCGAGAAGGTCCTTGGCGTCGCGATCGGAAGCCGCATTCGGGTGGGCATCATCGATGGACCGATCGGAGCCGCCGAGATTCGCGAGCTCTCGCCCCAAGGCGTGACGCTTCACTGCACATGGGGTGAAATCCCCGCCGTGCCACGCATCGATATCCTTCTTGCCCTGCCCCGGCCCAAGGTCATCGGCCGGCTTTATTCCTCGCTCGCACAGCTCGGTATACGTCGCCTGATGCTCAGCAATGCAGCGCGGGTCGAGCGGTATTATTTCGACGCGCATCAACTCGATCCTGAATATCGCCGCGCGCGGCTGCTCGATGGCCTCGCACAGGCGAAGGACACCCATCTGCCGCTCGTCACCGTCCACAAATCGTTGCGTACCTTGATCGAAGACGAACTCCCTCCCTTTTCGGGAGAGGGGCTTCGGCTCATGGCCGACCCGATGGCACACACCCGCATGCGCCAAGCTTGCCAAGATATTCATGGCGAGAGCCGAGTCCTCTTGGCGATCGGCCCCGAAGGCGGATGGAACGACTTCGAACGGGAGCTCCTCCAAGCACATGGATTCCATCCGGTCGGAATGGGTCCGCGCACCTTGCGCACCGACATCGCGACCGTGGCGCTGATCTCTCTCGCATCGGAAGCGCTGCAGAGTTGAGAGACCTGCGCTCAGATCGAAAATCTCTTCACGACTTCGGCGACTCGACTCGACACATCACTCACCATCGAAGACGCCTCACGGATGGAACGCAAACTCTCCTTCGTCTCGTCCATCATCTTCGTCTGTTCCGTCACCGCACCAAAGATTTGACTGATGCCGAGGTTCTGCTGACTCACGGCGGCCGCGATTTGGCGGATGCCGAGTGAGTTGTCGCGAACGATATTCGACAGCTCCCGGAGGCTCTCCCCCGATGACTTCGTCTGCACGATCCCGATCTCCATTCGCTGTTTGCCAGTCTCGGTGATCAATGCAGCTTGCCTTATTGCATTGCTGATATCGTCGAGGATGTCTTTGACTTGATTCGTCGATCGGATCGATTGATCCGCAAGACTACGAATCTCACGCGCAACGACACCGAAGCCTTTTCCGTGTTCTCCCGAGCGCACCGCCTCGATCGCAGCATTCAGGGCGAGCAAGTTCGACTGATCGGCGAGGTCTTTCACAGATTGCGTAATCCCTCCCACTTGAGCCGTCCGCTCATTCAGCTCGCCGATCTTGAGCGCAATCGCCTCGACCTGCGCGCGAATGTCCGTAAGCCCATTCAAGCTCTTTTCGATTGCAGCTTCCCCCGCCCGGCTGATCTTGTCTGCGCGCTCCGCGACCTCCAACACACTCTGCGCCCGCTCGGCGGCAAGCTGCGATGTTTGTTTGATCTCCTGCGCCGTCACTTGAGTTTCGTGCAGAGCGGCGGCTTGACGACTGACGGATTCAGCTTGTCCAGCGGTCTGACGATCCAAATTGACGACCGCATCGGTCAAATGCTGTGCCGATGTTTGAAGCGTCGCGATCGTATTCCGGAGATCGAGGTATTGAAGCATGTTGTTGATGGCACGCAGCAGCACGCCTGTCTCATCATTCGAGTTTTCGACATCGACCTTGTCCGGGAGCTCTCCCTTTGCCAGTTGATCTGCAACCGCCACTGCTTTGCTCAATGGGATCGTGATACTTCGCATCACGAGCCAAGTAAGAAATACTGAAAAAACGACCGCAAGGAACACCGCCGAGAGGGCACTCCAACGCCGCGTCTCGTCGCGATCTCGCCGAATTTCAAGCATTTGATTCTCGTGATTCACGAGACGCGACCACAAATCTCGATGGGCTTCGATCGCGCTCAGCACCAAGGCTTGATGGCGCACTTGGTCGAGCGATGGCGTCTCCGAGAGAATCAGTCCGTCACGCAGCACAGCAATGAGAGCACGAATCTGATTCACCGCCGCCCCCGTAGGCTCGGTGAGCTCCGAGACGAGCGCTCGGTGTCCCGAATAATTCGCCTGCTCGACGAATGCGATATCCATATCGGCGCGAAGGCTGTCATTCGCGGCTCCGAGCTGAGTGACGAGTTGCGTCAACTGGATTCTCTCACTCAACGTGATGATGCCGCGACTCAAGATTCCATCGGCGAGGTCTCCGATATCGTGAAGACGTTCGAGGATCTCAGGCTCCCGCAGGAGCATCGCATCCATCACGTAATATGTATCCAGATCGGGATCCAAAATCAGCTTCGAGCTGTCGCCCATGTGGCTTATCACATTACGGACGGCCTCGATCAGAAGCGCTGTTTCATGCCCGCTCGACAAAGGGGCCGCGCGGATCCTACGCCAAGACTGCTGCATCGTCGCTGGCAAGGAAGACGTGCGGCCACTGCGCTCGAGCGCCGTCGGGTTCGTTTGAAGCGGATCGCGCAACCTCTCGTCGACCTCATGAAGAGCCGCAAAGTCGGCGTCAATCGACGTTTGAACCACCGACAGTTCCTGCATGAGATGTTCATCCTGACCCACCTGCGCTCGGCGTGAGAGGGTGCGCAAGTCGAGAAGATCACAGAGGAGATTCTGAAGGGGACGCATGTACATGCCTCCCCGCAACTCGACAGTCGTAAAGTCGATTCTAATATTTTTCTCATCGAGGAGAAAATATGTCGTAACGATCAACGGAATCGTAAACGCAAGCCCGATGACGCCCAGTTTTTGCCAAATTTTGAGCCGATTCAAGAGGCTATTGACCCAATTCAACATAGGAATGCGCATTGACTCCGATCCTGTTTGAACGCAAAAAAACGATGATTGAAAGTGACGCTCAGGGCTTTCTTAGAAACGCACAGCTCCAGCCGAGCCCGCGATACGTTTCGTATCCCGGCGTGTGCGCGTACGCTGTAAGCGCTCCACCTGTCTCGACACAGAAACCTTTCTCGCCGCCCATGGCGCGACGCACCCCCTCGAGATGCTCGAGCGACTCTGTAAGAACGCCCATTCCATCACTCGAGGTGATGACAACGCCTGCCTTGTTGAAAACGACGCATCGCGTCCGTTCATGCTCGCTTGGATCGAGCCGCAGCCCCCGCATGACTCTCTGAGTCTGAGTCGACCAATCAAAAACAATCGCAAGAACGCCAATCACATGACCACGCTCCGTCCCGCCCTCACGAATGGCTGCACTATAAATTGGAGCCACCGTCTCGAATATCGAATCATACTCGACATCTTGCACCGCAAACTCTTCGCCACTCTCCAAACGAGAGGCCGCAGAAAACCAAGTTGCTTTGTGTGTCACCTTCCCAATCAAATGATTGGCGGTGTCTCCCGCTCCAGCGAGCACTCTCCCACTCAGATCGAGCAGGATCAGATCGCTGTAAACAGTATAAGAACGGAGGATCGTCGCGAGCCGTTCGGATGCAAGCCGCGCCTTCAGCGCATCACGCGTATTGGCGCACGCCGTCCACAGCGCGGCATCCGTCGCCCACCATCGAACATCACAACTTCGCTCATAAAGATTACGATCCATGAGCTCGATCGTATTCAGCGCGAGATCGCTCAAGCGCTGTCCTGTGCTGACGATCTCCGCGTCTTGCATTTGCCGAAGAAAACCATCGATATCCTGAGTCAACTGTCCTGCGCAGGCGGCCGTCCTGTGGCTCAGCTTTCCGAGCTCTTCAGCCACGACTCCAAACGCACGTCCCGCGTTTCCGGCACGACGCGCCTCCAATCTCGCGTTCAAGCCAAGCATCTTGATTTGCGCATTGATGCTCGCGATCTCGGTCAAACTTGGTCTCATTCGGCCGATCCAATTCTGGACCGATTGCAGCTTGGCTCGCCCTGCCTCATTTGCGTGATCGCTCACATTCCCTCCCGCTCGCGCATGTCGGATCGAAGCGTCAGCTCATGCATCCGTTGCGCGATTCTTTCGAGTGGTACGACCTCTCGCACGGCTCCCGCTTGGCAAGCTGCCAAGGGCATTCCGAACACGACTGAGCTCGCTTCATCTTGTGCGATCGTGGCACCTCCGGCGTTGCGAATCGCGAGCAATCCCGCGGCGCCATCGTCACCCATTCCAGTCAGCACGATACCTCCCGAATGCTGTCCGTAGGCATCGGCGAGAGATGCCAGCAATCGATTGCCCGACGGGCCATCACCTCCCGATGAAGATCGCACATGCATCATGCCTTCTCGATCCACCGTGAGATCGTGTGAATCGGGCGAGAGGTAAACATGTCCGGGCTCACAAGTACGCCCTTCGACAGCAAGCTCCACCGGCAGTCGGCTCACGGTCCTGAGCCAGTCCCAAAGTCCCCTCATGAAGCCGGGGCTCATATGTTGAGCCACGAAAATCGGAGCCAAAAAGGCGGGCGGAAGCGATGAAAAAATACTGGCCAGCGCAGTTGGACCGCCTGTCGATGCGACGATGCCAAAGGCGTTCACCTCGTGACGTGTCGTCACCGAGACTGGAGGAAAAGTCACCGGCTCGATCACCCGTCGTCGACCGATCACGGGAACCGAAGACATGAGCAGCACGGCTTCGGTCACCTTCGCACCCCATGCATCCAGCTCGAGGGCCCCACCTCGTGCGGGCTTCGGAATGAGCTCGAGTGCTCCCGCAGCCATGGCGCGAAACGAAAGACTCATCTCGGATTCTGCAGTGACCGAACAAACGATGAGAATCCGGCACGGCGCGAGCGCCATGATGTCCAGCACCGCACCGATCCCATCGAGTTGAGGCATCTGGACATCCATGGTGATGACATCCGGACGAAGCTCTGCTGCAAGTCGAACGGCTTCGACACCATCCGAGGCTTCCCCCACGACCTCGATTCGAGGGTGTGCACTCAAAAATGCACGCAGCGCACCTCGCACGGTTTGCGAGTCGTCCGCGACGAGGACTCGCAGGCGTCCGTCGGCACTCATACGACGACACTCTGCCGCGCCATCACGCGAGAAACCGTCGCGATGAGGGCCCCTGCTTCGCAATCTTTCTTGCTCACGAACGCGTCCGCACCGACCTCCTGACTGCGCGCCCGGGCTTCGTCGTTGTCGCACGCCGAGACAAGCACGATTGGGAGAGTTTTCGTGACATCACGAGAACGCAGTTCAGCAGTCATTTCATATCCATCCATTTCCGGCATCTGTACGTCCGCAATCACAACGTCATAACGAGAGCCCCAGGCTCGTTCGAGAGCTTCGCGTCCGCTCCCCGTCGTATGCACGACGAACCCTGCGGCTTCGAGCACCGCTCGGTGCAGAGCACGAACCGTCAATGCATCATCGACAACGAGCGCTTGTCGTTTGCCGACGACGGTTCGGCCCATTGCCTGTCTCGACACGAGCCAATCCACCCTCAATACCATGAGAATTTCACCCGTCGCGCTCGTCACGACCCCTTGATACGCCGGCACATCGCGCACTTCGGGAGGCAGCGCTCGAATCACGAGATCCCAATCACCAAGCACCTCATCGACGAGAACGGCCGCGCGGCGCCCCTGACTTTCGAGCACCAAGATCGGCTGCCCCTCGACGGGCGCTTGCGGTTGGCGCGCTCCAAGCACCGCGCCCAAATCATGCAATACGACGAGCTCGCCGCGATGAGACAGGCGCATCTGATCCTCATCGATTCGACATGAATGAGACGTCGATCCGAGGATCACATCCACACCAGGAGCGGGGATCGCCAACTGATGTTCGCCGAACCGTACGACCACGAGCGCAGAGCTTCCGAGCTCGACTGGCATCGTCAAAAGAAACCGCGTGCTCTGCCCCGCAACGCTCTCTGCCCCGACACTGCCTCCAAGCGCCTCGAGCTCGGTTCGCACGACATCGAGCCCAACCCCCCGCCCCGATGTTTGCGTCACTTCACGGCTCGTGGAGAAGCCGGGGGAGAAGATGAGTTGATGCAGTTGTGCATCGTTCATCTTGGCAAGGACGGCCTGCGGCACGATGTCCGACTGCGCCGCGACCTCTCGAATGCGGGCCGTGTCGAGTCCGCTCCCATCATCGGCCACTTCGATGAAGGCCATGTTTCCGTGAAGTTCGGTGCGAATCACGACGCTCCCCTCACGATGCTTTCCACGCCGCTGCCGCAACGCTGGGGGATCCATTCCATGATCGATCGCGTTACGAACGAGGTGGACCAGCGCGTGCTTCAACACATCCACGATACGGCGATCCAATGCGATCTCCGCTCCGACGACCGACAACGCAGCTTCTTTGCCGGTCATGCGGCATTGGTCGCGCACGACTCGATAAAGCGGCTCGATGATCGTTTGCACGGGCACCGTGCAAATCTCCTTGAGTTGGTCTTCGAGCACTTGAACAATATCTGCAGTCTCCTCTGCATCCGAGGAGACCGCGTGCTCGAGCGCAGAAAAAATCGCCTTGGACTCTCGCGTGAGCGCTGGAAGCTCGAGGCGCGTGAGTGCTTCAATGCCCTCTGCGATGTGACGTTTCCGTTGCTCGAGTCGAAGCCGAATTTCCCTGAGTTGCTCGACCTCGCGCATGAGGGCGATCACTTGTTTCGCTTGGACTCGCCAAGTTCCACCTCCAAGCTCTTCGTCCTTGGAACCTTCTTTGCGTTCGATCGACTCCTCTCGGCCGAGTGACGGAACCTCCATCGTCGCGTCTTCGCGTCGAGGCTCTTCGCGCTCCCCTTCCCTTGTGCCCGTCGGAAGACGAGCCTCATCCGAAGGTGCATTCGTCACTTCTCCTCGACGAATGCGCTCGAGCATGGATACGGCCTCTGAAAGCGAAGGCAAGTTCTCCTTCTCTTCTGCCGTGGCCCGCAGGCGCGCCATGAAATCATCGAGCCCCGTCAACAACGCATCCGCTACGAATCCAGGCAAGGCGAGATGATGCTTGGAGTAGAGGGCAAGAACGTCCTCCATGAGGTGCGCAAGATCCGAAAGCTCCTCGAGGCCGACAGTCGCCGATGTGCCCTTCAAGTTGTGAAGAAGACGAGCCAAGAGCTCATAGGTGCGCCCCCGTGTCGCGAGATCCTCTCCTCGCTCCGCTTCGAGCACGTGACGCGTAATCGATTCAGACCATTCACGCGCCTCGGACGCAAAGACCAGGATCAACTTGGACATCACGGGGCTATCGGTCATGTGTGACCTCACGCCGGACCGTCCTCATGAGAGCTTCCACTTCGATGAGGTGAATCGTATTCAATCCTGTGGTTGCGATCTCCGCGATTGCTCCTGAAGGGTCCAATCGCGCAGCCTTGACCGCTGCCATCGGAAGCGTGGCTGGTTTTGGAATTTGCTCACAATCGAAAGCCGTGATGCCACCCTCTCGTCGTTGAACGACAATCACGACGCTCGGGTCTTGTTGCCAACCACGAACACCAATCATGCTCGACAAGCTCAACACAGACACGACTCGCCCCTGAAACCGCATCACACCAATCACGTGAGGCTCTGACAAAAGGACCGGCGTCACGCCTCGCAGTGGAGCTGCAGCCCGAACGACCGACAAAGGAAATGCATACATGGTCCGGCCAATCGGAAACTCGCAGACATGAAGGACATCGCCCTCGTGTTCCAAAGAAGCCTGCGCATGACGGATTTGTTCGGCTCGCCGCGCGAGCAAATCGCGATGAGCATCCGAGACGGTCTCCGGCTTTTTCATCGACGTCGCCTCCCGAGAAAGGCGCGAGCGGCTTCACGATAATAGCTCGCTGGAAGTTCGAGAGGGCCCTTGAGAATCGCGTGCGTATCGAGGTGCTCTGTGCGTCTGAGAATCTCATTCATCAATGCGCTCGCCGCATTGGGCTCTCCTTCACGAATGTGCAAAAGCGCCCTTTCGAGCAACCCCGGAACATAATCAGGAGCTTCTTTCGTCAATTGAGAGAGGAGTCGTGTGGCCTCGGCTCGCTCGCCGTTCTCGACATGTGTCAGCGCTCGCACATGCGTCGCCACCGGATGGGCCGCTGTTCCTGATTGTGGCGCGGGCAACAAGCGATTCGTCGAATCGATGCGCACTTCGTCCACATGCTCACGAAGAGGCGGCGAGTCGCTTCGAACGCTCGCGCCGGCGCTTGGCCTCGAATCACGCTCAGCCCTTTGTGTTTCTACACGAATGAAGACATTCGAGTTCGTCGCTTGGGCCCGAACGAATCCTTGTGGCACATGATCGATATCCATCGTCGCAAAGACCAAAGCGCCTCCCGGCGCAACAGCTGATGCGAGACGATGAATGACCGCACGTGCCACTTCATCTCGTAGATACACAAGGACATTCCGACACATCACGACATCAAACAAGCCATGGTGCTCTGGAAGCAGATCGAGCAAATTGTTCGTACGAACGTGGGTCACGTTCCGAATGCGATCGGATATCGAAAACGTCCCATCCTTCTCCGACATGAGCAGCCCTTCGGGGATCGGCACCCGCAATGACCAGTTCCCATATCTCCCACGCGCTGCGTGCTGCACATACTCATCGACCATATCGGTGCCCAGCACTTCGACCTTGGCCCCCTCGAACTTGCCTGCGATCTCGAGAAGGCACGCGGCGAGCGAATAAGCTTCTTCACCGGTGGCACAACCTGCGCTCCAACCTCGAACAGGATATTCTCGTCTCGCAAAGCGAGCCGGCAACACATCACGACCAAGAAGCTCGAAATGCTCGGGATGCCGAAAGAAATAAGTCTCACCCGTGCCAATTGCGCGTGCGATGACTCGGCCGAGCTCGGGATCTCGAACCCTCGCGCGTGCCAGCAGCTCCGCCTCTGGGAGCTTGGCGAGCGCGCTCTCACGAAGCGAGCGCTCGATGGCGGATGGTGATATCGCCTCCACCCGGAAACCCGCCCAATCGCTCGCATGGGCAACCAACTTGTCGAGATGTCCCCCAGTCACGGAGTTTCGCTCACACGGGTTCGCCCGTCGGACCCTGCGACGCCACCTGAGATTCGCATCGCATCCTCAAGCATGGAACCGAGGCGTAAAAGCAGAGTTCGCGTGATCAGCGCGTGTGGGGCAATCACTGGAATAGGCCCAAACGCAGTTTTGACGAATCCAAAAATGATCTCGTCGACGACTGTCGTTTCCCCACTTCCTACCGCGTGCGCTCGAATCACCTGCTCCTGCTCAAAGTCCTCCGGATCACGCACTCGATCGACACAAATGGCGATCCGAACGGATTCGATCTCGAGCACGACGAGCCTCCGCTCGATCAAAGACTCCGAATGCACCACTCGAAGTCGACGTGCCAAGTCGAGAATCGCGATAGGAGCCCCCTCGTACGTAAAAAGTTCACGCAGATACGTTGGCCCCGAGGGGAGTCTTTGAGTTTCGACTTGAGGCAAAATCACTCTGACGGCGCTGAGAGGAATCGCCATGTCGAAGGGGCCTACTCCGACGAACAGCACCGCGAGATTGCCCTTGCTGTCTCGACGCTCCGCCCCTTCGAGGACATGGGCGATAAGCGCACGCAACGCGTCGGCCCGGATGGGTTTTTGCAAAAATGCAGTCGCACCCGCCGCAACACACGCTTGTCCGCGCTCGAGCTCGGAAGAGACAATCACGACAGGGATGTGCGCAAGGTCTGGATCGCTCCGGACTCGTCGCAAGACTTCCTCACCATTCATCTCCGGCATCGAAAGATCGAGGACCATCGCATCAGGATGAATGGCATGCGCGTGTTCGAGCGCCTCAGCGCCATTCCGTGCAGTCGTCAGCGTGTACAAGCGTCCAAGAGTTGCCTTTTGATACGCAAGGATGGCTTCGCTGTCGTCTACGAGAAGTACGTGAGGACGCGCCATATCATCCCATGTTTGGAAGGAGTCGGTCGACGGCGGCGAGCAGTTCCTCGCTCGCGACAGGCTTATTGACGAACGCATTCGCACCGACCGCGAGCGCAGTGCTGCGCATCCCCTTGTCGCGCAATGCTGTCAGAAGTATGACTGGCACGCTGTTGACCTGAGGATCCGGATCAGAGCGGAGCTGTTTCATAAAGCTAATGCCGTCGACGATCGGCATTTGCACATCGGCGATGATGAGCGCAATCGGCATCAAATGGACTAATTTCAACGCGCGCCCCCCATCAGCGGCCTCCACGAAATCCAGTGATCGTCCCATCAGGTGCACTCTCACGAGCGAGCGAACCGTCGCACTATCATCCAACAACAACACTGTTTTAATCGAAGGCACGAATTTCTCCTCGTGTGCATCTTTTAAAGACTCGAATGCATCCCATCAGAAACAAACAAACATTTGTTCAATTGGATATCGACGATCGGCTTGGAAGCGCCGTGTGCTGTCAGCAAGGGATGCATGGTTGGGCAATGATACCCAAGTCGCTGTCCCAAAGGACACGCAATCTACCTTCCATCAATTTCCGTCGGTCATCAGGGCGTCGAAGTCTGTGTATCCCCTACATCACCCTCGCATGCCGGCCTCATCGTGCGCGCATCGCGCTCCACCCGACTCATCTCATCGAGTTCCCGATCCGCCTCTAGAATTCGCTGCGGCACATTGCCCAGCTGACGACGCAGCAGCGCAGGGTCCGCATGGGGATCCGGTTCGACTGCGCGCGCTCCCGCGATTCGTGCATTCACATCGTCATGGCATTCAGGTGCCCACGCCACCCAGCGAAACGACCGCCCCAGACCCGTTTCTGCGAGCACCCAATACGTTCGGTTCGGCTCGATCGTACCGAGAGCCACCCACGCCGAAGCATCGATGAATGCGTAATAACGATGGCTTCCCGGCTCCACCTCGATCGTCATCCAGGTCCGTCCGCCGAGCTGTCCCACATAGTTTCCCCGCTCGTCGACGATGCTCACGACGTCACGAAGGGATCCCGGCACCGCAAACACGATCCGAGCGTGGCCGTCCGCCGGCGGTTGGATGTTGCGCTCTGCGGCGTCACGCACCATGAGTCGTGGCCCACCACACGCCATCGAGCCCATCATCAAAATCGCAGTGACAATCCATCGCATCGCATCGCTCCTTGCTGCATTTCCTTATAAACTACGTTTCGATGAACGACCCTGCCCCGCCGACCGAAGCTCGACGCCAGCTCACGAGTCAGCCCGATTCGGCCACGCTGCGTCTGCGCATCACGGCCGGCATTTTGTACGCTGCAGCGCGCTTTATGCCCCTGCCGTTGCTCGATGAGCTCCTACGCGAACGCGTGGTCGCATGGATGGTGCACAACACGCTCCCTCGAACTCTCCCCCACATCGCCATCAAACCCCTCTTCTCATCGAACGAGGGATGCCTCAAGGGGTGCTTGTCCGCAATGATGTGGATTCCCATCAAGCTCCTCCTCTTCCCCATTCGCAAGATCACCGATCTCGTGCTCGGCGTCCATTGGGTGAGCCGCGATCTCGCGGAAATTCTCTTGCTCGGTCGAGTTCTCGATCATGCACGACAAGCGAATCTCCTTCATGAGGCGCGCGATGCATCCGATCTCGAAATGCAGAGCAAACGCATTCGCAGCGCCTTCGACGCGGCCATGAAAGCCACCGACTCGCGCGTTCCTCGTGCGTTGCTCGCAACGGCACTTGGACCTCTGCGGAGCTTGATGGCCGCGTCTCTTCGAACGCTACGTCATTTCCGAAGGACGAACGCCGAAGAGCCCTCTCCTGCCCCCTCCGACCAGCCCGTCATCGAAGCCTCGGTCGGACGCGTCGAACGAATGTTGAACCAACCCGAGATTCGAGAGTTCCTTCAAGCATTCGACGCACATGTCCTTCAAGAGCTCGAAGCGAGCACGTAGGTAGGGCATCTCACGCCTCGAGCGCGGAGAGAAAACTCTCCGCCCAATCCATGCTCATGGTGGCGTGGACCCCTTCGAGCAAGTTGGTATGTCGGCGCATGCGCTCGTCATAGGGCATGGAGAGCGCCCGCGAGAGATCTCGAGCCATGCCATCGATATGGTAAGGATTCGTGAGCAACGCATCCGGCATGCCCTCCGCCGCGCCCGCAAACTTCGAAAGCAAGAGCACTCCCGGATCCTCCGCGTCTTGAGCCGCGACATATTCCTTGGCCACGAGGTTCATCCCGTCACGAAGAGGCGAGACGAAGCCGACATGTGCGGCCCGATAGAGCCGAGCGAGGTGTCCTCGCTCATACGATCGATAGAGGTAGTGTACGGGAACCCAATCTGTCTCCCCATACTCACCATGAATGCGCCCCACGAGCGTCTCGATGGCGCGCCGTTGCTCTGCGTATTCGGGCACATCGGCCCTCGAGGGCACCGCCACTTGCACCATCGAGACACGCGTGCGCCATGAAGGAAACATGTCGAGCATGCGCGCGAACGCTTCGAGGCGCTCCGGTATCCCTTTGGTGTAATCGAGTCGGTCCACTCCGAGCACGAGCTTGCGGCCATGGAGCGCCGCTTCGAGTTCAGTAATTTCAGCGTGATGCTCTGGGATGCCCGAGTCCTCGAAAGGCCCAGGATCGATGCCGAGAGGGAAATGAGCCGCCCGTATGATTCGATGGCCGATGCGAACCCCACCCGTCATGGGAATCGCGCCGCCCATGGCGCACGCACACGCGATGAAGTTCGCCGCATAGCGACGTGTATGAAAGCCGAGCAAGTCGAATGCGAGCAGCCCATCGAGGAGTTCGGGAGCCCATGGAATCGTCTCGAAGAGATCGAGGGGCGGAAACGGAATATGGAGAAAAAATCCTAATTTTTTGCCGACCTTCCGGCGTCGAAGCGCCATCCCAACGAGCAACAGATGGTAATCGTGCACCCATATCGTCGCATCCCTCGCCGCGACCTTCGCCGCCGCATCCGCAAACACGTCGTTGACTTCGACGTATGCGTCCCATTCTTCGTCGAGGTATCGCGCTTGCCCCGGCATGCCATGGAAGAGGGGCCAGAGGCTCCGATTCGAAAATCCATTGTAGTAGAGTTCTCGCCACCGAGGTTCGAAGTCGAAGCAAGCGCGCGCTGGACGCTCCCTTCGATCGATCGCGAGCGCGCCGCGTTCTCCGCATGCCTGGCCGCTCCAACCAAGCCACAAACCATCTCGCGCTGCCAAGGCCGGCTCGAGCGCTGCGACGAGGCCTCCCACATTGCGCGCACGTTCGTTCGAGAAGGACGTATCCGCAACCGGAAGACGATTCGAGATGACGAGCAACGACGCGAGATTTTCCGTGCTCTCTGAGATGCGAGGACAGAGCGCAATGGACGGCGGAGCTTCGGCTTCGAGCACCCGCACCCGCGCCAACCATCTCAAGAGCGCGAGCACCTCGGAAGGCGAAGAGAGCCGCGCCTCCGCTTGCGTCGGACGCTCGGAGAGGCCCACCCGAATCGAGAGGTCCTCGGGCTCCATCGCGGCGAACATATCTTCGTCCGTCGTGTCGTCTCCGAGCGCGATGAAGCGTGATTCACGCCCCAGATGTGCTCGCAACCATGGAACGGCGCGACCTTTGTGTGCGCTCCGATGACGAACTTCGAGCGCTTCGTTCGCGACGAGAAGTTCGTACTCGGCGTGCTTTCGAATCCACGCGGTCATTGCCTTGTGAGCGCGCGACAGAAGAGCGTCGCGCAACGAAGGCGACACGCGCCGGAAGTGCAGACAAGCCGACCATGTCTTTCGTTCGACGAGCGCGCCGGGATAACGGGCAGCGAGCGATTCGAGCGTCCGGGCGATTCGATGAGGAGGGGTCCCTTCGATGGGCAGGAGATGCCATCCCTGATCGTCGCGTTGCCATGCGCCGTGCTCCGCCACGAGCCACACATTCGGAAACGAATCCAAGCGCGATTCGAGCGCCTCTCGAGGCCTGCCCGAGATCACGACGACGCGTGTGCTCGGTGCGTTTGCGAGCTCGATCAGGGCGTCGAGCGCCTCTTGGTTTCCGTGTGCCTGTTCCGGAGTGGATGCGAGAGGAATGAGAGTGCCATCGAAATCCACGAGCACGCCGAGCACGGGTGCGCGTGCAATGGTCCGAATGCGGCCGGTACTCAGCCCTTCCACAGAGGTTCACATAATCACCGCTTCGCGACCTGACGTCCTTGGACGGGAGTCCGAGCTCAAAGCTCGGCGCGGAGACGACTCAGGGTGGCGGCCGGGGCGCGCACGCGGAAATGCGTGCCTTCATCATCGTGCCGCTCGTCGATGACTCTCGTGCTCTCGTGCACACGATGCACGAGCGCTTGCTTGGCATAAGGCACGAAAAGCTCCTCGTCGTGCATGTCACGCTCGAAATGCTCGACGATCCGCTGCCTCACTCGAACGAGATCCTGAGTGGAGCGAGCGCTGACCTGCATCGCATCGGGAAACTCCGTAAGGAGCGCCTCTCGTGTGGAGTCGTCCACACGATCCACCTTGTTGAGCAAGAGAAGCGCGGGCGCATCGCTCGCGCCGATCTCCCGAAGCACCCGACGCGTGACTTCGAACTGCGCACGGAACGCGGGATCGCTCGCATCCACCACATGCACGAGCAGACTCGCGTCGCGCGCCTCTTCGAGCGTCGATCGAAAGGAGGCGACCAAATCGTGAGGCAAGCGCTCGATGAATCCGACCGTGTCGCTCACCAGAACGCGCGGCTTGGCCTCTGGCGCGAGCGCGCGCACGGTCGTATCGAGCGTGGCGAAGAGTTCGTCGGCCACATAGACCTCACCTGCCGTGAGCATGCGAAACCACGACGACTTGCCTGCGTTCGTATAGCCGACGAGCGCCACGGTATCTCCGCGTTCGACGCGGCGTGAACGCCGCACATCGCTCTCCTTCTGCACCTGCGTGAGCTCATGGCGAAGCTCGGCGATGCGATCACGAATGCGCCTTCGATCGAGCTCGAGCGCGCTCTCGCCAGCCCCTTTGCCGCCGATTCCGCCTCGCTGACGATCCCCTCCTCCGCCTCCTTCGCGCAACCGCGGCGCGAGGTAGACGAGGCGCGCGATCTCGACCTGAATCCGCGCTTCACGCGTTCGTGCATGCCTCTGGAAGATGGAGAGAATGACCGAAGATCGATCGAGCACCTCGGCGCCCGTGGCGCGCTCGAGATTGCGCACCTGCGACGGCGAAAGATCGTGATCGATAAGGACGACCGTCGCTTTGGGCGCGTCGTGTTCTTCCTCTGGGGCTTCGTCCGATGCGTCGATTTTCCTTTTCTTTTGCGGCGCGCTCGTCGGGACGACACCACTGCCGCCCGTGTGGAGAGCGAGCTCCATGAGCTTGCCTTCGCCAAGCACGGCCACAGGCGCGATCGCGGTGCGCTTTTGCGTGACTCGCGCGATGGGCAAGAGACCCAGCGTTTTGCCGAGCCGCTCGAGCTCCACGAGGGAAGCCTCGAACTCACGCTCTCCCATGTCCGGCAAGTGCACGCCCACCACGACTGCACGGGGTCGTGCTTCCACGTCTCGTTCCGAGCGCGGAAGATATTCGTCGTCAGGTTTCGACATTCGAGCTCCGAGATGTCGCATTGTCCGAGGGGTGCGCGCAAGCCGATGCTCGCTCAATCCACTGGAATTCGGTGTCCAATGGACACACATTGAGCCCGTGATGACCTTCTCCGAGAGCAGCCGTGACCTCGCTCTTTCCATGTATCGACTGTTGGCCGAGCTCGATCGAAGCCGTTTCAAATGGCAAACGCTGATTCGCACGATGCCGACGCGGCTCGCCGCCATCCGCCGTTCGCTGAGGGAATTATTGGAGCTCTCATCCACCGATGCCGTGGAAAACTCCGACTCGCTCTCCCAAAGGCTCGCCGAGCTCGACCGCGCCATCGCGACCCATGCGCCCGAGAGCAGCGTCCGAAGCGACTGGCTTGCCTTTCGCGCTCGCGTGGTTCCGAGCTACGAAGCTTTGGCGTCCACACTTCGCGCCTCTTCGCTTCATGTGCCGAGCCTTCGACCAAAGAACTACGCGCGCACCGCTTTCCACGTCTTGGCCGCCGTGCTCTCCATCGTCATTCTCGAGCTCTCTCCTTCGTGGGGTCTCGTCATCGCCATCGCATGGGCCGGGGCGATCGCCGGCTGGACGATGGAACTCTCCCGTCGTTTCTCGAAGACCGCCAATCGCGCCATGATGTGGTTCTTCGGCCCTGTCGCGCATCCGCACGAAGCGCGTGAAATCAACTCAGCGAGCTGGTATGCGCTCTCTCTCGCGCTGCTCGCTTCCACGGGCGAGATCGTGCCGTGCGTGCTCGCGCTCGTGGTGCTCGGCGTGGGCGATCCCGCCGCTGCGTTCGTCGGCCGAAGGTGGGGTCGCCATCGCTTGGTGAACGAGCGCTCGGTCGAAGGAACTCTTGCGATGATCGTCGCGAGCCTCGCGGTGGGCGTTCCTCTCCTCGTCGTCGCGCACGAGATCTCGCTCGGTCCTGCATTCGCCATCTCTGGCGGGGCCGCCGTGCTCGGCGCGGTGGCCGAGCTCTACAGCCGCAAGATCGACGACAATCTCTCGGTTCCCGTGATGGCGTGGCTCGGCGCGTTCGTGATGGTTTAACACTACTGCGTCGGCTTCATCGATGGCTCCGGCACCACGCTGCGCCGCTGGTTACTCTCGCGCACCTGGCCGACGTTCGTCGCCGGCGAGTGGGACAACGAGAGCGACGAGAACGTCATCGAGTCGGTCACGCTCACGTACGACTTCTCCGAGCCGGGTGCAGTGATGGTCACCTCCACCGCGACTCGGCGGGCAGCCACGTTGCATCGAGCTCGCCGGCGAGCACCGGATCGAGGAACGTCTTGGCCGCCGCCGTGACCTCGTCGAGCGTCGTCCAGCGCAGTTGATCTTCGCGCGCCATCGCCTCGTAGGGCGTACGCCATGCTTCGGCGGGCGTGGGTACCGATTCGGGCAGCGGGTGTGTCTTTCGGAAGGCGAAGGTCTGCTCGAGGGCGGCGCGCAGGCGCTTGGCGTCGAGCTCCTGCGCAGACGCCAGGAGCGCTAGGTCGGGCAGATCCTTCACGCGCGAGTTCGGTCGCGCGCGAGGAATCGTGTACGCGTGCAGCTTCTCCGCGATGTGTGTCTCGATCGGGTAGAGCCTCAGCGTCGGCGGGGCGATACCGGCGAAGGCGAGCACGTCCTCCGCGACCACAACCTCGGGCTCGCCCAGGATCGGATCGCCGAACGCGACATCGACGCCGAAGGATTGTCCGTAGAGCTTGCCTGCGAGCTTGCACTCCGCGCGAAACCGAAGGCCGTCGTACTGCATCCCGTCGTTCTGGATCTCCGGGTGGTCGTCGTCCGGCCCGATCTCGAATGCCATGAAGTCGCCGAGGTTCTTGCGACCGGCCTCCTGCAGCTTCGCGAGCACGTCCTCCGGCGAGCCCACCATGCGGAGATCGACGTCCTTCGTGGTGCGCGCTCGGTCGAGGCGTAGCTCGAGGACGAGGCCGCCCTTCAGCGTGGCCGCATCTCCGAGCACCGCGACGATTCGGGCGAGGAAGCGATCGAAGACCAGGAGCTGGCGCTTTCGCGCGAACTCGGCGCCCGTCTTGGTGGATGAGCGCAGGCGCTGCTCGAGCGCCTGCTTGAAGGACTCGGGCGAGGCGTACGTGCGTGGGTTCATTGTGCGAGGCCTCCGAACGGCTCGAGCGCGGTCTCGACATCGGCGAGCTCGCTGCGCGTGACCATGCCGCGCCGAAGTGCTTGCTGTGCGGCCTGCCGAAGCAGCTCCGGGGAAAGCCCGCTCTTGGCACAGTCGCTCAGCGTGCAGCGGGCACTCGTCGCGGGCACCGGGCCGAACCACGATCGCTCCTCGGGTGCGACGTCAGCATGGTGGAGCACGACACCGGCCGGAACCCGAAACCGCCGCCGCCGCCAGGCCTCGGGCAGCGTGAGATGCACCTGGGCCGGCAGCACGTCGGAGAGGCCGTGGAGCGACAGCGCAGTCTGGTGTGAGACCACGCCCGCCTGCTCGGACCAGAGCCAGGCGGTGACCAGCTCTTCATGCTCCGCGACCGGGAAGTGCACAAGCCGGTAGATCCCCCGCTGAGGCCTCATCACACGGCCGGCGTGGATGTGCTTGCGGAGCAGGTGGGTGGAGTAGCCCGCCTTGGCAGCCTGTTTCGTCGTGACGTACCCCGACTGGCCAGCGGCGGTCTCGAATAGCCGGTCCCAGTCCGGCCCTTTGGCTTCGGGCGCTGTCACGCACAAAACGTAACCCACGGTTCCCTTTTGTGCAATCGGAGCCCCGGTCGCCATCACGCTTAGGAACCCTGGGTTCCCTTTTGTGCAGCCGTGCATCTGTGTTGCGAGCCGCAAGATCGACGACAATCTCTCGGTTCCCGTGATGGCGTGGCTCGGCGCGTTCGTGATGGTTTAACCGCGCCAGTGGTTGTTCGCGGCAGCGATCGTCTGGAAGTTCAGCGCGACCACCTGAGACGACGCGATGAGACTGTCTGCATTCTCTGCGTATTCGGGGCGGAGCTTGTCGCGAACCTCGGCCGAAGGCTGCGTGTACTTCACGCCCATCCGAGAGAGCTTGACCGCGAGCTCGAACCCTTCTTGTGGCGTCGATGTGATGAGGGTCTTCAGCCAAACGTCCGACATCCTATTCCTCCTTGAAGAGGGAGATGTGTAGCACCACGCAGTATCGACGTGGCTGACGAACGTCATCCCGCGGCTTTATCTCGGCCGGCAAGGACCTCCTGCCGGCTTCTTTCGCGCGTCCAAGGATTTCGAGGGACCGAATCGGGCCTCCCTCCGGCTCCAGAGTGTCCCGAAAGACCTCCTGCCGGCCCTCTCCGATACTCTCGAACCGTCACAAGGACCGACAGGAGGGCTTTTTTCGCCTCTAAAGTATCTTCGAGGGCCTCACCGAGGGCCGGCGCAGAACTCTGGAATATGGTTGGAGACCTCGGGGAGGTCTCCAAAGGTCGCCCTCCTCTCGAGAGAAACCTCCTCGAGGCCTCGTCAGGGCTCCAGAGTAATTTACGCGTTCTCGCGATGACGCTTTTCCATCTCTTCGGGCGTCAGGTCTTCGATATGAGTCCCGATCGTCCATGTGTGCCCGAATGGATCGACGAGTGTGCCGTTGCGATCGCCGTAGAATCGATTCTCGAGGGGACGCTCCACCTTGGCCCCTGCTTTGACGGCACGCGCAAACACCTCATCACAATCGTTCACGTAGAGCATGAGGCTCACCGGGCTGCCGCCGAATGAATGAGGTGAGCGGGCATTCATATCCGGGAACTCATCGGCGAGCATGAGGATGGAATCGCCCACGCGAATCTCCGCATGGCCCACGACTCCGCCCGGCCCCCCCATTCGATAGAGCTCGTCCGCGCCAAAGGCGCTCTTATACCAATCGATCGCTTTGGCCGCGTCCTTACAGATGAGGTACGGCGTCACGCTGTGATAGCCAGCAGGGATTGCACTCTTCGCCTTGGTTGCCACGGGCACGCTCCTGTTCGAGAAAGCCGCAAGCGTAGCCGCGCAATCGACAACCGAACATCCACATTCGGATATTCACCGATCCTTCGGACGATGTCAGTCGTCGAGAGCCTCGCTTGGTTCGGGCGGATGATCGTCGGCTACCAAGACGCGAAACTGCACGTGCGCAGATCCCATCGGCCACCATCGTCTCCGGGGAGCACTGCACTCTCGGCATCCCATTGCAGATCGGCCGCCATCCAAACCATCGCCACTGGCATTTCGCCGCAACTTCGTCCATCGGAACGCCGCACGATCTCGATCCATCCAGGCCTATCACTCCCGCCACCGGGCATCCTTGGCACCCAAGCCTGATAGGGCCTCGTCCAAGTCACGACATCAAAGCGGCCATCAGGAGAGATGTCGTGCACGTGCACAGTCGGACGAAGCGCAAAGAAATATAGGCTGAGCAGCACCGACACCGAAAGACCGAACCATAGTCTCACCGCGATGCTCGCGCGGTGTGCGTTGCTCGCCACGCGCCACATGCGGTCAGTCTGAACTAGGTAGATCACACGCCAGCCGCACCGCCGCCCATCCAGGTCGCCACCAACCCACGGGCCGGGGCAGGAGGAGCTGCGAATCCACGAGCTCGAGGGAGCTAGGAGACGCGCGGCGCCATGGGCCCGCTCCTCTCTTGACGCTCGCCCAAGTAAAGCCGTCGCGCACGCGAAGACAAGCGCTGGCACCGAGCTCGACTGAATTGAACCACACGGCTGCCTCCTCACGCCAATCCGTATCGTCATTGTTGTGCTGTAAGACGAAGGCGCCCACGGAGAGATGACCTAACGTTTCCAGCGTCCGATTTTCAACGACACCGAGGACGATTAGGTCGAGCTGATCCCAGACGCCGTGATGGGCACCTCCGTCCATCACCATCACCCAGAAACGACCCTCTCGCTCCGAGACAGCGACAATTCTCGGAGACTGGAAATCGGCCGACAGGTCCCCCCACAGCCACCGACCTCTCGAACGGATCCCGATAAAGTGGGGCTGCTGCTCGTCGAAGCTGTCGAAAGAAGCAACTACCAACGAGAACTCACCGCGGTGGATCTCGGTGGTCGCGACAGGGTGGGTCGATCCACGGAAGAACCTCGTCCAGTCTGGGGCAGCGGCGCTCAGTCCCCCGATCGTCGGGCGCGAGGACGGTGTCTCGTTGGGCGTTTGACTTTGTGCGATTGTTCCTCGTCGCATGGCTCGCGCTTCGACGTCTCGATGTTGCTGCCACGTTCTCGCCCAAGGTGGTTGGTACGCGTCGATCTCCGGAGCACTCGTCATCAAGCTGGGTAATGGCCCAACCGGCGCACGGCCCACGTGGCGCACGAGCAGCGCATCCAAGTCCCACTCAATCAGCTCATCCGATTCCTGCTGCACTTTTCTCAGGAGCAACGAGGTCTCGGACCCGGACGATTGGCCGACGATCCCGAAGCCGTCATCGGGTCCCGTCGCGCACTGAGCTTGCGAGGCAATGCGGCAAATCGTCGAAGTGGAACCCGTCCGGACCTGCACGGCGACCACCCGCGAGCTCACGGCCTCCATCCGGAAGGAAGTGACGTCTGGGTGATCCGAAATCCACCTCTGGAATGCCATCCGATTTGTGTCCTGAGCAAGCGCGTGCCCGTCCCAGAGGATACAGGCGAACCCGAAGAGCAGACCGACATGGCGAACCCGCAGCATACCGAAACGAACTCCCATGAACCACATCGCTATTCCTGCGAATCTATCAAGGAAGGTGCGCAGAGGGTGAAGGCGAACTGAATTGGGTGCAGATCGCACCAGCTCCACGCAACGCGTTCGCGGTTCCTCCCGTGGCAAAATGAACTCGAGGGGCATGGCAGCTCCTCCATCCATGAACGGTGAGGCTTGTCGAGCGAACGAGTGCGGAGGGGCACGGTGTCCGCGCGGTGGAGACCGAAGCCATGCTTCATGAGCACACAGAAGGTGATGTTCTTGGGGCGATTTTGCAGCAGCCCCGAAGTTCGCAGCTTCATTCACGCGTGATTCCCATCACTCGCGATCGAGCCGCGTGACAAGTACGGTGGCGCATCGTGAATGAGGCGATTCGATACGAGATGCGTTTGCCTTCAGCGAAACGTGCAACGACGCGCGAGATGCTGAGTGCGGCGGTGGCGCTGTTGGGCGTGGCTGCGCTCGGAATCTATGAACCTTGGCGCTTCGGGGTCATGCTTATTCCACTCGTATTCGCATGGCTTGGCTTCCGCATCACGCTCCGAAGGCAGAGAGATGACGTGTTGCGCATCATGGACGATGGCCTCGAGATCGCCGGTGGTGGGTCCACCAATTTCACCGCGTGGTCGCATGTCGAGTCAGTGGTGGCGGGTCCCGGATCGTTCACGACGTTGCGCTTCGTGGGTGGCAGCATGTTGCAGGTGCCAACTCGCGAATTGATCGATGCGATCCCCGAGTTCGTGCCGCGCGAAACGGAGCACCCAGCGTCAACAAAGACGAGTGCAAAGAAGACTGTGCTCCTTTGGCTCGTACTCATCGCTCTTCTTTACGGCATCTCCCGGCTCTTGGAGAACGCACCATGAACACCGACGCTTTCCGGCGTGATGCGAGGGTGGAGTTCGAGCCTCTTCTGCTTTCGAGTCAAGAGTTGCTGCGCGAAGTTCGTCGTGCGCAAGCGCCATCGATCGAGCTGCCTGCGTATTTTGCGATCATCGCGATGACGGCGTTCGGCTTCGCACTTGTGAGCGGCGCGTATGCCATCGTGATCTCGGGCGTCCTCGTTGGGCTCGCGGCGGCCTGGCTCCTTCGCGAATTTCGCTCGATGTATGCTCGTTTCGCGCGAGAGCCAGAGAGCTCGCGCCGCTGCCAGATACGTGAGGATGGAGTCGTCGTCGAGAGGGACGGCGGTCGAGTGTTTTGTGAATGGGCCGCTGTGACTCTCCGCGAAACGCCACGTGCACTTCTCCTCGACTTCGGAAATGAGCCTGCACTCGCGATCTCTCGAGAAACGCCCGATGCCGCTCGCCTCCACGCGTGGCTCGTCGCGCGCGTTCAAAGGACGGCGCGACCCGCGCGGGAGCGCTTGCTTTTGTTGCTCGCGTTGCTGCATGTGCTCGTGATGCTGGCGATCTGGGAAATCTTGCCGTCGTACGTACCGCTGCCCTGATCGAATTCGATGTCGTGTCGACATCAACTTCGACCGATTTCCACGACGAGCGCGCCGCTTCCTCCGCTCGCCATCGGCGCTGTCACGAACGCCTGTACGAAAGGCGCAGCCGCTCCTTCGGTCAGCGTCTCCACCACGATGTCCGCGAGCACTCCTCCACCTTCCGAATGAAGGCCTTTGCCATGAACGATGAGTATGTAGCGACGCCTGGCTCGCTCGGCATCGCGCACGAATCGTGAGACTCGCTCGGCGGCCATGGTGGCGCGCACGCCATGCAGATCGAGCGTCGCTTCGCGCCCGACGGTCGCACGACGCAGCGCATCGACGCGCGAGTGCTTCGCACCTTGGCGAACACCTTCGATCCAATCCGTCTCTCGATGCACATCGAAGCGCACCCCACCTGCGACGAGCGACGCCAACCGTGCACGCGCTTCGGCTTCACGCTTTCGCTCCTCGGCCGAAGTCGATACGGGTGGGCTCGCGACGGCACCGATGCGCTTGGCCGGGCGGCCCGCGATCGGGCGCACACCTGCGAGCGCGTCGAGATACGCCGTGCGGTCGTGGCCGTGCAATGTCTCCGAGGGTCGCTGCTCTCGCTTGTCATCGGAAACGTTCGGACTTGGCGGAGCGGGAGCACGCTTTGCGGGTGGAGCGGGCGATGGACGTGTCTCGCTTGGTTTCGCCTTCGGGGCTGCACCGGGTTTGGGCAGCTCGACCTTGGCGAGACGGTCGCGGAGCGATGTCGCGATCGATGGGGCGGGCTTCAGTGTACCCTCATCTGCATTTTCTTCCTCAGATTTGCCCAGTTTCTTCTTCCTTTTCGCCATGCTCGCTCCGCGTCGCTCCGACTTCGTCAGTCTACCTTTCCGAACCGGGATGTGCGTGCTAACTAGCGGCCCACCGCGGGTTTCTCGCGGCATGGAGGCCGCATGGTGGCGGATCGACAATCGACGATCGCAGAGCTCAACACGCGTTGTAGACGCCTGCGCCGCGACATTCTCGAAATGATCACCCACGCCGGGAGTGGGCATCCCGGAGGGTCGCTCTCGGCGCTCGATCTGATCGAGACGCTCTACGCGCATCATCTTCGACAAGATCCGAAGCATCCCGAGGATCCGAATCGCGATCGTTTCGTGCTGAGCAAAGGGCACGGCGTCCCCGCGCTCTATGCAGTACTCGCGGGGCGCGATTATTTCTCGGGCGACCTCCTGCCGACGTTGCGCAAGCTCGGATCGCCCCTCCAAGGCCATCCCGTCGTGGGCACTGTGCCGGGCATCGAGGCGTGCACGGGATCGCTCGGCCAAGGGCTCTCGGTCGCGATCGGAATGGCACTCGCGGCGCGGCTCGACAAGAGGCCGTCGCGCGTGTGGTGCATGATGGGCGACGGCGAAATCCAAGAGGGGCAAGTCTGGGAGGCCATGATGAGCGCCTCCAAGTTCCGTTTGGACAACCTCGTCGGTATTCTCGATTCGAACAAAGCGCAGATCGATGGCCTCGTCGATGACGTGATGCGCATCGAGCCGCTCGAAGACAAAGCGCGCGCATTCGGCTGGCTCACGAAGCGCATCGATGGACACGACTACGGTCAGATCCTCGATGCCTACGCATGGGCGGAGAAGGCCGAGGGCGCGCCCAAGCTCATCATCGCCGACACCATCAAAGGCAAAGGCATTTCGTTCATGGAGAACGACCTCGTGAAATGGCATGGGGTCGCAACGACACGAGAGCAGCTCGAGAAGGCGCTCACGGAGCTCGATCCGGAGTGGAGAAATCAATGAGCGAGAATCCGAAGCCCAAGGCGTCGCGACAGGCATTCGGCGAGGCGCTCGCCGAGCTCGGCGCGAGCCACCCCGAGATCGTCACGCTCGACGCGGATCTCGCCAAGAGCACCAAGAGCGAGCTCTTCGCGAAGAAGTTCCCCGAGCGCTTCTTCGAGATGGGCATCGCCGAGCAGAACATGGTCGGAGTGGCCGCAGGCTTGGGCCTCGCGGGCAAGAATGCGTTTTGTTGCTCGTTCGCGTGCTTCGTCGCGGGGCGCTTCGAGACGATCAAGATCTCCGTCGCGTACTCGGGCGCCAACGTGAAGATCGTGGGCACACATGCGGGGATCGGCATCGGGCCCGATGGCTATTCGCAAATGGGCCTCGAAGACCTCGCGCTCATGCGCACGCTGCCGACGATGCAGGTCTTCCAACCGGCCGACGAGATCGAGACGAAGCAGATCATGCAGTATCTCGCCGCGCACAAGGGCGCGGCCTATCTGCGTCTGACCCGTCAAGAACTGACGCCCGTGCACGGCCCCTCGTATCGCTTTCAGCCGGGCCGCATCGACGTGCTCGCGGAGGGCAAAGACGTCGCGATTTTCGCGACAGGCGGCCCCACGATGCACGCC
This sequence comes from uncultured Sandaracinus sp., assembly GCA_964481145.1. Classification (GTDB taxonomy): domain Bacteria; phylum Myxococcota_A; class Polyangia; order Polyangiales; family Sandaracinaceae; genus Sandaracinus. The sequence continues at coordinate 37,147 of CAYZTA010000041.1, forward strand.
GTCGCCGCACGGCGGCTGCTCGCGGAATCAGGCATCGATGCCGCCGTGATCAACGTGCCTTCGATCAAGCCGATGGATCGCGAAGGCATCGCCGAGTGGGCCGAGCGCGTGCCGCTCTTCGTCACGGTCGAAGATCACAATGTGCTCGGCGGCATGGGTGGCGCCGTGGCCGAAGTGCTCGCGGAGCTTCCGGGCGGCAAAGCGCGCCTTCACCGTCACGGTGTGCCCGACGTGTTCGGCGAGAGCGGCGAGCCCGACGAGCTCTATCGCAAGTACCGCCTCGATGGCGAAGGCATCGCAGCCGTGGTGCGCGAAGCGCTCGGGTGAGGCCGTGCAAACGCATCGGTCGACTCTGTTCTTCGAGGCCCGTCACCAGGACTTGAGCCGAAGACCGGTAACCTCCGAGATATGCACGAAATCTGCGTCGAGCGTAAATAGCTCTGCATCTCTGATCAGGGTCTGCGCCGCGATAAGGCAGTCGAATGACGCCGCGGTGACCCCCGCAACCCTGCACGCGTTCCGAACTTGCGCGGCCCGCCGGTGAGCGCTCCTGTCGGCAAAGAGAAGAGGAAATCCACTGAGGGCATCTTCGATGCGCCTGAAACCTTCGATCGACTTAACACCCGAGAGGATCTCTTGGAACACGACACCAGGTATCACCATCGCATGGTCATCTTCGACGAGCTCGTGAAAGACCCGAACAACAGGGTGCGGCTCGGATGCGGCAGTCCGTCTGAAGACCATTGAGAGCACCGAAGAGTCGAGCACGATCACCGCTTCTTCCGATCTTCCTTGGGATCGAACTCGTCGACGAATTCGATGGTGCCGATCGCAGTGAGGGCCTCACGTCGCTTTCGACGCGCAATGAACTCCTTCAGTGCTTCATTGACGGTCGCGCGCTTGCTAGGCAGACGTCCGATTTTCAATGCTCGTTCAAGGAGCTCTTCATCAATCGCAAGATTGGTCGCCATGATTCCTCCACCGCATGTCATTCTACACATATGAATGTGTAGAACAACTCGAAGCCAGGACTTTCATTGCCCCTCATTTCTTTCGCATCGCGCGCGACCACGTCGCGAAGAGCACGCCCGCGGCCACGCTCACGTTGAGCGACTCCACCGCGCCGCTCCCGCCGATCGTCACGAGCTCGGTGCACGCTGAACGAACGCCGGCGCTCAAACCCTCTCGTTCGCTGCCGAGCACGATCACCGAGCGCGCGGGCCAGCGCACATCGTTCACGTCACGCTTGCCGCGCACGTCGGTGCCGATCACCGCGATGCCCTCTTTTGCGAGCCGAGAGAGCATCGACGCAAGCTCCCGCTCTCGCACGAACTCGACGTGCTCCGCGCCGCCTTGGGCCACGCGCACAGCCGCAGACGACAGGGGCGCTCGGTCGGGAGATCCGGGCAAGATCACCGCATCGACGCCAAAGAACGCAGCGCTCCGCACGATGGCGCCGACGTTGTGTGGATTCGACACATCGTCGATCGCGACGGCGCCGCGCCACGACTCGCGCAAGAGAGCATCGACAGAGTGCACACGCCTCGGGCGCACGGAGATGCAGATGCCCTCGTGATGGACCGAATCCGCGATGTTCGCGATCTCTTCCTCGGTGCGCTCTTCGTAAGGCAAGCGGCGCGAGGCTGCCTCGCGAAGCACGGGACCGAGCTCGCGACGCAATGGCGCCGCATACGCGATGCGCAAGACATCGTCCATTCGCCGTGAGAACACCGCTCGAGCGGCGGCGAGACCATACACTTTTTCGTGAAGGACGCGGGAAGCCACGCGCCGGTCCTACATCGTGAACGCCTCATGCGCTATGAGAAGAGCGTGCCCAAAGATGTGTTTGGCGATTGGATCCTGTGGCAAGACAAGTCTCTGGTCGCCGTCGACAAGCCCGCTGGCGTGCTCTCTCAAGGCGGTAGCGCGGGTGACAATCTCGTCGATCTGGCGCGGGCGCATTTCGGAATGAGCCATATCGGCGTGCTCCATCGCCTCGATCGAAACGTCTCCGGCATCGTGTTGCTCGCGCTCGACGCGCGCGCCGCCAAAGGCCTCTCCGATGCGATGCGAGCGCACGAGGTCGAGCGTGAATACGAAGCCGTGGTGCGCGGCAAGCCAAGCGCAGATGCATTCGTGATCGATGCCCCACTCGAAAAGGACGAGCGCAGCAACACGGTCACGGTGTCGACCGCGAAAAGCGCGAAACCCGCGCGCACCGAGGTGCGCGTCGAACGGAGATTTCGCGCACCACTCGGGAGCTGCGCCGTGCTCTCGGTTCAGCCGATCACGGGCCGTTCACATCAAATCCGTGTTCATCTCGCACATGTGAGCTTGCCGATCCTCGGCGACCCGAAGTACGGCGCGCCCGCGCGCGGCGTTCATCGCCCGCTGCTGCACGCGCGGCGAATGAAGTTCGCGCATCCGATGACAGATGCCACCGTCGAAATCGCCTCTCGTCCGCCATGGAGAGAGGCCGACCTCGTCGTTTTACGGCTCAAATGAGCCCGCTGATGTGCGAATTGCGGCGACCCACCTGAATGACGTCACTCATCACGCGGTCGCGATGCAACTCTTCACCAGGTTGCGGCGCATCGGGAACGAGAGTCTTTTCGAGTTCGCTAAAATCTTTGGTTCGAGCCACGAGAACGGGAAGCCGCGCAATCTTCAGGAGCGCCGAAGAGACCGAGCCCAAAAGAAGCCGCTCGGCGGCGTTGCGCCCATGGGTACCCACGACGATGAGATCCGCATCGCAATCCACAGCCACCTGATGGATGACCTCGGCCGCGTTGCCGAAGCGCACATGCAAGCGCGTGCGCTGGAGCGCACCCATGCCCGAAGCCACGTCTTCGACGCGTTTGCGAAGCGCCTCCATGGCTTCGGTGAGATGTCGAGCCATGGCATCCATCGCCTTCATCTGCACCGCAGAGTCCCCAGCGATCGCATAGACCGGGTGGATCTCACTGTTCGGAACCGAACTCGCAAGCACGAGCGCCTCGGTCAACGCCACGTCCCCCTCGACCTCGAGGTCCATCCCCACCACGATTCGATATGACTTCATGACCTTGCTCCTTCTGAACGAACGGGAAGTATACGCACTCTGACCAGAGTCGCATCGATCGGAGATCAAACCGACTCTGGTCAGACGCGGAGCGGAGTTGGGTGGGGGGGCCCCGAGCCGGCTTTGCCGGGCGGGGGGAGGGTCTGCATCAGACCCTCCATAAAGAAAGGGAATAACAAGGATCGCGCTCCGCGCGATCCTTGGTTATTCGGCGGCAATCACAGGGCCGCAATCAACACCATTGCTCAGCACCATGAGACGACGTAGCCTCGTTCCTGGTTCATGGGCCTCGACACCCTCCCAACTGACGCTGCGGACCCACGGATCGGCCTGGTCCTACAGGACCGCTATAAGATCGTCCGCAAGCTCGGCGAAGGAGGAATGGGGGCGGTCTACGAAGGCGAGCACGTCCTCATCAAGCGGCGTGTCGCGATCAAATGCCTTCATGCGCATTACGCGAACAGCCCCGAGATCGTTGCCCGATTTCATCGTGAAGCGCTCGCCGCGACCTCGATTCGCCATCCCAACATCGTCGAAGTGACGGACATGGGGCGCTTCGCCGACGGCGCCTTCTTCATGGTGCTCGAGTACCTCGAGGGGAGAGATTGGGCAGACGACCTCGCGAAGGCTGGACCTCAGCCCCTCGGACGCGTCGTTCACATCATGTCGCAGGTCTGCGATGCCCTCAGCGCAGCGCATGAAAAAGGAATCGTCCACCGCGACCTCAAACCTGAAAATGTGTTCTTGTGTCAGCATGGAGATGATCCGGACTTCGCCAAAGTCCTCGATTTCGGCATCTCGAAGATGCAGGACGGAGATGCTGACCCAGCGCGCAGCAAAGGGCTCACGCGCACCGGAATCGCCATGGGCACGCCGTACTACATGGCGCCCGAGCAAGCACAAGGAAAGAAAGACATCGATCACCGCGCGGACATCTACGCGCTTGGCGTGATCCTCTTTCAAGCCCTGACGAACCAATACCCGTTCGACGACGACTCCTATCCCATGCTCGTCGTACGGATCTGCACAGAGGATGCGCCGCCGGTCACCCGTTTTCGCTCTGATCTACCAGCCGAAATCGAAGCGCTCATCGCGCGAATGCTCGCGAAGAACCCGAATGAACGTCCCGCGAACTGTGCAGCCGTCAAAGCCGCGCTCACGCCTTTCCGAAATCATACGGAAACGCCGGTCGTTCCTCGGTCGACCGGGCTCATGGCAGAACGGAATATCGGCTCGGATCATCCAAGCCCGTTCCCACGCACGATGCCTGGAGCGATCGCCGGTACGCGCCCTTTTCTCCCCGACGAACACCGCCCTGATACGAGCGCTTCCGAGCGAGTGTTGCCCTCGAGCGAAAGCGTCAGCCCCAAACGCAAACCGCCCTATGCGTTCATGGGTGCGGTGTTGGGCAGCATCGTCCTCTTGGGAGGCCTGGCCTATGTTGCGTTGGAGAGGCCTGCGGAGGAGATCGAAGAGATCCCCCGAATCGAGCGCGAATCGATCCCAGAGCCCGTGGATGTCGCTCCTGTGGATCCACCTCGAGACACGAACGCACAAGCGATCGCTCCGCAGGCCGAACCGGCTTCTGCGCCGTCAGCGATGCCCACGGTTCGCGTCCAGATTTCAACCGAGCCCGAAGATGCATCGGTCTATCTCGACGACCACCGTATTCCGAATCCATTCGATGCGGATCTCCCACAATCGACCACGCCTCGAAATCTACGCGTCGAGCGCGACGGATACATCACCAATGTCCAAGATCTCGTGCTCGAATTCGCGCAGCGCGTCCGAGTGCGATTGGATCGCGGCCGTGGCGTAGAAGACAACCGAGCCGTGGTCCGTCAGCGTCCTTCCCCGAGTCGCTCCACCGCATCCCCAGCGCCCACCCAAACGACCACACCGCCCTCGACCCCTGTGGTGTCAGCCCCAGCGCCACACGAGCCTGAACCGAGCTCCACGTCGAGCGCTCCTGTCGACACCCCTCGAGAGGGCGAACGCCGTTCGCTCAAAAACCCTTTTCGTCGTTAGCGCGCGCAAAGCGAGCGACTCAACTCATCGGAATGGACTGTATCGAAGCGTCATCCGTCCTCTGACGGACGGACTCGAGCAATTTCGAGAGGCGAGTGCCCACAGGAAGCAGCCAAGTCCGATGCACCAACCCCGTCAACATGGCCGGGCGCACCAGTCGGGAATTCCGCGGAGCGATCAAGATTCGCTGGGCGGATGGCGCGTGTCGTCGAGCCGCTGTCAAGATGGCGAAACCGCTGAGGCTCCGAGTGGGATCGAGCGACGCGATCACAGTTCGCACCCGCTCGAGGTCCCGCAATCGAGTGGGTTCCAAAAGGATCGTCGCGTCCTCCACGTCAAAGCCATCGTCGCTCAGTCGAGCGACGATACGGCCACGCAGGCGAGAGCCACAAGTGACTAGAACCACACGCCTTTTCGGCACGGAAAGCGAAACGACGTGAGCCGAATCATCCAACATGCCCTGATGCACGCCCCTTCTCTTCTCCTGCTGTCGCTCCTCGTGTTTCGAACGGACTGAACACGAACTTGAGTCCTTCGTATCCTATTCTTTTCGATGAGCACATATCGCGACATCGGAGTCGATGTCCGTAAAACCGTCGCACGCTTTCTCGGTGAGCACATCCTCGACTCAAGACTCCGAGTACCACCGTGCCCCGAACATGGGCCTCGCACGCGTCCTCATGAAGTGAAAATCACAAGGTTATTTTGGTCGGCCTCGACCGTGCACTGCCATGTCCGCATGAAGACGTGTCTGCGAATCGTCATGTCGTACTGCGTCATGGGAGCCTTGGCGCTCTCGACCCGAACGGCCCACGCACAGGAAATCGTCATCGAGGAGGATGAGACGGATATTCACAGCGAAGAACACCACGAAGCACATCCCACCTCGATGGTCTTCATCGAGGCCACAGGCGCCTACGGACTCCAATTTGGCCGTACCGATTATCTCCCTTCAGGAGGGCCCACGAATTACGAACACCCCATCGCCCATGGTTTTGGAGTCGGCGCAACGGCAGGCGTGAATTTGATTCCCGGCGTCGCGCTCATGGCCAACTACGAGTACAGCAACGCACGAACACGCCAAGGCTGGATGCCCGGCATCATCGATGAAGTTCAAGGGAAACTTGATTACCACACGATTGTCGCGGGAATTCGGCTCTCGGTGCCGGCAGGGATTGGATTCTTCCAAGCGGAGTTCGGAGTGGGTGTGCTTTTGCCCTTCGAGACCGAGCTCAATATTGCGTATGGCCCTCAACTCGCCGGATTGCCCACTCCGATCACTGGCACTGGAAGCATGATTTCCAACTACAGCGTTGGGTTCGGCGGCCATGGCATGGTTGGCTATCGAATTCCGATTGCCGGAGTGCTCTATACCGCGATCAACCTCAAGCTCCGCACCTTCGAATCCGAAAATTCGGGCGAGACCACACAGCTGAGGAATTTCGTCACGGATTTCACTGCACAACCGCCCACGGCGACGACTGCCGACATCTCTCATGGGGAAGGTGCCGCGCGGCCCACGACTCAATCCGTTCAGGACGTGCGTCTCCAACTCGCGTTTGGAGCCGAATTTTAGGGATCCTCTTTCAGAGAACGCAGCGCGGCCCGATCGCAGACGACATCGGACCGCGCTGCGGCGACGTGACACGCATCAAGAGTCACGCTTCGATGCAAATGGCCTCATTTCGTCCATGGCATACAGCAAATATTCTTCGTCAACCGAGACACGATTTTTGCGACACGAAGAGTGGAGTCCATCATGAGCGCATCGTCTCGACTGCTCCGAATCGCATCCATTCTCCTCGTCGCCTTTTCCCTCACGCCGACCCCTTTGCACTCGCAGGTGCCGGACCGCGCCAACCTCACGGTCATCGTGCGCGGCCTACGAAGCGATCAGGGGCGTGTCAGCGCCGGTTTATACGCATCTTCTGAGACATTCATGCAAGATGGACAAGAAGAGGCGACTTGCTCTGTACCCATTCGTGACGGCGTTGCACGATGTGTGTTCGAAAACGTGCCGCCCGGACGTTATGCCGTCGGGCTCATGCACGATGAAAACGCCAACGGCAAGTTCGACTCTGGATTTCTCGGAATCCCTGAAGAGGGTTATGGCTTCTCGCGTGATGCGCGTGGATCCCTCGGGCCGCCTTCATTCGACGCGGCTGCTTTCGATTGGGATGCACACGCAGATGGAGCCATCCCTGTTCGTATCCGTTACGGCATTTGATCTTTATTGACGCCGAACGGCGCCACCGAATCTCCGTTCGAGACCGATCCGACGACGGCCTTCTGCAGACGCCCAGCATCGTTCACTTCGTAGATCCGGCCTCGCCAGACGATCTTTTTCGCGAAATGTGCCTTCGCGAACCACCACGGCACGAGCGCGAGACACACGAACGGCGTCCACCAAAGCCGGTACGGAAGTGCAACATTGCCCTGTCGTCGTCGAAGATCGCTCAGCGCCACCACGACAGTCACACTCACGACAAAGAAGCACCCCAACGAAGGAAAATCCATCACAGAAAGCGCATACAGTGCACCGCCCCCTCCTATCATGAACATCGAAATCCAGATGGTCGCGGGGAGATTGAAGGGCCAGAAAGGGATTCCTGTTCGCCCATAGACCAGCCACCGAACGGCTGTCTTTTGCAGCTCCGACCACGACAGCCCGTTTTGTACGATCGCGACCGGAGTGTCGACGAGCACATTGAGATAGCCACATGCGGCCATTCTCGCGCCAATGTTCATATCGTCGACGAGCTCGCCTTCGCTGCCCACGAGCCCTCCGGAGGCCTCGAGCGCATCTCGCCGCAACACCATCGTTTGTCCCATGATGAAGGGCAACGATCCAAAGTGTTTCATGGCCAATGCTGCTTGAGGCGCATAAATCGCGTCGAGCAAAAAGCTGTAGCCGGCATCTCCGACGGTCTGCGGCGGCTCCAAACCCCAGGTCCGAGCAAACACAGCACCCGCGCCAGAGGTCGACATCAGAGCCATGGCGAGATCACAAAGCACCGTGGGGCCGGGACGGGTGTCAGAGTCAGCAAAGCAAATCAACGAAGCATCGGCTCTCGCCTCTGCGAGGCCGCAAATCATCGCATGCAGTTTGCCTGTGCGTTGAGGCGGAGGCTCCCCCGCGATGACGATACGCGCGTTCGTACTCTCTTCTCGGATGCACTTCTGGATGACCGGAATTGCGCTCTCTGCCAGTGAATCTACGACGTAAATCGTCTCGACGAGCCCCGGATAGAGCTGCCTCAATCCAGCTCGGAGATTCATCTCCAAACCTGGGTCGACACCCCGAACAGGTCGAATTACAGAGATGATAGGCAAAGCTTCAATGCGATGCTCTTGTGATGCACGCAATGCGTCGAGCGCTCGAAGCAATACGGATCGAAGCGCCACGGCCACGACCGCGGAGGAAACCGCCATCAATACTGCGATGTGAAAAAGCATCGCAACGCGCGGAATGCGATGCAAAATTCCTGCTCGAATCATCCAGGATCGCATGGTGACAAATGTCACACGTGCATCGACAAACCATGTTCGATTGGGGTTGTCCATTGGAATGGAGTGCGCATCACCCTCGAGTAGGAATCGCATGAGTGACACCAGCCAGAAGACGTTCATCGAGGGTGAGCTTCGAACGCGGCTCGGGATTCCTCGTGATGCGGAGCGTGTCCTCGTGCTTGGGGAAACGAGTCACTGGGACCCCAACTGGCTCTTTACTTCCGAAGAATATTATCGAAGACGGATCGAGCGGATCATCGATGATGTGATCGCTGAGTTAGAACATGAACCGCGTCGGATCTTCTCGATCGAATCTCTCTTTTTTCTGAGGCTTTATTGGCAACGTCGCCCCGAGCGACACGCCGTCTTGCAGCACCTCGTCAATGAAGGACGTCTCCAGCTCACGGGCACGGGAATCACCACACCGGACACGGTCTTGCCTCCGACGGAGGCCATCCTCAGAGATTATCTCCTGGGCCAAGAATGGTTGCGTCATCACGGGATGAAACCCGAGCCTCGACTTGCATATTTGCCAGACGACTTTGGGTGTTCCCCGGCGCTTCCCGCGATCTTCGCAGCACTCGGATTCGATCGAGTTGGAATCACACGTATCGATGGCATGCACTTTCTCGGCGCGGACTTCCGCATGCCCTCTTCGTATCCACTTCCTCATTCGAGCGCTTATCTCCTCGCGAACATGCTTCGTACTCAGGACTTCGTGTGGCGTGCCCCCGATGGCTCCGAAGTCCTCTGCCACTGGAATGCTTTTACGTACTTCCAAGGCGACATGCTGGCACATCTGGGGGTGATTCGTTGGATGGGTATGACGCTGGGAGTGCCTTGGCGCACCGGTCGACACATCGCATCGAGGATCGACGCGCTCGTCCGAAAACTCGCGCCTTTGTCGCGAACTCCTTATCTGTTCTGCCCAATTGGATGTGATTTCAATGGTCCTATCCACGAGTTGATCACACTCCTCGACCAATACAACCGCACGTATTTTCAAGATTCCGGGACATGGGTGGTGAGCGCGGGAATGAATGATCACCTATCGCTCGTGGACGAGCATCGGGCTCGCTTGCCGGTGTTGGAGCTCGACCCGAATCCTTATTGGATGGGATTTTATGCGACACGTCCAAACATCAAACGACTTTGTTCCCGAGTCGTCAGAAAGCTCGTGCTCGTCGAAAAACTAGCCTTCGGACAAGAGCGGCATCTTGGTCCAATCCTCGATGAAGCATGGGATCTCGTCGCAGTGAGCAATCACCATGATTTCATTACCGGAACTTCGCCCGAGCGGGTCTTCATGGGTGAACAACTTCCCTGGATGAGACGCGCAGAAGCGCTCGCCGACGCGGCTCTCGAACACGTCCACATCGAAACCACGCCCCCCTCCCCCGCTCCGATGTCCGCTCCTGAATGGTCGTTCGTCGGTGGAAAGCTCGAAGTCCATACAACACAGTATTCACTCGTACTGTCAGAAGCCGACGGGGGTTGCATCACGAGCTATCGCACGAATCCCGAGGGTGAAGAACGTCTGCGTGCCCCCAGCCATGACTTGGTCGTCTATCGCGATTCGGGCGGACTCTGGCGCATGGGACACGAATATCGAGGAGGGCATTTCCGTGAGATCGCAAAGTCCAGCCAATTCCACGCCGACATCGAGGTCACGACGCAACGCGAATGGTTGGAAATTACGATTCATTCGAGGTTGTTAGGAGAGCGAGTCACACGGCGCATGTGGCTCAAGAACGGCTGGCCGATCATGCGTATGCACGTCGACGGTGTTGCAAAGAAAGGCACGACGATCACGTGTCGCTTCACGACGAGTTTGCGTGCACGCACCCTCACCATGAACGTACCTGGCGGTGTCGTGGAGCGTCCCATGCAAAAGCTCTACGATCCGACTTTCTGGCCGGCGCGTTCTTTCGCTCATGTCGAAGATGAGCGATGGGGGTTCGCGACCTTTCTTGGAGGTCCCGCTTGTATCTCCATGCCTCACGTGGGCGTCGTCGAATGGGTCGTGCTCAGAAACACTCCGCTCGAAAAAGCGTTTGGCTTTTTGCCTCTGCCTGCCCATCCGGCATCTGGGATAGGGACCGCCGATGATGGCGTGGAGTATTCCGTATGGTTCACTGGCAAAGGCGATTACCGTACTCATCATCTCCCTCGATATGTCCGCACGTCGCTCCGTTCAGCGCTCTTGCCCTCTGGCGGTGCCGATCTCGATTCGATCGCAAATTCGCTTTTTATAACGACCCATCCAGATGTTTTGATCACCGCGATCAAACCTGCGAATCGTGGATTGGGGACGATCCTGAGGCTACGCAGCTATCGCCCTCACGAAGCGATCGACATCGAACTACGGTGCGCAGTGAAGAAGATCCGTGAAGCACACATCTGTGACGCACGAGAACGCGATCTTCAGGACGTCCCTGTCCATGAAGGCGTCGTAAAACTCGTCATCTCCAAGGCCATCACCAGCATTCGGCTGCTCTTCGACACCGATTCGTGACCTTCTCGATTCAAGATCACTGTGTACATCGTCGTCAACATCAGACCGTGTGCAAAGTGCCCTGTTTTTGCAGACCATATCGTTCATGGTCGGGTCCGCACAACGAGCGTCCAATCGAAGCGCTCGCGCGTCGAGGCTCGGTGCCACAGTCGTGATGGTTGCTCTTTCACTCTGTCCTTCGTTGGGAGCGAGCGCGCAGTCCACAGACGTGCTTTCTAGTTATTCTGATACTCTACCCATCGCAGCCCGAGCGCCGGGCGAGCGGCGTTCCATTCCCGACTATGATGGCTTGGCACCTCCTCCGCGACGCCCCGAAGACATTGCGCTCATGCCTGCGCGTGTCTTGCTCGCTCCATTGCATTTCATCTTCGAATATCTCATACGGCGTCCACTTGGAGAGCTCGTCACGCTCGCCGAACGCGAGCGTTGGTATGACACGATCGTCAATGTATTTACCTTCGATGATCATCGTGCAGGCATCATCCCCACGGCGCTCTACGACTTCGGTGGATTGCCGTCGGTCGGCCTTTATTTTTTTTGGAACGATCTCGGTGCACCAGGCCATCGGTTGCGTGTACACGTGGGAACATGGGGGCTCGATTGGCTGCAGGGCACCGTGCGAGATCGGGTTTTGTTGGCTCGAAACGTCGAGTTCTCGATTCGGGTGAGCGCGGGGCGGAGACCTGATCAGGCATTTCAAGGATTTGGTCCTCTGTCCAATCCGGAAGAGCGTGCTCGCTACAGGCGAGATCAATTCGATGGAACTCTCGAGCTCGTGATAAGCCCTTGGCAACGCGCGCATATTGCGTTCTCCGCTGGCATCACGGGAAATGCTTTCTCTCCCGATGGCTATGATCCAGTGGGGAATGACCCTTCTTTCACCGAAGCACTCAACCAAGGTTTATTCTCCGCATTGCCTCCCGGATTCGATGGATACGTGGCATACAAACAACGACTTCGAGCGATCTTCGACACACGGGTTGGCTCTCATGCTCCCGAGCATGGTGCACGTCTCGATGCCATCGCGGAGCAAGGAATAGACCTTGGTTCTCCGAGTTCGTATCGTTGGCTGCGATATGGTCTCACCCTCGGGGGCTACGTCGAAGTTCTGCCCGAACGTGTTCTCTCACTCCATGTGCGTGCGCAATTTGCGGATCCTCTTGGCATCGCCCCTGTGCCCTTCGTCGAACAAGTACGACTGGGCGAGACGCTCCTTGATATGCCTGGATTTTTCCCCGGCACATTGACGGACCAAAGCTCTATCGTCGCCACACTACGACATCGTTGGCCTGTCTGGGCACTCCTCGACGCAACAGCGTTCGTCGCAACCGGCAACGTGTTCGGTGAACATCTTCGCGATTTCGATCCCACGAAGTTACGACTCAGTTGGGGTTTCGGTCTGCAAACGCTGGGCGATCAAGACCATTCGCTTCGTCTCATCCTGGCCTTCGGAACACGCGCTTTCGAAGAGGGGGCCGGCATCGAATCCGTGCGATTCTACCTCGGAGGGGCGCTCGGGTTTTAAGGTGGTTTTAGGGTCTGGGATTTCACTCCGGACACCTCGCCTCATCACGATCGGGACGCTCCAGTCCAACGATATGCACGCCCCCTGGCCCCAGATCATACGCATGAATCCGGAGCGGTCCGGCCTCGATTCGATCTCGAGTGCGCGCAGACAACTCCCACACCCAATATGTCGGGTGGACACGACTCGAAGCCACACGGCGCTGGATTGGAACACAAACACGCCCGTCTTCGGCTGCATCGATGTTGGCGATTCGATCCACGACGGTCTCATCGAGAAACGAACAGGCCGCGTACGTTCGTTCATGCGGAGGTCGAATGCCCGAACCGATCGTGAGATCCTCGACACAAATGCGCGAGGCATCGCTCTCGAACATGGGGTGCGCGAGGGGTGAAACCCTCGTCAACCATCGCTCCAATGCGCGGTTTCTTCTTCCGATGAGAACGCGAGCCAATTCAATCGAGACCCGGGGATTTGAAAAACGCGCTTGTTCGACGAGTGCATGGATGTGTGCATTGGTGAATCGCGCCAAAATCCGCGCCATCCACGCCGCGTCGCGTTCGGTCAAACGATCGAATGCGGGATTGGGATATCCCGGACGCCAGTCTCCTGGCTCATATCGAGTCACGTCGAAATATCCAAGCGTCGGTCCCGCAGGCCCAAGAGAGGCTTCGTCCCAGGAACGGACGGCTGCCCCAAATGTCAAAAAATCGCCCAAAATATGCTCGACATCGAAGTATCCCGAGTGACCAAAACGCCGCGCGAGCCGGTCCCACGGGAAGAGCACCCCCAGCGCATCTCCAAAATCGATGACATAGTGGCGAATGAATCCATGATCGCCTGATGTGACAATCCATGAAGCGAGCGTGTTTTCTTGTCGACTGTCGATGCGACTCACCCACGAGGCGAGGACGTACATCCCGCGCAGCTCACGTCGATCTTCATGAGGAACCACGTCATTCGGATCGGCATCCCAAATACCTGAATATCGCCACGGCGAGATCGGTTCGCCCTCGACGAACTCCGACAGTCCCATGCGGAGTTTTCCTTCTGGTGTTTCAGTCGCGTGCGAAAGAATCTGGTCGACAGTATCGCGAGTGAGCGGTGCACGGTGTCCATTGCTCATGTGAACTTCGGCGCCAGACTCGAGCTCGAGTTCGTCAGGAGATATCGTGACGACCCGATTGCAGGGCACATAATAACCAGCTGCCCAATAAATCGCGGCGACGAGCGCATCGGCGGCCGAAGCACGTTCCGGCTGAAGTCCCCCGTCGGTTTTCATCAAGTGTGTGACACCTCGCTCGTCCCTCACGAAGAATCCCGGCGATGCCCCATCGGGCTTGCCCGCGGTGACGATGAAAGGTCCTTCCGGTGCATCCGTCGAACACGCTCCTCTCGCGACTTCACTCGGAGACAACACCCAACGCGAGAGTCGATTCGTATACCAACTCGAGTTCGGGACTTCGTCATAGGAGTTGACATTGACGGCTTCACTGTCCAACTCGAGTGTCCACATCTCGGAGAGAGGCCGAAATACACTTTGTTCCGCCCCATCCCAAAGATACGAGGAATACCACCCCTCAGGACGCGGCGAAAATGGGATTTCATCCTCGTCTGCCCACATCGGCGGAGCCAGCGGATATCTTATTCGCTGAGTGCCACACCCAAGCGCCGCCAACACGACGAGCCGCACCACGCATCGACTCCAATTCGGCATTCGATGAATAGATGAACGCCTTTGCGCGGAGCACAAAAGCGTTCATGCATCCTCCTCGAGGCCTCAATCGTCGGCCCCTTACATTCCACCACCGCCCGTTCCACCCGTGGAGCCTCCAGTACCGCCCGTGCCCGATCCCGAGGTGCCGCTCCCCTCTGGAGCCGTGCCGCGCGGACTCGTTCCCCCTCCTTGTTCGTGTGGCTCTCTCGTGCCCGTGGTGTCGCCTGGGCGAGTGCCCTCATGGCCTTCGATCGCCCCCGATGGCGATTCTCGTTCACGTTCCCCCGTTTCCATCCCCCGACCGCCTTCACATCCCGCAATCATCGATAGCGCGAACGCAAACGCGAATATCCCCATCTTCCAACCAGCTCCCATGATTCCCCCTTTTCTACGCCCATCCACGAGCGTCCCATGCCGGAGCGGGCGCTCACCGGATCGCGCCCGATGCCAGTCCTCGGCACCCATGCGCGGTCGACGAGTCCTCGTGCGCGGAACGAGCTCCGAATGTGTGGTGTGGGTCAGGTCGGAATGCGTGCTCGAAGCTCGGCAAGACTGCGCGCGGGGTCGAGATAATCATCGAGTTTTCGTTGGACATAGGCACGTCCTCCGAGCTTCTCCGCGAGGAATCCTGCGTTCATCTCTGCGTGAATTTTTCCTTCTCCGATTTGGACGCGGCCATCGAATTTGACCCCCATGACGCGACCCGAAAGATGGACTTCGCGGTCGTTCTTCCAGGAGACCGTCACGTTGTGCTTCTTGGCCCAATATTCGGTCAGCGCATGGGCACGTGCGAGCACATCTTCATCGGGGAGCGTGCAGTGACGATCGAGTTCGAGCATGTTCAGTTCCTCCACTCGCATGTCGAGGCATGAATCGCCGAACATCGATCCGAGTGGAGGGCTTCGTCAAGCGGCCAACACCGATAACGCACTTCGCAGCTTGCACTTCGCACGCAACTCGATCTGCCGAACTCGCTCGCGCGAAAGCCCCAAGTCGCGTCCAATCGTCGCAAGTGTGTCTGCGTCGGATTCAGTCTCGAAGAAGCGGCGCCTTACGATCTCTCGCTCACGTCCATCGAGCTCTTCCAGCGCCCGTCCAATGATATGCGCCGCATGCGCTTGCTCCTCGGCATCGGCGAAGGTGTCCTCGGGAGAAGGTGAAACACCGGCCAGCGCGCAGGTCGGTTCATCGTACGCATCCACGCTCGTGTCGCGTGCGCCGAGCGCGGCTTCGACCATCGCGACATCGTCCTCCGACGTGTGGGTCGCAGCAGCGATCTCCGAGCGTGTTGGAGGACGACCCAGCTGCCCTTCGAGTTCGCGAATCGTACGCCGGAGCGACGCGAAGAGTCGGCGTGCATTGCGCGACGAAGGGGCTTGTACGATGCGCCGATTGCCCATCGAATATCGGCTGATCCGGGCTCGAACCCACCACGCCGCGTAGGTCGCAAAGCGCGCTTCTTTGGTCTTGTCGAAACGTCGTGCTGCTTCGATCAGACCCAGGTTGCCCTCCGCCACGAGATCCGCGATCGAGAGCCCTGCGCGTTGATGTCTCGATGCAATCGCGATCACCAATCGTAAATGAGCGGTCATGAGCTGCGCCATGGCATCTCGATCATCACGGGTTCGAACACGCTCGAGCAGCTCCGCTTCGGCATGCACATCGAGCATTGGAATCGCGTTGGCCTGCGCACGTAACATGCGAATGCGGGTCGGGTGTTCGAATGGTTCGTGCATGCGTGCCTCCTGTCGGGGCGAGACAGCAGCACTCGTGCCAACACTGCGCGCCCACACTGTTTGTTCTTATCGCGTTGCGGAGCGCACGTTTTGCGTCCTGGGACGCACTCGATGCAGTCATGGCATGAGCCTCGATGTGGTAGGCTGCAGGCCTTCCATGACGTCCATCGAATCACCCATTCTCTGCGCGACCGATCTGACGGCTTCGGGAGCACGTGCGCTCGACATGGCATTGAGTGTGGGAAACGCGCTCGGTTTGCCGGTCGTCCTCGTGCACGCGATCGATGGGGCGCTGACCGATGAGGCGGCGGCCATGGATCTCGACATCGTGTCGCACGCCGAGCAAACGTTGCGAGAACGATTGCGAGGGCGTGCTGAGCGAGCACGGGAAGAGTTGGCGCGTGAAGCAGCGAGGGTGGAGGGCGCAATATCGAATGCCATCTTTGTCGAAGGGCGCCCCTCCGAAGCCATCGTTCGTTACGCAGCACAGATCGACGCGGCCGCCATCGTCGTCGGCCCTCATGTGAAGTCGTCGGGAGCCTCGGAAACGGCAGCGCGCATCGTAGGAAGCACGGCCGATCAGATCCTGCGCACGGCAGGATGTCCCGTCTTCGTCGCCACAGGTCGAGACTCGTCACGTGAGCTGCGGAACAGCACGTTCATCGTGGGGGTCGATCTCGGGCCGTGTTCTCGCCACGCACTCGAGACCGCATCGGCCTTTGCCATGCGCGCAAACGCCGAAGTCCACGTGGTTCACGTTCGTTCGAAGGACGAGAGCGCGACGGAATCGGATATGACGACGCTCATCGACGACACGAAGGCTCGCTATCCCAACGTGATCTTTCAGAAGAGTGAGCGATCCGGAGAAGCCGTTTTTGAGCTCAGCGCTGCAGCCCACGAGACTCGCGCATCACTCATCGTCGTCGGGACGCATGGTCGTCGAGGGATCATACGCGCAGTGCTGGGCAGCGTTGCCGAAGCGACGCTGCGCATGGCCGAAGTGCCGGTTCTGGTGATCTCGCCGCCGCGGTGATTCGAGCGGCACCCAGGCCGCAGAATCTGCGTGAAGATGCAGGAATTGCGTCTATGTGAGAGGGGCCCGTCAGCTCGCTCAATCCACACGCAATCGGCGCGTCAGTTCGTCATAAGCGATTGGTTTTGGCACGATTTGAGGGGCATTCGCATCTCCTTGAAAGAGCTGCAGCACCACCTCGGGATAGCTCGTCAACATCAATACGCGCATTTTCGGATGGTTGGTCTGCGCGTATTTTGCGACGGCAACTCCGTCTGCGCCGGGCAAACGATAATCCGCCAGGAGCACGTCTGGGACTGGGCTCTCTGCGAGTCGCTCGATTGCGCGAGCACCATCCACCACGGTTTCCACATCGAAACCATCCTCGCGGAGCATTCGCGCAAGGACACGGGCAGCACGTGAATCGTCCTCGGCGAGAAGCACCAGAGCGCGCGCAGGCATGGTCGGCATGGGCCTCCCCCTCTCAACCGCCGTGCCAGCGCTCGACTCTGACTTGGATCAGCTGACCTGAAACTTACGGCCACGGTCCATGAACAGGGCTGTTTGTCAGGCTGA
>CAYZTA010000042.1:0-53721 GCA_964481145.1 uncultured Sandaracinus sp.
ACATCGAAATCGACGCAGAGTCCGAATTGGTGGCGCTCGTGGCTTATTTGCAGCGCCTCGGACAACAACAGAGCTCCTTCGAACCCACTCGAAGACAAGAAGGTAGCGACGGAATCGAAGTCAGTCAGGCCGTCCATACGGAGGTGGCGCAATGAGAGCCATCGCATCGGATTTCTTCTCTCAGAATCCGCTCATGGCGGGTCCGCAGATCGCCATGTTGATTTTCCTCGCCATCTTCTGCGTCGTCACGTGGCGGCTCATGCGGGGCGGCAAAGAGCGATGGGAAAGCGCGGCACGACTTCCCTTGGATGAAAACAAGACGGAGATCCCCCATGAGTGATCCGAATCGCATCGATCCCATTCAGGGAAAAATCGTCCACGAGTACGACGGGATTCTCGAGGCGGACAACCACCTTCCGAATTGGTGGCTCGCGACCTTCTTCGGAGGAATCGTCTTCGCCGCAATCTACTGGTTTGTCTATGAATCATGGAAGTTCGCACCAACCGCCCATGGTGAGTATGCGATTGCGATGGAGGCGGCTGCCGCCAGCGGCGGTGAAGTGACGGAAGAGCTTTTGGGACTCGTCGCAGCGAGCAGTGAGAGAGTCTCTTCTGGAGAACGCACGTTCGCGACGAACTGCGCCGCTTGCCACGGAGCCCGCGGCGAAGGTGTGATCGGCCCCAATTTGACGGATCCCAATTGGATCCACGGAGGCTCTCCAACCGACATTTACGCAACTGTCAGAAATGGAGTCACGACGGCCGGAATGCCGGCATGGGGCCCCGTTCTCGGAGAACGAGAAGTGCAGTCGGTCACGGCCTTTTTGATGTCGATTCGCGATACCAACGTTCCTGGTCGAGAAGCCCAAGGTGAAGTTTGGACTCCTGCTCGCCCCTCCACCGACACACCCACCGAGGCAGAGCCGACCCCCGAGCCATCGAGTGATGAACCCGACACCCCTGATCCCAGTCGAACCCCCGCTTGAGCCGAGCATTTCCCATGAGCACGATGCGCGATTCCAACGATAAGATTCATCTGCAAATCTATGAGCAGGTGAGCTCGATTCGAACCGACGGATCGCGCGCGACTCCCTACCCTGCCGATGTGCGGGGCCGCTTCACGAGCATGCGCAAATGGGGCTTTGGAGCGCTGATTCTCATCTGGACGACATTGCCTTGGATTCAGATCGGCGGACGTCCAGCGATGTTCCTCGACGTGCCCACGCGGAGGTTCTTTCTCTTCGGCTTCTCGTTCAACGCGCAGGACGTGTGGCTCGTCTTCTTCGTGCTCACGGCGTTGCTCTTCGCATTGGTGGTCGCGACAGCGTTTCTCGGACGCGCCTGGTGTGGTTGGGCCTGCCCACAAACTGTCTTTTTGGAAGGACTTTATCGTCCGATCGAGCGGCTCATCGAGGGGCCGAGAAACGAACAAATGCGCCGTGACGCGGCGCCCATGTCGTGGAGCAAACTCTGGCGTAAAGCGCTCAAGCACTCCATCTACATCGTGATTAGCCTCTTCGTTGCGCATGTATTTTTAGCGTATTTCGTCTCGCTTCCGTCCCTCTTCGAGATGGTGACCCGCGCTCCCAGCGAGCACCTCGAGGCGTTCCTCTGGATGCTCTCGATGACGCTCCTCTTCTGGGGAAACTTCGGCTGGTTTCGTGAGCAGCTTTGTCTCGTGGTGTGCCCCTACGGGAGAATGCAATCGATTCTCCTCGACGACGACTCACTCGTCGTCGGTTACGACAAAACTCGAGGGGAGCCACGCGCACGCGCCAAAGGGAAAGGCAAAGCGCCAGAGGGAAGCGGAGATTGCGTCGATTGCAATCGCTGTGTGGTCGTCTGCCCCACGGGGATCGACATCCGCAACGGTCTGCAGATGGATTGCATCGCCTGCACTCAGTGCATCGATGCTTGCGACGACGTGATGGACAAGCTCGAACGCCCTCGCGGTCTGATTCGCTATGACTCCCAGCGCGGATTGCGCGGCGAAAAGCGCAAGATCTGGCGTCCGCGCCTCGCATTTTACGGAGTCCTCGGCCTCATCGGCACCGTCGTCGCAGGATTCGCCTTCCGTAGCCACTCCCCCTTCGAGGCGAACCTCGTACGCATGCAGGGCGCTCCCTACGTCGTGGAGCGTGGAGCCGAACCGCAGTTCGATATCGTGCGCAATCAGTTTCAAGTTCACGTCTTCAACAAGCAAGACGGAGAACATCGCTTTCACATCGACATCGTCGACGCGAGTGGGGCGGATGTCGTGCTTGGTGAAACTGATTTTGCCATTGAGGCGCTCGGCAGCCGCCGCGTCTCAGTCATCGTGCGAGAAGAGCGAAGTGAGCTCACCCGCGGTGAGATCGTTCACCTCCGGGTGACGATGGAGGGAGAGGACACACCCATCCATCTCGAAGCGCCTCTCCTCGGCCCTGTGATTTGAAGTTCGTCTATGCGAGATCCACGGCTGTCGCCATGCGGCGCGACAAAATCAAGTCGAGCATCGACTCCATTCCATCGGCGAGGCGTAGCCCTGAGCATGCACGGTTCATCCGACGGCTGATGTCGAGAACACGTCGGCCATACGCGAGATCGTCCCCCCAGACCACGAGCGTCATATCGTGGGCAGCGCCTTGCAATACATCGAGGAGTTCCTCTGGACGTATCAATGGAACATCGGTCGCATCGACGATCACGACGAGCACGCCGTCGGGGAGCGCGTCTTCAATCGCAACGCGTGTCCCCTTCGAACGCACATGGACACGGTCCGGACCAAGGGCGGCATTCAAACGCACAGCGAGTCGAGGGCCGCTGGCAATGATCAGCACCGGAACGGGGGCGTCGAGCACCGACACACTCGCGGTCGCTTCGTCTGCCCAAGTACGCGGCACTCGATGCGTTTGCGTGGGCGCCACAGCCGTCGCGAGGATCTCATGAACGGCGCCAAAAACTTGCCGCGTACACGATGGATCCACCCGATCACGGAGCGCACTCAAGAGCGGCCCCTCCACGAAGGACGCGAGCTCGATCGCATCGGACGGCACACGTGCCTCCCAACGACCAAGTGCATCGAGAAGCACAAGCGCCGCCTGACGCGGTGGCAATGCAGATTCCAACGCCTCACGGATGCGGCCAAGGATCGCAGGCTCGTCGCTCACGGACAGAGATCTGTCTCACGGAGTGAGGTCCGGAGGCAACATCCAATCACGTGCTCACCTCTTGTACGTCCTTCGTGCTCGCCGCGGCCTGACGCTCCATCAAAAGTGGCATCACGTACGGATAGCCCACCTGCATCGGGTCCATCTCCGGGTCGATCTGCCCCACGAGCCAAAATGCAAGAATCGCCGCGCGCTCCAAATAAAACCACCCCTCGGGATACTCCACGCTTCGCATCAGCTCGCGCAGCTCGGTCCGCGCCACTTCGGGATCGATGAGCCCTTCGAGCTGCTTCGCATTCGCGCGCATCAGCGCGCCGGGGCTGCGCTGATCGATCCGCAAAAGTTTTTGAAAATACGTAAAAACCGTCTTTTCGAGGAGCTCTTTGTTCGCTTCGCGACTCGCAAATCCCATGTTGTAAAAGCCGCGCAGCAGTTTGGGTCCGTCTTTCTCGAGCAAGCCGCCGATCACCTCGATCATCCCATCGATGAGATGGTCCGCGACGACACTGATCGCACCGAAATCGAGCACGACGATCTTCGGGCGCCGCGGCGTTCGGCCTGGCTGCACGAGGAAGTTTCCTGGGTGCGGATCGGCATGGAAGAAACGATCGACGAAGATCATCTTGTAGATCATCTCGACGAACCGCGTGGCCACTGCGCGTGGATCGATGTTCGCCTCTCGAAGCGCATCCACATGGCTGATCTTGATGCCCTCCATGAACGTCATGGTGAGCACATCACGGCTCGTCAGCGCATGAATCACTCGAGGGAACAAAATGTCCTTTTCGTTTTCGAAGTTGGCCGCCATCTGCTCCATGCACGCGGCTTCGTGCAAGTAGTTCGTCTCGCGCGCGAGCAGATCGATGAGCGCCGAATGCACGCGTTCGATCCCCTGCACTGGAACGAAGAGTCGATAGACCCACACCACGATGCGAATGACCTTCATATCGACGGCGATCACATCGCGGATGCCGGGATAAAGCACCTTCACCGCAACTTTGCGCTCTTCGCCAGCCTCACCTGTCTCGGGACGAAGCCAAGCGACATGCACTTGTCCGAGCGACGCCGCCGCCAAAGGCTCTGAATCGATGCTCGCGAAACACTCTTCCGGTGTTCGTCCCAAGCTTTCGATGAATCCATCTCGGATCTCCTCGAACGGACGCGGTGGGACTTTGTCCTGCAGCTTCTCGAGCTCTTTCACCATCACTTGCGGCAAAAACCCACCGGAGATCGATAGAATTTGTCCGAGCTTGATGAAGACGCCGCGGAGCTTCACGATGCCGCGATAGAGTCGGCGCGCGTTGTTCGCGGCGATCTTCTCTCGTCTTCGGCGAACCCACTCGGGCCTGCCAAAAAGCAGCACGAGCGCGAGTTGAACGAGGTAACTCGAGAAGATCACCCCAAAGAGGAGGAGGGCGCGTACGAGGCGAAACGCGAGATGCATGAGCGTCGACGTGAAAAAGAATGCACGAAAGATATCACGACCGTGAGCCTCCGTCGCTTCGTCGTCCATTGGACGTCATCTGACGCATATGCCCAGGATCGCCGAGAGCTTCAGGGACACGTGGCGAAGAATGCGTCCCCGATTTTCGCGGGATGGCGATTCGCTCGAGCTCGTCACGGTCAATCGTTTCGTTCTCCAAAAGCCGAACGGCGATGGCCTCGAGCTCACCGTGGCGCTCCGCGAGCAACGCACTTGCGCGATTCTCTTCGGTTTCGACGATGCGTCGCACCTCCACATCGATCGCGCGCGCCGTCTCTTCGCTGTATCCGCGGGTACCGAGCCCGGGGAGCTCGACCTGCCGGTGTCCGGAATCACCATACGTGATAGGTCCAAGCGCCTCGCTCATCCCAAATCGACAAACCATTTGTCGCGCCGTTTCGGTCGCGCGCTCCAAGTCATTCATCGCGCCCGTCGACACATCCCCGAAGACCAAATGTTCGGCCACCCGCCCTCCGAGCATCACGCAGATGCGATCGCGGAGCTCTTCGCGGGTCATGAGGTAGCGCTCCTCGGCCGGGAGCTGAAGCGTCGCCCCCAGGGCCCCGATCGAACGCGGAATGATCGTCACACGATGCACCGGATCGGCGTGCACCACCGAGAGCGCCGTCAGCGCGTGCCCACCCTCGTGGTAGGCCACGCGCCGTCGCTCGTCATCCGTCATGACGCGCCCCTTCTTTTTGAGGCCGAGTTGGATGCGATCCACGGCTTCTTCGAAGTCGCGGCTCTCCACATCATAGGCCCCTCGACGGCTCGCGGAGAGCGCGGCCTCATTGACGACGTTCGCCAAATCGGCGCCCGCCATCCCCGGAGTTCGTTGAGCGATGACACGCAGGTCGACCTCTTCGGCGAGACGAATCTTCCGCACGTGAACTTTGAGAATCGCCTCTCGGCCACGCACATCGGGCCTGTCCACCATCACTTGCCGGTCGAAGCGCCCTGCGCGTAAAAGCGCCTGATCCAAGACCTCAGGTCGGTTCGTCGCCGCGAGGATCACGACCCCCTTGCCCGCTTCGAACCCGTCCATCTCGACGAGGAGCTGATTGAGTGTTTGCTCGCGCTCCTCGTGCACGGCGAGCCCTCCTCCGACACCCGAACGCGAACGACCGATCGCATCGAGCTCGTCGATGAAGACGATGCACGGCGCGCGCTGCTTGGCTTGTTCGAACAAGTCTCGCACCCGAGCCGCGCCCACACCCACGAACATCTGTACGAACTCGGATCCGGAGATCGAAAAGAACGGAACCTGCGCTTCTCCCGCGACCGCGCGCGCGAGGAGCGTCTTGCCCGTTCCCGGCGGCCCCACGAGCAAAATCCCTTTGGGTGAACGTGCGCCGATCGACTTGTACCGCTCCGGGTATTTGAGATAACTGACGATCTCGACGAGCTCGGCTTTCGCTTCGTCGACGCCTTCGACATCACCGAAGTTCACCGGCTCTTGCGCGTTGCGATCGTAGATCTTCGCTTGTGCTTTGCCGACGCTGAGCGGGCCCGCGTTCTTCGTGACTCGCCGCATCACGAGCATGTAGAGGCCGAAGAGCACGACAAAGGGCAAAACCCATCCGAAGAGGAGCGGCTGCCAGAACGACTCCTCTCGCATCTCTCCTGAAATGCGAACCCCTTTTTCACGCATCCGTTCGAGCAGAGCAGCATCGTCATGCTCCGGAATGCGGATCGCGTACACGCGCGAAGTCGAACCACCTCCAGCCGGTTGCTCGGCTCCCGAGGGATGCAAACTCGCCACGATGCGATCGGATTGCACCGTGGCGTCTTCGACACGGCCGTCATCGACGAGCGTCGCGAGCTCGCTGTACGAAATCTCTTCAGGCGGTGCGGGGCGCGAGGCGAAATTTTGAATCATCCATAACAGCAAGGTCACCACGATCACATACGCGACCGTGAGCGCGAGCCGTCGATTCCTCTGCGCGTCCAATGCGTCTCCTCGCCTTGCGGCAGAGGCACTGCAGGGATCGCGCCGACCGCAGGCAAATCAGCCTTGGGGTGTCTCGCCGTGGATCCAGAGCCAAGTCCCAGGAGCCTCTTCCGTGGGGTAAGCGCCGTGCCACCCTGAAGGCAATGCTGGCCCCGCCCAATTGAAGATCCACCGCGCATCGAGTGGCGCGAGATTGATGCAGCCATGACTTCGAGGCCGCCCAAAGCCGTCGTGCCAAAACGCCGAATGAAGCGCGTATGCGAGCTGAAAATACATCACGTAAGGCACATCTTCGATCGAATACGGACCATCGACCGCATGATCACCGTCCATCGTGTTCGTCACGTGCTTCGATGTGATGCGAAATAGCCCTACCGGAGTTCGCATATCGCGGAGCGGATTGTCCGGGTCACGAACGCGCCCCGTCGACACCAGCGTGGCATACACAGGTGTTCGTCCCTCGTATGCGACCAGTGATTGGTTCGACAGATCGATATCGATCCAAGGGTCTTCAGGCCCGATGTCGGCGGGCGGCTCGTGTGCTTCGATGATGGTCACGTCGCGTCGCTCGAAGAGCACATCGTTCGTCGCCACCACGTACTCACGCTCGCGGTGCGTCTCGCTCCCCGTCACCTGAAACACGTGATGATATCCGGGTGCGCGCCCTCTCCTCGGTCGTCCATCCCGCCCGCGGGCATAGGAAACCGTTTTGTTCGAAAGCACGTACCCAATCGGCAAAACGATTCCTTCATTTCCTTCTCTCGCCAGCTCGACTCCATGGAACTCCGACCCACGCACCTCGACCTGCGTCGCATACGGGATGAATCCATTGCTGAGCGTGCGCCAATAACGACGGGCCCGAGCTCGCATATCGCGATCGAGCGACACGATGAACCCCTTGACCAGCCGTCGCTGAAGCACAGAGCCGCGCTCTCCTTGGAGTTCATCCAGACGAAGAACACGCGCTTCTTCTTGGACTTCCAACGAATCGACGTTCTCGGCCGAAGGCGCGGGATCACTCGACGTGCTCGCTGTCTCGGCTCGAGCCAGTTCGTCCGTATCGGACGCGACCGGCACATCCGGGACGGCCATCACTCCACCATCGGGCAGATGTTCGAGCCGCATGCCTGGAATCCGATAGCCCTCGTATTGTGCAGCTTCGAGATCGGTCGGGAGCCGGCGATACATCGGCGTGTGATCACGGCGTGTGCGCGCAAAACGATAAGGTAGAGGCGCTTCGAGGTCGGGTTGCGCAGGACGGCGCTCCGGGAGCCTTCGCCCTTCGAATGCGATGACATCGGTGCCATTGCACACGAAGCCCCCCGTCGTCAGCTCGAACCACCCGCCTCGACATCCTTCCGTGGAGATCGGCTCGGACGTGGTCGCCTCGAGCACAGATCCTGCGCGCAAATATCCAATTCGCGGCGCCTCGCGGCTGGGGGCGGTGCGAACGTTGATGACGAACCGCTTCGCGAAGATGCGCTTGGGTGGTCCCGATGGGGGGGCCGGTACTTCTTGTCCTGCATCGATCTCTCGCGGTGCACTGGCCGCCGTCGTAATTCCGGCATCCACATCGCTCGCACCGCGCGAACCGCATCCACTTGTCAGAACGAAAACAATCGCAGCGCTCGCACCGAGCCAAGTTTCGAATCGTAACGTACTTCGCATGACTGCCCGAGTGAGTGCCCTTTTTCACGCGACGCCGCTTGGGTCAACCCGGCGAAGCTCGCCTCTCATCGCCGTGCTTGCTCCTATTCGAGCGAAGGGCTATTTTTTCAATCGATGCGTGACGTACTTACGTGATCGAAGCGCTTGCCATGCCGCCCTCATGATCGATCACTCCGCACGACGCAGCACACTGTTCGGCTGGGGCTCGTCGCTCGCCATTCATGGCGTGCTCGCCGCATTCTTGATGGTCGCGATGGTCCCGCCCGAAAGCGGCTTCGAGTTTCAGGCGCCCGTCGAAGTCGAGCTCGGAATGATCTCGGAGACCACGTTCGCCGTGCCGCCCGAAGCGCCCGACGAACCTACCCCCGTCGAGCCCGTACCATCCGAGCCCACACCCTCCACGAGCGGCGAAGGCAACCCCTCGAGCGCTGCGGATGCTGGTCCACGAAGACGGCGTGATGCGGGTGTTCCGGCACGCGAGGAGCCCGCACGAAACGATCTCGGCACCCGCAACGGCAGCCCCGTCGCTTTCCTTCCCGAGGGTGCACAGCTCGCGCTTCGCATCGACTTGGATCTCGTGCGCGCCTCACCGCTCGGCGAGGACATCGCGGGCCTCCTCCATGCGATCCCCGATTGGCAGGCGCTCCTCGGCGATTCCGGCGTCGATCCAGTGCGCGATCTATCGCGCGTGCTCATCGCCACACCGAACATGCAACGCGCGAACATCGTCATCGCTGGGCGCATGAGCGAAGGCGCACCTGAAGCGCGAAGCATCGCGGAGCAGCTCGCGTTGGCGCATGGTCTTTCGGCGGAATGGCAAGACGCGAACGGTGTACCGCACACCACGTGGCCAAGCCCAGATACGACGCTTCGCGATGTGGCCTTGCTCAGCAATCGTCATTTCGTCATCGCGCGCCCCGAGGATCTCCCTCGCGTGCTCGCGATCGCTGCGCGCCGGAGGCAACGACAGACCGATCGCGCAGCCGACGCGCTCTTGTCGATGGAGCCAGGCGAAGGACTTTCGATCGAGATCGAAAATGTCCCTGTCTTCGTCCGTCGAAGCCCATGCGCAGTTCCTCTGCATTTGCGGGGTGGCCTCCGTGCACGTGAAGGAGGGATCGAGCTCCACCTGAAAGCGCACTTCGATACAGCGGCCCACGCCGAAGAAGCACGCGCTTGTTTGGCAAGCCTCGCAGACCAATACGCAAACAATTACATCGTCGCGTTGACGGGGCTCACAGGACCACTCACCCGACTCGAGCTCCGAAGCGAAGATGACGCGATGCACATCCAAACGTCGCTGCGTCACTCCGAAGTACGCACCATCATCGGCTATTTGCAGGGCATGTTGAGCGCACCGAGCGCGACCCGCCCCACGACACCTCCACCACCGATCACCCCTCCGCCGTCCCCTGCAGACACGCCCTACTTGTGATCAGGCCAATCCGCGTGTGGATTGGGGATGGTGTCTGATTTCACGCCGACAGTCTCTTCGGTGCGCTGTTCGCGCAGTCGACGGACTGTGGTCTCGCTCAGCTCGGTCAAGCGGTTGGAACGTTCGATGAAAAGTTCTCGGAAGACATCCCGCGACATTTTGAAGCGAGGCCATTCGCCTTCCGCCACATCCTCGGGCAGGTAAAGCCCTCGAGGGATCCGATCACTGAAGCAATAATCGACGGGGAAAAACTTGTCATCCTCGTACCGCATCGGACGACGATGGCTGCGCGTCATGTGATTTCGGATGGTTTGGCGATCGACCCAAAGCCCCACCACGGGAGCCTCGAGCTCGGCATGTCCCCTGGGGGGTCCGAGCTCTTGAAACCCCCAGATCGCTCGATAAAAAGCGAGCGCTTTGGGATGCACGCCGATCACGGCATGGGTGGCTTCGTGAACACGGAGCGCGACGCGTGCGGCTGCCATCCCGAGAAGCGGCATCAGGCTGGAATGCCAACACCGGCGTACGACCGCCAAGGACCCTATCTCCGATATCCGCGTATCGTCACTCCGCAACGCCGCGAGCTCGGCCGGATAGTCCTTGTCCATCGGCAAGCCTGCGGCAGAATCTTTCGTCACCGAGATCGTGCCAACCAGCTGTGAGCCCTCATACGCCACAAGCACGATCGCTTCGGTGAGCACGTGTTGCTCGGTGATCCGGAGGTCAACCTCTTTGAGCGGCTCGATCCCTTGGAAAACGTAGCCGACATGCACGAGGCGAAACGCGTCCTGATACTCCGCCGCTGTACGCGCCAAACGAACCTGAAATCGATTGGTATCGATTTCGTGTACCCGAGCCTTCCGACGAATCCATGGGTCGACCACGAACGAGGGCAACTGCATGATACTCCTCTTGTACTAAGTCTGTTCAGAGGATCTGCTCGATTCGAAACAAGCTCAAGTTCAATCGTGCTCTCGACTCCTTTAATCACGAAAACCCAAAACACGAAAGGGAGCCTGCATCTGCAGAGCTCCCTTCGTGCCCGACGGTCCGCCCGCCGAATGGTGCCGTTCGACGACGAAACGGCTCGTTCGATCAGAGAACGAGGTCCTTGAGCGCCTTGACCGGAAGGGCCTTCAGCTTGCGCGAAGCGGGCACATCGCGAACGACGGTCTCGCCGGTCGCGGGGTTACGGAACTTGCGTCCCTTCTGCGCCTCGGTCTTCCGGATCTTCAAACGGACGATACCGGGGATCTCGAACTGTTCGGGGCCGCGCTTGCCGAGCTCGACCTTCATCAGGCCTTTGAGCGCCTCGAACACCTCAGACACCTGCTTGCGGGACAAGCCCGTCTTCTCGGCGAGCTCGCTAAGCACGGACGCCTTGGTCATCTTCTTCTTCGCTGCCGGAGCAGTTTCCTTCGCCATGATCATTCCTCCTTCGAGCCTATCGAAACTTCCTTGCGCGGGACGAAGCCGGTCCGAAACACACCCTTTTCCCGTACGAGATTTCCCGTGCGAGACATTCATTTCTCCCAGGAACATCCCTCCCAGGAAAGGCGGTCCCAGCCCGTGGGTGTCCCACCCCACGCCCCCGCGGAAGCCCACGTTTTATGGGGCTTACGCGTGATGGGCCCTTCGATGCCACCGATTTTCGACGATGACAAGAGCAATTCGCGCAAAGTCGCTCGAAATCAGTCGTTTGGCGTCTGAAGGGGCGTTTTTCACCCCTTTCAGCCGCCTCTTTGCGCCTTTTTTCCAGATCGCGATGACCTTTTCGCCGTGACTGCCGCGGCGCGCAGCAGATCTGTACGTGCGCTCATTCGCCGTTCTTCCGTGCGATCGCGATGGTCGAGCCCGAGCAAGTGCAAAAGGCCATGGGCCAAAAGCATCGTGAGCTCGTCCACAGGGGCCCTCGCATGCTCTTTCGCCTGTCGTGCGGCCGTGTCGAGCGAAATCACGACATCGCCGAGCACATGCGAATGAAGCCCTTTGAAGAACGCATCCTCGCCTTCGTTCATCGCAAACGCGAGCACATCGGTGGGCTTGTCTTTGTGCCGATAGTCGCGGTTGAGCACGTGGATGGTTGGATCATCACAGAGCACCAGGGAGAGTTCTCTGTCTTCGAGGCGCATCGCGCGAAGCATGCGGCTCGCGCGCGCTTTGACCTCGGCTTCTTTGATCCATGGACGCACCCGACCTTCGACTCGAATCATGACTGGCACGCGCCCACGCTAGCTCACACACCTTCGTTTCGCGAGCATATCGCGCAGGACGAAAACCTCTCGTATGCTGCGCCCATGTTCGAAAAGGTTCTCATCGCAAATCGAGGTGAAGTCGCAGCGCGCGTGGCACGGACGTGTCGCCGCATCGGCGCCGACACGGTGGCTGTCCATGTCGAAGGCGACGAGAGCACCGTGCACGTGCAGGCGTGTGACGAATCCATGTGTGTGGGCTCCTCGACGCAAGCCGCGTACACAGACATCGAAGCGCTGGTGAACGCCGCAAAGGAAAGCGGATGTGTCGCGCTGCATCCTGGCTATGGCCTCTTCGATGACAATCCATTCCTTGCCCGCGCATGTGAACGGGCGAGCATCACCTTCATTGGCCCTTCGCCCGAAGAGCTGGTGCTCTTTCGCGATCGCGTGGCCATGCGCGGCGCGGCCATCGACGCAGGCCTTCGCGTGTTGCCAGGAAGCGAGCGCCCGATTCACGAAATCGCTCAGCTCCGTGAAGACGCCGACCTCGTCGGCTTCCCATTCGTACTCAAACCAGCGTTCGGCGTCGGTGAGCCCGAAGATTCGGTCCTGATCGAATCGCCCGTGGAGCTCGAAGCCCTCCTGTCGCGCATCGAGTGGGACGAAGTCCACTACGTCGAGCGGCACGTGGACCGGTCACGGCACGTGGAAGTTCAGCTCGTCGGCGACGGCGCTGGTGGCGTGGTCGTCCTCGGTGATCGCGAAGTCAGCGTACGCAAGGATCAGCGACGCGTCCTATCGGAATCTCCCTCCCCTGCCATCGATGCCTTGCGGTGGGGTGATGCCGTTCGCTCCGCGATCTGGGCCGCCGCGATCGATCTCACCCTCTCGCTCCAGTTTCGCGGTGTAGGAAGCGCGCATTTCCTCCTCGATGCTCGAGGCAGCTTTTATTTTCTAGGCTTTCATCCTGCGCTGCAAATCGAGCATGCGGTTCACGAGCTGTGTGCCAACGTCGACTTCGTCGAAACACAAGTCCGGCTCGCGCATGGTGAGCCGATGCCGCCCGCCATCAGCCAGGCCGAACCCACTGGCCACGCGGTGCAGACTCGCATCGAGGCGGCCTTGAATCCTCAAGACAAAAAGCCTTTCGGAGGGCGCGCCGACGATGTGCGCTGGCCTCCGGCCCCCACGGGCAAAGTACGCATCGAAACAGGGATTCAACCGGGCTCTCGAGTGAACCAGGACCACGATCCTCTCGTCGCGACCGTCACGACGTATGCTCCGACTCGGCACGAGGCCGTGCTCATGCTCGATCGCATCATCGCAGAGACCCGAATCGCACCCTTGGTCACGAACCTACGGCTCATCCGTCGAGCCCTCAATCACGAAAGTTTCCGTGCTTCACAGTACGATGAAGGCTTTTTGGACCGTGTCTCGGCGAGCGGCCCAGCGTGAAGCTCGTGCTCGAAACCGCATGTTCATGGTCAAATCGAATCCCCGCCCGTGGTAACCTCTCAGGCAACCCAACATGAGTCTCGTACGGCCAGAGCTGCGAATGGTCCGAGAGTCACTCGAGGCGGTGGTCGCCCCCTCGATCGTCTCGACTGTCCTCTTCGAAGCACTCGAACAGGCGGGCGGTCAGCTGCCGACCGGCTCGGAGGCCATACGGAACTTTGCCGACGGTGCGCTGCGTCAAGCACTCGTGGCGAGGCTTGGACAGGATGCGCATTCGATCTGTGACGACGTCATCACGATGTTGGAATCGATCGCTCCCCGCTCCTCGAATCCATCGGAAACCCGCCGTGAATTCGAGATTACGCGCGAAGTCGTGATCGATAGTTTTCCCGTCTTCGTCATCGTGATTGCAGGCACCGGGACGCTCGCAGCGCGGCTGCAAGCGGCCCTCGGGTCCAACACGATGACAGCGATCCCGACAGCCTCATTGGAACAACTTCACGAGCATATTGCGCTGGCTCCGCCGCAGGTCGTGCTCATCGATGCGGCCGACTTCGCGAACATCGAGCCTGATCCATTGGCGCTCGTGCTCGAGCAGTTGCCCGCCACCACCGTGCGCGGCATCTGGGGAGCGGATTTGCCTTATGGAGCCGCGATTCTCCGCGCACTCGGGGCCCGCGGTTCGCCCGCGACCCCTCTCGATCGACGAGAAGGCATCGCGCCTTTGCTCGACCTCGTACGCTCGCGCAGGGGACAGGATCCTGCCCCCTAGCCCCAATGCTGGTCACTTAGTTAGCGATCTCAGCTCACGATGAAGAGGAGAGTTCAACCTCCAAGAGATTTTGGAGGGTCGAACCGATCTGCCGCCTTTGTCTTGGAACGACTACCGCAGAGGGCCGCAAAGGGCCGCAGAGGGGCAAGCGCTCGAACTGATGATCCAACACATCTTCGCCGTTGGCCCCGCCGCACGGAAAGCCCGAAGCGGGCGATAAGAAATTTCGCGCGCGAAGACGTCAAGCCGCCAAGAAGGGCGTCTTCTCCCTTGGCGGTCTTTGCGGCTTGGCGCGCGATTCTCTCCGCAGAAACGTGCGTTTTCTGCATCGAGAGATGTGATGAGGGAGCAGGCGATAGCCTGTGACCGACGAGCAACAACGCATGCGATTCTGCGAACGAGCCAGGCGATGGGAAGATTTGCGGACACGCCCTAACCTCGCGTTCAATTCATGACATCTCCTTGGCACGGATCGTCGCTTTTCCTGCGAAGCGCGCGGCACTGCCGAGCATCTCTTCGATGCGCAGCAGTTGGTTGTACTTCGCGATGCGATCCGAACGCGAAGCGGAGCCGGTTTTGATTTGCCCAGCTCCCGTCGCCACGGCGAGATCTGCAATGAAGGTGTCTTCGGTCTCACCGCTGCGATGCGAGATGATCGAGGAGTAGCCGTGCTGCGCTCCGAGTCGGATCGCGTCGAGCGTCTCGCTCACCGTTCCGATCTGATTGACCTTGATCAAAATCGAGTTCGCGACCTTCGCATCGATGCCGCGCGCCAACCGGGCCACGTTCGTCACGAATAGATCATCACCCACGAGCTGCACACGCGATCCGAGCCGATCCGTCAGCTTCTTCCACGTCTCCCAATCGTCCTCTGCACACCCATCTTCGATCGACACGATCGGGTAGTTCTCGGCCAGCTTCGCGTAGATGTCGATCAGCGCCGCGCCATCGATCTCGGTCTTGTCGAACGTATAAACCCGACGTTTCGAGTCGTAAAACTCACTCGCCGCGCAGTCGAGCGCGAGCGAAATCTCTTTGCCCGCCGCATACCCTGCCTTTTCGATGGCCTCCATGATCACAGCGAGCGCGGCCTCGTTGTTCGCGAGCCGCGGCGCGAATCCGCCTTCATCGCCCACACTGGTCGCGAGCTTCTGCTTCTTGAGGATCGCCTTCAGGTGATGAAACACCTCGACGCCCGCCCGAAGCGCATCTCGAAATGACGAGGCGCCATGCGGCACGATCATGAACTCTTGAATCTCGAGCCCATTGTCCGCGTGCGCACCGCCGTTCAGAATATTCATGAGCGGAGTCGGCAACAAAGACGCCTGCGCACCACCCAAGTAACGAAAAAGCGGAAATCCCGACGCCTCGCTCGCTGCGCGTGCCACCGCCATCGACACCCCGAGGATCGCATTCGCGCCGAGCTTGGCCTTGTTCGGAGTCGCGTCGAGGTCGAGCATGCGCTGATCGATTTCGTGCTGCTCGAAGGCATCGCGTCCGAGGAGCTCGGGGGCGATTCGCTCCGTCACGTGCTCCACGGCCTTGCGCACCCCCTTGCCGAGATAACGTGCATTGTCTCCGTCCCGAAGCTCGATGGCTTCATGCTCTCCAGTCGACGCCCCCGAAGGAACCGCCGCGCGACCGACGACGCTTTCATCGACTTCGACTTCGACTTCGAGGGTCGGATTGCCTCGAGAATCCAAGATTTCACGGGCGATGATTCCTGTAATTTCGAGCATTCCGTCTTCTCCTCGTGGCCTCGTTGCCACCGCCAACTAACCGCCAAAAACCCCCAGAGTCAACCAGGTCGTGTCCGCATATTCCGAACCGATCCCTATGGATTGGACGTGGCCCGTGACGGATTGGATGATTCACACTCAGGCCTCGAACCGAGGATCGAACCTTGTCGAACTGGAATGTTTCGCTCAGATTTTTCAGCGTCGCGTGGGCCATCGTGGCGATGGCCAGTGGCTGTGAGGGGACGCTCTCGTCCGTTGACTCGGACATCGCCCCTGATGGGAGCGCGGAGAAGCATGTCGTATTCCTCGACGTCGAGAACGAAACAGACGAAGAGGACGAGGGTTCACCTCTCACGTTCGCGCATGTCTTCAAGCCGAGAGACGTCCCTTCGGGCCACACACTCGGAGCACGCATCGACGGTATCGAGGTCCCGCTCCAAACGGATCCCAAGGCCCGCCACCACGATGGTTCGCTTCGCCACGCGATACTGACACTCCGAGGGCCACATGTGCCCGCGCACGGTTCGGTCCAGGTGGAGCTGATCACGCGCCCCGAAGCGCCAACGAGGACGTCCGTGGGGCTCGAAGAGCTGCTCGCGACCGACTTCGATGCGGACGTCGCGCTCACGATCGACGGGCGAACCTGGACTCGCAGTGCTCGCGCGTGCCTCGAGCGTGCGTCGCTCGAGGGCGGGACGATGACCCGTTGGATGGAAGGGTCGGAAGCGAGCGAATGGGTCGTCAGCGCCCCGCTCGAGGCCGACGGCGTCGAGCATCCGCATCTGACCGCCCGCTTCTCGATTCGTGCCTTTGCGGGGCTCGAGCGGGTGCGCGTGGCCGTCGTCGTCGAGAACGATTG
This sequence comes from uncultured Sandaracinus sp., assembly GCA_964481145.1. GTDB lineage: Bacteria > Myxococcota_A > Polyangia > Polyangiales > Sandaracinaceae > Sandaracinus. The sequence continues at coordinate 16,707 of CAYZTA010000042.1, forward strand.
GACCTACGAGCCCAATCCACAGAACTACACCTACGATGTGCGCATCGACGTAGGCGGCGTGGAGGCGTTCCATGTCGAGGAGCTCGTCCAGCATCGCCAGACGCGCTGGCGCGAGACGTTCTGGTGGGGAGACAAGCCTCGCTCGCGCGTGCGTCACGACGCTCGCTACTTGATCGAGACGGGGGCACTCCCACATTACGATCCCTCGCTCGTCATCCCGGAGGCGACGCTCGAAAGGCTCCAGGCCGATTGGGCCTCGCAAGATACAGGGGCGATGGGAATTGGGCCGATGGAGGCCTACATGCCGGCGACAGGGGCCCACGCGGACATCGGCCCCCTCTCGAGATGGGACGCCCTTTGCGTCGTGAGCATGGATTCCCGTGCTTGTGACATCACGATGCGCCTCGCCGATCTCGCGGGGAGCTGGCCGACGCATTTTCGTGACCATGACACCGATCTCCCAGTCTCCATCGTCGACTTTCCCTACCTCGGGCTCCACGGTAACCCAGGCGATTACGTCAATCGCGAGACTCACGTCTCGGAGGCGCTGCCAGCGTGCCCGAACGACGCGGATTGTACGCGTAGCCCGTATACACCCGACGACGCACATCAACCTTCGCTTGGCTATCTCGCGTACGTCCTCGCAGGTGAGTTCGACCACCTCGAGGAGCTGCAGCTATGGGCGAACTACAACGTCGTACTCGCGAATCCTCATTATCGAGAGCTCGATCGGGGCCTCCTGAAGTGGCAGCAGGTACGGGGCCAGGCGTGGTCGTTGCGCACGCTCGGTTACGCTGCCTTCATCACGCCGGACAACCATCCGATGAAGGATTATTTCCTCGAACTCCTCACGAACAACATCGAGTTCTACACTCGAGAGCACGTGGCGATGGAGCCCAACGCCCTCGGATTCATGACGACGAGCCCTTATCTGGCCCCCTACGACGGTGGTCTTGGCATCGCTCCCTGGATGGACGACTTCTTCACGTGGTCCGTCGGTCAGCTGGTCGCGATGGGCTTCGAAGAGGCGAGGCCCTTGCTTGAGTTCAAGGCGCGATTCCCGGTCGGGCGCATGATGGATCCGGGATTCTGCTGGATTTTCGGGGCACCGTATTCCATGCACGTGCGAGGCGGCGAGGGAGCCGGGCAGCCCTTCTTCGATTCGTTCTCGCAGGTCTATCAAGCAATGGTCGATCCTGCCATCGCGGCCCTTCCCTGCGGGGGCTCGGAAATGGCGGCGGCGCTCTCGCTGCGCGAGGGCGAGATGACGGGTTATTCGTCCTCGGACGCCGGCTATCCGGCGAACATGCAGCCTGCGTTGGCCGTCGCCGTGGACTCCGGGATCGAACATGCCCGCGCGGCCTGGGAACGTTTCGAGGCTCGTTCCGTCAAGCCGAATTATACGGGCAGTCCGCAATTCGCGATCACACCGCGATCGATGCGTTGAGGTGTGTCCAGCGAGCCCGCGGCAATTGATACCGTCAACCAGAGTCGCATTGATCGCTCGCCGTAAAGTCTCGAAGCGAGTAGAGAGCGTCCCGTGCAATTCGCTCTATTCGTAGCCTCCGCCCCCGGACTCGAGCCCTTCCTGGCCCGTGAAATCAGTGCGCTCGACCTCCCCGCGCATATCGTCCCAGGTGGCGTGGAGACGTCGGGAGATCAAGCTGCGCTCGCCCGATTGCTCGTCGAGCTCGGAGTCGCGAGTCATGTGCTCGTCCGAATCGCGTCGTTTCGCACTCGTGATCTCAGTGCGCTCGAAGAACATGTCGCTCGCTTGCCTTGGTCTGGTTGGCTCACGCCCGGCGTGCCCCGTCGCGTCCGCGCATCGACGGCGCGTTCGCGGCTACGTCATACGGGCGCCATCGAAGAACGAATCCTCTCTGGAATTGCGCGACGTCTCGGCGACGAACCGCGCGATGAAGGGCCCTTCGTTCCGCTCCTCGCGCGGATTCACGAAGACCGATGCACGCTTTCTCTCGATGCTTCGGGTGAGCCGCTTCATCGTCGTGGCTATCGCAAGAATCCTCACCGCGCCCCGCTTCGAGAAGATGTCGCCCGTGCGCTCATCCTCGCTTCGAATTGGGATCGTGAGAGCCTCTTCATCGATCCGATGTGTGGATCGGGGACGATCGCCATCGAAGCCGCGCTCCTCGCTGAACATCGCGCCCCCGGCCTCCATCGTTCTTTTGCTTTCGAGCACACTCCGCTCGACGATGGAATCGCATTGCGCGAAGCGCGTCAGCAAGCCGAACACAAGATCCAGCGCTCGAGCGCTCGTATCCTCGCGCGCGATCGCGATGCGCGTGCCATCGAAGCCGCACGTGCCAATGCGGAGCGCGCAGGCATCTCTCAGGCAATCGAGTTCGAAGTCGGACCGCTCTCCCGCACATTCGAATCCCTCGCGCGCATCGACACGCGAGGCGAAGCGCCATGCATCGTGACCAATCCCCCGTGGGGCGAACGGCTCGACGAAAGAGCGTCGCTCCCCGCGCTCTATCGCGCGCTCGGTCAACTGCGCCATACGACGAAAGCGCGACTGACCATCGCCGCCCACGATCGACGCCTCGCGTACGCCACGGGTGTCCGCGTAGAAAGCGCCTTCTTGAGTGATCTTGGCGGGCTCAAAGTCTCCGCCATGACCGAAACACATCGAGAATCTTGAGTGATTTGCGGCAAGCGCCGAGTCGCGCGAAAGTGCGCGCCATGAATCGATGGCAAACGATGATCACGACAAGCTTGTTCTTGCTTGGCGCTTGTGAAGGAGAACCAGCCCAACCACGAGACGCCGCATCGAACGTGACGGATGCTGGTACATACGATGGGGGCTCATCGGATGCCGCCTCGGCATCCGACGCCGAATCACGTCCCGACACTGGGATCGCCCCTTCTTGCCCGCGCACGCCCGCATCCGCAGATCGCATTCGCCACGTCGTCGTGTCGCACAGCTTCGACGAGACCGGTGGGCGGACGGATCAATACGAAGTGCTCACGCTCGCGGAGGACGGAACTCTGTCGCGGCCGCGCGTGTTCTTTCACATGGGTCACACCATCGGCGGCCAAATCGTCTTCACTCCCGATGGTGAAATCGGAATCGTCGCACAGAGCGATGGCTCTCTCGGCGTATTTCGACTGGATGAGTCGGGCATGCCGACTCCCCTTCATTCGGCATTCACCGGCGATTTCTATGCCTCGTCGGTCGTGATGGACCCAAGTGGTGAGTTCGTATGGATCCTCGACAGCCAGTGGCGTGAGCATGGCGGAGGCGTTTATCGTGCGCGCATCGGCTGCGACGGACGCATCGGTGAAGTGATACGCGTCGTCCCAGCACAGCTTCCCTACGGGATGCTGTTCCGTGCGAATGGACATGCGATGCTCGTCAGCCGTGACGCGCTCGATGTGGGGCCCGGACCTGACCTTTATGAACTGGCTTTGGACGCACCCTCTGTCATTGCGAGCGGCGATCTCTTTTCTGACACAGATTGGATCGTGGGAGGATTCGGTCTGAGCGCGAATGAACATCATGCATTCGTGGGCGACAATTCAGTGCTCAGCGAGATCGGTCATCGCATCGGAGTCGCTGCCATCGACGGCGATGAAATTCGTCATGTTCAGCTCGTCACCGATGTAGAGGATCCGGTCTCGATCGTGACCTCACCCCACGACGACGCGGTGCTCATCACGAGCGGCTTCGGCGATGAAATCATCGTGTTCGACTACGATCCCGAGGCCGCCATGCCCCTCAGCGGACGTCGAACGCTCGACACGAACTCAGCGCTTCCGAGCACCGCCGTGCTCATCGATCGAGGCACCTTGCGCGGCCTCACTATCGTCGCCGAGAACTTGGCGATTCGACGTATACGTTTCGAAGGTGGTGGTGTCGTACAGGACCTCGGGGCATTTTCGTTCGGCACCGGAAACACAGAAATCGTGGGCGCCCTGGGCGTCACTCCCTGAGTCGTCTTTCGTGTAACATCACGTCGAGTGCGGACCGTTGTCTTCTCGCTTCAGCTGGGGCTCCTGTTCGCGACCGAGCTCGCTCGAGCGCAGCCGGTCGAAACACAGCCACTTGGAGCCACGCTGGAGTGGACGACGACCGAGGGGTGCATCGATCGAGACACGCTCATCCGCGGGATCGAAGCGACCCTCGGGGCCGCGCTCTTCGCGAGCGATGGCTCCGAGGCCGCGATCGCAGTGCGCGGCGAGATCTTGCGAGACAGGGACCCCACGGGCGCTCCCGAGTTTCGCGCGAATGTGTTCGTAGACGACGGCCGTGAGGAACGACATCGCGAGCTGGTCGTTCGGGGTGACGACTGCACCCGCCTCGATGACTCGATGGTCGTCGTGCTCGCGATGCTCCTCGACGAGGCGAGGAGCGCGCACGAAGCTGCTCGAGCATCTCCCGATCCGACCTCATTGCGGCTCAGTGAAGAGCCCCTGAGGGCGCCGAGCCAAGGTGAGAGCATCGACTTCGGGATACGCCTCGGAGGGCGTGTTCGATACGACATCCTCCCTGGTGCGGGTTTTGGCCCTGGGATCGAGGCCGAGATCGGCTATGGCATCGTCACTGTCTTTGCTGGCCTTTGGATCTGGCCGGCGGTCACCGCGACAGAGGACGATGGAGCCGGCGGACGCTTTTCGGGATGGACCACCGAGCTCGGCTTCTGCATGCGTGGGACGCCCCTCGAGTGGCTCGAGCTCGGCGGCTGCATCTCCGGGGAGCTCGGTGACGTGGTCGCGATCGGCATCGGACTCGACCACTCGGTGAACACCACCCAGCTCCACGTCGCGGTCGATGGGCGCCTCTTTGGGCGCATCCTCGTGGCTGAGGCATTGGCATTGTACGGAGCGCTCGGGGTGAGCGCGCCGATCCTGCGCCCGCCCTATCGATTTTTCGAGGGCGACGGTGAGCGCACGGTCTTCCAAGCGGCGCCCCTCGCCCCCGACGTCCTCCTCGGAATCGAGCTCCGGACGCCATGATCGAACCTTCTTCACGGGCCGATCATAATTCCGAATCCGAGCGGACACCTATCCCCATGAGCGCCACTCCTCGGCGCTCCGGCGTGCTCACGCCCGAAAGAGAAGTGATCGCGGTGGAAGCGCCCGCCCGTCTCGGACGCAATGCCGAAGCTCGACGGCGGGGCGAGCGTTTCCTCGAACGATGGCCGATGTCGGTACATCGCAGCCGCGTCGAACGATGGATGAACCCTTGAACATTCAGACCCACATCTGTTCGTGGCTGCTCACAGCCCTCGTGATCTCCGGGTGTGATTGCGCAGGCCCCATCTATATTGGCGCTCTCGACCCTCGAGATGGAGCCGAAGCGAGCGACTCTCCGGCTCCGTTCATTAGATTCGATTCGTGTGGCAATGGCATCGATGACGATGGGGATGCGCGCATCGACGAGAGCTGTCCTTGTGGCCCGGGAGAAACTCAGCGGTGTTTTCCTGGCATGCACTCCAATCGAAACGTAGGCACGTGTCAGGACGGATTACAAACGTGCCATTCGGGGCAATTGGAATGGGGCGATTGGGGAGATTCCCCTTGTGAAGGCGCGATTCTCCCAGCGCAAGAGCAATGCGACGGCTTGGATCACGACTGTAACGGTGCTCCCGATGAAGGATGTGATTGCACGGCTGGTGAGACCCGCGCTTGCGGGACAGATTCCACATCTGGCCCATGCAGAGCGGGAGTGCAGACTTGCCGCGACAACAATGGTTGGAGCGGATGTGAAGGGTCTATCAGCCCGAGCCCCGAAATCTGCAGCGATGGAATCGACAACGACTGTGATGGCGAGATCGATCAGGGATGTTCCTGTGTGCCCGTGGCCGAGATTTGTAATGACGGAATCGACAACGACTGTGATGGTGAGATCGACGAGCTCGCTTGCACCCCTGACTGGATGAATCCCGTCGAGCTCGAGGCAGGTGGATACGCCACCTGCGTACGCCGGACATCGGGGACCGTCACTTGCTGGGGGCTGCTCGGGGACGCGTCCACTGGGCCAACAGACATCGCGGGTGTGAGCGGTGCGTTGGAGATCGCGATGGGCAGCTATCATGCGTGTGTGCGCCAGGCAGAGAGGGTCGTGTGTTGGGGCAACAATGAGAGCGGGCAGCTCGGAGATGGCACGACCCAGAGCAGCAGCACGCCGGTGGCCGTCCTTGGGCTGAGTGATGCTGTCGAGATCACCGCTGGCAGCTCCCATACGTGTGCGCGACGCGCCTCGGGGAGAGTGGTGTGTTGGGGAGCGAACAGTATTGGGCAGCTCGGAAATGGTACGACCGCGAGGAGCACGACACCGGCCGAGGTGACCGATATGACAGACGCCGTCGAGCTCGCGACAGGCTATGGACAAACCTGCGCACGGCGAGCCGCAGGCCCTGTCGTATGTTGGGGAGGGTCGGATACATGGCACAATGCCAGTCCCACGACGATGGGAGTCGATCTCCATGACGCGGTCCAGCTCGCCGTGGGCTGCGAGCACTCGATCTGTGCGCGACGGTCCTCGGGCGCCGTGATTTGTGGGAATAGCAGAGGAGATCTCGGCGAGATGAGCGGCTGGAACAACGCCACGGATCTCGCAGTGAGCTGCTCGCACCGCTGCGTGCGACTCGCCTCGGGCGTGATCTCATGCTGGGGCTCGAATATCTTTGGGCAGCTTGGAAACAGAACGGGGAGTTCTTCCGCACCCTCCATCGTCTCCGATCTCGACGCCACCGATATCATCGAGATCAGCGCCGGTAGTTTCCACACATGCGCATTGCGAGCGTCAGGAATGGCCATGTGTTGGGGAGCCAACGACCGGCGCCAACTCGGCGATGGAACCACCGAGAATCGCTTCACACCCGTGGAGGTCATTGGGCTTTGATGCTGTCATTCTTACGACATCGGATGACATGGACCACGCTGTCGTGTGTGCTCGCGGCAGCTGCGGTGTCTGGATGTGATTGCGCAGGCCCCGTGTACTTGGGTTCTCGAGATGGAGCCGAAGCGAGCGACTCCTTCACTCCATCCGTGAGGACCGACCCCTGCGGCAACGGGATCGACGACGACGGGGACGCCCTCATCGACGAGGGCTGCCCTTGTGGCCCGGGAGAAACTCAGCGGTGTTTTCCTGGCATGCACTCCAATCGAAACGTAGGCACGTGTCAGGACGGATTACAAACGTGCCATTCGGGGCAATTGGAATGGGGCGATTGGGGAGATTCCCCTTGTGAAGGCGCGATTCTCCCAGCGCAAGAGCAATGCGACGGCTTGGATCACGACTGTAACGGTGCTCCCGATGAAGGATGTGATTGCACGGCTGGTGAGACCCGCGCTTGCGGGACAGATTCCACATCTGGCCCATGCAGAGCGGGAGTGCAGACTTGCCGCGACAACAATGGTTGGAGCGGATGTGAAGGGTCTATCAGCCCGAGCCCCGAAATCTGCAGCGATGGAATCGACAACGACTGTGATGGCGAGATCGATCAGGGATGTTCCTGTGTGCCCGTGGCCGAGATTTGTAATGACGGAATCGACAACGACTGTGATGGCGACATCGACGAGCTCGCTTGCACCCCCGACTGGATGAATCCCGTCGAGCTCGAGGCAGGTGTGTTCTCCACCTGCGTCCGACGAGCGTCAGGGATCGTGACTTGCTGGGGGAGCGATGGCTCAGGCGCGTATCGTTCGACCCCCGTGGACGTAGCGAGCGTAAGCGGCGCTTTGGAGATCTCTGTGGGCGGCCACCATACGTGTGCTCGTCAAGCAGAAAGGGTCGTGTGCTGGGGCTCCAATTCCAGTGGACAACTTGGAGATGGCACGACCGAGAGCAGCGCCACGCCGGTGGCGGTTCTTGGCCTGAATGATGCGGTGGAGATCGCCGCCGGCGGCTCCCATACATGTGCGCGGCGCGCATCGGGGAGAGTGGTGTGTTGGGGAGCCAATGCTGGCGGGGAGCTTGGAGATGGCACGACCATGAGGAGCCCGATTCCCACCGAGGTCAGCGGCTTGACAGATGCCGTCGAGATTGCTGCAGGGTCCGCAGGGACCTGCGCAAGAACAGCCTCGGGGGTCGTCTTGTGTTGGGGAAATTTCGTTGAACAGCCGACTCCCACGGATATTGGCTTGTCGGGCGCAGCTCAGCTCGTGATTGACTGCTTTCGCGTGTGCGCTCGGCGAGCCTCGGGTACGGTTGTTTGCCGGAATTCGGACCGTCCCGCCCTCTTAGAGATAAGTGGCTTGAACGATGCCATCGATCTCATCGCAGGTTGCGGGCACTTCTGTGCTCGGACCGCTTCAGGGGTGATTTCGTGTTGGGGTGTGAACTTCGACGGCCAACTCGGAGTCGGAAGCTTCGAAGGAAGTTCTGAACCCCTGCCTGTCACCGCCCTTGACGCGGCAGATGTCATCCAGATCAGCGCCGGTCATTACCATACTTGCGCACTGCGCACCTCGGGAACGGTTCTGTGTTGGGGACGCAATCTTGAGTATCAACTCGGCGATGGGACCATCGAAAATCGCTCCACTCCCACGGAGGTCGTCGGGCTTTGACGCTGTCATTCTTACGACATCGGATGACATGGACCACGCTGTCGTGTGTGCTCGCGGCAGCTGCGGTGTCTGGATGTGATTGCGCAGGCCCCGTGTACTTGGGTTCTCGAGATGGAGCCGAAGCGAGCGACTCCTTCACTCCATCCGTGAGGACCGACCCCTGCGGCAACGGGATCGACGACGACGGGGACGCCCTCATCGACGAGGGCTGCCCTTGTGGCCCGGGAGAAACTCAGCGGTGTTTTCCTGGCATGCACTCCAATCGAAACGTAGGCACGTGTCAGGACGGATTACAAACGTGCCATTCGGGGCAATTGGAATGGGGCGATTGGGGAGATTCCCCTTGTGAAGGCGCGATTCTCCCAGCGCAAGAGCAATGCGACGGCTTGGATCACGACTGTAACGGTGCTCCCGATGAAGGATGTGATTGCACGGCTGGTGAGACCCGCGCTTGCGGGACAGATTCCACATCTGGCCCATGCAGAGCGGGAGTGCAGACTTGCCGCGACAACAATGGTTGGAGCGGATGTGAAGGGTCTATCAGCCCGAGCCCCGAAATCTGCAGCGATGGAATCGACAACGACTGTGATGGCGAGATCGATCAGGGATGTTCCTGTGTGCCCGTGGCCGAGATTTGTAATGACGGAATCGACAACGACTGTGATGGTGAGATCGATGAGCTCGCTTGCACCCCTGACTGGATGAATCCCGTCGAGCTCTCGGCGGGCGGACATTTCACCTGCGTCCGTCGGGCGTCGGGGACCGTCACGTGCTGGGGGGAGCTCGACGATTATATCGGTCTCGCTGCGGTCCCGCCTACGGATGTCGAGGGCTTGAACGGGGTACTGGAGATCGCGATAGGCGGCTCTCACGCCTGCGCGCGCCGAGCGGAGAGTGTCGTGTGCTGGGGTCGCAACTTCGACGGGCAACTCGGAGATGGCACGACCGTAAGCCACGCGACGCCGGTGGTCGTTCTTGGGCTGACCGATGCGGTCGAGATCGCCGCTGGCAGCTCCCATACGTGTGCGCGGCGCGCCTCGGGGAGAGTGGTGTGTTGGGGTCGCAACCTCTCAGGGCAACTCGGAGATGGCACGACCGTGAACCGGGCAACACCGACCGAGGTCATTGGCTTGACAGACGCCGTCGAGATCATCACAGGCACCCGTCACACCTGTGCAAGGCGGAGCGCAGGCCCTGTCGTATGTTGGGGGGAGGGGAAGACTGGTCCTCTTTTGGAGAGGAGGTTCTATCCTCTGCCAAGAGAGGTCGAACTGCGCGATTCGGTCCAGCTCGCTACAGGTTGCGGATCTCTGATATGTGTGCGGCAGTCCTCGGGTGCCGTCGTGTGCCGGGAGCATGGAGAGGAGAGCTCTCTCACCGAGATCTCTGGTTTGGATAATTCCATCGATCTCATCGCGGGCTGCTGGCACTTCTGCGCTCGATCTGCTTCGAGCACCTCATGCTGGGGCTTGAATAGCTCTGGCCAACTCGGAAACGGGAGCTTTGGAGGAAACTCCTCCGAGCCTCTCCCCGTCTCCAGCCCCGATGCCGCCGATATCATCGGCATCAGCGCCGGGCATTACCACACATGCGCGCTTCGGGCCTCAGGGGCGGTCGTGTGCTGGGGAGAGAACAGCCGACGTCAGCTCGGCGATGGGACCATCGAGAACCGCTCCACTCCCACGGAGGTCGTCGGGCTTTGACGCTGTCTGGATGTGACCGCGTAACCTCCGCGTACTTGGGTTTTCGAGATGGCGACGCCGTGATCAACACGACGAAAAATTATTTTCATAAAGTCGCGCCGCACCGGACACATTCAAGCTGAGCACGACGAAACGCGTTCTTCACGCTTGCAGCAAGACGGTCGCGGATGCGCGAGCTCGCCCCGATTCACCCACGACCCCGGCCCAGCCGTAGGAGGCGAACATGGTCTCGGACACGCGGTTCGATTATCTCGCAGCGTTCGATCGCAACATCGGATTCGTCACTGAGGCCGAGCAATTGCGACTGAAGCACAAGAAGGTCGCGATCGCTGGGATGGGTGGTGTCGGAGGAGCTCATCTGCTCATGTTGACTCGACTCGGTATCGGTGGCTTCCATCTCGCCGACTTCGATCACTATGAGCTGACGAATTTCAATCGTCAGGTCGGCGCCACCATGCGCACTCTGACGCAATCCAAGGTCGAGGTCATGACTCGGATGTCACTCGACATCAACCCAGACCTCCACCTGAAGCTCTTTCATGAGGGACTCATCAAAGACAATATCGATATTTTTCTCGAGGGCGTCGATCTCTATGTCGATGGACTCGACTTCTTTTGTCAGAACGTTCGCGCCCTCGTCTTCCGGCGCTGCGCCGAACTCCGAATCCCGGCGATCACCGCGGCGCCCATGGGAATGGGCACCTCGTATCTCACCTTCATGCCCGGGAAGATGAGCTTCGAGGAGTATTTCGGCATCCGTGGCACGGAAGGGCACGACGACGAGAGCGACAACGAGCAGCGCGCACGATTCGCCGCGGGGCTCATGCCTCGCGTCCTGCACGGGAAATACTTGATCGACCCCAGCCGAATCGACCTGCGCCAGAAGAAGACATCTTCGTCGACCGTCGGCATCCACCTCGCCTCGGCCGCAGTAGGCGCCGAGGCCACGAAGATTCTCCTCGGGCGCGGAAAGGTTTATCCCGCGCCGTGGTGCCATCAGTTCGATCCGTACTTGGGACGTTGGAGACGGACTTATGTCGCCCTCGGACACCGAAACCCCATACAGCGAGTGCGCGCCTCCATCCTGCGCCGCGCGGCTCCGACCCCCTCCCTCGATCAATCGTCGGTGTCCCCGATGTCTTCGTCTCCGAAGATCAGCGCCGTGAGCTCCACGCTCGAGCGCATCCTCGAGCTCGCTCGTTGGACGCCGAGCGGAGACAACAACCAACCGTGGCGATTCGAGCCCACGGGAGAGCACTCCGTGCGTGTGCATCTCCATGATCAGCGCTCGGATGATGTCTATGACTTCGATGGACGCCCGAGCATCTTGAGTTGCGGAATGCTCCTCGAGACGATGCGGTTGGCGGCGACCCGAGAAGCGCGGCGCCTCGAATTCCGCGCCGTCTCCACCAGCGACGATCAACATCGAATCGACGTGACCTTCCCAGAGGGGCCGGTTCACCCCGATCCGCTCGCCGACTTCATCTTGGCTCGCTCGGTGGATCGTCGTCCCTATCGTCTCGCCACGTTCACGGAGAAGCAGCAGCGCGAGCTCGAAGCAGCGCTCGACTCGGAGCTCGAGATCCGTTGGTTGAAGACACCCCGAGAGCGCATGCGCTTCGCGATGATCAACGCCCGCGCGACGGCGATCCGCCTGCGCCTCCCCGAGGCAGCGAGCGTACACTCCAAGATCCTCGAGCTCGATCGCACGTCTTGCGAATACGGGATCCCTGTCAGCGCGCTTGGCTTGAGCCCTGTGATGCGAGGCCTGATTCGAGCCATCCACAAGCAGCCCGAGATGGCCACCTCACTGACCCGGATCGTTGGCGCTGGACTGCCGGCCCTGGAGTTCGACCTGATCCCTGGCCTCTTTTGTTCATCTCATTTCCTCATCACCACGCGGTCCCCGCTCGGCCAGGACGAGTTCTCTGGCATCGCGCCGATCCTCGAGGCAGGGATGTCGCTCCAGCGATTCTGGCTGCGTGCCACGTCCCTCGGCCTCGCCCTTCATCCGAGCATGGCGCCGCTCTGCTTCGCCTACTATGCGGAGCACGGTCGCACGTTCGAGAGCGCCCCCGAGTGCAACGCGCGCGCAGCGAGCGTTCTCCGCGAGCTCCGCGAGCTCACATCACGAGCATCACCGAGGATCAGCGATCATTTCGTCTTCGCGGGTCGGCTCGGACTCGCGCCAGAGGTCGTCCCTCAAGGACGCTCATTGCGCCGCCCGCTCACGGAGCTGCTGCTCACCCCGCTGGACGACAAAGAGCCCATCGAAGAGCCGATCTCGTATTTCGCTTGAGAGATGCGCCAAGAGATTCGAGCTGATCGCCTTATTTATATCCAGATCCTCACGACGCCACGACCCGTCATGAGCGTCGACACCCATCACGTGCTCACACATGGAGGTTCGATATGGAGTTGCCCCACTTTCTCCTCGATCCGTGGATTCGTAGAAAGGCGCGCCTCGCATCGATCGATCTCGGCCGCTTCCAGATCCGCCTCGCACGGAGCGCGAAGGAATATGAAGATGCCTTTCGGCTCATTCATTTGGCCTACGCCTATCAAGGCATCGAGCCGCTCAGGCGCCTCGATCTGCGGGTGACGGAGCAGCATGTCCTCAGCGAGGCTGTGGTGCTGGTCGCCTATGAGGGAGAACAGCTCGTGGGGACCATCTCGGTGACGAAGGACTCTCCTGCGAAGTTGCCGCTCGACAAAGATTATGGTGATGAAATCACGACATTGCGGCGCTCCGGAGCGCAGATCTCCGAGATTGGCTCGCTCGCGATCGTGCGGCGATGTTGGCATTCGGGCTTGATGCCGCTGCTCGGATTGGCCGCTAGTCGCGTCTGCTTTCGGATTCATGGGAGCACCCACAACGTCATCGGAGTGCACCCCAAAGCCGCCGCCGTCTACCACGCCATGTGGAACTTTCATCAGCTCGGGAACGCTCACCACCACGCAGAGCTCGAAGCGCCCGTCATCGGACTCGTTCAAGAGCGGTCGGCGACGCGAACACACCTCATCAAGCATTACCGCGCATATCCGAATGGATTGAACCCAGCGGAGTATTGTTTCGGAGAGAGCTCGCCTTCGGGCCTCGAGCTCCCGGAGGGCGTGGCCGAGCAAGCGTGGCCGCGTCTCAAGATGCCGCGCGAGGTCTTTCGATCGATCTTCATCGAGCAGACAGGGCTGCTCTCGAAGCTGAGCCCCGCGACGTTGCACCACCTGCGAACTCAACGCTCGGAAGAGACGGTGGGGGTGAGAGCCCAAGCTCCCCAGGTATTGAAGGATGTGAACGTCTCTTGAGGTGTCTGTCGTGTCTGTCCCCACTGGCAGGCTGTCGATCAATCAACAGCATCAACAGCCTGCCAGCTTCGAGACCAAGTCTCCCTTGGATGGATTCATGAGATTTATGAGCAACAGATACAATCACTCTCCACGAGCACGAGCCCTGTTGGGTCTGTTGGGTGACAAGAGGAGCTTGTCGGCGGAGGCGCGCCAGGGCGGATCCGCTCCTGAGCCCTCACAAAATCCGGTGTAAACCGAGGGCTTGAGCTGGGTCGGCAAGAGGATCAGGCCCGTCGTCGGAGGTCCATATGTCGAAGAGCAAGAAGCCGCCCACGCAGAGCACCCGGGCGAAGGAGCGGGCGGAGCAAAAACTGGCGGGGATGATCGAGCGTGAGGTTCAGCGCCGGCTCGGGCCGAAGTCGACGTTCGAGCAACGGAACAACATGCGGGCGGAGATCATCGAGCGTATGACGCCTTATATGGCGTGCCTCATCGGGGCGCTTGGCGCGTGCCACAGCAGCGAACCGCGATCGCCGCGGCGCTCAGGTACATTCGGCGCCGCAAGAACCAGATGCGATATGCGTCGCACTATGCCGCGAACCTCCCAATCGGCAGTGGCGCCACGGAGGGCGTGTGCTGGCAAATGCAGGGGCGCGCGAAGCGTCCCGGCCAGTCATGGGGGCCGTTGTAGAGGTGGATGAGCCAACGCGTACTCCGCGCCTGAACGGCATCATGAGTACGAGAGGACTCGTGCTCGGACCGATGGGACGTACTCCGCGCAGAACCGGATGGACTTGCCGCTCGTGGCATGATCTCGACCTCAAACGACACGCTTATCACCACTTCTTTCCTGGGATCCATGAGATCTTCCGACGCGAACGCCTCGTCGATGAGGGCGGTATTTCATGGGTTCTTCTCTTACTTCAAGTATCTCCAATCGAGCCATATCGTCTTTGGCTCTACCGCGTTCGCCGAAACACGTCGGGAATCTTCAAATCTCCATGTCCTGGCGGTTCCGACTCTCCGCGCGGAGAAGAGTCACTCCGCGGAGCGCGCAGTGCGATGGTGATCTCTCGCGGCTCTTCGTCTTCGAAAGGCTCAGGCAAGAACTCGATCTCCCCCTCGGCTCGGCCACGTCGAGCACGCACGGTGATTCTCTCGCCAGCCGGAGTTTCAAAAGCACACGGAGTTTCCTGACACACGTCGCCGCGACCCACGACCCACACGCGCGCCCCGGAAGGACGTGTATTCACGCGAACTGTCACGGATGCATTGGATGGCGCAGGTTCCTCTGGTGTCACCGCCGCCTCTGCCTCTTCAGGCGTCGAAGGTGCCGTGCCCTGTTCGGCGAGCGAAGATTCAGTCGTTGGAACACTCGCCACGGGTTCATCCGTATCCCGCGCATCCACCTCCAGCGCTCTCGCACCCATGAACCAAATACCAAAACCAGCCGCGCCAACGAGTCCAAGACCCGCTGCAACGAGCCCTATCCGAGAGCTCTTTTTCGGCTGCTCTGGGAGAGGGAACTCGAGCGTCGCCGCTTGCACCGCGAGCAGCCGCGGCGGCTTCGGCTTGTATTTGACCGGCTCTCCATATCCGACGACAGTGCTGCTTCGAAACGCTTCTCCGTGCAGCGCCGCAGAGAGCGCACCCGCCATCTCGTCACACGACTGAAAACGCTCCGCTGGTTCCTTCGTGAGCGCGCGATCCAAAAACGCCTCGATCGCAGGATCGACGCTCAGACTCGGATTGAGCTCACGCAAACGCGGCGGCTCTTCGAACATGTGCTGAGTCAAAATGCCCATGAACGAGTCGCCGATGAACGGCGTCTGCCCCGTGAGCATTTCGAAAAAAATCACGCCCAACGCATAGAGATCCACTCGGTGATCGAGCTCTTTGCCTGCCGCTTGCTCGGGCGACATGTACTCGGGCGTCCCGAAGATCATGCCCGTCTTGGTGAGCTTTCGCCCTGGCGCCCCCGCCGTCTCGACATCGCTCATCTTCGCGATGCCGAAGTCGACGATCTTCACGAAATCGCTTCGATGTTCGCGCTTGGTGAGGAAGATGTTTTCGGGCTTCATGTCCCGATGAACGATCCCTTTGTCGTGCGCCGCCTGGAGTGCTCGCAAACATTGCTCGAGGATGTCTGCTGCACGCTCGACGCTGAGCGTCCGCTCGCGCGCAAGCACGTTCGCGAGATCTTCGCCCTCGAGCAACTCCATGACGAAATAGATTTGATTTTGGGGGGTCTCACCAAAATCGGAGATATCGACGATGTGCTCGTTGCCGATGCGAGACGCGCTCTTTGCTTCTTGCCGAAAGCGCTGCACCACCTCGCTTCGCGAGCTGTAGTCGTCGCGCAGCACCTTGAGCGCGACCCGCTTTTCGATGATCGCGTGCTCGGCCTCGTACACGATGCCCATCCCGCCTTCACCGATGCGACGCAGGATGCGGTAACGATCATCGAGGATCTGACCGACGAGCGCATCTCCGTGCTCGCCTCCTGGACTCGCCATTTGAGATGGCGTTTGGAGTCGCGCTCCGTCGTTCGGGCAGAAGATTTCACCGCCTTCGAACTCACTCCTGCAGGCGGGGCAGATCTTCATGAGGGGCACGAGAGGAATTCCTGTCTTGGCAACGCTACACGGCCTGTATTTTCTGGTCAATCACTCAGAAGGTTCGAGTCACCGAGCGCCTGACCCAAATCGCGACTATCCTCGCCCCGCATGGCGAAAGTCCGCGTACTCCCAGACGATCTTGCAGATCAGATTGCGGCCGGAGAGGTCGTCGAACGTCCAGCGAGCATCGTCAAAGAATTGGTAGAAAACGCGATCGATGCGGGCGCCCATTCCATTCGTGTGGAGATCGAAGCCGGAGGGATTTCGCTCATTCGCGTGAGCGACGATGGCCACGGGATGGATGAATCCGATGCGCGACTCAGCATCCGTCGACATGCCACGAGCAAAATCGCGGCCCGCGAAGATCTCGATCGCATCTCGACCCTCGGATTTCGCGGTGAAGCGTTGCCCGCGATCGCATCTGTTTCGCGCTTCGTGCTCGCAACCCGAACTCGAGACGCGCTCTCCGGAATCGAAGTGCACATCGAAGGCGGAAGCGATCCCGTCGTGCGAGAGATCGGATGCGCCCCGGGCACCACCGTCACCGTACGAGATCTTTTCTTCAATGTGCCCGCGCGACGAAAATTTTTGAAATCGACGGGGACCGAGAGCGCCCATGTGCGCGACGCTTTGGTGCGCGCAGCGCTCGGCGATCCGGGTCTTCGGATGACGCTCGTGCGCGATGGACGCACCGCCGTCGAGCTCTTGCCGACGAACGAGCTCGCCAAGCGAGCCGCGCTCTTCTTTCCGGACGAATCACTCACCCACATTCACGGCATCCGAGACGAGATCGAAGTCGACGCGCTCCTCTCGCCTCCGGAACGAGCGCGACAAGGAGCCACGCATCTGCACCTCTTCGTCAATGGACGCCCCGTGCGCGACCGCGCGCTCGCACGTGCGGTGTCATTTGCATACGGAAGCGTGCTGCCCCCAGGACGCTATCCCGCAGGGGTCGTGCACATGCGCATCGCGAACGAACGAGTCGATGTGAATGTGCATCCACAGAAGAGCGAAGTGCGCTTCGACAACGCCAAGGTCGTGCTCGATGCCGTCACGCGTGTGCTCGCCCATGGGCTCGGCACATCCCCTTTTCGCGGCCCTTCCAACCGAGGTGCGGGCTTCTGGGCAGAACGACTCGGCTTGGGTTCGAGCGCAGGCTCGGACGAGAAAACCTCAGCCGATCCTTGGGGCCTCTCTTCGAATCCGAGCGAGCCCTCCATTCCCTCGAGGCCCGCAGAACAACGCCCGTCCATTCAACCCGCCGAATCGAACGATCGCACCACACCCGCGCGCCCCTCCAGCATTCCATACTCGTTTGCTCCCGTGGGCCCCTCGCGAGTGGCCGAAGGCCCATCTCTCATCCCACGTCCTGGCTTCTTTTCGTCTTTGCGGGTGCTCGGTCAGGCGACGCGAACGTACCTCGTCTGTGAAGCCCAAGACGGGCTCTACGTCATCGATCAACACGCAGCGGACGAACGAGTACGCTTCGATCGTCTGCGCGCCCAATACACATCGCGAACCCTCGCGATGCAGAGGCTCCTCATTCCGGAGCGGGTCGAGGTCAATGCCTCCGAGGCCACGCTCGTCGAAGAGCGCACCGAGGCGCTGCTCACGCTCGGTCTCGAAGCGGCTCGCATCGGCGAATCCACGGTGGCCGTGCACGCGATCCCCGCCCTCGTTCCACGCGCGAGCCCAGAGCGCTTGCTCCGAGACGTGATCGCTCAACTCGAGCTCACGGGAGAGCGCGCTTACGGAGACGCCATCGACACCGCGCTCGCCACGATGGCCTGTCATGGCGCCGTCCGCGCCGGAGATGTTCTGTCTCCGGAAGAGCAACGAGAGCTCCTCGTTCAGCTCGATGCCGTGACAGACTTCGCTCGACATTGCCCTCATGGGCGCCCGGTTGCATACGAACTATCGTTCCTCGAACTCGCCCGCCGCGTGGGTCGCTGATTTGCAGACGCAAGAACGACCGAAGATCCTGGTGATCGCAGGGCCGACTGCCTCAGGAAAGACATCCGTCGCGGTGGAACTCGCACGCCGTTATGGTGGCGAGCTCGTCGGAGGCGATAGCGTGCAGGTCTATCGCGGGTTCGACATCGGTTCGGCAAAGCCGACGACCGCCGAGCTCGGGACGATCCCGCATCATCTCATCGATGTGATCGAGCCGACGGAGTCCATCGACGCAGCAGGATTCGCGGCGCACGCCGATCGAGCGATCGAAGCCATCTCGGCCCGCGGCCACCTGCCCATCGTGGTCGGTGGGACAGGACTTTGGTTGCGAGCGCTGCTTCGAGGTTTGGTCGAGCTCCCTCTACCCGACATGGCGATTCGTGCTCGCCTCGAAGACGAAGCGCGCGCGGTCGGCCCTCCCGCACTACACGCACGCTTGGCCGAAATCGATCCCCTGTATGCTGCCGCGATCCATCCCAATGACGAGCTCCGGATCGTCCGCGCGCTCGAAGTGTACGAACAAACCGGGCAGCCTCTCGGCGAGCTTCATCGAGCACACCAAAAGGGCTCTCCTCGGTACCCTTTTACGTTCATCGCACTCGACCGACCTCGCGAAGATCTCTACGCGCGCATCGATATGCGCATCGACGCGATGCTCGAAGCTGGATGGCTCGCAGAAACCCGCCAACTCATCGCGCGTTACGGACCGGACATTCGTGCACTTCATAGCGTCGGCTACCGCGAGCTCGTGGCGCACCTCGAACATCACGTCCCGTTCGACGAGACCGTCCGCCGCATTCGAAAGTCGACACGCGTCTACACACGACGTCAACGAACGTGGCTCGCATCCGACCCCAGCGTGACCCATCGAACCGAACCCGACACGCTACTCAGCAAAAGCGGAATACAATTGCTCAGTACTCTTCTAAGTAATTCGACAGCCTATCCGCATTTTTGATGCAACCTTTGGTGGCGCGACGTCCTTCCTCCATTTAACGTAGCCGACCCAAAATGGAACGCAGCGACGCCCACGAGCCAAACGACGGCGCCACCGCGAGCATACCGTCACTCTCCGAAACCTCGCGAATCAATACGGAGACACCGATGTCAGCGGGTTCGCATGTGCCGCGACCTCAGCCTTTCTCACAGCTCAAGCACGATGGACCGGCGGCACTCGTCGTCTTCCTCGTCGCGCTACCGCTCTGCCTCGGCATTGCGCTCGCTTCTGGCGCGCCTTTGTTCGCGGGTCTCATCACAGGGATCGTGGGCGGAATCGTGGTGGCTTGGGCCAGCGGCTCTCCGCTCGCCGTCAGCGGCCCTGCCGCGGGCCTGACCGTCATCGTCGCGAACGGCATCTCCTCGGCAGGAAGCTACGAGGCGTTCCTGCTCGCTGTCGTGCTGGCCGGTGTGATGCAAATCGTGCTCGGTCAACTGAAGGCCGGCATCATCGGTTGGTATTTCCCCGCCAATGTGATCCGAGGGTTGCTCGCTGCGATCGGGGCGATCCTGATCCTGAAACAGCTCCCCCACGCCCTCGGCCTCGACACCGATTACATGGGTGACGAGTCGTTCATCGGCAGTGGTTCGCGCAACACGTTCGCCGAGATCGCATACGCTGTTTCGCATCTTCGCTGGGGAGCGTTCTTGGTGGCTGCGCTCGGTCTCTCGATGCTCTTCGCATGGGATCGCGTTCCTGCAGCGAAGCGCCCGAAGTGGCTGCCAGCTCCGCTCATCGTGGTCGTCTTGGGCGCCGTCGTGAATCAGCTGTTATGGGCCGTGGCGCCCGAGCTTGCGATCCGCGAAGCCGATCTCGTGACGCTCCCCACCGGCGGCCCCGCCGAACTTCTATCGAACCTCCGCTTTCCAGACTTCTCTCGTATTGGCGATAGCGCCATCTGGACCGTGGCCGCGACACTCGCGATCGTTGCCAGCGTCGAAACACTTCTGAGCATCGAAGCCGTCGATAAGCTCGATCCATATAAGCGAGTGACGCCCACCAATCGCGAACTCATGGCGCAAGGGATCGGCAACATCACCGCGGGCCTCATTGGTGGATTGCCGATGACGGCCGTGATCGTGCGTGGCTCTGCCAACATCCAAGCCGGGGCGCGCACCAAAATGAGCGCGTTCCTGCATGGTGTTCTGCTCTTGGTCGCGGTGGCCGCGCTGCCGCATGTGCTCAATCTGATTCCGCTCGCGGCGCTCGCCGCCGTGCTTCTCCACGTCGGCTACAAGCTCTCTCCAGTCAATCTCTTCAAGCAGATGTATCGACTCGGATGGGATCAATTTCTGCCGTTCTTGGCGACTTTCGTGGCGATCCTACTCACGGATTTGCTGAAGGGCGTGATGATCGGTCTCGTGGTCGCGGTCTTCTTCATTCTGAAGCGCAACTTCGAAATGCCGTACTTCATCACACGGCAGGAGAAGCACGCGGATCTCGGCGTGCCCTTCATTCGCATCGAGCTCGCGGAGAACGTCACATTTCTCAACCGCGCGAGCGTGATTCGCGTTCTGCAGGAAATCCCGGAAAACAGCATCGTCAAGATCGATGGTTCCCGATCACGATACATTTATCGCGACGTGCTCGAGGTCATCTACAACTTCCGAACCGAAGCGAAGATTCGAAAAATCGACGTCGAGCTCATCGATATCCCGCCCCTCGTCGGTGGCGCGATGAGCCATTGACGGCAGTCCACCCGTCCAAATTGAAGATTTGGTGGGTGACGTGGCATAATCAGGGTCCACACACTACGAAAGTGCGCTCGTGACCACCGCCCGCGTCTCCGTGCCACATCCGACGCCCGTGCCTCCTGGTGACGAGGTGGGCGCAGCTGGTGAGGTGATGCCTCGTCGGTTTGGCAAATACACCCTCATCCGAAAACTCGCCAACGGCGGGATGGCCGAGCTTTATCTGGCACTTCAACGAAGCGTCGCGGGCTTCGAGAAGCTCATCGTCGTCAAGCGCGTGCTCCCGCACCTCGCACAGGACCAAGCGTTCATCGAGCTTCTGCTCACCGAAGCTCGAATCGCCGCGACCCTGAGCCACCCCAACATCGCCCATATCTACGACGTCGGCGAAGTCGATGGGGAGTACTACATCGCCATGGAGCACATCCATGGCGAGGATCTGCGCTCCATCGTCAAACAAATGAAGAAGGTCGGCGTCTCCGCCTTTCCGCTGGAGCACGCCCTCGCCATCGTCCTTGGTTGTGGAGCCGGTCTCGCGTATGCGCACGAAAAGCGCGACCTCTCGGGCGAGGAGATGAACATCGTCCATCGTGACGTGAGCCCGCAGAACATCCTCTGTACGTTTTCGGGTGATGTGAAGCTGGTCGATTTTGGCATCGCAAAGGCGGGTCGCAGCACACTCGAAGACACAGATGGCGGCCAACTGCGGGGAAAAATCCCATACATGAGCCCCGAGCAGGCTCGAACGCAGCCACTCGATGCTCGAAGCGATATTTTTTCGTTGGGGATCATCCTCTTCGAGCTCTGCACCGGGAAACGTTTGTTTCGCGGCAAAGACGACGCAGAGACACTTCGGATGATCTCTCTTGGAGAATATCCCAAGCCCCGCAGCATCCATCCGGAGCTCCATCCGCGCCTCGAAGAGATCATCCTTCGTGCACTCGAGAAAGATCGACGCGCCCGGTATCAGAGTGCGCGCGATCTGCAGTCGGATCTCGAAGATCACATTCGTCGAGAGCAACTGAAGGTCTCTTCGATTTCGCTTGGCGCGTGGATGCAGGAGCTCTTTCACGACAAGCTCGAAAGCCAACGCAAGCTGCTGCAAGAAGGACGACAGCTCGCAGACGTCATCGCCGCGCAAGCAGCGCTCGAAGACGAGTCGGTGCGCATTTCACTCACCGGCTCGGGCGTCCATCCCAAAGAGGGCAAACGAAAGCGCAACCCCTGGCTCGCGCTGGGCTCGGTGCTCGCGCTCGCAACCGCAGGATGGATCGCATTCGTGATGTTGCGACCGACCACGGAACGCGCGCCGATAGAACTCACCCAGGAAGCGCCCGGCACAGAAGCCACAGCCCCCCTAGCGCCTCCTGTCGTTCGAGCGTTGGGGATGGTACGCGTGATCACCGACCCGCCAGGTGCGCGTGTTCTTCTCGATGGTCACGACACGGGTCTGCTCACGCCGGCCACCGTGGCGGAAATCGAGCCAGATTCTCCACATGCCCTCGTCGTGGTGCTGGATGGATGGACTGCCGCGAACGTTTCTTTGAACGTCCAGGCTGGGGCGCTCGAAGAAGTCCGTTTGACGCTCGAACGGACACCTCTCGGTGTGAACGAACACCTCGTCACGATCACGACCGACCCTCCCGACGCACGGGTGCAGCTCGATTCCGCATGGCACGAAGGAGGCAGCCCATATTCGCTGCGAGTCTCGGCGCGTCGATATCGGTTGCGGGTCGTTCGAGATGGCTACCGCATGTTCGAACGAGCGATCAGCTTGCCCGGCGGTCAGGAAAGCTCGATGCGAATCGATCTCGAGCGCGAACGTGGACGCGCTGCTCTCGCGAGAGAAGGCGAACGCACTGGCTCGAGCCATCCTGGTCGGGTCACGATCGACGCGCGTCCATGGTGCAACGTGAGTCTCGACGGAACTCCACTCGGCCAAACGCCGATCGTCAATCGTGCAGTGGCTTCAGGAACCCATACCGTGTCGTGCACGAACCCCGAGCTCGGCCGGAGCCGCACGGTGCAGATCCAAGTCACACCCGGTGAAACGTCACGCACCCGAATCACGCTCGACTGAAGATGAGTTTGCGGAGCTCAGAGGCATCCTACGGGTACGCGCGCATGTCGACGCTCGGCGTCCTCGTGCTCGCTTCGATTCCGATCGCGTGGAATGCATCCTCGGGTCCGCATCTTTTCGATGCAGGTGAGCTCGTGGCCGCCAGCGTAGAGCTCGGCGCGAGCCACCCTCCTGGACAGCCCTTGCATGCGCTCCTTGGCAATCTCGCGGCGCTTCTCCCGCTCGGCCCTTTGCCTTATCGCGTGGCGCTCCTGAGCGTCTTCTTTGGGGCGGGCGCCGCGTATGTGGCGTCTTCCATCGTGCTCGACGCGTTCGTTCGCAGTCGCAAAGAAGTCGCGCTCCTTCCTCTTTGCGCACTGCTCGCCGCCGTCGCGCTCGCTGTCCTCGTTGCTCCACCAGTCGCCCCGCAGCTGGGTCGCCCGGAGGTCTACACGCTCGCGCTCGCGCTCACGCTCATGGGCGCTCGTGCTCTCATCTCATGGGCTTGCAAAGACGAGAACGCCTCTCGAGCGCTGCGCTCCGCAGCCCTCGTGGCGGGGCTCGCTCTTGCCGTGCATCCGCCGCACGCGCTCGCGCTCGTCGCCATGGGAGTGGTGTTGCTCCTCCTCTGGCGACGCGATGTCATCATGCGTCCGCAAGCCCTCGTGGTGGCGGCACTGTCTTGTTCGATGGGCGCCGTGACCCTCGCATACCTGCCAGCGAGAGCGATGGCGGGCGCCCCCATGTGGGGTGATCCCACGACCGCTCGCGGATTTTTCGCATACATCTCGGGCGCGGCATATGCGCGCAACCTTGGAACGCGGGGCGGCTCGATGCTCACGCAGATCCTCGAGTCCACTTCTTACATCCTCGTGCCCGCCGGGATTGGAATCGCGTACGCGCTCTACGTCACGTTCACACGACGCCGAGAACACAAAGAGACGAAATCGATCGGCATCGTGGCCGCCGCCGCGAGCGGCGCGATGGTGGCGGCATGGCTTCAACCACTCGAACGAGCCAATCCTGACAACATCGCGTACGCAGCACCGACCACGGCGCTCTTCTTCGTGCTCGGAGGCGTGGCTCTCGCGCACATGGCGAGCGTGAAACCTCTCTTGGTCGGAGCGCTCGGACTCATCATCGCGCCGCTCCCGTTCACCGCTTTCGATTCCGCGTTCCGCGCCAATCTTCCCCAGCTCGAGCCCCTCGCATTCGTAACGATCGATATCCCTCCACCGCAAGCATTCGTCGTCGTGCGAAACGACTTCACGGCCGCAGCATGGATGGAGGCACGTGCCGTCGAAGGAGCGCGCCCTGATGTCGGACTCTTCATCGAAGGACTCAGCACTTCATCTTGGCATTGGAAGACCCTCGCACATCATCCGCTCTTCGACGGCACTCCGATTCGCAGTGGTCCCGGGCAAGGGCACGCTCCTTGGATCCGTGGCGCCATCGAGCACGCGCTTGGACGAGTGACGGTCTGCGTCGAAAACGAAGCTTCAGTCTCGGGTCGCGGAATGATCGCCGGCCCCTATCTCGTCCTCGCGCCGAGTCGGCAGGACGCGCGCGATGTACGTTCATTTGGTGAGCGTACCTTCGCAGGTTCTGGACACATGCTTACGTGGGCGCCCACGAGCTTCGGCGGACTGGGTCACGGGGTCGTTCGTGACGCTGAAATCACGCGCGCGAGACGTCTCTTCATTCGTCGTCAAACCACGCTCGCCATCGCTGCGCTCAGACGAGCCACAGCACCCCTTCCTCCAAACGCAACACGAGAAGCAGACGGCCTGAACGGCTCTATACAGCGGGCCGTCCCGTCCATCATTCGCGATCCTGCCGCGATCTTCCCAACCGCCGAAGACGCCGTCCGTGAACTCGCGATGATGCTCTTTGCGACGGGAGAGCCTTTGCATGCGGCGCGGTTGCTCGAAGAGCAACAAGGTCGGGGTGATGACCTCGCGCTCCTTCAACTCGCGCAAATGCAAACCGAAGACGGCCTTCTCGAAGCCGCCCGCGCCGCAGAAGAGCGCTACCGCACCCTCCACCCCGACGAAGATCTCCAACCAGAGTCGCATTGATCCTGGGTCATCAGGATCGCATCTTGGCACGACGGTCATCGATCCCCGTCGCGGAGCCCACCTTCGCCGCAATCCACGGCCGCACCGAGGGCGCGCAAACCACCCTCGTCCTCGAGCCGTGCCATGCGCTCCGTGCCGAGCGTACTCTCCACGTCGCCGCGCAGACCACGGGTCGCCTCGCGGATCTCCCGTCGACCCATTCGCATCCCACCATCGCCACCCGCTTGCCCGCCGCGTCCCGACTGCCATGCGCTCCGGAACGCGTCGCGGATCGCACACATCGTGGGTGTCACCTCGGCGATCGTGGCATCGTCGATCCCAATTGCCCGCAATCGTTCACGCGTCTCTTCGTGTCGTGCAGCCCACTCCGCCTGGCGACGCGCACGCTCGCGCTCGAAGCGTTCGGCGATCCGGCGTTCGACCTCAGCATCGATCGCATGAGAGACGTCGGGCGTTGCGATCGCCACACGCGCCTCTTCCGGCATCAAAGAAGGATCCATCGCCGCGTGCTCGTTCATGGGCCTTTGGGCGAGCGCTTCTTCCGCCAACGCAAGCCGCGCTTCGCACTCGCGAAGCGAGTCGTCCCGCGCCAGCCCTTCGTCCGGCGCGAATGAATCGTCTTCGACCATGGCCGAAGCTCCGACCGGCGTGTTCGAGACAGACGACCATCGCACACACCCGAGCACGTATCCTCCGAGACCTGCAATCGATGCGGACACGAACGCGACCCCAGCCATACGTACAGTAGAGTGCATGCTGTCTCATAGCGCGGAGCGCTCCCGGCGCACGCAGCCGCCGCAGGAGGTTGACCGGCTCCTGGTTCACGGCGAGCTGATCGAAGGTGAGGCCGGCGCGCCGCCGACGGTGGTCTACCCGAGCTACCGCGAGCTGGCGCGGCGCTTCGGCGTGAACCACTCCGTCGTCGCGTACGCGAAGAAGCACAACTGCCTTCAACGTCGTAAGGTGGCGCAGGCGCGCGTCAGCGCGTGTTCCCGTTCTGAGGCGGCACATGAGCGACCTTCTCGAGCAGTTCATCACCCAAGAATGCACGACGTACGTGCGCCGCCTGCTCGAAGACGCGATTGCCGACTCGGCGACGCCGCGCCCTTACTTCGAGTTCAACCGCTTCGAGATCACGATCGAGCACGAGGCGAACATCGTCGTGCTCGAAGACGTGCTCGACGCCACGGAAGCGGGCGTCCGGCATGTTCCGCTCGCGGAGTTCACGGCTGCCCTCAGAAGGTGCTCGGCATGACGTTCTTGCGCGAGATTGTTCTTCCACCTATGTAGGCCTTCCATGGACCGTGCTCGGATTGGGAACGGTGGCCGATGAATCAATCCATGGCTCGTATTCGCGGGCAGTCCGTCGCAACGAGGAAAACGGTGCGTAGTGATGACGGTATTGCACTACATACTCTTGATCTCGATCTGAGTAACGTAATCGGTCGAACGCATAGCGTTCCTTCACGACTTCACCCGAGATCGTACTCCAACGTTCGACTCGCACCGTCGATCGCAGAAAACCATCCAGCTCGTAACGTCGCTCGTTGGCATCCACCGCGGATTCCATTTCCTCCCATGTCGCGAACTCGACGCCTGGGCCGACGGAAAAGACGTACCTGCCTCCGGGACGGCTGAATGCCAGGAAGAACCGAAGACTCACATTGTCGACGGCGAAAAACGTGCACTCGAGCAACTCAGAATCAAGACGAACGAATGATCTCTCAGCATCCAGACGATCGGTGGGGATCCGGAACACGGGATCCATGAAAGATCGCTCATGCCCGAGCAGTCGCCGGTCAAGTTCTCGTTGCATCGTCAACCCACATGTTAGCCGAATTCGGATCTTCTGTTCGCTTGTGCGAAGCGCGCAACGCACACCCCTCACAACCTAGCGAACTGATCCCATCATCCTGTCCGCTCCAAAACGCTCTGTGACCCCTCAACCGATTCTTCAAACACTGGAGAGACCAACGCGCCAAACAAGAACCATTGTCCATACCATTTGTCATACGTGACAATCACAGGCACAGCAGCGAGGCAAGTGGCTATCAAGTAGAACTTGGGAGAGCCAATGGGGCACGCGATGTTTTTGAATCGGAAAGTGTCTCTGAGGATTTCGGAGTCATCGAATCGAAGCACCACCATCCAAATGGGAATCCTTGCGGGGGCGCTGGCAAGATGGGTGGCAATATAGAAAACATGATGTAAGCAAGACTGCGCCCCATGGTTCGAAGACCTTCGAGTGAGCGGCTGGAGCGAAGGAAGAGAATGAGGAGAGCCTCCGTAACAACGACGGTGTCCTTGACTACTGAGCGCATCACACAGCATGTCGTCCAGGCACCTCGATCCATCAGCCACGAGGATGTCGCAGATTTGGTCGTTTTTCTCCGCGTCGCTGAGCTGGGCTCATTCTCCAAGGCGGCACGGCTGCTCGAAATCACGAAAGCCACAGCCAGCAAGAGACTCTCTCGACTCGAGGAGAGACTCGGTACACGGCTGCTCCTGCGCACGACACGCCAGGTCACGTTGACGGAAGCCGGCCGAGCGCTCTTCGAACACTCACGCGAGATCTTACCGACCATCGAGAGTGCGCGTGATTCGGTTCATGCCGTCATCGATGAGCCGGTCGGTAAACTCCGTGTGAATGCATCGAGCATGCTGGGATCGATGCATTTGGCGCCGCTCGCTTCGCTCTTCATGAAGCAGTATCCACGCATTCAAGTCGAGCTCGGTCTGAGCGACCAGTTCGTCGATGTCATCAAAGAGGGCTGGGACGTGGTCGTCCGTATGAGTCGATACGACAACTCAGTCATCACGGCCCGCAGACTCGCACGAGATCGGTTCACGCTGACAGGATCTCCAGAATATTTCGCGTCCCGAGGACGACCCCAGTCTCCTCGGGATCTCGAAAGTCAAAATCACACTCTGCTTCGATACACTCAGAACCCCACCCAACAGAAGAAATGGCACTTCGAGGTCGATGGAGAGGATTTCGCGGTTTCAACGAGCGATATATGTTCGTGTCGAATCACGGAGGCGCCCTCGTCCAAGCTGCCATCGGTGGGGTCGGCATCGCGCGGGTCCCTCGCTTCATCGTGCTCGAAGAGCTGCGTCGAGGCTCTCTGATCGAAGTGCTCTCCGAGTATTGCCCATTCAACATTACCATCGACGCGCTCTATCCTTCGGGGGCCCATGCCACTGCCAAGGTCCGCGCGTTCATCGACTTTCTAGCCGAACACATTCCGCAACGATTGGAATATTCGAGCTCACGAAGTGTGTCGCGAACGACGGCGTGAATTACGACGAATACGATGACACACTGTTTCGGAAACTGTGATGGTGTCAGTGGGGTGATGCTGTCATATGACTCTCGCTTCGATACTTAACGAGGGGATATATGGCGAATCACAGTTTTCAAATCCGCGCCGCCTTTGGAGGCGGCGTGGATGGACGTGGACGTCTATCTGCCGCACAGCTCGAGACGGAATTTTCGGCGGCGAAAGAGCTTGGGGGCCTCGGCATAGGAACAAATCCCGATGAGCTGCTGGTGGCCGCAGTCTCGAGTTGTTATCTCATCACGTTGAGCGCGATCGCTGCGCGGCGAGGTGTCCCGATCGAACGGGTCGAGCTCGAGAGCGAAGGGACGGTCTCGACCCACCAGGGACTCCGGTTCGATCGCATCGTTCATCGACCGTCGATCGTTCTGGCGCCCGAAGCCACCTCCGAACAGAAAGAAGCAGCACTCGAGATTGCACAGCGCGCCGAAGGCGCTTGCATGATCTCCGCGGCCCTTCGCGGCAACGTCGAAGTGGTGGTGGAGGCGCGCGTTCGATGAGCCGCCCTCGGCTTGTCCTGAAGTTCGGCGGAACGTCGGTTGGAACTCCAGAGAGGATCGAAAGCGCGGCGGCGCGCGTGCTCGATGCTCATCGCAGCGGGGTGGACGTCGCCGTCGTCGTCAGCGCGATGGCCGGCGAGACGGATCGGCTCTTGGCGCTGGCACGGAGGCTCGGCGGATCCCAAGCGAACTCACGTGAGCTCGATGTGGTGGCGAGCTCGGGCGAGCAAGTGAGTGCGGGGCTGATGTCGCTCGCGCTCGAAGCACGGGGAATGCGCGCGCGCTCGTTTCTCGCGCATCAAATCCCGATTCGAACCGACGCGACCTTCGGGAACGCGACGATCTCGGAGGTGAACGCCGCGCCGCTGCTCGACGCGATCGATCGAGGCATCGTCCCCGTCATCGCGGGCTTCCAGGGGGTATCGGGCCGCGGCGACGTGACGACGCTCGGTCGCGGCGGCTCGGACACCACCGCCGTCGCGGTGGCCGCGACGCTGCACGCCGCCTGCGATATCTACACCGACGTCGATGGCGTCTACACCATCGATCCGAGGGTGTCGTCTGCGGCGGCTCGACTCCCGGTGATCGGCTACCAAACGATGCATGCTCTGGCGGCAGCGGGCGCAAAGGTGCTCGAGACGCGGAGCGTCGCCCTCGCCGAACGTCATCGCGTCGTCGTTCACGTGCGCAACGCGATGTCGACCGAGACCGGCACGCACGTCGTCGATGACGCGACCGCGGGAGATGTCGTGGGCGTGGCCCTCAGGCGCTCGACCGATGGCGGTGCACACGTCACCGCGCGCTCATCGAGCGCATCGTGAATGGAGGCGAGTACACCGGTGTCGTGGTGAGCGTCGAGGACGCCGCTGCGTGGGCGGAGCGCCTCCCGCCGCGCATGCGCCTGGTGGTCGACATCACCGCCGCGGATGCACTGGATCGAATCGAGAGCGGAGAATATCGGGATGCGGTGGTGGCGAGCGACGATCGGTCGCTCCTGTCGGTCGCTCGGGAGCGGGGATTCGACACCTGCTTGCGCGCGTACGTAGACGATCATGATTCGCTCCACGCGTCCATCCACGGCGCAACGGACCATGCCTATCTCATGGTGCGATTCCGCGATCCCACGAACATCCCGCTGGAGCTGGTGATCGCGACGCTGCAGGCGACGAACACCATCCTCATCAAGGAGATCGCCGCACACGACATCGACGACGCCATCGTCACGCTCGGGGTCATGGAGGTGGGAGCGGACGGCATCCTCTTCTCTCCATGCGATCAAGCTGAGTACGACGCGCTCATGTCGCGACGGAAGGACCGGAACGAGACCCAGATCGCGCTCGAGCCGGCGACGGTCGTGCGCGCCGAACCCATCGGGATGGGCTATCGAAGCTGCATCGACCTCGCGACGCTCTTCTCGGAGACAGAGGGCATCTTGGTGGGGTCGACTTCGCAGGGAGGAATCCTCTGCTGTCCCGAGGTCTTCTTCCTTCCATACATGGAGCTCCGGCCCTTTCGGGTGAACGCGGGCGCCGTGCACTCCTACGTCTACAACGCCGATAACCGCACCGACTACATGACCGAGCTCCACGCGGGATCTCCGGTGATGATCGTCGACGCGAGCGGCCGCGCGCGCCGCGCTGCAGTGGGCCGCATGAAGACCGAAGTTCGGCCACTGCGCCTGATCGAAATCGAGTTCGCCGGCGGCGAGCGCGCGAACGTGATCCTTCAGGACGACTGGCACGTGCGGGTGTTCTCTCCCGAGGCCAAGCCGCTCAACATCACCGAGCTGCGAGCCGGAGATCGCGTCCTCGGGCACCGCGCGAACCCAGGTCGACACGTCGGAATCGCCGTCGACGAACACATCATCGAGCGCTGAAGGAGGCCGAAGATGGAGCTCGGGAAAGCACTCCGGTGGAGACGTTTCTGCGCACCCGAGGGGCACGCCCTCATCGTGCCGATCGATCACGGCTTGACCCTCGGGCCCCTGCCCGGGATCGAGAACATCGGGGCGATGGCGCGGTGGATCTCCGATCCTGCGATCACCGGCATCGTGGCCCACAAAGGGATCATCGAGCGGCTCGCGGCTCGTGATGTGCTCGGCCGCGCGGGCGTCATGATGCACCTGAACGGAATGAGCTCGCTGGCGCCGACGCCGGATCGCAAAGAGATGCTCACCGATGTGGAGACGGCGATCCGCCTCGGTGCAGATGCGGTGAGTGTCCAGATCAACTTCGATGGAGCGAATGACTCCCACAATCTCACGTTGCTTGGGCATGCCGTGGACGTCGCACAACGCTTCGGGCTCCCCATATTGACGATGCTTTACGACAAGGTGCCCTGCGTGGATCAGGCCACTCGGCATCGCAGGCTCCGCCAGTGGATGCGCGCGGCGATCGAGCTGGGCACCGATGCAATCAAGATCGGCGCGCCGGCTCACATCGAAGAGGTTGCGCCGATCCTCCAGGAGCTCTCCGATGATGTCGCGATCCTCTTCGCGGGTGGGGACATCACCTCCGACGACGAGATCGTGGCGATCGCCCGCGCGGCGCGGCAGGCCGGGGCCGCTGGAATGTGTGTGGGGCGAAACGTGTTCAGCCGGACGTCGCCGGGTGAGATCCTTGCGCGGTTGAGCCGCGCGCTCGTGGCGGATCCCGTGCGTGAGCTGCGTCGGAGCGCGATGGGGAGTCGATGATGATCGTCGACGCGCACGCGCATCTGCCGCCGGGCGATGACGCTCTGGGCCGCCTCCTCGCGATGATGGATCGCGCGAACATCGCGCGGGCCGTCGTGGTCCCCGGTGGGACGATCTCCCCGGAGGTGCTGTCTCACAACATCGCCTTCGGGGGCGGAGTGGACGTGACCCCCGACAATCCGCGCGTCGCGGCGGCATCACGCGCGAGCGAACGCCGTCTGATCCCGTTCTTCTTCGCGAACCCCCATACACGAGCGGAGGCCTATGCAGAGGCGGCGCCGTCATTCTTCGGGCTGAAGCTCGGCCCAGCGGTGCATGGCGTGCCATTCAACGATCCGCGCATCCTCTCGCTCGTCGAGGTGGCAGCGGCGAATCGCCACCCCGTGTACTTGCACACGCTCCCACGACCCGGCTTCGGCATTGCCGACGTGGTCGAGCTCGCAGCCCGCTTCCCCGCGGTATCGATCATCGTCGGGCACGCGGCCGGAGGTCATTGCGAGTTCCACGCGCTCGAACCGCTGAGCCGCCTGCCAAATTTGTTTCTGGAGATGTCTGGCGGGTTCACCTCGTTCGTCGCCGCGAGCGTCCGACGACTCGGGGCCGATCGCGTGCTCTTCGGGAGCGAATATCCGCTTCAAGATCCCCGCGCCGAGCTGATGAAGCTGCAGTGTGTCGATCTGACGGCGGAGGAGCTCAACGCGATCCTCTACGGCAACATCACGAAGCTGCTCGGAGGCGCGCGATGAGCCCCGCGTGGGTCTTGCCCGAAGCCGCGGACGCGCGTCCGCTTCGTATCCACGACGATCAGGCGCGCCTCGATGAGGTCCTGGCGCGCGCCCGCAAGGCGCCCTTCTACGCCGATCGACTGGCGGACGCGCGCGCGTCGTCGTGGACCCGCGTTCCATTCACGACCAAGGATGACCTGCGGCGCTCGTATCCGTTCGCCATGCTCGCGACCTCGCGCAGCGAACTGGCGTCGTATCACGAGTCGACGGGGACGTCGGGCGAGCCGACCGCATCGTACTTCACGGAGCGGGACTGGGACGACGTCGCGCAGCGCTTCGCGCGCAACGCCATCGATCTTCGGAGCTCCGACACGGTGCTGGTGAAGACGCCGTACGCCATGGTGACCACCGCGCACCAGATGCACCGGGCGGCGCGGCTGCGAGGGGCGCTCGTCGTGCCCGCGGACAATCGATCCAGCAATATGAGCTACGCACGGGTGCTCCGGCTGCTCGCGGACCTGCCAGTGACGGTGACGTGGTGTTTGCCGACCGAGGCGGTCTTATGGGCGGCCGCCGCGCGAGCGCTCGGCCGCGATCCAAGTCGGGACTATCCGTCGTTCCGCGCGCTCCTGGTGGCTGGGGAGCCGACGAGCACCGAGAAACGGCGACGCATCGGTGAGCTGTGGAGCGCTCGCGTGTTCGAAGACTTCGGCTCCACCGAGACGGGAAGCCTGGGAGGAGAGTGTCCGGCCGGCTCGCTTCACCTGTGGAGCGATCGTCTGCTCTTCGAAGTCCTTGACCCGGCAACTGGAGCCGTGAGCGAGGAGGGCCACGGGGAGCTCGTCGTCACGACGCTCGAGCGAGAGGCCATGCCGCTCGTGCGCTACCGGCTGGGTGACGTGGTCGAGGTCTCGAACGCGGGGTGTGCGTGTGGCTGGCGCTTGCCCACCGTCCGTGTGTCTGGTCGCTCGGGCACCGCGATCCGCGTCGCGGGTCGGGGCGTGCGCGCCATCGACGTGGAGGCGGCTGTCTTCTCGCTCCCGCTCGAGCGGGGCGTGCTCTTCTGGCGGGCTCGCGCCGGTGGCGACGACATCGAGGTCGAGATCGAGGTCGCGGAGGCGCAAGCTGCCGTCGCCCGTGACGAGGTCGAGGCCGCGGTGTTCGCGCGCACCGGGGTTCGCGCAAGTGTCCGCGCGGTCTCCGAAGGAACCTTGGTGAAGACCTCTGCGCTCACCACGAAAGTGAGTTTTCGTAAGCCGAAATTCCTCTTTGACGCCCAAGACGATTGGTCTTCGGCGATCACGTACTGAGTTTCGTTCTGCCGAGGAGAAGCATCGAGATGAGCACGACGTTCGACACCTCTCCCACGACCGTGGGACCCGCCGGGATTCAGTCGCTCCTCGCGCAAGAGTCGCTCGGGGCGGGAAATTTCCTGAGTGCGGCGCTCTCTGTCAGCCCGGCTCCCGAAGAGCCGCTGCTGTGGCTCGAGCGGCCCTGCCGTCCGTTCCCAGGCGGCACCTATGAGTCCTTCAGCTTGGCATCTCTCAAGAAGGTCTCGGACGCCTATGCGGCTTGGTACGCGGCAGCAGGGGTGTCCCCCAAAGATCCCGTCGGGATCTATCTCGAAGATGGCGTCGAGTACCTCATTCACTATCTCGCGTTGACGTCGCTGGGGGCGATCCCGGTGCTCACCAACGGCAACCTCGCGCCGAACATCGCAGCCGAATATTTCCGGCGAGTGGGCACCGTGGGGCTCTTCCTCGACGCGCCCCATCGCGAGTCGTTGCGACCGTTTCTCTCTGAGAAAGACGGGGATCGATTCGTCGTCACCGACGACGAGCTACGAGGGACCCACCCGAAGGCGCTCCCGGTGGGATTCGAATTTCGTCACACCGAGCTCGACCCGATCATGATCGCGCACTCGTCAGGGACGACGGGCGTGCCCAAGGCCGTCGTGCTTCAGCACACACCCTTCTTCTACGGCGTCCGCTATCGGCTGCAGTTCTCCTCGACCGGAAGTGCCGAGCGCATCCTCTCGGCACTCCCTCACTCCCACAACTGCGCGATG
The DNA here is from genome assembly GCA_964481145.1 of uncultured Sandaracinus sp. GTDB lineage: Bacteria > Myxococcota_A > Polyangia > Polyangiales > Sandaracinaceae > Sandaracinus. The sequence continues at coordinate 50,952 of CAYZTA010000042.1, forward strand.
GCGTATCTGATGCTGGCCATGCTGTGCGGGAACCATGTGTTCATTTCGTCGGAACATAGCGGCGTCAACCTCGCGGCGTGCATCGACGCGTTCAAGCCGACGATGGTGGTCTCGTTCCCGCAAACCTATGTGGAGCTCACCGAGGTCGAGCTCAGCCGCTTCGACTTCTCATCGGTGCGGTTCTGGTTCAACGGTGGCGACGCGGCGCACGAGCAACACATCTGCACGCTGACATCGTTGGGCAATCACGTAAAGGACGGCCGCGTCGTGGCGGGCTCGTTGTTCATCGACGGCATGGGCTCGTCGGAGATGGGCTTCTCTCTCTTTCGAAACCTCCACGGCGCTGGTCCGAGCGTGTTCGATCGCTGTGTCGGGACGCCGCTCGAGTGGGTCGATGCGGCGGTGCTCTCCGAGAGCGGAGAGCTGCTGCCGGCGGGCGAAGTCGGTCGGCTCGGGGTCCGCGGTCCGAGCATCACGCGCGGATACTGGAACGACAGCCAGCTCACCTATCGCTCCCAGCTCTCTGGGTACTGGCTCACCGGAGACCTGGCGTACCACGACGGAGAGGGGCGGTTCTACCACGTAGATCGCACGCCGGACGTGGTGCACACGGGAGCGGGGCCCCTCTACAGTCTCCGCACCGAGGAGCTCCTGCTGAAGAGCTTCCCCGAACTCGCCGACTGCAGCGTTATCGCCGTGCCCAAGGGCGATGGAACTGAAGGCGGGCTCTTGCTCGCGCGGGTGCGCGGGCACGAGTGGACCAGCGGAGATCAATTGCTCGACGATGCGAATCGCGTGCTTGATGAGCGAGGGTGGCCGTGTCTCTCCGCGGCGCTCATCGTGACTCCGGAGGACATTCCTCTTGGCACGACCGGCAAGGTCCTCAAGAACCTCCTCCGCGAACGATACCGAGGATTCTTCACGGCCGTCCGGCCGTCGCACACAACCATCGTGGAGACCTCGCCATGACGTACATCGCAGTCGTTCATCATTCGGGCTTCGGGCACACCGCGCGCCAGGCTGAGGCAGTGATTCGGGGCGTGACTTCGTTCTCCGAGGTCACGTGCGAGGGATTCGACGTCGGTCAGACTCCTTATCCGTTCGAGGCGCTCGCGGCGGCCGATGCGATCGTCTTCGGTTGCCCGACCTACATGGGCAGCGCCTCGGCGCCCTTCAAGGCATTCATGGACGCGAGCTCGAGGGCTGCGTATCTCGCGCGTGCTTGGAAAGATAAAATCGCTGCCGGCTTCACGAACTCCGGATGTCAAAGCGGAGACAAGCTCTCGACGCTGACCCAGTTGGCGATCTTCGCGGCGCAGCACGGAATGGTGTGGGTCGGCCTCGATATCCTTCCTGGCAACAACACCCGTCATGGCAGCATCCACGACGTCAACCGACTCGGGAGCTGGCTCGGGGCGATGGCTCAATCGGACCTCGACGTCCGAGACGAGGGCCCGTCCGCAAGTGATCTCCTCACCGCCGAAGCATTGGGACGGCGCGTCGCCGAGGCGGCTCTGCGTTGGAAACGGGGCGCCGCTCCCAACCGCTGATCTCGAAGAGGTCGAAAAGATGAAGAAGAAAGGACGTCATCATGAACATCGTATTGAGAGTGGCTCTATGAATACGTTTCCGACCGCCGGGGCCCTCCGCTTGACTCACTTTCACGTCAAGGTGAAGGACCTCTCGTCGACGCTGTCCTGGTTTGCCCGCGTCTGTGACGTGCAACCGGTTTTCCAGAAGCAAGACCTCGCGTATCTGTCGTTCGGGGAAGTCGTGCTCGTCCTCGAGACGGGGGCGACTGACACCGAGACCACCCTCGCCTTCGCCTCCGTCGATTGTGATCGCGACTTTGCGGCGCTCGCGGCGGAGGGGGTGCCGGTCCTCTCGCCACCGGAGTCGCATCCATGGGGAGTCCGGAGCGCCTACCTCCGCGGACCGGCGGGCATCACGTTCGAGTTGGAGCAGAGGATCTGATCCCGGCGAATGTGCGGCGAGCTGCACGAGAACGAAGTCTTATATCTCGCTCACTTGGCCGCACCTGCGCCACGCTGCATCCATCTCGCAACATCGGGCGCATTCACGCTCATGGTCGATTCGACTCGGGCGCGATCCGTCGGTGAGCGATTTTGAGAGAGCTTGAGCTTTGCCTCGATCGACTCAATCTCGACCTCGAATCCGACGATTGCCTGGAGCAACTCGCGCGCAAAGCCGTCATCGATCCAGTCGAGTCGATATCCGCCTTCGTCTGGTTCGAAACGAACACACATCTCGCGCAGAATCTCGCGCGTCTCATCATCGCTGAGTTTGCGGATTCGCCCCCGCACATGCGCAACCACGTAATTCCAAGTCGGTACGTGCTCCCGAGGGTTCTCGTAATACCGTGGACTCACATACACATGCGGTCCTTGGAACACGACTGACACAGATGCTCCATCGAGCTCACGCGCCAGCGTATTCACACTCGCCATATGAGAAAAAAGCCGCTCACCTCGAAGGAAAAACGGCAGCGGTGCGATATCCACGTCAGCACTTCGAATCAAGATTCCAAATGGATTCTCATCGATGATGCGAAAGGCCGTCTGCTCGTCCGTCGCAAACACTTTGGGAACGTACATGCGCGCACTATGCGCGATGAAGCGCGGGATCGCTCGGCCCTCACACGATGGGTGGCGGCCGCCACCCATCCGCCCGCCACTACGCCACCTCACACCTCGATATCCCTTCAAATCGAATGCGCTACGGCCGGCCCACCGTTAGCGTAAGGAGACGC
>CAYZTA010000043.1:0-53257 GCA_964481145.1 uncultured Sandaracinus sp.
ATGCGGGGGCGGGAGGGGATGCGGATGCGGGTGACTTGATCTCGGCTTCCATCGCTCGTAGCGACGCCGGTGGCGGTACTGTCACCGGTCGGCCAGGCATGATCCCAGAAGGGACCGGTGCAGGTCGCCACGACTCTGCCGAGGGCTTCGGAGGCGCAGCCGCGGGCGGCATGTAGGCGACGGTTCGCTTCAAAGCCCGCTGCGGGGAGGCCACAGGCTCCGGCTTCGGGGCGGAGATGGCTTCGGTGGTGGGCCCAATCACATATTGACGACGCGCCATCCCGTCGAAAATCGTGACATGCCCTTCGGGAGAGACGGCACAGCTGGCCCCCGGAGGAACGACGCCGTGCTCACCCAGCTGCGCGCGAGCGCGTGAGAGCGCGGTCATCCAGTCCCCCGCATCGACGACTGCCTCGTGCAGTGGTTCGGAGCGTCCAAGCTCCGTCACGACGAGCTTCCAACGTCGCTGCGTCACCCCAAAAATCCCTTCGTGGGAAGCTCGATGTAGCAACCCTGGGCTGACTCGGTCAAGTCTCGAGCGTGCTTCGGTTTTGGGCCAAGCCTCTTCCGCTGTTCTGCGCGACAGCGGTAACGCAATACGTCGAACGCTGAAATCTATTGCAGAACAGCCTTTTGAAGGCTACACGAGGCGCGCCGAGCCGTGCGGGTGGGGAATGTGGATCCTCGTCGTTGGGAGCCCTCAACTGATAGACAGGCGTGAAGGGGGCCTCACTGTTCTCCGAGAGCTCGGTTGTCGTGTGCGCGCCGCTGACCTTTGGGAGCCGCTCGAAGACGACGAAGCGCTGGGAAAAGATCCGCCGGCTGCGGTGCTGATCGAGGTGCTCGATCAGGTGGAAGCCGGCAGAGCCGCTCTTGCCCGTATTCGCGCAGCCACACCTCTGGCAGAAGTCCCGGTCCTCGGCGCGGTCTCCGTGTCGGCTCTCCAACGACTCGACCTCACCGATGCGTTCGATGATGTCGTCTTGGTGCCTTACGTGCCCGTCGAGCTCTATGTTCGGATCCGGCGCGCCGAGTGGCGGCGAAGTGAATACACGGACGCAGAGCACTTGAAGATCGGACCGCTCGTGATTGATTGCGCAGCGCACGAGGTGTCGGTGGAGGGGCGTCCGGTGGAGCTCACGCACCAGGAGTTTGCGCTCCTCGAGTTCCTCGCGCGTCATCGTGGACGCGTGTTCTCGAGACAGCAGCTTCTCGAGCGGGTGTGGGGCGTCGATTATTATGGAGGTTCACGCACCGTCGACATTCATGTGCGGAGGCTCCGCATGAAGCTCGCAGGGGCCATCAAACCGCTCGAAACCGTGCGCGGAGTTGGCTACAAGATGCGGGTGCCGTGACGCTTGCATTCTCGACCGGTGATCCCGCTGGGATTGGACCTTCGATCTCAGTGCGCGCTGCGCTCGAGCTTTCGCGCGAAGGGGAGCGCGTTCTGCTCTTTGGCGATGCGGCGCAGCTCCATCGCATCGTCATCGAAGCAGGCGCAGCCCCTTGGCCCGTGATTCGCGAAGACGAGTCGCTCGGAGGCCGTGTAGTCGCGATCGTGGATACCGGCGCGGTGGATGCGGCTGCCGTCGCGCTGCATGCGCCCAACGCGCTGTGTGGCGCGGCGCAATTGCGCGCGCTCGATGCCGCTGCGCGCGCAGTCCAAAAGGGCACGGCCAGTGCGCTCGTGACAGCACCGACGAGCAAAGAAGCCATCGTGCTCGCGGGCACACCGTTCATCGGACAAACCGAGCACCTCGCGCGAGGAGCGAACCTTCGTGACGATGAGGTCACGATGCTCTTCATCGGTCCACGTCTGAAAACTGCGCTCGTCACGACACACCTCGCCGTCCGTGACGTTCCTTTGGCTGTCACCTTTCCGCGCGTGCTGCGCGCGACGACGCATCTGGGTGAAGCGCTGGTGCGTCTCGGAGTGCCCGACGGCGCGCCGATTGCCATCGCATCGCTCAATCCCCATGCTGGAGAACGTGGCCTTTTCGGAGACGAAGAGACGCGGGTTCTCGAGCCAGCCCTCGAGGAGGCGCGCAAACATGCTCCTTACAGCACGAATCGTCTGCGCCTCGTGGGGATCGTGCCGGCTGAAACGGCCTTCCGCAAAGCGGCTGAGGGGGAGCTCCAGGGAGTGGTCGCGATGATGCACGACCAAGCCACGATCGCATCGAAGTTGCTCGACTGGGGCGCGGCGGTGAATGTCACTTGGGGGCTGCCCTTCGTGCGAACCAGCGTCGAGCATGGTGTGGCTTACGATGCCGCGATGAAAGGGCTTGGTGATCCGGCCTCGATGATGGCCGCGGCTCGCTTGGCGCGCATCTTATCGGGCTCGCAATGAATCGAGATTCGATCGTCGTGCGCGGTGCACGTGTTCACAATCTCAAGAACGTGGATGTCGAGATCGCGCGGGGCAAGCTCACGGTGATCACCGGGCCGAGCGGCAGCGGAAAATCATCGCTCGCATTCGACACGATGTACGCCGAAGCGCAACGACGCTACGTCGAATCGATGCGGAGTCACGCACGGCAGTTGGTGGAGCAGCTGCCCAAGCCCGATGTGGACATGATCACGGGACTGCCTGCAGCGATCGCAGTCAAGCAGGAGGCTCCGAGCAAGAGCCCACGCTCGACGGTCGCGACCATCACTGAGATCCACGACTTTCTCCGGATTCTTTTCGCACGCGTGGGTCAGCCTCATTGCAGTACGTGCGGCAAACCCGTGCGTGCACATTCGAACGCCACGATGGTCGATCTCACGCTTGGGTTGGGCGAAGGCACACGCCTCGTGATCGAAGCGCCGGTCGCGCGCGGCGCGCATGGAGATCTTTCGCCCGTGCTCGAACGTCTGCGACGCGAAGGGTTCGTGCGCGTCGTCATCGATGGCGTGCTTCACGATCTCGGAAGCGATTTCAAGGTCGACGCGAAGCTCGCACATGACCTCGATGTTCAGGTCGATCGATTGACGATCAAAGACGGTGTTCGTCAGCGGCTCTCGGATTCGATGGAGCTCGCGTTGCGCGTCGGTGGTGGAATCGTGCGAGTCGCACCGCAAGGCCGCGAGCCGCTCTTGTTTTCGGAGCGCTTCGTTTGTCCATCGGATCTCACGATCCTTCCTCCCATGGGGCCGCGTCTGTTCTCGTGGAATTCGCCGGAAGGCGCGTGTCCCGTCTGTCGGGGGCTCGGCGTGAACGAACGCTTCGATCCAGCTCGGATCGTGCCTGATGAATCGATCTCGATTGCGGATGGCGCGATCACCGCGTGGGGGGCTCCGCGCGAAAAGGCCTATCGGGATCGTACGAATGCGCTCTCCAAGCTCGGGGTCGACGTGCGGGCGCCGTTCGCCGAGCTGCCAGAGCCGGTGCGGCGCGTGGTTTTCTACGGTTCAGAGGGGGGCACCGAGACGAAGCGAAAGTCCAAATCTTCGTTCGAGGGTGTCGTGACTTCACTCGAGCGACAATGGGATGAGCTCTCCGCGCAGCGTCAGGCGGAAGACGACGAGGGGCTCGATGAGCTCTCGAGTGAGCTCGCGGCCTTTCGAGTACGAGGGATCTGCGGGGCATGCGAAGGAACGCGGCTCCGTAAAGAGGCCCGGCTCGTGACCGTGGACGACCTCTCGATCGATGTGCTCGAGGCGCTCTCGATCGATGAGGCGCGTGTTCGTTTCGAGCATCTCACGGTGTCTGATGCTTCACGCGCGATCGCCGAACCCCTCTTGTCCGAGATCCGAAGCAGGCTCTCGTTCCTGAGTGATGTGGGGATTGGCTATCTCACGCTCGATCGAGGCGCAGATACGTTGTCGACTGGAGAGGCGCAACGGATCCGCTTGGCCACTCGGATCGGCCACGCGCTCGTGGGTGCGCTCTATGTGCTCGACGAACCTTCGATCGGCCTTCACCCCAGCGACACGGGTCGCTTGATTCGAACGCTCGAGCGATTGCGGGATGTGGGGAACACGGTGATCGTGGTCGAACACGACCTCGAGATCGTGAAGGCGGCCGATCAGATCATCGACATGGGTCCGGGGGCTGGGGCCTTGGGAGGAAGTGTCGTTGCGGTCGGAAATGCGCAGGAAATTGCCGAAAATCCAGCTTCTGCCACGGGCGCGTTTCTCGCGGGGCGTCGCGTTGTTTCGCGATCACGCCCCCGCGTTCGTGTGCCTCGGTCGTGGATCGAGATTCGCCATGCGACGCTCCACAACCTCGCTGACGTGAATGTCCGAGTCCCGATCGGCGTGCTCACCGCGGTCACAGGGGTCTCTGGTTCCGGCAAATCGTCTCTGATCGTGGGCACGTTGCTCGAGGCCGCGCGTCAAACGATCATGGGATCTCGAGGTGCGCCGGTGCTCGCCGAGATCGAGGGACTCTCTGCCTTCGACCGTGTGATCGCCGTGGACGATCGTCCCATCGGACGCACCGCGCGATCGAATCCTGCGACCTATAGTGGTTTGTTTGGCCCTTTGCGTGATCTCTTCGCGAGCTTGCCGGCAGCGCGTGCACGTGGATGGGACGCAGCGCGCTTCAGCTTCAATCAAAAGGGCGGTCGTTGCGAAGCTTGTCGCGGTGAGGGCGTGTTGCGGATCGACATGCAGTTCCTGCCCGACGTGCAGACGATGTGTGAGGTCTGTGAGGGGCGGCGATATGACCGTGAAACACTCGAAGTGCGCTGGCACGGCTTGTCGATCGCCGACGTGCTGAATCTGAGCGTGTGCGAAGCGCGCGAGCTGATGTCTCCGATCCCCGCGCTGCGTGATCGGCTCGATGCCATGGCCTCGGTCGGGCTCGGATATCTGCGGCTTGGGCAGAACGCCACCACGCTCAGCGGCGGAGAAGCGCAGCGCATGTCGCTTGCTCGTGAGCTCTCCCGAAAGGCCACGGGAAGGACGCTCTACATCCTCGATGAACCCACCACGGGCCTGCATTTGGCCGATGTGGAAGTGTTGCTCGGTGCGCTTTCGGATCTCGTGGACCAAGGCAACACGGTCGTGGTGATCGAGCACGCACTCGAGGTCGCGCTCGCGGCGGATTGGATGATCGATCTGGGGCCTCTCGGCGGCCCTGGCGGGGGGACGATCGTGGTGACTGGTACGCCCGCGGATGTGGCGAAGGTGAGTGAGTCGCACACCGGACGGTTCTTGCATGGTTCATCCCGTTGTGACTGACGCTCGCGGCGACACGCGCTGCTGTCGAAGGCCAGGCCGGGGAAGAGAACGGCCGTGTGGATCAACAGTGTGGGTTGAAGTCGACTGGCTGGGTCGAGAGCTGAACGCCCCGTGGCAAAGCTTCGCTCTGTTGAGCGCGCGGCGTCGCGAAGCGACGTACGCGCGCGCCGACCTGTAGATAGAGTGCGCCATCGAGTCCAACATCCACGATCACTTGCCCGTCTCCTTCGTCGAGGAGATCGACCTCGCCGCTGCGGAGATCGACGCGGTCGATGGCGTAGCGATCGCGGAGACCGCAGTCGCCGGAGCGCGACGCGATCACCAGGACGACTCCGCTCGCCTCGTCGACATAGAGCGTCCGCTCGGAGCGAGGCGGCAGCGCGTGCTCTCCGTCGGGCGTGTACAGCGTGTTCCTTCGGACCTCGAAGCCAGGGCGCTCACGGCTCGGTGCCCATGAGATGAGTCCGATCGAGAGCTGTTCGCCGCGTGGCTCGCCGCTCCACCGCGTGGTTCCAGAGGAGCCAACGGCGAGCACCGGCATCCTGTCGGGATGGCGCACGCCACGCACGAGCACCGGCTCTTCGTACGGGTACACCGTCAAACCGTAGGTCTCGCCCAGCGCAGGAGAGGCCTCGAACTCGAGCTCACCCGTCGGTGCTCGATGCACATTCAGCGCGATCGACCTCATTGGGGGCAAGCCTTCGGCCTCATTGCCTCGCGCGGTGAGCGTGACGGTGCGTCGACGATCGGGATCGTAGCGCGAGGCGGCGATCGGGATCCACGGACCGTCTGCTGTGCGGGCGCGTGCGCGAGGACCCATGGGCACGAAGCGCTGCTCGGCGTGCACCCAGGCGCCAGCCTGAGTCCACACCGCCCAATCGTCTCGCTCTCTGTTACGCGTGCTCTCCTCGCCGATCACCAGCGGCGTCCCTCGCTCGGCGAGCGCGAGATAGGTCGTCGCGATCTCGTCGATCGTTTCCGCGATGGACGTCGTTGCGCGCACGGCCTCGAGGTCCGGATCGCTCGCTGCTCGTGGCGCGTAGGAGGGCAGATCGGCGCAGAGGACCTCGACCAGGTCTCGCCGCGCCTCTTCGAGCCGGCCCAGACGCGATCGAGCGCACGCGAGGTTGAAGCGCGCGGCTGTGTAGTCGGGGGCTGTCTCGAGCACCTCGCGGAAGAGATGCTCGGCGTCCTCGAAGCGAGCACGCTCGTGCGCGGCGAGCGCACGGCGGTTCGCCTCCACGGCGGCAGGCGGCAGGGGCGAGACGGCCGTGAGGCCAATCGCGTCGCATAGAGAGGCTCGTTCGTGCGCGGGTGCCACAGACGATGGCGTGGGGTCGGATGTGGGCGCCGCGGGTGCGGGCGTCATGGACGTCGGGTTGCGTTTCTCTCCGCAAGCGATCCAGAGCATCGTCGTCGCGACGATGCATGCGCAACGCAGTGGGGACATGAGGTCACCATGTCACGCATCGGAGCTGCGGCAATGTGGTCGTCAAGAACAAAACAGGCGTCTATGCAACTCGATTGCGATGACTTGGTTCTCTTTTGATCTTTTTGCTGAGAAAAAGAAACGGCGCGACTTGATAGTGCAACTGAGTTGCAATATGGTCCGCCGCGGAGGTTGGGACGTGGTCATCGACAAGAGAATCAAGAGAAGTGCGCTGGTGTTCGTGACGCTGCTGATCGCTGGTGGATGTGAGAACGAATCGACTCCATCTCCTGATGGGGGAGGGGGAATCCAGGGCGACAGCGGAGCGCATCCGAACGGGGATGCCGGTATGCCGATGGGGGATGCCGGAACGGATGGTGGGAGTGGAACGGATGAAGCCGAGATCACGATGGGTCGTCTCATCGTCGCGGACAGCGCGAGTCCGAGCGTCCGCGTGATCGATCTCGACGATGCAAGCGTCTTCGACTCAATGAGCCTCGCGTCCACCGCGCGTGTCTACGGAAATTCGTCGGGGCGTTATGCCTATGCAGTGCAGGCGGATGGTGATCGCGTCACGATCTTCGATAGCGGGATCCTCTTCACCTCGCATGAGGACCATTACCACATCACGAAGTCGGCGCCCTCGGTGCTGACGACCCATCTGGATGGAGATCGGCCCATTCATTTCGTCATTCATGGCGAAGAAGACATGCCGAATTCCTGGTATGCGGCGACGTTCAACGATGGCTCGGGCATCCTGCAAATCGTGCAAGAGCGATCACTGTCGACGGCAACTCCGTTCGTGATCGAGGTGAATAGCGGCGCTCCCCATCATGGCGTGGGTCTTGTGGCCCGGGGGCATGTGATCCTTTCCAATCCCGCGCCGGAGGGTTCTCTTCCCAATGGCGTCACGCTGCGTGAGCTCGCCACGCCGGACGAAGTCGAGGAAACGATCGCGCTTTGTCCTGGGCTCCATGGCGAAGCCAGCAACCACCATGGTGTGGCCTTCGCGTGTGCGGATGGAATTCTGCGTCTCGAAGCGCATGAAGATCACTTCCACTCGATGAAACTCGATTACCCAGAAGGGAACTCTGGCGATGTCAGGAGTGGAACGCTCCGAACTGCTCATGATATCGAGTTCTTCGTCGGCGATTGGGAGGGTGGACTCGTCCTCATCCACCCCGAGTCTGAACCGCATTTCATGCCGATCGCGATCGCGAGTCCCGTCCTCGCGTTCGAGATCGATGCTCATGGCGAGAGCTTGATCGTTCTGACGGCCGATGGTCATCTTCATCGCTTGAATCCGATGACGGGGGAAGCGCTCGAGGCGTCGATTTCGGTCATGGGCGCATTCGCAATCGAATCGGGGCACTCACAAGCCCGCCCCACGTTCACCCTCGGCGCGGAGCGCGCATTCGTGGTCGATCCACGGCAGACCGAAGTGATCGAGATTCACGTCGATGATTGGGAGATCGAACGTCGGATCGAGGTCGGAGGCGCTCCGGGATCGGCCGCGATCTTCAGCGTCTCTCCCGACTTCGGCGAGCCGCACGAACACGACCACACGCACTGAATCAGTTCCGTGATGTGGCCAGTGCGATTCGAACGGCGGGCTTTCGCCATGCTCGCTCTACTGTGGGCGTGGTCCGCGCCTTGCGCGAATGCCCAGGACCTCCAGGATGCGGAGAGTGCCACGCCACCTGTGGCACTCGAGCTTCCGCCTGCGGAGTGGCCCTTGGGGGTTTCGGCTGAGACTCCCGTCGATGTCATCGTCGAGGTGCTGGTGGATCGCGAGGGTCACGTGGCTGATGTGGTGGTGGCATCGATGGACGCGCTCCCGAACGATCGCGATGTTCTGGAGTCCAGTGCGATCGCTTATGCGCAGGCCCTTCGCTTCCAGCCAGCGCTCCGAGACGGGGTTGCCATTCCTGCGCGGGTTCGTGTTCGCATTCGATTTCAACCCCCCGCGCCTGCCAGCGAAGACGAAGTCGATTCGACAGAAGGGGATGAAGAAATCGTTGTCGACGAAGACCCAGAGCCCAGCCACGGATTCAGCGCGCGCGCCGAGATCGAGGCGCCGCGGGAAGTCGCGGTCAGCGCAAGCGAGCGCGAGATCGAAGTGGGTGCGCTCGGTCGCGTGCCGCGGCGCGACGCGCAGTCGATGCTCACGCTCGCTCCTGGGATCTTGTTGTCGAATCACGGCGGAGAAGGGCATGCGGCATCGATGTTCCTTCGGGGATTCGATGCCGAGGAAGGAGAGGATCTGGAGGTCCTCGTCGAAGGCATCCCCATCAACGACGTGTCGAATGCTCACGGGCATGGGTATGTGGACTCGTCATTTGTGATCCCCGAGCTCGTCCATGCGCTGCGCGTCGTGCAGGGGCCCTTCGACCCTGCGCAGGGCGATTTCGCGGTCGCGGGCACCGCCGAGTATCGCCTCGGTCTCCGTGAGCGCGGGGTTCACGCGCTCGCGTCGTATGGGAGCTATCACGACCGTCGCCTGACGCTCCTTTGGGGCCCGGAGGGTGAGCCTTCGGCGACGTTCGTGGGGGTCTCGTTTCGCGGCGGAGATGGTTGGGGGACGAACCGCGCGTACGGAAGCGCTTCCGGGCTCGCGCAGGTCGAGCTGCGCCTCGCCTCATCGTGGACGTTGCGCCTCTTGGCGTTCGCATCGACGGCACATTGGCGTCAAGCAGGAGCCCTGCGGCTCGATGATTTTCAGGCGCGCACGCTGCCTTGCGCGCCCGATGGGTTCTCGCAGTTCTTCTGCACCTACGATTCGACCCAAGGAGGGAGCGCCGAGCGTGCAGGGGGAGGCGTGACGCTGACTTGGCGCTCCGGAAGCACCCAGGCGCGACTTCTCGTGCACGGAGGTGGGCATGCGCTGAGGGTGATCGAAAACTTTACGGGCTTCGTGGGCGATCCGCGAAGCGATGGCGGCCCTCCTCGTGGCGATGCCGTCGACCAGCGCTATGACGCAGCGACGCTCGGTGCGCGCGCAGAGCTCGAGCATCGCTTCGTCCTTCTGGAGCAGGTGCAACACATTCACCTGGGATTGGTGGCACGTCACGACGAGACGAATGCTGTTCAGGATCGGATTCGCGCTGAGCTCGCGGTGCCTTATCGGAGTGATTTCGATCGAGGGATCCGCGTCACCCATATCGGCGCGTTCGCGCGCCTCGATGCGACTTTGCTCGACTGGTTGGTTCTTTCGGGAGGGCTTCGCTTCGATGCGTTCGGCTTTGGAGTCGTGGATCGGAATCGCCCCACTGAGGATCGGATTGGAGAGCGGCTGCCTCGCGAAGCGAGCAGCGCGTTTGGTTATCTCGCTCAGCCTCGAGGCACGTTGCGCGTGCGCATGCTCCCGATGGTCGAGGATGCCGAGCTGGACTGGGTGACGAGCGTCGGTCTCGGCGCTCGTTCGAGTGATGCCGCGGCTCTTTCGGAAGGAGAGCTTGCGCCCTTCGCAGAGGTCTTGTCGTTGGAGAGCGGCTTTTCTTCGCGCTTCGGTGACGCGAGCCGAGAAGCCGAAGGGAGGGGTGCGTTCCTCGAAGCCGGGACTTCCGTGTTTGGCACCCGGGTGTCGAACGATCTCGTGTTCGACGCAGCTCGCGGTCGCAATAGCCCCACGGGGCCTTCGACTCGTGTTGGATGGTTGGCGTTCGCGCGCGTTCGAATGGATGCGTGGCTCGATGCCTCGGCGAGCGTGACTTGGACTCGCGGACATCTTCCTCCTCCGGGAGGAGATTCATTGGATCCTTTCGCAGGTCCACGTCTGCCGTTCATCCCTGAGTGGCATTTTCGTTTGGATGCAGCGGCACGTCATTCCGTGGAACTCGAAGGCGAACGCGTCGAAGGAAGCTTGGCCCTCGGCGGACTCCTCGTCGGAGAACGTCCCTTGCCATGGGATCAGTTCGCAGATCCTTTTTTCGTCCTCGACGCGGCGGTGAGCGTCCGGTGGCGATGGCTCGAGGTGGGTGTCTCTGCGGAGAATCTGCTCGATGTGCGGTATCGACAGGCTGAGCTGAACTATGTCTCGGGCTTCGAGCCCGATCGCGCTCCGTCGCTCATGGCGGCTCGTCATTTCGTTGCAGGCCCGCCTTTGCGCGTGATGGGGCGCATCGCGATTCGTTTCGAGATCGGAGGTGGTCCGTGATTCGGTTCCGACATGGGTGTCATGCCTTCGTCCTTGCCTCCCTTGGTACACTCGGCTGCGCGCTCGCGGGGACCCGTGGACGCCTGGTCGACATCGAGCTCGCACTCGTGGCTCTGGCTGAACCAGGCATGCCTCTGGGTCGATCCCTGAGCATCGATGAATCGCCTTGGGAGATCGAGCTGTTGGAGGCGCGGCTGATCATCGGCGGAGTGTATCTTTTCCCGCCGAGAGACCCGGCTGGCGAGCTCGCTTCTTGGCTGCTTCCTCAGCGGGTGTTCGCGCATGCCGGCGATGACAACGAAGCTGGCTCGAACGCCATGGCTGAACACATCGATCAAGTCGTCCTTGATGCGCTCGATCCTGATTCATTGTCTCTCGGTGTTCATCTCGCGCAGACCGGCCGCGTGGATCGTGGCTCCATCTGGCTCGATCATCCTCGAGGAGAGCTCGCCAGGCAGGGAGAGATGGGCCCCACGCGTGGACACCTCGCTTGGATCCACGCAAGGGCGACGCGTGCGGATCGAGTGATCGAAGTGGAGGCCGGGCTCGACATCGAGAACACACCGCTTCGTCGTCGTGTCGACGGCATCGCGCCGGACGCGGAGGTTCAACTCAATGAAGGGATGCGCGCGACGTTCGGAGTGCGGGCGGGCGAGTGGCTCCGTGAGGTGGATTTCAGCGCGCTCGTTCCGCCTGAGCACGACTTCTCCTCGGGGCCGCTTCACCTGCGTCCAGAGGCGCCGAGTCAACTTCATAACGCTTGGCAAATCGCCATTGCACGTCGCCTCTCTTATGTCGTCCATGTCGAAAGGGTCGAGAGATGAATCGGTGGGTCGGGCACTTTGTGTCGGGGATCGTTGCGCTCGTGTTCATCGCAAGCTGCGAAGGAGCGAACACGGCGAGCGGGACGCTCATCGTGACTGCACACGGAGGTGTCGAGGCGCGTGAAGGAATTCCTGTCACGCGCATGCGAGATGGGTATGCGATCCACTATCGCCATGTCGTGTTGGAGCTCGAAGAGCTCCGCCTCGAAGCGCGTGATGGGGACAGCGCGGCCATCTCAGTGACGCCGGTCGTCGTGGAGCTGGTGCCCACTGCTGCCGAGGCCTTTCGAGTCCAAGGCATTCCTCCTCGACGTTGGGATGCTGTGCGATTTTCGAGCCGCCCGGTGCCCGAGGGGGCTCGGGTGGCGGATGGTGTGGACCCCGACATCGTCACACGCATGCGAGAGGAAGGCTGGAGTTTCTACCTCGAGGGCACGCTCGTGGGACCCGCTCCACCGGATGGCGAGGAGGAGGAAATCCCTTTCGCGTTCGGGATGCCCGTGGCGATCGACTATCTCGATTGCGCCTCGGGAGACGGAACTCTCGGCATCGTGATCGCTCCCAACGCCGTGACGGAAGCGGAGATCACGTGGCACCTCACGCATACGTGGTTCGATTCTTTCGTGGAAGACGCGGCGCTTCGAGCGGAGGCGTTCGCTGCGGCGTGGGACGGAGAGGGAGCTCTCGAGATCCGCGATTTGGAAGCTCAGCTCTTGTCACGGATGCGCGGTGTGCGGGGCTCTTTGCTCGTCGATGAGGTCGGAAATCCAGTGCAATATTTGCCTGGGATGACGGGCGCGAGGACGCTCCGCGAGTTCGTGCTTTCTCATCGTTATGGGCACTGGAATGGGCTCGAGGGATTGTGCAGGACGGAGCTTAGAATCCTCGAATGAGGCCATGAGAGAATGCGCGTCAGGGGCGCACGCAGCCGGCACATCGACCTCGCAGCTGCACCTCCGCCACTTGATTGCGAACGGCCTCGCCGCGCAACGTCACGGAACCGGCGGGCAGGCACGCCACGGTGCCGCAGTCGTTGCACACGAAGTGGGGGTGCTCATCGTGGGCAGGAGAGGTCGACTGGGGCAGCTCGAAGCGCCATACGTTGTCGCCGAGCTGGGTCTTCACGAGGAGTCCAGCCTCGGTCAGCGAGAGCAGGTTTCGGTAGATCGTGGCGCGATCGAGCTCAGAGCCACTCAGCCGCTCTGTCAGCTCAGGGTGACTTGCCGGAATCCTCAGCTTGGCCAGCTCACGAAGGATCACCATCCGTTGTTCGGTCACACGGATCCCGCGGGTCACGAGCAACTGGCGTAAATCTTCATCACGACGCAGGCGGGTCTTTTCGGACATCTCTAGAGCACTCTCCCGCGTCTTTGGTGTCACGGCAAGGATGCGAAAGCGAGTTCAACCTTCTTCTTCGGGAAGATCCGTCGTGCTCGGCTCGGAACGAGCCTCATCACGCACGAGATCCGTCTCTGTGCTCAGGTTCCGATCCGAATCGTCGATGGCGGGCTCGGTCTCGTCGCGAGGAGTATCGTCGCGGCTCGGTGGGTCGGTTTCGAGTTGGGCTCGGAGCGCGGCGGGCACTCGCTCTGGGCGTGTGTAGACGACCAACTCCTGTCCGACCCGCAGGGTGCTATCACGGCCAATCTGATTGATGCGGGCCATCGAGGCCGTCGAGAGTCCGAAGCGCTCTGCGATGTGCGATAAGGTATCGCCCGGCTCGACCCGGTAACGAATGCGCACCCGACCATCTTGGCGGACATGCCATTCGTAGAATTCCTCGCTCCCAATGACGAGCGTTCGTACTTCATCGGGACTCATCACGAGGGCGCGGTCGAGATCGAAATCGGACCGAACGAAGAGCTGAAGGAACATCCCTTCATGGAGCGCAGCGCGAGGATCGACAGCATTCCATTGGCGTAGCTCGTCCAACGTGACTCCGAAGAACCGCGCGATTTCTCGGAGTTCGTCGCGTCGTCTCACCGCGTAAAAAATCTGTCGTCGATCCGCATATTCGAAGGTCCCAGGCGGCAACGCAATCGTCGGAGGTTCACCGCGCTCTTCTTCGAGCACGGCCACCGCTGGAACGACGAGAGCGAACCCCGCGCGAACGGATTCACGCTCGTCGAGCTCGTTGAGTGCACGCAGCTCGTTCTCGCTCATGCGATATCGGCGCGCGACCATCCCGAGGTCCTCGCCAAAACGAACGGTATGGGTCCGAAGGCCCGGTTCGGCGCCGCGTCGCCGCGCCCACGCTCGAGAAAACGCGTCTCGCGTTCCGCTTGGAATTCGGACAGCAAATCTTTCGACTCCGGGAGGCGTGCGTTCACGTCGTAGCGCTGGATTGAGTCGGCGAATTTCGTCGATGCTCGTGCCCGCAGCGCGTGCGATCGCGCGAAGTCCCGTGCCGCCTGCCACCGTGGCGACATCCATCGTGATCGGCTCTTCGCGAGTGAGGTCACCGAGCCCGAAGCGCTCGGGGTTTCGCCCGATGATCGCGCACGCGATGACTTTAGAGACGTAAAGGGTCGTCTCGAAAGGAAGCGCGGCTTCGAGATGGGAGAGCTCCCAATAGTCATTCGTATCGTATTTGCGAATCGAACGTAGAAGCGCGCCGTATCCCATGTTGTACGCCGCGAACGCGAACTCCCACGTCCCGAATCGACGCTGAAGAGCGCTCAAATATCGAGCCCCTGCTTGGGTCGACGCCTCGGGATCCATACGCATGTCGACCCAGTGGTCCTGCGTGAGGCCATATTCGGTGCCGGTTCGAGAGACGAATTGCCAAAGTCCAACAGCGCCTGCCGCGGACCGCGCCCGCGGGTCGAAGCCACTCTCGATCATCGCGAGGTAGATCAAATCTTCGGGCAGCCCCTCGGCTCGCAAGGTGCTGCGGATCAGAGGACCAAAACGATCGAGTCGACGCATCCAACTGCGGATGAGCTGTTGGCCGCGAGGGTCATCGCGAAAAAACTCGAGATATCGGATCACCCGTGAATCCCAGCGCACCGGGATGTCAGGCAGGTTGAGCCCCTCGAGCCACGAGAGGTCTCTCGCCCGACCCGAGGCTCCGCTCGATTCGAACATGGGAACGGCGTCGCTCGTGATCCCTTCAGGGACAGAGAGCCGAAGCGGACGTGGGAGCTCCGGAGTGAGCTCGACGAGCGCGCCATCTCGCCCGAACATTTCGAGCTCAGACAGCCGGAGGATCCTCAGCTCTTCTGATTCTTCACCCAAACCATCAGGAGCGATCGAAGCCGAAGAGGTTTCGGAGCTTGCTGGACTTCGTGGAAATGGTGCACTCTGAGCGTGCGCGGCGTTTTGCCACACCCCACTCAAAGCAAGCAGACAACTCCAGCCAAGCGCGCGACGCATCGCGCAAATGGTATGCGCTGACAAAGGATGCCGCCAGAAAGGCGTCCTCGGCTATGCTGTCGGACGCACCTTTCTCAACTGGAAATCGCAAAAAACAAAGGGTTTCTGATGCATCGTGGCGTGCGTGAGTTCGTGGATTGGATGGAAGGGCACCGGAATCAAGCGGGCGTGGTGCTCAATCCTCCGGTCCAGGTTCATGAAATCCAAGCGATCGAGCATTACGTGGGTTCACCGTTGCCGGCCGATCTTCGGCTCGTGCTCGGGCGCTTCAATGGCGCTGTGACCCCGGCAGGGACGCTGCTCAGCGCGACACCAGGACCAGGGACGACGATGGAGGCCGCTCTTCGAGAGGTTGCGGCACAACAGACATCGTCATTTCTCGATCCGGACCTTCTGCTTCCATTTCACCGCACCGAGCAAGGCACCGTGCTCGCGTTCGATCGAAGTGCAGCTCCACTCGCCGATACGTGGCCCATCGTCGACTATGATCCCGAGACGGGAGAAGTTCGATTGGTGCATCGGACGTTCGACGGTTGGTGTCGTCTCTGCGTCAGTGAATGGATGGCTGAGCTCGACGTGGCGTTCGATCTCGAGAAATATTTGCGCCAAGGAAAGCGACACGTTTCGATCGAACCCGATGTCTCGATCGCACACGTCACCTTGGGGCACGGCCGAAAACGAGCCGGACAGCCTGATGATGCATTGATGTCCTATCTGAGAGGCGCGCGATGCATCCCGGCCATCCCTTGGGCCGATTGGGAAGCGCTCAAGCTCGCGGCTCTATTGGGTGACGTCGACGCTGTGCTCGAGACGGGGGCGCGTCTTGCTCAGCGCACTCTCCCTCATGCGTGGCAACTGCGCGGAACGACTCCCTCTCGTGTCCTCTATGTCCTTGCGCGTGTGCTCCAGACGGTCGCCGAAGGCTCTCGGCGTACTGCACTCGAACGATATGCCGAGCATTTGGGATCGCAGTCGACGAGCGAAGAAGAGGCGAGTGTGTCCAAGGCGATCTTGAGCGCAACACTCTCAGGCGACGCGTCGATCCCTGCCCCTTGGCCGCCTCTCAAGACGGCTGTGCCAGGGGCAGAAGATCTCGATGCGTGGTGGGCCCAGATGAACGAGGCAACCCGTGAGGGCCACTTGCGAGACGAAGACTTGGTGCTCGATCCCACGTACATGCCATTGCGTTCCCGGTTCGAGCTGGTCGATCTTCTTCGCATTCGAAGAGAATTTTGAGAGCGTCAGGTCAGGCGCTGAAGCAAAGCCTCGGTGCCTGTACCGATGACTGCCATGACGAGCGATGCGAGGAACGCTGTCTGGAAGTTTTTGATTTGAAGGCTTCGGCTGAACTTCCCGGTCACGACCAGAAGAATCGTCGTCACGACGAGACGTGTGATGAACGAGAGGAGAAATCCGATGCCCAACGTTGCGATTCCAATCGCGACGAAGAGCGCGGAGCTCAGGAAGAAGCTCAGCGTTCCAAAGAGGGCTGCGACGAGCAAATGGCTGCCGGCACCCCCTTTGACTTCGAATCCGGGCAGGAGTTTAGAAGCCGCCCAGAAGGCGAGGGTGAGAGATATCCACGAGATGAGCAGGTTCATGTTTCTATCCATGAACGCCTTTTCGTCTCGATGCCAGCCTCGTTCAGGGATGGGCCTCAAAAACAGACTTTGTTGCGACCGCTCCGCTTGGCTTCATAGAGCTTTTCATCGGCGGCTTTGAGGAAGCCGGTCACGTCCATTTCTGCGCCGAGCTCGGCGGCCCCGAGCGAAACGGTGGCAGGGATTGTCTCCGTTTCGAAGACGAACCGACGTTCAGCCACGCGGCGTCGCAAATCCTCTGCGATGGCACTCGCGCCTGCGATCGATGTCTCAGGCAAGAGCGCACAGAACTCTTCTCCGCCATACCGCGCAAAGATGTCGTCGGGCCGCAATCGGCTGCGAACGAGTGTGGCGATTTCTTTGAGGACGTAGTCGCCCGCGAGGTGGCCGTAGGTGTCGTTGATCCGCTTGAAGTGATCGATGTCGAACATCACGGCGGTCAGCGGCCGTGCGTGGCGTCGAGAACGGGGAATTTCTCGCTCGAGGGTCTCGAGCAAATAGCGCTTGTTGTGCGCTCCCGTCAGACCATCGACGATGGTCATGCGGTAAATTGTCTCGTGGTATTGTGCCTCGACATCGGCGCCGCTCAGGTATTTCAAGATCGTGTCGCCGATCTTCACCTGGTCGCCGCGCCGAAGTTGATAGTCTTTCACGAGCACGTCGTTGACGTACGTGCCGTTGGTCGAGTCGAGATCGACGATGTACCAGAGCGCATTGCGACGCTCGATTCGGCAGTGGCGCCTCGAGACGGAGTCGTTGTCGAGCGCAATCACGTTCTCTTGGCCGCGGCCGATGGTGAGCATGTCCTTCTCGAGGACGTATCGTTTGCCAAATTGGCGCGCGTCGTTGGTGTAGATCACCACCAGACAGTCGGTGCCTGTGCGGCTTCCGATTTTCAACTCTTCGAGCGGGGTGACCCGTGTTTTGATATCGGAGTCCTGCACGATTGTTTTGGTGTCCGCCCGACGTCCAACGACGATGCTAAGGGAAGGGCATCTCGACCGTCAATCGGATGCAGCATCCTCATCTTTCTCGTGGGGATCTATCGCACGATGTCGTACTCAAATCACCGAGCGTGGTCTTCGAGCGATGGCGAGGAGCTCCCTCTCCGTTATGATGCGGCCCTCGAATCGTGGAATCAGTCACGGAAGCTGTTGGTCCGGGCGGAAGATTGCGTTCGATCGGCGTCGTGTTGCTCGCGTGTTTGCTCGCGAGCTGCGGCGCGAACCGCCTACGACTCGAAGAAACGCGCGCGGTCCCTGTCGTGCTCCACGGGCAGGTGCTGTATGAAGCGCGCACGGCGACCGCCCATGGAGCCTCGGCGCACTGTGACGCGCGCGCTGCACGGCTCGTGGCTCTCGAAGTGCTCGATGCCCATGGTCGCGTCATCGCGGAGGGGGCCAGTGACATCGAAGGGGCCTTCTCGATTCCGAGCGACTCTCGCGCTGCATTCGTCGCGGTGACGGCGCGTAGCGCCGACTTGGATCTCGCGGTGTTTCGTGACGAATCGGGATCGAGAGTTCATCACGAACGTTTTCCTGTCCTTGGACCTGGGCCACTCGTCATCGCGTTGCGCGACGACGATGGGACATTGGCAGGTGCGCTCCACGTGCTCGATACGCTGAGGGAGGGCGTGCTTCGTGTGCGAACATGGACCGGGCACATCCTGCCCCCGCTCTATGCGTACTGGGACCGGGGTGTCACTCGCGAGTGGAGCTACTACCGTGGCGAGCGTCCCGCTGGTTCGGGACGATACTGCATCGAGCTCATGGGGGGTGATCCAGGCGCCCGGGCGACCAGCGACACCGATGAACACGATGCGTCGATCGTGCTGCACGAGCTCGGGCATTTCGTGATGGATCGCCTGAGCGGTGATTCCTCGCTCGGGGGACAACATCCACGGGGTGCACTGATTGATCCAGGGCTCGCATGGGAAGAGGGGCGTGCGACTTGGTTTGCGGCAGCAGTGCTTGGCGCTCCGTTTTATCGCGACACCGTGGGGCTCGAGCCACATGGCCGTTTGCGGGTCGACGAAAGCCTCGAAGCGCCGCTCCCACCTCGTGGGATTGGCTCCGAAACGAGCGTGGCCGGAGTCCTCTGGGATCTGTCGGATGGAGATGGAACCCTGCCCGACGATGATGCCGACGGCATCGCATTGGGCCCCGCCGCGGTATTGCAGGCCATGGTCGAAATGGCTGAGATGGATGGCGCATTCATTTCGCTCCCGAGCTTTCTCCGCTTCCTCGTCGACTCGGGGCGAGTGGAGCAGGCGGACCTCACGGCGATGCTTTCGCGTACCGGCGAGCCGCCCTCGGTGCTTCCAGCGATGGCGAACGCGAGCTGGCCCATCGAGATGCACTCGGGGCAGGTGCTTCATGGCAAGATCGACGGGCTCACACAACCCGCTCCGAGTGGAGGAACGAACCGTCCGGATACCGGATTCGATGCCAATCGGGCCTATCGAGTGCATGTTCGAGAGCGGGCCATGCTTTCGCTGCGTCTTTCGATTCATGGCAGTGGGGCTGTGCATGATCGAACGGATTTGGATCTCGAGTTGCGCGACCAACGAGCTCGCATCTTGGATGCATCACGCGGAGTGGCCTCGACCGAGGCCATGACACACGTGGTCGAACCGGGGTGGTACGTCGTGTACGTGCGGGATGGGGGAGCCGGCAATCGCGCGGATTACGAGCTCCGAATCGACATCACGCCTCTGCGTCGATAGGTACCATTCATTCCGGGATGGGCTCTCCGCGCGCGGTGCGTTCTTCGCGTTCGTTCTCGATGGCCTCGTGGAACTCGGCTGCGCAATCAGGGTCGAACTGGGTCCCTGTACATCGCGTGATCTCACCGACTGCAACTTCGTGCGGCAGGGCTTTCCGGTAGGCGCGATCACTCGTCATCGCGTCATAGGTATCGGCCACGGAGATGATGCGCGCGAGGAGCGGGATTTGTTGGCCCGAGAGGCCCAACGGATAGCCCCGACCATCCCAACGTTCGTGATGAAGATGAACACCGGGGATGAGAGGGTGCAAAAAGGTGATCGGCTCGAGAATGTCTTTTCCGAACCCCGGATGCTTCTTGAAGACCTCGTATTCTTCTTGGGAGAGCTTGCCGGGCTTATTCAAGTTCATCACGCAGCCGATCTTGCCGATGTCGTGCATGAGCGCGGCCTGGCGTGTGATCTCGACTTCTTCTTCGGAGAGGCCGAGCTTGATGGCGAGGAGTTGTGCGTACGCGGCCACGCGCGCGGAATGCCCTGACGTGTAGCGATCCATTTTGTCGATCGCAGACGCGAGACCTCGGATCGTCTGTTTGAACGTGGCTTGCAGATCTTCGTAGAGCTTCGCGTTTTCAATCGCGGCAGCCGCACGATGAGCGATGATCGACAGCAATTTCCGCTGTCCTTCGTCGAATTTCTTGCCTCGCGCGTAGCTCATCACGCCAAGAAAGCCGAGGTTCTCCTTGCGCATCCGCAATGGGCAGACGATGAGCGCGCTCGGCTTCATGCTGGTGTCCGAGATCTCGACGAAGTCGAAGACCTTCGCGCCATGGACTCGAAGCGGATGATCCTGTCGAAAGTATTCGTCGAGTGTGTTGGGATGAAGCGTTGCGAGCTCGGCGATTGGACGAAAGCTCGGGTGCAACTCCTGGCGGCGTTCGAAGAAACCACCTTCGCCATTCTTGAGCAAAATGCTCACATGATCGGCATCGATTTCGTGGATCGCGGAGTCCGCGACGGTGCTCATCACTTCGTCGAGAGAGAGGCTCGCCGCGATCGCTTCGCTCACTTTGTAGAGCGAGAGCGCCTCTTTGAGGCGTAGATTCTCGGCCGTGAGTTTTTGCTTTTCGAGGCCGCGTCGGATGGTACGGACCACCTCTTCGACTTTGAACGGCTTCAAGATGTAGTCGTAAGCGCCGCGCTTCATCGCGTCGATCGCGGTTTCGACCGTGCCGAAGCCGGTCATGATCACCGTGATGACATCGGGCGTGTGCTTCGTGATGGCTTGAAGAAGTTCGATTCCGCCCATGTTGGGCATCTTGAGATCACTCAAGACGAGATCGTAACGATGATGCGAGAGCTCCACGAGCGCAGCGGTGCCGTCTTCGGCGGTCCGAACCCAGAACCCTTCCATAGAAAGGAAATCTGCGAGGATCTCACGAATGACCCGCTCGTCGTCGACGACCAGGATCCGGGGCGCTTCGTCGTGAGCGTGGTATTCCATCGATTCGGAGCGGCGAAAGCCTCTTGAAACCTCTGGTGTAGGTTGCCAGCGGTCGACGTGTCAACGCTTCAAACGGGTTGTGTCACGGGGTGGGTGGTGTGACGGGGCAGCGAGCGTGGTTTCTGATGGCGGCTTACGGGCTGATGGTGGCAGTGGCGATGGCCATTGGCTGGGCCACGTCGATCTTGCCGATGCGGCATCCGGAGCCTTTGCTGGAGCTTGGAGACGCTGCATGGCGTATTTCGCTTGGGCTTGGGGCCCTCGTGGGGACTGTCACGATCGCAGCGACGCGATGGCTGCTCATGCGAGCAGTGTGGGCGCGGACGTTGCGGAGCGAACTGCGAATTCTGGTGAGCGGAGCATCCCACGCTCAGCTTTTCTTTCTCGGGGTGTCGAGCGGGATCGCCGAGGAGTTGTTCTTTCGCGGGGCGATTCAGCCGATCGCAGGGCTGACTCTGACCTCACTCGTCTTTGGCTTCGCGCACGTCGGGCCCCGCCGCGAGTTTTTGCCTTGGACACTTTGGGCACTCGTCATGGGATTCGTGTTCGGCGCTCTTTATGAAGCGACGGGGATCATCGAGGGACCCATCCTCGCTCATGCCATGATCAACACCATCAATCTCCGCGCGATCGTTCGTGATGACGTTGCATTGGGCGACGGGCGGGCATGTGAGCCGCTAGGCACACAAAAGCTCGTGACGCGCATACGTCGCCAGTAGCCCCGACATGTTTCAGCGGACGTCGACCCGCAGTCGATAGGGATTGCAGAGACCGCTCCAGGTCGTCGAACGGACGCGCACGAAGAGCGAACCATCGGAGTCCGTGGTGACGCCACCACACCGGGTCGCGAGGCGGAGCTGCCCCGTGCTGCTCACGGCTGTCGAACAACCCGGGCCTGGATCGTTGATGGCAGTGCCGCCCGTGCATGTCGTTCCGCTCATGTTATTCGAGCACCTGTAGAATGCACTGAGCTCGTAGGTGCTCCCGGCAGGGATCTGATCCAGCGTGACGGTGATGTCGGGATTGCCGAGATCGAAGCTGTCGCTGATGCCGAAGTAGACCCAGTCGATGTCCTCGGCCGAATGGAGGTTCATGTCGTCGTAGACACCAGACGAGTCCGGAGCATCGGTCAATTCATCGAGTCGAGGCGGCGTGAGGCCATCGTCATTCGGCTCTTCCGCATCAGGATCGCAAGCACATCGACCCTCGACGCAAGCATTGCCTCCGCAACTTCCACAATTGAGCGGCCGGCCGCATCCGTCGTCCGGGGCGCCGCATGTCGCATTGGCCTCTGCGCACGTGCGGGGCACGCATGTGCAGGTGTCGGCGACGCGTGAAAATGGAGGTTCACACGTAAAATCACAGGTTCCCGAGGTAGTGCAGGTGCCAACACCTCCAGTGGGAACGGCGCACGGCTCACCGCACCCGAGCCGGCATCCATGGGCCGGCTCATTGGGAAGGTCGTCGACACAACCCGCACCACAAGCATGTTGACCCGGTCCGCAAGAGATCCTTCCAGCATCGTGCCCTGGGGGGCCGCTGTCGTTTCTCACATTGCCCGCATCGGTCGAAGCATCCGTGTTGGCCGATGAGCCCGCGTCGTGTGGAATGGAGCCGTCCATCCGAACATGGGCGTCTTCTGTATTGCCCTCGGGCAAGCCAGCCCCTCCCTGAGCACAAGCTGAGAACGCGAGTGTCGTGAGCGAGACGAAAAGCATTCGCTGAAGCATCAGAAGCCCTCTTGTCGGGAGTGGGGGCGAACGGCGGAGGTTGACTCAGTTGATGTAAGCTGCAAGCCGGTTATATATACGCGCCCGACGGGGCCATGGCGATGTGGATCCCATCGGGTGCGTCGAGATGCCCATCGTTCAGAGGACGTCGAGCGGATAACCGCGATCCTCGCACGTTCGATTGGCGATGCTCTTCAGGAGTTCATCTGAATCACGCTCCATTTCATGGAGTCGATCTTCGAGGCGTCTCTCAGCGAGCACGGCAAAGCCTTGACAAAGCTCGATCTCACGGCGCGCGCCTTCTTCTCCGCGTGCCTCGATCGCGCGGGTCGTGCGAGACAATGTGGCGGAGAGCGCATAGAGATCCATCGCGACTTCCGCGATCCGCTTTTGAACGAACTGGCGCTCTGCGATTTCCTTGCCGTGCTTGCGGAGGACGCGCTCCACAGCCGTTGAGAGATCCGCCGTTCGACGTTCGAAAAGCACGGTCTCCGCAGCAAGAACGGGGTGCGCGCGCATCAATCGTTCGCGGCCAATGACACTCCGCGCGCGATGAATCACGTATTCACTCAGCGGACCAAAGCCCTTGATGGGCTCGCGCATCGCGCGCCCCACTTCAGCGAGCATTCGTCCGGGACCTTGCATCCCTGCGAGCGCGATGAACGCACGAAGAATCTCGTTCGTCCCCTCGAAGATCATATTGATGCGCGCATCACGCATCAGACGCTCGTAGGGATATTCGACCATGTAGCCGATGCCAGCCGCGATTTGCAGTGTCTCGTGCACGATCATCCACAGCGTCTCGCTCCCGAAGACTTTGCAGATCGCGCTCTCGACCGAGTAGTCAGCTCCTCGGTCGACCAGCCCCGTCGTCAAATATGTCATCGACTCGAGGGCGTAGGTCTCCGAGACCATGCGACCGATCTTTTCCTTGATCATGCCGAACTCGGAGATGGGGCGACCGAACGCTTTGCGTTCGAGCACCCGTTCGGAAGTCAAATCGATGAGCCGCTTGCAGGCTCCAACGCAACCGGCCGCAAGGCCGAGTCGACCGTTGTTCAATACCTCCATTGCGACTTTGAAACCGCGTCCTGTCTCGCCGATCACATTCCCCGAAGGCACGCGCACATCGTCGAAGAAGATCTCTGTCGTGGACGAACCGCGAATGCCCATCTTCTCTTCGTTCGGGCCGCTCTTGACGCCGTGGCCGCGTTCGACGATGAGCGCCGTGATCTTCGGTTTGGCCGTGGGATCGAGCTCGGTCGTGCGCGCAAAGACGGTAAACACGTCGGCGAATCCGCCGTTCGTGATCCAGATCTTCGAGCCATTCAAAATGTAATGCTCACCATCGGGCGAGAGCTCCGCTCGGGTGGTGATACTTGCGGCATCGCTTCCTGCGCCTGGCTCCGTGAGCGCAAACGCGGCGACCTGTTCTCCTGCTGCGAGCTTGGGAAGATACTTGCGCTTCTGGGCTTCGGTACCGAGCAAAACGATCGCTTTACAACCGATCGATTGATGGGCTCCGAGCGTGACGGCGAGCGAGGCGTCATGGGCGGCCACTTCCTGCATGATGCGCGCATAGGCAGAGGTCGAGAGCCCAAGCCCTCCGTACTCCTCGGGGATGGCGAGCCCAAAGAGGCCCATCTCCTTCATTCCGGAAAGGACGTCCTCTCCGATCTCGTGATCGCGATCGATTGCGTTCGAATCGACTCGTGTTTCACAAAATTTACGAATGTTGTCGAGCATGAGCGCGACGGACTCACGCTCGTCTGCCTTCATCTCGGGGAAGGGAAAGATGAGGTCGTGCTCGATCACTCCGTGGAAGACCGATTTCATGAAGCTACGTTCGCTCACTCAAACATCCTTTTCGGAAGGGGCCACCGTCGTGGCGTTGTCTTCGTCATACGACGACTGTGGATGCGGATCCTCCGCATCACTCAGGTCCGTCACGTCATCGTGCGAAGCATGCACCGAGTTTGCCTCCTCGGGCACCTTCGTTTCGTGACTTGCGTTTTCGATCTGTTCTCGTTCTTCTGCCTGGGCACGGGCGCGTACCACCTCGGCTTCGGTCGCGACTCCGGGGATGGGCAGCTGCGCTTGACCCTTCTCCTGACGATCTTGCCATGGGTAGCGGATCCGCGAATGGAACACGTTGCAGAGGGTGTCCACGAGCTGTGTCGACATGGTGCGCAGATCGGAGAGCGTGAGACCTGACTCATCGAGTTGTCCCTGACGAAGTTTGACGAAGACGATGCGCTGAACCATTTCCTCGAACTTCTCGCGTTCAGGAGGGTCGATCGTGCGGGATGCGGCTTCGATGGAATCGACGAGCATCAGGATCGCGGTTTCCTTCGTGCGCGGTCGCATCCCCGGATAACGGAAGAAGGACTCATCCCGCTGTTTCGGATTTCCTTGTTCGAGACATTTGTGCCAGAAGTACTCGATGACGCTCGTGCCGTGATGGGTATAAGCAAACTCGACGACGGGCTCTGGGACGCCGCCTCGTCGCAGGATTTCGGTCCCTTCCACGACGTGCGCCATGATCGCATCGGCGCTGACGTCTGGATCGAACTCGAGATGAGGAGAGCTCTCTCCGCGTGACAGATTTTCGACGAAGAGCTTGGGCGCGATGGTCTTTCCAAGATCGTGATAGTAGGCGCCGACGCGGGTGAGGAGCGCGTCACCGCGGATTGCATTGGCGGCCGCTTCGGCGAGATTGGCCATCGCGCGCGCGTGCTCCCAAGAACCTGGGGCTTCCTTGGCCATTTTGCGAAGGAGCGGCTGATCCAAATCCGATAGCTCGAGCAAGCGATGGCGAGACACTGCACCGAGCGCGCGCCAGGCGAAGGGATGGAGCAAGACCGCGACGATGCCAGCGAAAGGCCCGGACGCGAGTGCACCCACCCAATCGGAGCGCAGTGGATCCATGAGCTCGCGTTCGATCGAGAACTCACCGATGAAAAGCACACACGCCGCAGCCTCCATCGCGGCGCCCGCGAGCCCGCTTGCGATGCCTGCGGGGAGCATCGAGAGCGTCCTCTTTTTGTCGCGAATGAGGAGCACCGGGCTCATTCCAGTGGCGACGAAGACCACTGCTGCGATCGGGTCGAAATCGACCAGTGATGCGAAGAGGGCGCTCGCAACGAGTGCAATCATGAATGCGGTGCGGCGATCGAGGTACACGCGTACCCAGAGCGCCAGCGCGCCTACGGGCAAGAACGTCGAAGGCCCATCGCTGATGAGGAAGTACGCTTTGGCATAGACGACGAAGGCGAGTGTGATGGTGAGGAGGCCAATCTGCGTGCGGACGAGTGCGCCTCGTCCCGGGCTCAGCATCCGAAGCCAGGTCACGACCATCAACGCGAGCAGGAAATAGATGAAGAAAAAACCGAAAATCTCATCTGCATAGGGAGGACGCCGGCTCTCTTCGAAAGCGTTCACGATCGCTGACGTGATGTCATCGCCGGGGAGCTCGCCGCGTGCGATTCGCGGGACGACCACGCCCATCGGTTGCACCTCTCCATCGATGTTCGCGTGGACTCGGGTGGGTGCGATGCGCAACGTCACCGGGGCTGGCTCGGTCGGAATCACGCGCAGTGCTTCGATGAAGACTTCGACGCGCGCGATCATCGTCATGAAAACCGCAAAGACGAGTGCGAGCACAACGGAGCTCGTCCAGCCTGCGATGAGTCTGGTGCGCAGCATTGGAACGGAGCGTAGCAGGAATGACGCGTGGTTATACAGAGCTCGACCCGCCGTTCCCGAACACCGAAATGCGCGTAAGTGGTGCATAAAATTTGGGATTGCTCCAGAATCGAGAGTGAGATCTCGCTGAAGTATCAGGGCGAGAACACACTCGATGCGACTTGCACGGTTCGATCGACGGGTTTGGGCCCCTGCGCTTGCTCTGGGACTGGTCTTGGCCGTCGGTGCGAGCGCATTCCCCTATACCGTCGATGATGCATATGTGATCGCGCGCTATGCACGGCGGCTGGCCTCGGGGGCGGGATGGGGGCTCGAGGACGGTGCGATCACAGATGGCGTGACTGGACCTCTCGCGATCGTGCCCTTCGTCATCGCGGAGTGGCTCGGGTTCGATTCGATCGTATTCGCGAAACTTGTCGGCCTTGGCTGTGGTGCGTGGGCAGCGGCGCTCGTGTGCCGTGCAGCGATGAGGCATGCGCTCGGGGGACCCAGTGGGTGGCTCGTCGCGCTCGTGGCAGGCAGCGGAGCGACGCTCGGCATTTGGAGTGTGGCTGGCCTCGAGACGGGCATGGCGACGCTCGCCGCAACCACTGCAAGCCTCAGCACGATTTCTAGACCGCGACCCCACGGAGTGGGGCTCGGAGTATCCATCGCCGCGTTGGCGTGGCTGCGACCCGAGGCCGCGGTGCTTGCCGCGGCGCTTCTTTCTGCGTGTGCAGCGCGAGACAAACGACAAGCGCTCGTCGCGCTCGGGTTGGCGATCCTCGGCGCGCTGTCGGTCATGGGGTTTCGAATGGCGCTCTTCGGGTCCGCGCTCCCGCTTGCTTGGGATGCGAAGCCCGGCGAATTCGATCGCGGATTCTTTTACGTCTTGCGTGCTCTGATCGTGTGTACTGGGCTCTTTTCGGGGGTCGTACTCGCGATCGCCGCCGCACGAAAATCGCGGATTTTGCGCGCTCTCTCGATCGCGCTCTCGCTGCACCTCGCGGCCGTGCTGTTGGTGGGTGGTGATTGGATGCCAGGGTTTCGACTTCTCGCACCGATCATCCCTTCCTACGCTCTATTGGCGGGGCTCGGTGGAGCACGGGCGCTCGCGCTCTGGAGAGGCGAGCGGAAGCGAGTGGCGATGTTACTTCTCGTGTGCGCCATTGGCGTCCCCGCGGTCGATGCCCTGGTCCAGGTACCACGCGCACGTGATGCTGGGAGAACGAGAGAAGCCGTGGGTCATGAGCTCGCGCGTTCAATCGCCGAACTTGCCGGAACGACTCCTGTGGCGCTCGTGGATGTCGGATTTTTGCCTTGGATCGGCGGTTTTCGAACGCTGGACCTCGGAGGCATCACCGATCCTGCGATCGGCCGACTCTCGGGCGCGCATTTGGCCAAACCCATCTCCCCTGAGTTGCTTTCGGTTCGAGGTGTCTCCGTGATCGTATTGCGCTCGTTCGTGGCGCCGCGCATCGGACCCAACGACGAGCTTACGTGGATGAGCGCTGAGCCGGTGGAAGAGAGATTGGCGCGTGCCCCCTGGGTTCACGAGCATTTTCGCGTCGCGCAAGTGGTCGCTTGGTCGGATTCATATTTCTACGTGATCATGGTGCGTCGATAACGTGACATTGGATCGCGGAGAGGGGTGATTCGCGGTCTCCCGATGCGGACGGCACCGCCCTTGCGTGGAGTTCCTTGCGTGGAGACGGACCCCAACGTGAGGAGGTACGACGTGGCGGAACTCGAGCATCGCGAAGAAGTTCGACAGCGGGCGATGAACGCCAAGGAACAAGTTCGTGATCTGGCGTCGGCGGGGAGAGACCGTGTGGTCACGAAGCTCGAAGGGATTGCACGCGCTCTTTATCGCACGAGCGAACAAATGAGCATCGAGGAAGAGTCGGAGCTCTCGCGGTACACGAAGATGATCGGTCAAAGAATGGAGAGCGCATCGCGTTACTTGAAAGATCGTGAGCCGGGAGAGTTGACGCACGGGCTCGAACGCGCAGCGCGCGAACGTCCGCTGCTCTTTTGGGGAGGCACGTTCGCCATCGGGCTCTTGATGGGACGATTTCTGAAGAGTCATCGGCGCGAGGCTGTTCTCGAGGAGAGTTACGCAAGAGGGGGCTACGACGCGGACTATGCGCGCGAAGAGGAGCTGCCCACCCTCGCGAACGACGGTGGTCGGGTGGTGATCTGAACGGAGGAGATCGTATGGCGACGCAGAGGATGGATTCGTCCGTGGATGTTCGCGAGCTGCGCGTGAATGGGCGTGGAGAGCGTCCTGACGAGGACGAACGTTCGTTGCCTCATTTGCTCCGAGATTTGTCTCGCGACTCAGTGCATTTGATCACGCAAGAGGTGCAATTGTTTCGCGCTGAAACCGAACAGAAGCTCACGCGGGCGCAGCGTCTTGCGATCGTGCTTGGTGCTGGCGGAGTCATGGCGTTCATCGGGGTCATTGTGCTCGTTGCGTCGCTCGTTTTACTGCTGGCGCTCGTGATGCCGGCGTGGATTTCAGCGCTCCTCGTGGGCGTGTTGATGGTGGTGACCGGTGGACTCGCACTCATCATGGGAAAAAATCGTCTTGCAGGTGAGCCACTCGCTCCCACCGAAACGATTCGTAGCGTGAAGGACGATGTGAATACGGTACGAGAGGCAATCAGATGAACGAAGACGAAAAAAATGTCGACGAGATCCGTCGAGACATCGAGGACACGCGGCAGCGGATCTCCTCTGAGATCGAGGCGATCGAAGGCCGACTCACGCCGGGACATGCGAAGGATGTCGTGAAGGAGAAGGTGAGTGAGACGGGACATCGAATGGCGAATCGAATCGAGGGCACCGCGATCACGGTAAGAGATCGCGCGACGCGCGTCAGAGGTGATTTCGGTGCGGCCGTGCGAGAGAACCCGGTTCCGGTCGTGCTGGTCGGCGTTGGAACGGGATGGCTTCTCTGGGAGACGTTTCGGCCGACGCGAGCGCTCGAGGCCGAGCCTCTTTTCGATTTGGACGTGGATGTCGAGGTGCCGATCGAGCCGATCGAAGAGGTGGAGAGAGCCGAGTTCGGTGTTCGAGAGACCAACGGCCATCGCAGCAGGGAAATCCAGTCGAAGTTCGATGACGCAAAAGAACGCGTCACAGGTCTTGCGAACGAAGTTCGAGAACGCGCGTTCGGCGCACGTGAACGAGTCAAAGATCGGACTTCACACGCGGCGATGGATGCCAAAGAGCGCGCGACACATCTCGCACATGATGCGAGGGATCGTGGGTTCGAAGTCGCCGAGCGAGGGCGAGAACGCGTCCGACGATCACGCGATGCGGCACGCTCTGCGTATGGGGAGAACCCCCTCGTCTTCGCGTCGATCGCACTCGCGACGGGAGTCGGACTCGGGATGATGTTGCCTCGAACGGAGCGCGAAGATCACGCGTTGGGGCCGATGCGCGATCGTGTTTTGACGCGTGCCCGAAACATGGCGGAGAAAGCCAAGGACATCGCGATTGATTCGGTGCGCGAAGGGACGAACGTCGCCCGCGAAACTGCAAAGAGGGAGGCCGAAGAGCAGCACCTCGTGCCGTAGCTCCACGGGATGCTCGACATGGGCGTGATGCCTCTGGCAGCATCAGGGATGTGAAGGTGGATCTGGCACCAGGGTTCGTCGTGGCCATGCCCTCGTTGCGTGATCCGCATTTTGCCCGGGCGGTGGTGCTCCTGGTCGAACATGGACCCAACGGTTCGTTGGGCTTCGTGGTGAACCGTCCTTCTCGGCTGTCCTTCGATCAGGTCGCGGATGCACTTGGATTCGAGCACCGTCAGGGACCCGATGATGTCCCGGTGTTTGCGGGGGGGCCGGTGGCTCCTCAGTCAGGGTGGATCCTCTTCGATCCGAATGGGATCGATCCGCATGATCTCGATGATGCGCTGATCATCCATGAGTCGCTGGCGGTGAGCGCTTCGCGCAAGTTGCTTGAACGAATCGTTCAACAAGGCGCGCCGCAGCGCTGCGTTTTGGCGCTTGGTTATGCTGGATGGGCGGAGGGGCAGCTCGACGCAGAGTTTCAGCGCGGTTCGTGGATCCCCATCGAGCTCGATCCTGAGATCGTATTCGATGCCGAGCCAGGTCGGCGTTGGTCGCGCGTGCTCGAGGGGAATGGAATCGAGCCGGGACGAATCGTATCAGCCTCTGGCGGCGAAGCGAGCTGAGGGGCTCATTGCGGCTGATGCCTGAGGGCTCCCCTTTGCAGGGCCTTCTCGACCACGGGAGGAACAGGTTGTCCATCTGCTGTGACCAGCCCCGGGCGCAGCGCACGGCGTAGCTGTTCCATGGCAGCGGGCTGAAGTTGAATCGAACGGCCTGCTGCAGGGGCCGCAGCGGTCGGCGCTTCTGCGACCGGAGCAGGAGCGAAGGTGACGCGACCGAAGCGAGCTGGGACATGAAAATCTCGTTCCAGCGTCGGAGACCAACCCGCCGAACGCTGACCCTGGCGCATCGTATCCATCACATAGAAGTTCATCCGCCAGGATGAATCGGCCGGAGGTGCGCTCATCGCTGTTCCATCCGCGGTGACGAAGCTCTGCCAAGGGATCGCGATCTCCACGATGTAGCCGTTGTCGTCCGTGTCGTCGTTGACGGTTCCTCGTGCCGTCACACGCGCTTCGACTGCAGCATTCCAGTTCGCATGACCGATCGGCTGCGGAACACGACGACTGTCGTAGCGAGTGTCGAAGACTCGAGCCGTGGGAGATACTTGGATCTCGAAGTAATTCTGACCATCTCCATCGGGATCCACCATGATCTCCACGGCATCTTGTTCCCAAAGATGCGCGTCGCGTTCTGTCATCGTGTTTTGGAGATATGTGTCGTTCGCCACATCGAACGCGACGTAGAGGTGCTCGTCACTCCAGAGAACTTTTGCGCTGGCTTGAAGATCCGCCGCGGATCCATCCACCGTGTGGACGAAGACGCTGGTCCTCGGCGCGCTCTGCCACGCAGCCTCGTCGAGCTGCCCATCGATACGAATGTCGGTCGCGCGATCCGCACGCAAAGAAGGTGGAGGAGATGCAGGTGCAGGGGCAGGGGCAGGGGTGGGATTGGCGCGCGCGCTGCCGCCCGAGACCGGAATCGTTACGCCGCGTGCACGGTTTTCACCATCGTTCGGGCCCCGTGTGACGGCAAGACGATTGGGACCGTTCCACAGACCGAGATAGATCACGACTTCGTCCGAGTTCCAATCGGGGGGAAGGGTGATCGTCTGAGGATCACGAAGATACTCCCCTTCGGTCCAGCGGCCGGGCTGATAAAGCTGTCGCAGAAGCCCCGTACCATCCTCGTTCATCCGATTTTCGCCACGTGAGTCGACGAGATGCGTGAAGATCTGCCAACCATCGTCGAGCCGGCGCTGCGCATGCCAGTACCAGGTGATGGTGAACGGTTGACCGGGGACGACGGTCTCTCGATCGAGGTCGTAGCCGACGAGGCGAGCTCGATTTTCGAAGCTGATGTCGAGCGTGTGCTGGGGTGAGGGGGCTTCGCGAAGGATGTTGTCGCGAAGCTGTTCACGCTCGGCGGCCGAGAGCTCGACGGCGCGTTCGACACAGGCGCTACACACGATTGCGCCCACCAGGAAGACAAGCAGGTTCTTTTTCATGGGACCTCTCTCGAGCGCTATTTCCGCGATTTTTTGCGAGCTTGTTTTTGCAGTTTGCGGATGTGCTTCTTCTTGTTCTTATCGATGTTCGTTGGTTTGGGCGCGCCGGTCATGCGAAGACCTGCCATGGGCTGACCATCCCCAACGACGGCTGCTTCAAGGAGCTGATCGGCGAGGTTCGACATCATCGGGTTGGCTTCGAAGCCGGTCGTGCGCACCATTTGATTGAGCCGGCGCGCCATCGCCATTTGCTTCATGCCAGGCAGGCGCTGGAGCATGCCGGCTTGCTGACCGATATCGCCCATCATTTGCTTCATGAACGAGAAGCGTTGAAGCAGCTCGACGATATCTTTCTCTTCGCGCCCGCATCCCTTCGCGACGCGTGCGACGCGGCCCCGTTCTTTTGCGAAGAGTTCAGGCTCGGCGCGCTCGCGTTGGGTCATCGAGCTCACGATCGCTTCGGTGCGTTTGAGCTCCTTTTCGTCGATCGAGAACCCATCCGGGACGCTGTCCGCGAAGAAAGGAAGCTTTTCGAAGATGTCTTTCAGCGGGCCCATCTTCTGGAGCATTCGAATCTGATCGAGGAAATCGTGGAGCGTGAAGCGCCCCTCGAGCATTCTCTTGGCGTCTCGTTCGGCTTTGTCTTGATCGACGACGCCTTCGAAGTCCTTCATCAGTCCGACGACATCGCCGAAGCCGAGGATGCGGCTCGCCATGCCTTCGGGGCGGAACTCTTCGAGTCGATCCAGGGATTCGCCGGTGCCGACGAACTTGATCGGCGCTCCCGTCACCTCACCGATGGACAACGCTGCGCCGCCACGCGCATCACCATCGAGTTTCGTGAGCACGACACCCGTCAGGCCGAGCCGCTCATGAAATGCAGCTGCGGTCTTGACCGCGTCCTGACCGATCATCGCGTCCACGACCATGAAGACGTTCTCCGCCTTCGTGTTCGTCTTGATCGTTTGGAGCTCTTCCATCAGGGGCTCATCGATCGCGAGCCGGCCTGCGGTATCGAAGATGATCGTGTCGCGCTTGAGCTTGCGCGCATGATCGAGCCCCTTGGTGCAGATATCGACGGGTTGCCCCCCGGGGATAGAAAAGACCGGGATGGAGAGGCGCTCGCCCAACACTTTGAGTTGTTCGATGGCGCCAGGGCGTTGCACGTCCGCTGCAACCAGGAGGGGTTTGCGCCCTTGGGACTCGAGCAGGCGCGCGAGCTTGCCTGCGGTGGTCGTCTTTCCAGAGCCCTGAAGGCCGACCATCATGATTCCCGTCGGCTGCGGCGCGTTGGCATACACGACCGCCGGCCCCTCCTTCTTCATCATGAGGACGAGCTCGTCCTGACAGGCTTTGATGAAGCGCTCGGCGGGGCCGATCTTGAGCTTTTTCCCTTGCGATTCGATCTCAGTCGAGATCGTCTCACCAATGACGTTCGCTTTGACCTTGGTGAGGAAGCGTTTGACGACGCCGAACTCGACATCGGCTTCGAGGAGTGAGATCCGCACATCCCGCAACGCGGGCTCGAGGTTCTCTTCGGTTAGTTCAGTGAGTCCGGTGAGCCGGTTTCGGGCAGCACGGAACCCTTTGGTCAAAGTCTCGAACATCGTCGGTCGGCGCTCCTAGCACGCAAGCGTAAACAAGGAAAGGTGACCCCCCAGTGTGTCAAGAAGTGCGCAACTCATGACGCACTGGTGCGCAGCCCGTTACACGTGTGAAGGCCCTCACAGGATATTCTTTCACGCGGTGGACTCTTGGGTTCAGGATGCGCAGCATCGGTTTTCGGTCGATCAGCCGGAATTGTGACGAATGCCGTATTTCATGACATTCGCGTTGCCGATGGCCCGTCTGTTGCTCTGGCTCGCGTCGCCGTTCGAAAGAAGCGTGAATGGAATCCCAATCCGAACCACTGCGTGATGTGACTGCTCGGCGTTCGGTCTTGGCAGAAGCGCTCCCGATCGCGCGTGCAGCGGCCTCGCTGCTGCTCGAGGGGTTTCGTCGTACGTTGACGGTGAGGACGAAATCGCGGAGCGATCTCGTGACTGATTATGATGTCGAGTGCGAGGCTCGCATCCGCAAGGAGCTCACCGCTCGGTTTCCTCGGCATACGATGGTGGGCGAAGAGGGGGGCGGTGAATCCAGCGATTTCGTTTGGTACGTCGATCCGATCGATGGCACGACGAACTTTGCGCACGGACATCCGTTTTTTTGTGTCGCGATGGGCCTCGTTCATCGCGGTCTACCCGACGTAGGCATCGTGGTCGCGCCTGCGCTTTCGCTCGAATGGACGGCGGTTCGTGGAGGTGGAGCGACGCGCAATGGAGAGCCGTGTCGTGTCTCTTCGACGGACTCCCTCGAGGACGCGCTTCTCTCGACAGGATTTCCCTCATGGCGCGCATCGCGTGCCGACAACAACTACCGCGATTTTCTCATCCTCGATGCGGCGAGTCACGGTGTGCGTCGCTGTGGAGCCAGCGCGATCGAACTCGCGATGGTGGCGGACGGAACGTATGACGCGTGTTGGGACATTGGGCTCAAGCCGTGGGATGTCGCTGCGAGTACGCTGCTCGTTCGCGAGGCGGGTGGCGTGGTGACTGATGTCGATGGGGGAAGCCTCGATCTTGCTCGGTTTGCCGAGATGGGTGGACGGATTCTTGCGAGCAATGGTCGCTTGCACCCACAGATTGCACGAGCCCGCTCTGGCGCGGCTCCTTTGCCGCCGATCACGATGGAACCGCACGAACAGCGTGCTCGCGACTTGCGGGCAAGAGGAGAAGTGGGATAGTCGGCCCGGCTTCTCGGATGCCCCAAGAGGAGGGTTCGAGGGAAGGGCGCTTGGTTTGCCGAACGCTCGTAGTTCGAGCGCGGCGCAGAAGAGCGAATCACGGATGGCTGGCGTATGTGTGTTGTGGATTGAAACCGCGTGCCGCCGCATCACGAGAGGTCTTTCATGGAAGTTCGAAGCACGGTCGAGTCGAGAGTAGAGCCGCGAGGGGAATCGAAGCCGAGCCATCGTGCCTCTTCGGAGCTGCGGCGTTCGCTCTATCCACACCAGGTGGGTCAGGCGCTCCACGTCGCGGCGCGCGTTCGTGTGGCCCTGTGGGATCGCGCGCTCAGCGACATCGAAGCCGTGCAGACCAAGCAACTACGACGGATCGTCGATCACGCCAAGGGCACGACGTTTGGGCGTCGCCATGGGTTCGCCGACGTTCGCACCTGGGAGCAATACGCGGCGCGTGTCCCGGTGGGCGATTACGACTCGCATTCGGCGGCGTTCGAAGCCATGCGGACGGGGGAGAGCGGCCTGCTCGTTCCCGAGAAGATCAAATATTTCGGCAATAGCTCGGGTAGCTCGACGAAAGGCAAGCCGAAGTTTCTTCCGATCAGCGATCGTCAAGTCGCGTTTCAGCGCGGCAGCGCTGCCGATTCGCTCTATCGATATCTCGTCTGGCGTGGTGAGGATGATTTCACGAGCGGCTTCACGCTCGGTCTCTTTCCCCCGACGACGATGCGCAAAGAAGGGCCGGTCTTCATCACGACCAACCCCTCCCTACAATCGATCAAGATGCCCGCGTTCTCCAAGCTCTGTCAGATTCCGGAGCCCGAGATTCGTGAAATCGCCGACTACGATCTGAAGCTCGAGAAGATCGTCGATCGCTATATCGATCACGATGTGCGCGCCGTCGCGGGCACGACCTGTTGGTTCTCTATCCTCTTCGATAAGTTGCTGGCGAATGCGAGACGCAAAGGGCGCAAGGCCGATTGCGTGGCGGATCTGTGGCCGAACTTGCGGGTGCTGCTCGGAGGCGGCGTGAGCGCCGATCCGTACCTTCCGGTGATTCGGGAGCGAATGGGACGCAAAGACATCGTCCTCGTCGACACCTACAATGCGACCGAGGGTGGGATCTTCGCGTGCAGTGATCACGCAGTCGATTCGAGTGGTCAATCGCTGCCGGGAATGCTCATGATCCCCGATCGAGGGGTGTTCTATGAGTTCGTTCCTGTCGAAGACGCGAGTGATCTGAGCAGTCTTTCCTCGGGCGGCGTAGGACAGTGGCCACGTCGCGTTCCTCTCTGGGGTGTCGAAACGGGAAAGCTCTACGCCATTCACGTGACGACGGTGTCGGGGCTTTATTCGTACCGACTCGGAGATCTCGTGCGCTTTACCTCCACGAGCCCCCATCGCATCGAGTTCGCGGGGCGGGTGAGTGGGTGTCTGTCGACGACGCAAGAGTTGACGACGCACGTCGAGATTCAACGTGCGGTGGAGCACGCGCTCGTTCAAGTTCCTGCGACGACGGTGGATTACGGATGCGCGGCGGATGTGGGAGTTCGCGGCACCGCGCGTTCGAGATACGTTCTTTTCGCCGAGTTCGTGGCAGGACAAGAGCCGCGTGATCCGAATGCGTTCATCAAAGCGTTCGATGACGGACTCTGCAAAGAAAATCGCGTGTACCGCGAACATCGCAAAGACGAGGTCGGCATTTTTGCGCCAGAGCTCGTCATTCTTCCGCCGGGATCGGTGCGGCGTTTCATGAAGGACATTGGGAACCTCAGCGTTCAAACGAAGTTCCCGCGAATTCTCGACGACGAGCGCAAGCAACTCTTGCGTTCGTACGTTCAGAGCTGAACGAAGAAACCTAAAGGACAGTAGACCCGTCAGAGCGAAGCGGTCGCCATCATGGGCGTGCGTTTTTCGCCGAGACTCAACTTGAATCCGCGTAAGGCGGAACGGAGAGGCGGAACAGTATGAAGCTCGGAGTGGTGATCGTCGGCGTCAATGGGGCCGTTTCCTCGACCGTCATCGCAGGCGTCGAGTTGATGGCTCGAGGCATTGTGCCGCGTGTCGGTATGATCACCGAGCCGGGAAATCCGGCGCCCGGTGAACAGATCACGGATCATATGGATTTCACACCGCTCGAAGACATTGTCTTCGGCGGCTGGGATCTCCAGTTCAGCGACGTCTATGCGGCGGCGATGCACCATCGGGTGCTGCCTGAGAATCAGCTCGCGCTCGTCAAAGACAAGCTCGAACAGATCAAGCCTTGGCCGGCCGTGTTCAGTGGCGAGTACGCGTCGAACAACAAGGGCGACAACCTCGTCAAGGTCAAGAACTTCCGCGAAGAGATCGCGCATCTCGAGAAGGACGTCGTCGAGTTCAAGAAGAAGCACGGTTGCGACACGGTCGTGATGGTCAACCTGGCTTCGACAGAGCGTTACCAAGAGTTGCTCGACGTCCATAAGACGCTCGCGGCGTTCGAAAAGGGAATCGAAGAGAATCATCCCGCGATTTCCCCCGCGATGCGCTACTTCTACGTGGCCAACAAGCTCGGGGTGCCATACTGCAATTTCGCGCCGAGCCTCACGAACATCCCGGCCCTTCAAGAGCAGGCGAACGAGCTCCGCAATCCCTATTGCGGCATGGACGGAAAGACCGGCCAGACGCTTCTCAAGACCGCGCTCGCGTCGATGTTCCGGGTGCGCCGCTTGCCCGTCATCGGATGGTATTCGGTCAATTTCCTCGGCAACAACGACGGGCTCGTGCTCGACAACCCGGCGTCGAACAAGACGAAGGTGCTCTCGAAGGCCGCGGTTCTCGATTCGATCGTCGGCTATCGCGTGGAGAACCATCAGGTTCATATCCACTACTACAAGCCCCGAGGGGATGCGAAAGAGGCGTGGGACAACATCGATATCGGTGGGTTCTGCGGCGTGTCGATGCAGATGAAGATCAACTTCCTCTGCCAGGATTCGATCCTCGCGGCCCCGCTGGTGCTCGACATGGTTCGTTTGATCGCTGTGGCCAAGGCGAAGGGCGAGAAGGGGATCCAGCGTCAGCTCTCCCTTTACTTCAAGTCGCCTTACGTGGCGGAAGGCGAGACCCCGCAACACGACGTGTTCAAGCAGGAAACGATGTTGATCGAGTGGTGCCGCAAGCACAGCTCGAAGAAGTGAAATTCGCGTAAACGGCGGGCTCGCTCGGACGGACTCGAAGAGGACGTCGGGCGAGCCCGTAATTGTTGAGAGGACGGCGGATATGAGTCAGTTGGCAGCGCTTGGTGGGACTCCCTTGATCGAACGCGAACGACATGGCACGTGGCCGGTCGTCGATGACGAGTGCAAACGCGCTGTCATGGGCGTTCTGGAACGCGGCATTCTGAGTGGCTCAGAAGCGCCGGAAGCGCGCGCTTTCCAAGAAGAATTCGCCGCCTTTCAGGGTGTGAAACACGCGCTTCTGACCCACTCGGGAACGAGCGCGCTCCAGGTTGCGATTGGGGCGCAGGGAATCGGCGAAGGCGACGAGATCATCGTACCGGCCTATTCGTTCGTCGCGACCGCGCTGGCCGTCGTGACCCAAGGAGCGATCCCAATCTTCGTCGACGTGCTCGAAGACGGGAACTTGGATCCGAGCCAACTCGAAGCGGCGATCTCTCCGCGCACCAAGGCGATCATGCCCGTGCACGTGCATGGCAATCCCGCAGAGCTGGATGCCATCATGGCGATCGCCAAAAAGCACGATCTTCGTGTGATCGAGGACGCAGCGCAAGCGCACGGCGCGACCTATCGCGGCAAGAAGGTGGGCGCATTCGATGCTGGCGGTGGGTTCTCGTTCCAATCGAGCAAGAACCTCTCTGCGGGCGAAGGCGGCGTGTACGTCACGAACGACGAAGTCGCGCTCGAGCGAGCCAATCAAATCCGTAACTTTGCGCAAGATTTACGGCGTGAGGACGCGAAATTCTGGAATCGACAACGGCCGCTCGATGGGCATCGAGCGTTGGTCTCGACGGGCATCGGCTCGATGTATCGGGGCAACGAAATGATGGCTGCGTTTGCACGAGTCCAGCTGCGTCGTTTGCCCGAGCGGACCCTCGAGGCGCAGGAGAACGGAAAGCGCCTTGCAGGTGCGCTACGGAAATTGCCGGGGGTCCGACCGCCCATCGTCGAATCGCATCGAACCAGCGTTTTCCATAAGTATCGCGTATGGCTCGATCCTGCAGCGTTTGGTGTCGATCTCACGCCGAGGGAGTTGCGGGACGTCATGCTTCGGGCGCTTCGTGCCGAGGGGTGTGAGGTGGTGCTGTGGCAGGGGGATCCCATGCCGAATTTCCCTCTTTTCCAAGGATTGTCTGGATACGGCAAAGGATTTCCGTGGAATGCGGGCGATGTCGAGCGGGCGCGTCTCAACTACCGTTCGGAAAATTTTCCTGGAGCGCGACGCTTGCTCGATTCTTCGATCGTGCTCTTCTCTCAGACGTGTCCGCTGATCGCACAAAAAGCCGATACGGTCGATCTCTACGCGCGCGCCTTCGAGAAGATCTGGGAACGTCGTTCTGATCTCGTCACGCTGGCGCGGATGCCCGCCGCCACGTGAATGCGCTATGAACTCACTGTGCCGAGATCGGAAGTAGAAGGGCCGACTCGGCCGGACGAAGAGACGCCGTCTCGCGGCTCGGCCGTGGGCGCTCGATCCGGATTGTGGAAGCGTGTGGCACGGGCCGTTCTCCTTTTTGCAGGGATTGCGGCGGTGGTGCTGCTCGTGCGCAATGCAGGGCCCGAGCGTGTGCTGTCGACGCTCCTCAGCGCGGGCGCGTGGTTGCCGCTCATCGTGGTCCTCGAGTGTTGCTTCATGGGGATGGATGCGGTCGCGCTCCGTGGTCTCATGGGCGAGCGAGGGCGCCGTGTTCCCGCGTCCGTTTGGGTTCGCACGGCGATGGTGCAATACGGCGTGATGCAGCTCCTCCCGGCGGGGCGTGCAGGAGGTGAGATCGCCCGCGCGGCAGGCCTTGCGAACCACGTCGGAGGTGCAGCGCGTGCAGCTGCGGCCGCCACACGGTTGCAGGCGGCGACAATGCTCGCGAACACGTTCATTTCGATCCCCTGTTACATCGCGGTCGCGTTCGCCACGGGAGCGCATTCTCCGCTCGGATATGCTGTGCTCGTCAACGCGTGCGTCACCGCGATCATCGGGACGGTGCTGATATTGATGGCACGTAAATCGCGATTTGGCGGGTGGCTCGGCCAGCGGATCGCGTTTTTGGCAATGCACGGACAGACGTTCGATGATGCGCTTCGAGACGACACTCCGTGGACCCCGGCGATCGTCGCGACGTCGATCGGACGTCTGTTTCAGACAGTACAATATGGCGTCATTCTCGTCGCAGTGGGAGGAGCCCTGACGTTGTGGAGCCCGTGGGTGGCTCAGGGCATTCATCTCGTGGGCGCTGGAATGGGAGATATGGTGCCCAATCAGGTGGGTATTACCGAGGGGGCCTACACCCTTTTTGCTTCGGCGTTGGGGCTCGATGATGATATCGCTCGAGCGATCGGGATTGCTTTGATCGCACGGATCTGCCAGTTCTCGTTGGCGGGGACGTGTCTCGTCATTTCGGCACTTTGGAAACCTCACGAGGCCACACTTTCGAAATGACAGAGCCGAAATGACAGAGCCCGAGATCACACCTCTTCGAGAGATCGAATAGGATTCGCGCCGGATGCGCGATCAACTCAAAGCTGCCCGCGTAGGAGCTCTTGTCTTCGTTTCGCTCGTGGCTGCGTTCTTCGTCTATCGCGCGGTGGACGAAACGAGCCAGCGCGGGACGGGGTACAGAGTGCACGCCATGTTCGATGATGCGCAGGGCCTCATTACCAAGTCACGCGTGACCATCGCGGGCATCACGGTGGGTCGCATCGACTCGATACGGCTCGAGGGAGCACGCGCACGTGTCGACATGACGATCGACGGAGACATCGCTCTCTAC
This sequence comes from uncultured Sandaracinus sp., assembly GCA_964481145.1. Lineage (GTDB taxonomy): Bacteria > Myxococcota_A > Polyangia > Polyangiales > Sandaracinaceae > Sandaracinus. The sequence goes on from CAYZTA010000043.1 coordinate 40,606, forward strand.
GAAGATGCGAGCGTTCGCAGGATCTCGGCTTCTCTGCTCGGTGAATATCTGCTCGCGATCCATCCTGGTACGCCCAGTCGAAGAAGGCTCGAGAATGGCGACGAGATCACGGCGGTCGAGGAGACCCCGGGGATGGGCGACATCATGAGCGATGTCGGGGCCATCGCGAGCTCGGTGCGATCGGTCGCCGCGCAACTCGAACGGAGCTTCGGAACCGATGAAGCAGGCCAACAAATGACGGATTCGCTTCGGAATTTGTCCGAAGCCTTGGAGGCGGTGAACCGCACGATTCAAGCGAACGAAGAGGTGGTGGATCGAACGCTCGCGAACGTCGAAGGGATCACGGCGGATGCGCGACCTCTGCTCGAAGAGATTTTACGAAATATTCGCGCTGTCACGGCCGAGATTCGCGACACGCTCGAAGCCAATCAAACGGATATCGATCAGGGGCTCGGCGAGGTGGACGATACGATTGCATCGATTCACCGTGCGAGTGAGCAACTGGAGCTGGTGCTGGCAGACGTCGGGGAGATCACGGAGCGAACCGCCGCCGGAGAGGGGACCATTGGTCGACTGACGTCGGACGACCACTTGATCGATGAAGTCGAAAATTCTGTCGACGGCATCAGCGACATCATCGGAACCATCAGTCGATTGCGCACCATCATGGAACTGCGCTCTGAGTACAATTTCCTTGCGAATACGTTTAAAAATTACTTTTCGATCCGTCTGCAACCGCGCGAGGGGCGATATTTCCTGATTCAGTTGGTCGATGACCCTCGGGGAAGAACGCAGGTGCGTACGACTCAAGTGCGCCGCAGTCCTCCGCCTGAGGGAGATCCCGAATTCTACGAAGAGACCCGGGTCGAAACGACGGAGCAGCTCGTCTTCACCTTGATGCTCGCGCAGCGCGTCTACTTCGCGACGTTCCGCTTTGGCATCCTCGAATCGAGTGGAGGCCTCGGCCTCGATCTTCATTTCTTCGACGATCGTCTCGAGATCAATGCCGATATTTTTCAGTTCGGATATTCGCAGTTTCCTCGGGTGCGATTGCGGGTCGCGTTCGAGCTCGTCGAGAGCTTGTATGTTCTCGGCGGCGCCGACGATATCTTGAATGAAAGGACGGTCGACATCTTCCTCGGAGCGATGCTTCGATTCGATGATACGGATCTGGCGGGGCTCTTCCCGTTCGTGGGAGGAGCCGTCGGAGGCCTTGGAAACTGAGCATAGTGATCCGTCTGGTGGACTCTCGCGGCGTGGCAGGTATGCTGTTCACCCTACATTGGAGGGCCGATGCGGTCGCAACAGGGAAGAGGACGCCTCTTGGTTGGCCTTGCGCTCATCAGCTGCATTGCGAGCGTGGGTGTGATTTGTTTCACGGCTGACGATGCGCAGGCCCAGCGCGCGCGGCGCGGTCGCGCACGGCGAGCCGCGGTGGAGACGCCACAAGAAGCGCCTCAGAGCACAGAGATTGCGCCTGCGCTCGGCGAGCTTCGTTGGGGCCTTTCTCCTGCAGAGACCTTCAACCACCTCAAGACGCAGATCGAGCAGAGCTACCGTGAACGCATCGCCCAGGCGGCCCGCACGGATGCCATCCTCGAAGATCGCCTTCGGCAGGAGATGAGGACAGAGGCACAACGTGTCCGCGGCACGTTCGTGCGATTCCGAGGTGAAGCCTCGGGATGGGACACTTCATTCATCCGCGATGAATTCACGCACGGAAACAATGAGTCGATGATGGTGTGGCGCGATGAAAGCACCCATTCACAGCGCTACTATTTCTTCATCAACGATCGACTCTGGAAGGTCTACCAAGCGTTCGATGCGTCGGTGTTCGCGGGCATCAATTTTGGCCAGTTTTCCGAGGCAATCCAGGGTCGCTTCGGTCGTGGTGTGCAGCGAAACGGGGTTTTGGTGGAAGGCCGTCCGCCAGCGCAGTGGGTCGAGTGGCAGGACACGACCACGCGCCTCCGCGCGATCGATCAGACCCGCTTCTATGGGTTTTTCTGTTTGGTCTTCGAGGACAAAGATGTGTTGGGACGACTCACACAGCTGCGCTCGAATACCGTGGCACGTGGCTCGAGCGGACATGGGCTCGTCGAATCCGTGCTGCGAGCAGAAGGAGAAGCGGACGAGGTGTCGGATCGTCACGCGGATGTCGCGGATCGAATCAGCGGTCAGATTCGACGACGCAGCGATGCGTCCGAAGGTTCTGAGGGAGCGGGTCGTGGTGGAGCGACGCCGCCGACTTCTTCGGGTTCCACGGGTTCGACTTCGTCAGGAACTCGCTCGGATTCGGATGATCCCTTTGCGGGAATGGATCTTTGAGGCCAGGGCGTCACGAGCTTTCGACTTTACCGCAGGGAGTGGGGTCGACTATTCTGAAGGCTATCTCGAGGCGCGAGGTGTAGGTGCTTCGTTTTAGGCTTCGCTTCCTGCTTCAGGAGTTCGACCTGGTGGGCCCCGAGGCCGTGATCGGCCGGAGTCCGGAGTGTTCGATCACCATTGAAGACCCCTTGATCTCGCGTCGACACGCCTGCATCAAGCTCATTCAAGAGCGTGCGAGCATCGAAGATCTGGGCAGTCGGAATGGAGTGCGTGTCAACGGGCAGTTGATCAAAGGTCGTCATCTGCTCGAGGATGGAGATCGCATTCGCATCGGGACTCAAGAGCTCGTATTCAGCGTTGTGCATGGCGAAGCGCGAGCACCGCGTCCGACGGGCTATATGCGTGTTTGTTCGGCGTGCGGCACCGCTTACCCAGAGGGAGCCAACCGCTGTCCTCATTGCGGAGCACCAACTCAGCCTGATGAAGAAACAATGGCAGGAGGGGCTGCCGAGCCAACACACAGTTGGACGTTTCAACTCTTCGGTGAAGTCGTGGAGCGCGCGTTGCGCTCAGAACGAAATGGTCAAGCCGAACGTTTGATGTCGCGCGCCGCCGTCGAGGTCGATGATCGATTGGCGGCAGGAGAGCGGCTCGACTCCTCTCAAATGACGATGATCGCTCAGTTCGCGTTGCGTCTTGCGCAAGTGACGCACAGCTCGGCCTGGATTTCGTGGGTACTGGAGCTTCACCGGCGGCAATCGCTCATGCTGAGCGATGGTGTGATCGAACGGATGGAAGAGCTCGATTTCGTGGCGATTTCGGATGCTCCACGCCTGGTTTGTGCCTATCTCGATTGGTTTCGCGAGAGGTCCAAGGTGGCGGCGTCGAGTCGCGGAGATCTCGAGCGAGCCGCACGTCTCGAGAAGCTGCTCGAGCCACGCTGAGCCGAGGGGCCAATGCGTGTCGTGCGGCGTGTCTCGTCCGTGATTGCGGGATGGTTTTGGAGTGCAGAGGAGGGGCGAGCAGGGCTCTTCCTTCGGCTCGGAATCTTCGTCGCGGCCATCTTTGTCGTGCTCGTCGTGACGCGGGTGCTCGCCACGTGGATTGGACACTCTCTCGAGGCGATGACCGCGGTGTTCATCGTCCAGATGGCGCTCGTGCTCACGGTTTCGGGTGTGCAAATGCGCTTGATCGATCGTCGATCGTTTTCAGAGCTGGGGCTCACACCGCGACCAGGATATTTCGTCGATTTGTTCTTTGGAGTCGTGCTGGGTGCCGTTTGCATGGCCACCCTCGCCGGGTTCGAAACTGCGCTGGGGTGGGGGGCTTACACGTGGCGTTACGAAGAAGGTCATGAGCTCTTATCGGCGGCTCCTTCGTGGGTGTCAGTGATCTTGATGTTCATCGCGGTGGCGATCATCGAAGAGGTCATCTTTCGCGGATATCCACTTCACAATGTGTGTGAAGGGTTGAAGGCCCGTGGAGCCTCCCGTGGAGCACGGGCCGCCATTGCCACGTTGCTCACGTCACTCGCGTTTGGTGTGGCACACGCCGCCAATCCAAACGCGAGCGCAATGGCTGTTCTTTTCATCGCGTTCGGGGGAATCTTCCTCGCTTCAGGGCTTCTCTTCTCTGGTGATTTGGCCATTCCGATTGGAGCTCATCTGGGATGGAACTTTTTTCAAAACTGTTTCGGGATGCAGGTGAGTGGTCAGCAATTCGAAGCGGCGACTCTCTTTCGACGTGACGAGCTCGGTCCGGATTTCGCGACGGGAGGCGCCTTTGGTCCGGAAGCTGGGCTCGAGGGGCTTTGTGCGATGGCGCTCGGCACGATCCTCACGCTTTGCTGGATCCGTGTTCGAACGGGATCTCTCGTCCTACATCCTCGATTCGACTCGCCGAATCATCCGTCGAGCCGTCGAGAAGTGGACGATACGTCTCGTCCATGACATCGACGGGTTGTGATCCTGCAGCCGAGACTCGAACAAAACAGTCGAAGATACCTTCGTGATCCTCGCCTCGTACGACGCGATGAGGGGGGTGCGGAGCTCCACGTCATCGAGAGCGACGAAACGGGGGAGACCCATCGCGTCATCGTGCTCGACTGTGATGGCATCGCGACGGGGGTAGAGGAAGAACGGACGCATGCATCTGCGATTCTTGGTTTGACGCATGATGCGCGATCGCCCGTCATTGCAGTGGATCATACGAGCGAGTACGAGGCGTGCGACGGATCGTGGTCGGTGCGAATCGAGCGGGACGGGGCCGTGATGCGCGTGGTCGCGCGAGGGCCAGATCAGAACCCTGTGCTCGTATGGCAAGCCAACGCGATCGCGGCGGCACCTTCGATCGCATCGTGCACAGATGGCGCGTGGATCGCCTTTCACCACGATCTTCGTGAAGATGATCACGTCCCGGATGTGACGAAGTGGATTGCCGTTCGGTTCGTGGATTCAGGAGGTCGTGTGTTCGAACCGTCCGCTCCGATGCGCGACCGTGATCGCGATCGCGAAGGCGAAGAGCAGGGGTTCGAGTTCCCATCCCTCGTCGTGGGTCTCGGGGGGGCACTGACGATTTTTGGACGAGGCTCTCATGCGTTCTATCGCCAAGATCTCGACGCATCGGGTTTTGGCCCTCGCGTTGCGCTCGGGTCGGATGAAGGCTGGGGGTGTCGAGGGCGACGGGTTTCGGTGTGTCGGCTCGCCGATGGAGAACACGTTCTGAGCGCGCGTCGCGAAAAAGCTGGGATCGTCATCGAGCGCCAGAGCGCGCCACGCGGAAGTCGACCGTCGCTTTCGCCCGCGCATATCGTGCATGCGTCATGGCCGCGTCGCGATGTGAAGCGTCGCTTCCAGGGTCGCGATTTTGCGGCCTCTTGGGGGCGCATGACGCTCTTCGGAGACATTCATCAGCACAGCGCACATAGTGACGGATGCGGCGCTGCGGATGAGCCTTATTTGCGTGCGCGTTATGGCTACGAAGACGACTTCGTCGCGCTGACGGATCACGAATCGTTTCTTGGGAAACGGATCGGTCGAGGCGAATGGTCTTATCTCGAACGCGTGGCGGACGCGCATAACGACCCAGGGCGATTTGCGACGTTGATTGCGTACGAATGGACGGGGCGGCGTTACCCTGGGCCGGGGCACAAAGTCGTGTACATGCCGCGTGCAGGTCTGCCCATCGTGTCACGTGATGATGTGCCCGAGGGGGCCGAGCTCGTTCGCCGCGTCAAAGAGCTTTCCGGTTTCGCCGTTCCACATCACGTGGGTTGGACGGGGGCCAATGAAGATGCGCATGATGAAATCGGTCAGCCCGTGTGGGAGATCTGTTCCTGTCATGGTTGCTATCTTCATTGGGAGCATCCGTTGGGAGGACGTGGAGACTTGCGCGATCAAATGATCGATGAAGTGCTCCGGCGCGGCCATCGATTCGGATTCATCGCGTGCAGCGATGGTCACGGTCTGCTTTGGCATCATGGAGTGTCACGCAAGCGCGATCCTTTTCGTACGGGACTCACGGCGGTGCAGGCGAAAGCACGAACGCGCGAAGCCATCCTCGATGCGATCCGTGAGCGTCGTTGTTACGCAACGAGTGGAGTTCCCATGTTGCTCAACGTGATCGCCAACGAACATTTCCCAATGGGTTCTGTGATTCGCGGGCCAGGTCCGATTCGGGTTCGAGCCGAGGCTTTGGGAGCCGGGAAGATTCGCGAGATTTCTCTCGTCGGCCCTGAAGGTGTCATCGCATCACGTGTTGGAGAAGGAGAGGCCGCGACCATCGAAGCCGAAATCGTCGCTGATTTCGTGTATGCGAAGGTCGTTCAAGACGACGGAGAGATGGCTTGGTCGAGCCCCGTTTTCTTCGAACGCGTTTGAAGCGATTCAAGGTGCTGTGCGCGCGCACGGCAAGAGCAGCGTCACGGTCGTTCCTTGGCCGGGATGGCTTTCGATCTCGACACGACCATCGTGCACTCGCGCAACGCGCTCGACGATCGCGAGTCCGAGCCCAGTTCCCGTGGCACGTGTCGTAAAGAAGAGATCTCGAGCCTTGTTTCGTACGACGGTGTCCATGCCTTCGCCTTCGTCGTGAAAGGAGATGGCCACCGCGGCTCGGTCTTCGATGAACGCGGGTTGGCATCGAATTCCAATCCGGCCTCCGGTCGGCATCGCGTGAATCGCGTTGTCGACGATATTGATCAATGCGTGCCGCAAGAGCGTGGGATCACATTCGACCGTCAAGGGCCCCGGTGCGATCCAAAAGTCGAGGTGAATGTTTCTCCTCTTGTCTGATCGTGCTTCACGCGCAACGGTCACCATACGTGCCAAGAGATCAGGGAGATCCACGAGCTGAGGCTCGGGATCGGCAGGGCGTGCATAAGTAAGGAGGTCTTGAACCAAGCGGTTCAAACCATCGGCCTCTTCGTCGAGAATGCGAAGAAGAGTCTCGCTCTCTTGTGGCGGAAGCTGTGCTTTGCGAAGACGTGAGACGGCATTTCGAATGATTGCGAGTGGGTTTCGAACCTCATGGGCGATGACCGCCGACAGCTCGCCCACGGCCGCGAGCTGTTCTTTGCGAACGAGCTCTTGTTGAGCCTGGCGCAATCGATCGTAGCTTGCAGCGAGCTCCTCCGTGCGTGTTGCGAGCTCGGCGTCGACACCAGCGAAGCGTCCCACGAGCGCCCAAGAGATCCCGGCGAACGCGAACACGGGCGCGATTGCGCTGAGGAATGGATAGGGCCTTTGTTCGGCGAGCGCTGCGAGATCGAAGATCGCAACCGCGAGGATGAGAAGGGAGGCGAAAAAGAGCGTGCGGAGGGAACGGTCCTGGCAGGCAGCGCGTGCCAAATGCAAGAGGGCGAGGAACGCGAAGATGCACGCGCTTGCGAGCAGCACGATTCCCACGGGGGCAATGGCAGCGAGGGGCTGCCCGCCGAGTGTCGTCGCGCTTCCGTCGTAGGTGTCCGCGGGGTGCGCCGGATCGACGAAGAGTCCCGTCGCGCAAATTACGACCATCGTGAAGGTGAAACCCCACGCGTTTCGTTCGAGGTAAGGGGCTGGACGTTTGCTGACGCGCAAACAGAACACAACGAAAGAGCCGATCGTCCACATGGCGGCTATGCACTGCGCTGTTTGGCCGATCGCCGCTTCCGCCACGCTCTCAGACGACGCCACATGAGCATCCGTGAGCGCATAGGCGACGAGGGAGAGGCTCAACCGCGCGAAGGCACCATGCTCCTTGGCCGTCCGCCGCATCCACCAAAGGCCTCCGAAATGGAGCGCGACATAGGCATAGATGCCAGCGCACGCGATGTCGATGATGGTGAGAGGAGAAAGAGACGTCACGTGTCTACCGGGAGATGAAGGGTGACAGTCGTGCCCTGTCCGGAGACGCTCTCGATGCTCAGAGAACCTCCGTGACTCTTGATGACGCGATCGACGATGGCGCGCCCAAGGCCCGTTCCAGAAGGACGCGTCGTGAAAAACGGGTCGAGCGCTTTGGAGCGGACCACCTCGTTCATCCCTTCTCCTGTGTCGATGAACGCAAGCGCGATCTTCGTTCCATCCTCACCGGTCGTGCCGCGCACCAAGAGTCGCCCACCGTCGGGCATGGCCTGCACGGCGTTGTCGATGACGTTGATGAACGCATGCTGAAGGAGATCAGGATCGCCTCGGACAAAACGTGCATCCTCGGTCAGCTCTAGATCCAATCGAGTGAATCCGCGTCCATCTCGAGCTCCACGCGAAATTTCGAAAGCGCTCACCACGAGGGGCTCGAGCTCGATGGTTTTCCCTCGTGGCGTGAGAGGGCGTGCGTAAGCGAGCAGGTCGCGAACCAATCGATTGAGCCGATCTGTTTCCTCGTCGAGGATGGCAAGGAGGACATCACGGTCCACGCTCGTCAGGGTGGGTCTTCGAAAGCTGGAGACCGCGTTCTTGAGAATGGCGAGAGGATTTCGTACCTCGTGAGCGATGACCGCCGAGAGCTCGCCGACCGCAGCGAGTTGTTCTTTGCGGACGAGCTCTTCTTGTGTCTTCCGGAGCTCGTCGTAGCTTCGCGCGAGTTCTTGTGTGCGATGTTCGAGTTCGCCCGCGGTGCGGACGAAGCGACGCAGCAGGACGAAGCCGAGCGCGAGTGCGGTGACGAGGCTGCCATGTGGCAAACAGAGATGATGACGACTCCGCATGACATCGATGGATGAGTCGTGGATTGCGGCGAGGACAAGCACGCCCAAGCCCAATGCGATCACCTGTGCATCGGGATCCGACTTCGAGCGTTTCACGATGGCGATGCCAGCGAATGAACCAAAGAATGCGGTCGCGGCGAGCAGGACGATGCCGACCCAATGAATGCTTGACGACCTCTCTTCGAGAAGGCCACGAGCGAGGACGAAGATCAGCCCGAGGGAGGTCGTGCTGTAACCCCAAAGGACGATGCGGCGTTTGGGGGATCCGATCAGGTGTGAGACGAAGTCACTGAAGAACGCGATCGCGGAAAGCCCTCCCACGTATTCGAGGTGTGCTCCGAGGGAGCGTTCGGAGAAGGAGCCCGCGTCGAGGTGAATCGCCACTCCTGCACAATAGACAGCGAGCGCGAGACACATGCAGAAATACGTGAGGTGTTCCGGATCACGCCGCGACGTGCGCAACCAGAGCGCTGCGTAATATGCGCCAATGAAGCCGTAGACGGCGCACCATGTCGAAACGAGCGTGGCTTCCGGCGACATACCCGCCCCGAGTGTACCGGTTGGAGGGACGTGGGTGGTTTTTTGTCGTCATGAAGATGGGTCGAGGTAGCATCGAAGCGTGCGTCACCTTCATTGCATTGCGCTCACGGGTTGGCTGCTCTTGCCGAGCGCCGTTTCGTTTGCCGACGAACCTCGTGTCTCACCGCCTTATGAAGGTGTGAGGCCCGGGGAGGAGCATCCGCCGCCTGCAGCAGTACGACTCGAGCGCCAAAGGGCGCGTCGAGGCCGGATGCAGATTTTGACATGGCCTGGTTTTCAAATGCTCGAGAGCGGTGGGTCTCGCTTTTTCGTGCAGACGACCGGGCCGGTAAGCACCCAAGTGCGGGTGTCGCCTGGACGGATTGAAGTGATGTTTCCGAATACGACCATTCATCTGCGGAATTCGTCGAGATGGCTCGAGACTCGCTTCTTTGACACTCCTGTGATCCGTGCGCGACTCGAGCGTCGCGGTCGCGACATGGTGTTCGTGATGCAGATGCGCGCGGACCTCACGCCGAGAATCTCCACGAATGAGGCGGGCGGGTTCGTGTATACGTCCATCGATTTCGAAAGAGGGCACTTCTTACCCCTCACAGAACCGAGCGCGCCGGAGTCAGGTCATGTTGGAGTTGCTCGCGAGTCGGCTCGAGCGCTCGACGACGAACGGCCTCCTGTGCATGGCCCTGCGCAGTAACGAGCGTGATCTGTCCCATGGATTTTCAATCCATGACGAGGTCATGTCGTATTTGGCAACACTGTGATTTTCGTATGGATCAGAAAATTCATTCGCCGTATTGTCGCGTGAATGAAAAATTCTTCATTGAGCTCTCAATGGCTTTCGAGGATCGACCGAATAGCGACGTCGATGACGCATCGAATCCCATTCCTGCGCGGTTCCGCTCGAGCGGTCGCGCGAAATCTTCTGATTCTTCTAACGCTCGCCACGATGTGCTGGAGCACGGGCGCTGCTGCGCAGCCCCGAGGCACACTCAATCGTTTTCGAGCCTCCCCGACTCCCGAAGATGATCTGCATCTGAGTCGTGCCACGGACCTGGGTCATCTCCGCTTTGGAGCCCAGATCACGGCCGACTATGCACTCAATCCGTTGGTGTACGAGGCCATCGCCGGCGATAGTTCGAGCGAGGGGTTCGCGGTGGTCGAGCATCAGCTCACGACCACTCTGGGCCTGTCGCTTGGTCTCTTCGATCGTTTGGTGGTGTTTGGAGGTCTTGCGTTCGTTCCAGTGATGCGAGGCGATCGAGGTCCGGTTCTCGATGCACTCGGAGCTCCGAGGGCCGATGGCGCAGGGCTTGGTGATGCGTACCTCGGCGCGCGGGTGCGACTCTTTGGAGAACGCGACGATATCTTCGCGCTTGCACTGCAAGCCACGATGACAATGCCCACCGCGGGTGTACCTCGTGAAGCGGCTTATCGAGGAGATCCGACCGTGACGGTGTTGCCGAATTTGATCGGCGAGCTCCGTCTGGGAGGCGGCGCATACCTCGTGATGAATGTGGGGACGCGGATTCGAGAAGAGAGCCACGCGACGCTGGGCAATCTTGGATTCGGGCATGAGTTGACCTACGGTCTCGGGTTCGCTGCTCCGGTTTTCACCGACTCGGCGGATGAACGCACGCATCTCGATGTGCTTGCGCAGATCTATGGTGACTCCGCATTCACACGAATCGGCGAGCGCGATGGAACGGCACTCGAAGGAACGCTGGGGCTGCGGTTCTTTCATGCAAGCGGCTTCGTGACGACTTTGGCCGCGGGCCCTGGGCTTGCCCGTGGGTTCGGTAGCCCCGATTTGCGTGCAGCGTTGATGGTGGGTTGGGCGAGTCCGCGTGAGCTCGTTCCTTCTTCTGACGCGGAATCGATGGATCGGGATGGAGACGGAATCGTCGAGGGCGATCGTTGCCCCGATGAAGCCGAGGACTTCGATTCCTTCCAAGACGGAGATGGATGTCCTGATCCTGACAACGATGGAGATGGCATTCCTGACGCATCGGATGCTTGCCCACTCGAACCCGAGACCGCGAGCTCACGAGAAGGCGCGGACGGGTGTCCTGATCCGGTTCTCGACAGTGATGGCGATGGCATCCGTGATGACGTGGACCGTTGTGTCGATCAGCCGGAAGACCAGGACACCTTCGAGGACGGAGACGGTTGCCCCGATCCCGACAACGATCTCGACGGTGTGATCGACAGCGCAGATCGTTGTCCGCTGCAAGCGGGGCCGATCGCCAACGAGGGCTGTCCCGACACCGACCGTGATGGCGATTCGATCGTCGATCGCATCGACAACTGTCCTGATGAGCCAGGCACCGTGGAGTTCCATGGTTGCAGCGCGGCGCAACGTGTGGTGATCGAAGGCAACACTCTGCAGATTCGCGAGATGGTGTTCTTCCGTTCGGGGCGTGATGAGATTCTTCGACGCAGCCACGACCTCCTCATGAACGTCGCCGAGGTGTTGAACGCACATCCCGAATTCCGGCTCATCATCGTGGAAGGACACACGGATTCGCGAGGTGATCGTGATCGTAACCTCGTGCTCAGCCAGCGCCGCGCCGAGTTGGTCGTACGCTTCTTGGTCGAGCGCGGTGGCATTGCTCCTGAACGACTTCAGGCGCGCGGAGTTGGTCCCGACAGGCCCTTGGTGCCCGATGCGCGAACACAGGAAGACCTCGCACGCAATCGCCGCGTCGAGTTCTACATCGAGGGTTCGACGCCACCAAGCGCGCGATGATGAACGCGAGCGAACACTCGGTATACGCAATCGGAGCATAGAAAGCCTATGAGAAATGGTGCGGGGATGTCGATGGTTCGTGAGTTCTTGGCTCACCGCGCTTTTCTTTCTCATAGAACCAGGAATCGCTGCAGCGCAGGACGCCGATGGGGATGGTGTTCCGAACGCACAGGACGAGTGCCCCGGAACACCTGCCGCGGCTGCGGTCGATGGTGCAGGCTGTCGTTCCACCTGCAATGCGCAGATGATCTCCGGGGACGCGTTCGCACGAACGCATCTGGCCGAGATTGGCCTCGCAAACAGTGGCGCGTTCGGCTCGATGGGGGGCGCACCATCGGGCTACCATCCGCGTGTTGGACCTCAGCTTGGGTTAGCTTGGGTTCGTGGCGAATCCTCAGAACAACGGGTGGTCCTCGTACGATGGTGACTTCTTCTTTCCGGGCTCGCCCGAGGAAGGCTGGGGAATCAGCATCGGAACGAGCAGCAATTTCAATAACAACCGTTACGGTGCGCAAACAGACATTCCCGGCACTTTAGAGAGTGCGATGTGTCTCTCGGATGGCCTCGGTCGGACGGGGGCGCGCGGCGGGGCGGTCGTACGTTGGTTGGGTACGAGAGCAGGTCTCGAGATCCGTCAAATTGCGGTCGTCGCGAATGATGGCGCCTTCATCTTGCTTCATATCGAGATCACGAACACCACCGGCGCGGCCATCAATGACCTCTATTACATGCGAAATGTCGATCCCGACAACAACCAGACGCTCAGCGGTGTCTTTGACACGACCAACCGGATCGTGGTGGTGTCAAGTTTTCGGTGTCTGGGCCCGATCGGTCTCAGTTGAATAGTCCTT
>CAYZTA010000044.1:0-19504 GCA_964481145.1 uncultured Sandaracinus sp.
GCGAGAACGCTCGCAACCTCTTGGAGGCGATGATGAAAGCGCAAGGATACGAATATCAAAGTGAGTTCGCCCGGAAGTACGTCGCACAAGGCCGCGAACAAGGGCGCGAACAAGGCAGGGAGCAAGGCCGAGAAGAAGGCCGTGCGGAAGGGATACGCACCACGCTGCGCACGCTCTGCGAAGCGCTCGACCTCGGCTGGTCTGGCGAACGTGAAGCGCAGATCGCTCGCCTCGCTCTCCCCGAGCTCGAGGCGCTCACAGCCCGTCTTGCCCGCGAACGACGCTGGCCTCTGTAGGCTCGAGCCCGGGCCTTTAGAAAAGATCTGCTGACCTGCAGTGGAATCTTGACCTGGATCGACGTCCGTGTGCTGAATCGGCTTCGCGGGAGAGCCGAATGTTCCAGGAAGTTCTCAAAGACGTCGTCGATCGCACCGAAGGTTGCCTTGCGGGTCTCGTGATGGGGTTCGACGGAATCACGGTCGCATTCTACATCAACCCCGAAACCGGCGTTCCGCTCGAGGTCGAAACCATCGGGATGGAATATAGCGTGATCCTCAAAGAGATTCGCCGCGCCGCCGAAATGCTCGATGCCGGCCAGGCCCACGAGGTCGCCATTCAAGCCGAGCGCCTCATCACGGTGATCCGCTTGATCAACGAAGAATACTTCGTCGCACTTGCGATGAAACCCGAGGGGAACTACGGCAAAGCTCGTTTCCTTCTTCGAACGAGCGCGAGCAAGCTCGCCGCTGATCTCACGATTTAACCCCGCTTCCGCGAGCTCCTGTGCACCTCCTCGTCCTGCATGGCCCCAACCTGAACCTGCTTGGCAGACGAGAGCCGGCCGTGTACGGCACAACGACCCTCGCCGAGATCGACTCAGCGCTCGTCCTGACCGCGACGGAGCTCGGCGCCACGATCGAATGCCGGCAGAGCAATCACGAAGGCGAGCTCGTCACATGGATTCATGACGCAGCCTTCCCATCGGATCCGTCGAAAACCGCGGCGTCAGGCCTGCTCATCAACCCCGGCGCGTACACCCACACCTCGATCGCGCTGCGTGATGCCATCGCCGCGACGGCCCTCCCCACAGTCGAAGTCCACATTTCGAATATCCATGCCCGAGAGGCGTTTCGTCAGCGCTCGCGAATCGCCCCGGTCTGCATCGGACAGCTCGCCGGATTCGGAGCCGATAGCTACATGCTTGGCTTACGGGCACTCGTAAGCTACTTAGGGGCGCGAGGTCCTGCGTAGGATCCACGAAAAGCGAACCGAGACGACATGGAGATCGACCAGAAGCAGCTCCGCGAGCTGATGCGCGCACTCAAGCAATTCGACGTGCACGAGATCGAGCTCGAGAAAGATGGCGAACGGATTTACCTGCGACGCGGCGCCGACAATACAGGCACCGTGATACACGCAGCGCCCAGCCCGGCGAGCGTACCGCCGCCGCCTGCCCCACCCGCTGAAGCCCACACGCTTTCGGCCCCCCCCGCCCACACCGACGCCAACCTCACGACGATCACGTCGCCTTTCGTCGGCACCTTCTATCGCCAGCCATCCCCCGATGCGCCCTCCTTCGTCGAGGTCGGTCAGGAGATTCGGAAAGGCCAGGTGCTATGCATCGTGGAAGCGATGAAACTCATGAACGAAATCGAGTCGGAAATCGCTGGAACGATCGTCGAGGTGGTGGCCGTGAACGGCAAGCCCGTCGAATACGGCGATGTCCTCTTCAAGGTCCGGAAATCCGGCTAATGCCATGAAGATTCGCAAGGTCCTAGTTGCCAACCGCGGCGAGATCGCGCTGCGGGTGATTCGCTCCTGCCGCGAGCTCGGCATCGAAACCGTGGCGGTACACAGTCAAGTAGACAGCGGAGCGCTGCACGTTCGCCTCGCCGATGAAGCCGTTTGCATCGGACCTGCGAAATCGACGCTGAGTTATCTCAACATGCCCGCCATCATCGCAGCCGCCGAAATCAGCGGCGCCGACGCGATCCATCCGGGCTACGGCTTTCTCTCCGAAAACGCGGAATTTGCGGACATTTGCGGCCAGTGCGGCCTGACTTTCATCGGTCCGAGCCCAGAAGACATGAAGAAATGGGGCGGCAAAGTCCCCGCCCGTGCCCTCGCGACCCAGCTCGGAATTCCGCTCCTCCCTGGCACCCAAGTCCTCGAGGATGCCGATGCGGCCGTGCGCGAGGCCGAACGAATCGGCTATCCCGTCATCCTCAAGGCGAGCGCAGGAGGCGGCGGACGAGGCATGAAGATCGTGCGCAGCGACATCGAACTGCGCCGCGTTTTTCCTCAGGCCAAGGCGGAAGCCCTCGCGGGGTTCAAGAACGGCGACCTCTACCTCGAACGCTATGTCGAGGAACCGCGCCACATCGAATTCCAGGTCCTCTGCTCGCCACGCCACGACATCCAGATGGTGCTCGGAGAGCGCGAGTGCTCCATCCAGCGCCGCCATCAAAAGCTCGTCGAAGAAGCGCCCAGCGTCGCGATCAGCGATGAAATGCGTCGTGACATGGGCGCGACGATCGCTCGCGCGATGAAAGAGACCGGATACACCTCCGCTGGAACGCTCGAATTTCTCCTCGATGAACGTGGAAATCTCTATTTCATGGAGATGAACACCCGGATTCAGGTCGAGCATCCCGTCACCGAGCTCGTGACCGGAATCGACTTGGTGGCCGAGCAGATCCGGATCGCGGCAGGCGACAAACCGCTTTTTCCTACACACCCGATCACCCCCCGAGGCCACGCCCTCGAGTGCCGCATCAACGCAGAAGACCCCGACACGTATGCCCCCTGGCCAGGGCTCATCACTGAATTCCATCCACCTGGCGGTCCCGGAATTCGCGTCGATGGAGGCATCTTCAGTGGTTGGCGAGTCCCTCCAGATTACGATTCGCTGCTCATGAAGATCATCAGCTACGGGCGGACCCGCACGGAGTCCGTGCTCCGCATGCGGCGCGCACTGAACGAGACCGTCATCGCAGGAATTCGCACGAATATCCAGTTGCATCAGCGCATCCTCGAAGCGCCTGATTTCACCCACGCGCGATTGTCCACGCGCTTTCTCGAGCGGCTTGCCCAAGCCGAACGGCCCGTTTCCGGTGTCTCTTAACCGAATGAACATCTCGCGATCGTCGGTATTGACCGATCGCCGAGTAGACTCGTACACTCGCCGACATCCGGGAGGCCCTACCGAGGGGACGTGAGCGTCGATCGCACCAAGATCCTCGAGGCCGCTCAAAAGCATCTCGCCAAGGGCGCCTACGACAAGGCGATCATCGAGTTTCAGAAGCTCGTGAAAGCGGATCCGAACGACGTTCGGACGTGGCTAAAAATTGGCGATTTGCACGCGAAGCGTGGGGCGACCCGGGAAGCCGTCGATACCTACGCACAAGTGGCCGAGCAGTACGCTGCACAGGGCTTTTTCCGTAAAGCCGTCGCGGTTCACAAGCAGATTCTGAAACTCGATCCCTCGCGGCTCGACATCCAGCTCAAGCTCGCCGAAGCATACGAGAATCTACAGCTCGTCACCGACGCGCTGCACACCTACGAACAGGTCGCGTCTACCTATGCACGCGCCGGCAATCTCGAAAAAGCGCTCGAGCTCCTCGGCAAAATGGCTGAGCTCGATCCAGAAAACATCCCGATTCGGATCAAGCTCGCCGAAGCGCTGAGCAAA
The DNA here is from genome assembly GCA_964481145.1 of uncultured Sandaracinus sp. Lineage (GTDB taxonomy): Bacteria > Myxococcota_A > Polyangia > Polyangiales > Sandaracinaceae > Sandaracinus. Next base: position 3,692 of record CAYZTA010000044.1, read on the forward strand.
GCCGGCAAGACGAAAGAAGCTGCCGATGCGTTCGAAGCCGGAGGCCACCTTCTCAAAGCACAAGGCCGCATCGACGACTGGATCAAAGTCGCCGAGCGTCTGCTTTTTCATCGCACCGATGATGTCACGATCGCGCGGGAGCTGAGCCAGCTCTATCTCGAACGAAACGATCCCAAGCGCGCACTCGCGAAACTTCAGATCTGTTTCAAAGCCGATCCCAAAGACGTCCCGACCCTCGACATGCTCGCCGAGGCATTTCGGCAGCTCGATCAGCTCGCGAAGACCATCTCGGTCTATCGCGAAATTGCGAGAATTCATCAGGAGGCCGGCCGCATCGAAGAGCGCGCTCGCACGCTCTCGCGCATCCTCGAGCTCGACCCCACCGACGCCGAAGCGCGGCAGGCGCTCGCCTCGTATGCGCCGCCTGATCCTCGGAGGTCGGCGGGCCTGAGTGGGACGCACCGCGAAGGTTCGTTCTCGTCGAGCCAATCCAAAGTTGCGCCGAGCAGCGAAAACGAAGAGCTCGAAGAGCTCGACGAGGAGCATCTCGAGTCCGCGTACGAAGAAGTGGATCAAACCGAGGTCCACGGTGGAAACGATGACGAAGACATTCTGATCATCGACGACGATGACGACGCGTCTCTGACATCAGAACGTCCTGTGGCGCACTCTCCGGCGGAGACATCTTCCCAACATCCAGCCGCCGTGCTGCCGCCCGACATCGCGCGCGAGGCCCAGATCGCAAAGCTCCTCACCGCGTGCGAGGTCTTTCTCCGATACGGGCTCAAAGACAAAGTCGAAGAGCAGCTTCGACACGTGCTCGAGCTCGATGCCCGACACATCGAAGCCCGCGAGCAACTGAAAGATCTCTTGATCGAACGCGGCGAAGTCAGCGCCGCGGCTGCAGAATTGCTCATTTTGTCGGATTTTTTTGCAGAAGAACGCCCTTCTGTGGCGCGTCTCTACCTCACACGAGCACTCGCCCTCGATCCGCAAAACTCGGACGCGCATGCGCGGATGGCCCTGCTTGGCAGGGCGTCCCAAAGTCCGCCGGACGGCTCCGACGATCTGCTCGTCGCAAGCGAAGAGACCCCGGACGAAGCGGTGTTCTTCGTCGACGAAGAGAGCTTCGAGACGACGCAAGAACAGGCGCTGACGGGCCCCGACAATCCCTCCTTGACGACGGTCAATCCCCGACCGGATCTCGTCTCCATTCCTCAAGCCGCGGCTCGTTCGTCACTCGACGAAGTCACGATGCCGGAGCCCCTCGATCCATTGGCGCCGATGAGCCCCGAGGAGTTCGAGAATGCCCCGCTCCGCTCGAGCGTGACCCACCTCGACGAGGTGCAGGCGACGCGTCCCTCGATGCCTCCCGGCGAAGTCGAGGAACTCCTCGAGGAAGCCGATTTCTTCGTCGCACAAGGGCTCTACGAAGAGGCACACGCGATTCTTCGCGACTCCCGTACGCTGCATCCACGCAACCAGCTCATCGCGGATAAAATCCAGGAAATCGAAGAAATCGCGGCACAATACGAGCAGGCTCGTTCGCTCACCCCCTCGCGGGACGACCTCAGCTTCACACTCGCGGCGCAGCTTGCGGATGATCTCGGCCAAGCCGAGCAACAAGAACGAAACGCTGGCAGCGACGTCCTCGATATCGAAAACGTCTTTGCCCAGTTCAAAAAGGGCGTCGAAAAACAGGTCGCGCTCGAGGATACCGAGACCCACTTCGATCTCGGAATTGCCTATAAAGAAATGGGGCTATTGCAGGACGCCATCGCAGAGTTCCAGCTCTGCCTGAACAATCCTCAGAAGCAGTGCATCGCCCACACGATGGTGGGTCTCTGCCAGCTCGAAAAAGGGGATGTCGCCGACGCGATCGGATCTTTCAAAAAGGGACTCTACGTCGAGCACAAGACCGACCGCGAAGAGCTCGGCCTTTATTTCGAGTTGGGCCGCGCCTACGAGCTTCTCCACGATCCAAAAGAAGCCATTTATTATTTCGAGAAAGTTCGCAAGCGCGATCCTGCATTCCGGAATGTGAACGATCGCATCATTGCCCTGACGCGGCCGAGCGCTCCGGAGTCAGCTTCTCCGCCTTCGCTCGAGAACGAAGACATCGACGCCGCCTTCGACGATTTGATTGGCGGCGACGGCAAGCGCTGATCAGGCTTGCTCGGGCGCGAGGTGTGAATCGAAAAGCGCCCGGTATTTGGGCGGAATCTCCTGCGAACGCATCGTTTTCATATCGACACAGGCCACGACGATCTTCCCGATCACGGCCGGCTGCGCTTCACCCGAGATCGTTCCGACATATCGAAAAGTCGCGGAACTCCGGCCGATTCGCGTCAGCGACACGTCGAACACGAGATCGTCGCCGAATCGCACGGGCCTTTGATAATCCGCCTCCGCATGCACGGAAGGCCAGCCCACACCCTGTTCGAGACATTCGCGGTAGGGAAACCCCTGCTGGTCGAAGAAGTCTTCGAATGCGCAGTGGAAAAAATGGAAAAAACGAGGGTAATAGACGATGCGCGCGTGATCTTCGTCGCCAAATCGCACACGGATCGTGGTCCTGAACGCCATCGTGCTCAGTGGGTGATTCCGAGAAGGACGTAGGCCGTCACGATCACCGAGAGAACCCCGGTCATCCCAGCAATCGTGGCGATTCCCAAGGTCATCAGGCTGTCCATCTTGCCGCTCCAGGCGCCTGCGCCTCCCACGAGAGCGAGCGTGGCCACCGTCACCCAGCCCCACATCCCGCTCACGCCGATGGTGAGAAGCCCAACGGAGATCACCAAGATGCAAATCGTAAAGAGCAGAATGAAGCTCTTGTTGCCGGAAATTGTCCGAGCTTGCGCGAGGGCGGCGGCGTCGCGCTGATAGCGGGCGTCGAGGTCGTTCATGGCCCGGTTACGTATCACGCCGCCTGGCCCTATGTCCATGCACGATAAAACCGTTCAGAATCCTACATTGGCCCGTCTCGAAGCCTGGTCGGATTGACCGAAAGGGAGGGGCCGCATACCATGCGGGCCCGCGTCGTTCTTTGACGCACCCGGTTCCGCCGGCAGCCCGTCCTCTTTCGTGCGGTGATCGTTCGAAAGGGTCGAGCACTTCGTAACTTCGGATTCGAGAGGTGCTCGAATTCTGGGTTGCGAGGTTCGCCGGTTCCAGGCTCGCACCGAAGGAGTCCTCATGCAGGCCCGTAAGCAGGTCGAGTTGAAGCCCCGTACCAGCGCCGTTGCGGCGGTTGCGGTCGCTTCCTCTCGCCCCGAGAGTGCCCGTCCCGAGAGTGTCCGTCCCTCGGCCCCTCGCCACGAGTTCAAGGTCGGCGACAAGGCCGTCTATCCCGCCCGGGGCGTCGCTGAAGTCGTCTCGATCGAAGAGAAAGACATCGCTGGCAATCGACAGCGTTTTTACGAGCTCCGGTTGCTCGACACCGACCACAAAATCATGGTCCCGGTGCTAAACGCTCACAACATCGGTTTGCGAAAGCCGATTTCGGACAAAGAAATCAAAGAAATCATCCGTATCCTCAAGGTCACGGACATCGCGTTCGACAATCAGACCTGGAACCGCCGCTATCGCGGTTTCATGGACAAGATCAAGACGGGCTCGGTGTTCGAAGTGGCCGAGGTGCTCCGCGATCTTTCGCGCCTCAAGGCGAGCAAGGCTCTCAGCTTCGGCGAGCGCCAAATGCTCGAAAAGGCGCGTGGCCTCATCGTCAAAGAGATGGCCGTCGCGAAGAACAAGAGCGAGGACAAGATTCGCCAGGAGATCGATTTGATCTTCGAAGCGAGCTGAATGCCTCGCCCCGCGATCCATTTCTTTTCCGAGATCGAAAAAGAGAAGGCTGCTCCCTCGCTCATTGGCGCCACCGCGCTGTGTGCGAGGGCCGTGCGGTAATCTGCAGGGCCGAACGGTGTTTTTCCGGGAGGCCGGCCTGTGGTTCGCGCGGGTCGAGGCGCTGGGACTCAATAGCCCATGACGCAGAACACAATTGTCATCAGCTGCGATGTCGGTGAAACCCGAGTCGCCCTGATTGAAAACGGTATTCTCGCGGAGATCTACGTCGAGCGTGAGCGCGATCGAAGTCCGGTCGGCAACATCTATCTCGGCAAAGTCACCCGCGTCCTCCCTGGAATGCAGGCCGCATTCATTGATGTCGGCCTCGATCGTGCGGCTTTCCTGCACGTCGAAGACGTCATTCCTCAGGCTGACTTCGAAAAGCTCCTCTTCGACAAAGAAAACGGCGATGACGACGAGGACGAGGCGGACGAAGCCAATGGCCGTCGTTCGTCCAAGAGCGAAGCCGATTCGCGTCTTTCTCGAAAAACGCCGATTCGCGACGTGCTCAAGGAAGGTCAGCACATCGTCGTTCAGGTGAGCAAAGGCCCGATCAGCACCAAGGGGGCGCGGGTCACGAGCCATGTCTCACTCCCTGGCCGATTCGTCGTCTACATGCCGACCATCGACACGGTCGGAGTCAGCAAGCGCATTGGCAACGACAAAGAGCGCAAGCGTTTGCGTGAAGTGATCGAAGCCGTCAAACCACCCCATGGTGGATTGATCGTGCGCACGGTCGCCGCCGGGCTGACCAAAGGCGGGCTCAAAGCCGACGTCGGCTACCTCGTCAAGACGTGGGATGCGATCGCCGAGCGGCAGAAGACCGCGAAAAAAGCGCCTCAGCTCCTCTACTCCGAGCTCGATATCGTACTGCGAACGGCGCGCGATCTCCTGACAGAGGATGTCGCGAAGATCGTCATCGACGATCGTGAAGAGTATCAGCGTCTCATGCAATTCATCGAAGCGTTCATGCCTGAACGCGCGGGGGATATCGAGCTTTATCAGGGCTCGGATCCGATCTTCGATGAGTTCGGAATGGAGGATGAGATCGCGCGTTCGCTTTCGCGCAAAGTCCCGCTCCCGAGCGGCGGCTATCTGATCATCGATCAAGCCGAGGCGCTCACCGCGATCGACGTCAACACCGGCCGATTCACAGGAAAAGGCAAAGACGTCGAAGAGACGATCTTCCAAACGAATCTCGAAGCCGCCAAAGAGATCAGCTATCAGCTGCGGTTCCGCAACATCGGCGGCATCATCGTGCTCGATTTCATCGACATGGAGCGCTCGTCGCATCGCGACAAGGTCTACAAAGCGCTGCTCAACGCGCTCAAACACGACAAATCGAAGACCACCGTGGTGCGCATCAGTGAGCTCGGACTCGTCGAAATGACACGAAAACGCACCCGAGAGTCACTCGGGCGCACCCTCTATGAGCCTTGTTTCTATTGCGACGGCACCGCGCAATTGCAGAGCAAGGCGACCATCTGTCACGAAATTTTACGGCAAATTCGGCGTGAAAAGGATAGTCTTCCAGGGTTCAAGGTGGTTGTGAACGCCCATCCAGCCGTGGTCGATGCCATGCAGCGCGAACAAAAAGACGCTCTTGCCAAGGCGAGCGCCCGCTATGCGAGGCAGATCGTCATGCAGGCAAGAAGGGATTATCATCTGGAGCAGTTCGATCTCAGCGGCTCGTGACGAGCGCGTATCTCACGCGTCTCAGATGGAGGTGCAATGCCGAAGAAGCCGGAAGAGCCGACCCAGGGCGAAAATGATCTGAGAAGTTCGGATCGCGTCACGATCAACAAAGAGTTCGAGAGCTTCGACGCATTCATTCAGGAATACGTGACGAACATTTCGCGCTCTGGTGTGTTCGTCAAAAGCAAGCAGCCCCTCCCCGTGGGCACGCGGGTCAATCTCAAGTTCACGGTCATCATGGATGACATCGAGACCATCGAGGGCATCGGTGAAGTCGTGCGGGTGCAAACCGATCCCGCGGGGATGGGCGTCGTGTTCCGAGAGCTGAGCCAATATTCGCAACACCTGATCGAACGTCTTTTGATGGGGCCGCCCACCATTCCTGAAGACGGCGGTAACAAGAGCGCATGAGCCTGGGAAGATTGGGCAAACCCGTATCTGAGCTCACGGATCGTGAGCTCGAGATCGAACTGCAGCGACGAAGACGACTTCGTGCTCTCGCGCCACCTGTGGAGCTTTCACATCGCGGGCTCCTCACAGAAGAGGATCGCTCGTGGGTCAGAGCGGCGTCCGATCGGGTCGATCTCGCGCGTCATTACGCGGCGCTCGAGCTCGAGTCGGGAGCTCCTCTCGCGCAGGTCGAATCGGCATACCGCACGCTCGTGGCCAAGTTTCATCCGGACAAGCACAAAGCCGATCCAGAAAAGCATCGCGCCGCACTCAAGGTCGTCGCAGAGTTGGAACGCTCGTATCAAGCGATCTCGACCCACCTGAAGCGATCTTAGGATCGCCGCGGGGGATGTGTCGAACCATTCGTTTCTTCGCTCTTCTCGTCGACCGAAGGTCCCTCTCGACGCGGCGCGGGACGCGGGGATCGTGTGCTCGGCGGGCGTGAAGAGCGCGCTCTTGCGCGCGGGCCTTCACGAGAATCGCGCGAGTCGCGGCCTTCGCGCTCGTCGTCTCGACGGCTGCGTCCCGGAGTTTCACGCATCAATGCGGGGCGTTCGGTGCGGCGCGCGGAGCTCACACGTCCTTCGACTTCCGTCCGAGACAATCTGCGCTCTCGCCCGCGACCGCGGCTGCGCTCTCGTTCGTTCATCGTGCCTCCATCAGCGCACCGTGAGCCCATGCAGAGACATGCGCTGCTGCTCGTCAGTCCATGCGTGAACGGGCTTGAGACCCGCGCGGCGCGCGAGCTGCTCGAACTCCCGTAGATCGTACTTGTACCAATACGCGGTCACGATTCGCTCACCACGGGCGAGGGCGATCTCGTGACCACCGACGAGGATCGACTGCGGAATCTCGCTGACGAGCCTCATTTCCACACGGCCGCGAATGGGATCGTAGGGAGCCCAATGTCGAAATCGTGTGATGTCGAAAGTGGCACCAATTTCACGATTGATGCGTACGAGGATATTGCGATTGAAGCCCGCCATGACCCCTTGATGATCATCATAGGCTTCTTCGATGACCCGCCGAGGCTTCTTGAGATCGATGGTCACGAGCACCGAACCCTCGCGACCTGCGATCACCGCCGCGCGGGCCAGGAGTGAAACGGCTTCATGGGGCGAAAGGCATCCGATGAGCGATGCCCCCACGAGCACGACTGTGCGGTGCTCCGGATGGGTTCGCTGAGCTTCTCCACGGCTCGATTCGTGAGGGTCCAGAGGAACGTATTCGAGCGGCCCGTTGCGGATTTCGAGCCTTCCGCGCGTTCGGATGGTCGAACTTTCGCCGAGCTCCACCAACATCACCGGAGGTCCGATCGCATCGGCCACCTCTGCTGCGTGTCGCTCCAAAAGCTCCCGTTCCGCACGCACGAGATAGTGCTCTCGCACGTCACCAAGCTGTTCAAAGATTTGTGTCCCGCGCTCATCCCAGAGCCATTTGCTCGGGATTGCCTTGGGTGAGGACAGAAGCCCGGAGATCACGTCACCAAAGAACTCGTCGTCTTGGCGCGGCCGGATAAGCCCATGGCGGACGGGCAGCATTCGTCACCTCCGCGGCACCTCTTCGCGAGATGCGGGCCAGCGATCGAAACTGGCTCGAGAGCGCGAGAAGCACGTAGCATCTCGATGGATCTCTCGTCGCGATGCGCCACGTTCGTGACGGATTCGCTCCCTCGCCGATCAAACGGGAATCATCACCGTCGCCCGTAACCACCGACGATGGTCTCTTCCTCGTCATCCCAATCGAGAGGAGAGAGCGAAGTGTTCTCGCCCTCGCAGAGCATTCCCTCGCAGAGGACCTCTTTGATGAGCGGACCACTTTCACCAGGCATCACAGGACGGGTTTCGCCACTTGGTTCGGGCAACGAGCGTCGTGCGGTCTCCTGGTGCTCATCATCCTCTTCGTAGGTTTCGCTTTCGAAGGGCTCTCGAGTTGGCATCGGATGCGGTTCCGATGGACGCCGAGACGCGACGTCCCCGGTAATAGAAATCTCTCGGGTCGAAATTCCATGGTCACGAGGAGCTTCGTCTCGAACGGCGGGTTCCAATGGAAACCAACTGCGAAACCATGTCGCAAACGCGGAGCTCGTCAAAAACTGCTGATGTTCGTACGCAAATGCCTCGAGGTCGTCGTGGAGCTCTTCGGCTGTGCGATAGCGATCATCACGCCCAGGAGCCAGAGCACGAAGGACGATGCGTTCGATTTCGACGGGAATGTTCGGATCGATCGAGCGCAGCCCCGGAATGCATGCGGCCTGCGCCTTCTGTGCCGTCTCGATATCGTTTTTCCCGACGAAGAGGCGCCTCCCCAGGAGCATTTCCCAAAGAAGAATACCCACGCTGTAGATATCGCTCCGATGATCGACCGGAATCCCCATGAAGGCCTCGGGCGCCATGTACGCGAGTTTGCCTTTGATGATTCCCGCTTGCGTCTCGGTGAGACGCCCTCGTGCTTTCGCGAGGCCAAAATCCGTGACTTTGACCTCACCATCATAGGAAAGGAGCACATTTTGTGGTGTCACATCGCGATGCACCACCGCGAGAAACTCTCCACTTCGCCCAGTGGCGAAATGCGCGTGATGAAGCGCCTCGCATATTTTCATCGCCACATGAAGAACGACGGTGAGCGGCATGCTCTTCTTCGCGATCGTCAGCACATCCAAAAGCGCACGAAGATCTCTGCCATGCACGAACTCCATCACAATGAAATACGTGCGCTCGTTGCGGCCGAGATCGAAGATCTGAACGATGTTCGGGTGCTGTAATTGCACCGCGATTTTGGCCTCATCGACGAACATCCGGACGAACTCAGGATCTTCCGAGAGGTTTGGCAAGATGCGCTTGATCGCGATGGGTCGCTCGAACCCCTCCGCACCACGTGCAGATGCGCGAAAAACTTCGGCCATCCCACCGATGCCAATTCGCTCGAGCAACACGTAGTGGCCGGTTCCCATCACTCACCTTGGGTAGAATCGATCTACCTGAGACAATATGCCCCCCTTGAGTGGGAATGCCATAACTGGACAGACGATCACGCCTCTTGGTGAGGGCCGCGACGGCATGCACGGAATCACGGCTCCAACGCCGCGTCACTCCACGCGCAAATATCCGTTCTTGATGAGCCTCACGAGGATTTGGGACGTATCCAAATCATTCACGAGGCTTCGATTGAGCACGGTCTCGACGTGGCCGTAGTTGTAGGCAAGCTGAAGGACATCGAGCTCTTCGGGGCTCAGATCACGCAACGGCGGGATCATCGGCATCGTGAGCAAGAGGCTCGCTTGAAGCGCGGGCATATCGCTGCCGAGTCGGCGAATCTCGTCGATTTGCCGCATGGCTTCCATCAGAATGCCCTCGACGGACATCTCGATTTTCTCTGGAAAATCCCGCGCTTCTGGCGGTTCCATGTCAAAAGCGCCGTGTTCCCAAGTCAAAATGCGATACAGGCTCTTGAGCGGCGGCACGTCGTCGTGCTCGTTCACACTGGCAAACACGATGCGACCGTGATCGATGTACATCTTGCCGACGTCGGCGTCGGTCCGAATCACGAGAACGCCGCTTTTTTTGCTGGCGCCGAAGAGCTGCATCAAGTCTGGAAGCGGAATCTCGGCGATCGACCCCGACATCGTGCGCACCTGAGAGCTGCGCCGACCTGCTGCGACATCTTCGAGCTTGACTTTGGGTTCTCCGGAAGGGAGGTCCGAACTCACGAGTTTGATGATCGATGTGCCGATCAAAATGCGATCGCCCTCCTGCAGGCGGGCGCGCTTGATCTTCTCTCCGTTGACGAACGTCCCGTTCGTCGAGCCCAGATCCTGAATGAAAATCTGGTCTCCACTGACCGTCAGCTTGGTGTGACGCCTCGAGACCATGTCCTCGACGAGGACGACATCGAGCTCACTCGAACGACCGACCACAACTTCTTTGTTGTTCGGTAGCGGGAACTCACCTCCTTGATATTTTCCGGAAATGAACCGCAGCGCGTACTGCTTTGCAGACCTCACGGGAGGAGGCGTTGTCATCTTCGGAACGGGCGGCTCCATCGGTGCGAATCCAGCCTATGACTTTCGAGCTTTGGAGGTCAAGGATGGACGACGCGGAGCACTGCAAATGAACATCTTGACCAAGGGCGGCTTCCAAAGGAACGCTCGGCCCCGTGCGTGGCTGCCCCTTCCCCTCCTTGGGGAGACTGCTTCTGATCTTGATCTGCGTCATCGCGTTGTCCGAAAACGCCGAGGCACAGGTCCGCGATCCGAGCCTTCCTTGGCATACCATTCGTACACCTCACTTCATTATCACCTATCACGAACCGCTTGGATTTCTGGCCCGACGAATCGCACGCGTGGCCGAACGTGCGCACGCTTCACTTTCCACGCTGCTCGCCCACGAACCGAGCGAACGGGTGCATATCCTCCTCACCGACGATTCCGATTCGGCCAACGGTTCGGCCACTGCCCTGCCCTTCGGTACCATTCGACTCTATGCCGAGGCGCCCGACGATCTCTCTCCGCTCGCGGAGTATGACGATTGGCTCACGACGCTCGTCACACACGAATACACGCATATTCTCCATCTCGATACGGCGAGTGGCCTGCCGTCCCTCCTGAATCTGCTGCTCGGCAGGGTCTATATGCCGAACCACGTGCAGCCTCGCTGGTTCCTCGAAGGGCTCGCTGTCTTCGAGGAAACAGAGCTCACTTCGGGCGGGCGTCTCCGCAGCTCTCAGTGGGATATGTACCTGCGCATGGACGCGCTGGAGGACCGCTTCTGGGATCTCGATCAAGTTTCGAGCAGCGCCGATCGTTGGCCTCACGGGCACGCGGCTTACCTCTATGGTTCGTATTTCGTGCGTTATATCGCAGAGCGTCATGGCCGCATGGCACTCGCGCAGATCGCGCACGACTACGGTGCTTCGATTCTGCCCTATGGCATCAATCGCGTCGCGGAGCGGGCGACAGGCAAGACCTTCGTCGAACTGTGGGAAGAATTTCTCGAAGAACGGCGCACACACTATCGCGCGCAACAACGCCTCGTGGACGCGATCGGACGGCGTGAAGGCACGCGGCTGACCGATCACGGAGAGACCGCGCGCGCGCCGCGCTTTCTACGAAACGGCGAGCTCATGTACTTGCGGTCGGACAGCCGCTCTCGTTCGCGACTCATGATCGTCGATCCACACACGGGAGAACCTGGGCAAACGCTCGCCCGAATGAACTCAGGGGGTGAAGCTGCGGTGCATCCCAATGGCCGCACGATCGTGTATTCGAAGGTCGATGGATTTCGAGACGTCTATTTTTTCTCGGATCTGTTCGCCCGCGACCTTGAGACGTCCCACGAGACGCGGCTCACCTATGGGCTTCGCGCGCGCGAGCCAGATCTGTCCCCGGACGGTCGTCACATCGCATTCACGGTGTCACGAGCGGGCACGACTCGATTGATGATCGCGGAGCTCACCGACATCGAAAATACGATGAGGGAGCTCTCCACAGGCACACGCTTCGAGCAATGGTACACCCCTCGATTCTCTCCCGATGGACGCACCCTCGTGGCTTCGACCTGGCGGCGCGGCGGATTCCGCGACGTGGTGCTCATCGATATCGACACTGGGCGCATCACCGATCTGACGCATGATCGAGCCCAGGAGACCGGGCCCGTGTTTTCAGCCGATGGCTCGCTCGTGTATTTCGCATCGGATCGCACCGGTATTTCGAATATCTACGTGTACGAGCTCGCGAGCGGACGTTTGCGTCAAGTCACGAACGTCATCGCTGGCGCATATCAGCCCGCGATCTCCGAAGATGGACGACACATGGTGTATGTTGGCTATACGTCGTACGGCTTCGATTTATTTTCGATGCCAATCGAACCTCTTGGTTTTCGTGACGCGCCGAGCTTCATCGACACCCGCCCTTCTAGCTCTGGCGAGGAGAGTGATGATCTTTGGACAGCCGAAAGTGACGACTACGATCCGCTCGCGACCATATATCCGCGCTCGTATCTCCTCGATCTGAGCCCTGATGCTTTTGGCACGACGCTCGGGGTCAGCGTTGCCGGAGAAGATCTCGCCGGATTTCACTCATGGAACACGAGACTCGGATTTGGCCTCGTGCGCGGCAATCTCTCGCTCGACGCAGGCTATTCCTACAATCGACTTCCTGTGTCGATCAGAGTGCGTGGATATCGCTACATCACGAGGGCAGGTGGACTCGAGATCTCCGGCCAATCGCTGCCATGGATTCAAGAGGTCATGGGCGGCGATCTCTCGCTCGGCTATTCGTTCCCGCGGGCGTTTCGTGGCGCGTCCGTTTCACTCGCCTATTCTTTGTCGCATACGCAGGCTGCCGAACCCTTGTCGAGGGATGTGCCCGATCCCAATTATCCACCTCCTATTTTCCCCGAAACCGGGCTCTTTTCGACGGTGCGGATGGGCTTCAGCTATAGCGACGTGGAGCGCTATCCTTACGACATCAGCCCCTCGAACGGGCGTTCATTCGGGGTTTCGCTGTCATTTTCCGATCCCGCGATTGGCTCACAATATCGAGTGCACTCCGCGGTTTGGTCGCTCACGCAATATTTCCCCATGCCATGGCTCGAGCATGTGATTGCAGTTCGCTATGGCGGAGGCATCAGCGGGGGCGATCTCGAAAGACAGGGAACCTTCGGTGTCGGCGGATTTCCCAACGTGGGACTGATTTCCGGATTGAGCAGTCCCATTATTCTGGGCGGAACGGCTTTGCGCGGGTACGCCCCCAACGATCGCGTCGGAAATCAATTCCATCTCCTCCAGCTCGAATATCGATTCCTGATCGCGCGCTTGAATCGCGGTGTGTTGACGCTGCCTATCTATCTCAATCGGCTCTGGGCCACGGTCTTCGGTGATACGGGAGATGCGTTTCGGGGAGACATCGACTTTTCGCGTTTTCGTTTCGGCGTGGGCGCGGAGCTCCACCTCGATTTCACGATCTTTTATTTGCTCGGTTTCAGCCTGCGTGTGGGCTATGCCCGAGGCCTGAGTGAAGGTGGAATCGACCAGTTCTACGGCCATCTCGGCGTCCCGTTTTGATTATTTCGAATGGCGCCGTTTCGACATGCAAAGCTCGTAAACTCGACGTGGTTCGTTGCCGAGCAAGAGCGCTCGCCTCGCGCTTCGCGCGTGTGTCATCGTCCGAGCGCATCGTGCGTTGACGAGAACGTCGGGCTCGCGCACCCTCGGCCCTCCGATGCAGCGCATGGCATTCACGGTGCTCTTCTGTTGGCTCGGCTGGGCAAGTTCCAGCTTCGCCCAAGAGCCCATGGCGGCCATCGAGATCTCCGCCGACGAAGCGAGTGAGGGTTGTCTCGAGACGGAAGATCTCGCGCTTCGAATTGCCGCGCGCCTGGGTCGTGATCCTTTCGCGCTCGATCCAGAAGCAGCGAGCATCCGATTGCGACTCGATGTGCGGCGCGTGGGAGAGGAATCCGTGGTCCGTCTCGAGATGCTCGATCACGAGGGGAGATCCTTGGGAAATCGTGATTGGCGTCGCGCCGAATGCGATTCGTCACTTCGCGCAGCGGTCGCACTCACGCTCGCCATGCTCGTGCGAGACCCACCAGTTCCAGTTGCAGAGCCTGAAGATGTCACGCCGATTCCGAGCGAGGCTCCTTCGCCGATTGAAGAGCATTCATCCCCGCCCGCAGAATCGACGAGGGCGATCGAACCTGCGCCAGAAGAGCCTGCCGAGCCAAAGACTCCGATTCGCTTCGAGTTCTTGGCGTTCGCCCTCGCGGCATTCGAAAGTGCCCCGTCCGTCGTTCCTGGCCTTGGACTCGATGCTGGATTGCGCATCGGAGATGTCTTTTCGATTGGGCTCGAAGGCCGCTTCGACATTCCCTTCGCAAGAGATGCCGAGGGTGGACGCATCGAGGCATCGATTGCGATGGGCGCGCTCTATGCGTGTGCTCGATATGTCTACGTGGGCGGGTGCATCATCGGTGGGGCGGGTGCGTTGCGCGCGACGGGGTATGAATATACAGGCGCGCGCACGGCATCGACGCTGTACGCGACCTTGGGGGCGCGCCTCTTCGGCGAGTTCCTCCTCGATCCTGTGTTCCTTCACCTTCGATTCGACGTGTTGCCCGCGCTCGCGAGGACCTCACTTCAGCTCTCCGGCGAAACCGTCTGGTCTCTTCCTGCGGTCGCTTTCACGCTGGGCGCGGGGGCCGGTGTGATTTTTTAACGGATTCACTCGGCTCACCCCAAACTCTCTTATGTCGTGAGTTCTATCGATTCGACCCAGCGTTCCGTCGCGCAAAGGCCGCGCTTCGAGGACGTGTATGCACGCGAGCGAGATTATCTTTGGAAAAGCTTGCGAAGGCTTGGAATTCCAGAGCGACATCTCGAGGACGTCGCACACGACGTGCTCGTCGTCGTTCATCGAAAGCTGAGCGATTTCGATCCAGCGCGCCCCGTTCGTCCTTGGATCTTCGGAATCGCAATGCGAACCGCGGCAGACTTTCGTCGTTCGTTCAAGAATGTTCTCGAGACACCCGAGCAAGATCTCGACCCGCCCGATGACGAGCCTCGCGTGCAGACGCCGGAGCGTGCGCTCGAGGCGAGCGAGCAGCGAGCGTTGGTGCTCCGTGCGCTCGATGCGCTGGACGATGACAAGCGCGCGGTGTTCGTGCTTCACGAGCTCGATGCCGAGGCGATGCCCTCGATTGCAGAAGCGCTCTCCATTCCGCTCAATACTGCCTATTCGCGGCTCCGCGCGGCGCGTGAGGAGTTCGCGAGCGCGGTCCGTCGTTTGCGAGGTGCGCCATGAGCCAAGAGGACGAACTCATGATCGAAGCGCTGCTCGAGAGCGAGCGAAACGCTCCTGGAATGCCCGATGAGGTCGCCTCGCGGCTTGCTTCACGGCTCGGTGTGACGATGCCCATGGCGCCCGTGGATCACGGCTCGTCTGTGGCGGACGTGGCAGGCTCTACCTCCGGTTGGACCGTCGCGAAGGTCGCCCAACTTGGAACGACGCTGTTCGTCGGTGCGGCATTGGGCGTGGGTGTGGACCGAGCGGTTTTGCTTCCGCTCGAAGAGGCGCGGGAATCCTCGACTCAAAGCGCAGAAGTGGCCGTGGTGATCGCTCCAAACGATGCTGGAATCGATGCTTCGACCTCGAGCGAGTCGGTGCCGGATGCTTCTTTCGTCGCCACGACGACGGGTGAGCATGCGAGCGTGAGACGGCGCGAGGCGCCAGTTTCGTCTGATGCGGGGCCGTCGCGGGCTCGTCCTCGCGGAGATGACGTGGACGCAGAGCGGCTATGGCTCGAGCGCGCAGAAGCGGCGTTTGGGCGAGGGGATGCGGCGGCGGCGCTCAACGCGCTCGAGGTACATCGCCGGCGTTTTCCGAACGCAGCGCTGCGTGAGGAGCGAGATGCATTGCATGTTCGCGCGCTCTATTTGGCGGGGCGTCGGGCCGAGGGAGACACCGAAGCGGCACGGTTCCGAGCGCGGTATCCGAACAGCGTGTTTTATGCGCAGATCGCGCGCTCGAGGGCGGCCGCGGAGGAGTAATTCGAGAGTTTACGCACAGGTCGATGACAGATTGCAGAGGGTCGAGCCAAACACAGGACGGCGGTTCATTTTGGCCGCTGATATCGAGGACGCGGATGAAACGCTTTTGGCCATTGCTTTGTTTGCTCGTGGCTTGTGATCAACAGGCGTCGATTGGGGAGCGCTCCGATGCGGGACATGTGTCTGAGTTAGATGCGGGGGCAGAGGCGGACGCGGGGGAAGAGTCGGATGCGGGCGGAGAGGCGATAGAGATCGCAGAAGGCAAAGCGGGAGCAA